>NZ_JBVIEE010000007.1:0-273352 GCF_055572015.1 Streptomyces sp. NPDC030840 | reverse complement strand
ACCGACGTCACCTGCCATGGACGCCACCGACGTCACCTGCCATGGACGCCACCGACGTCACCTGCCATGGACGCCACCGACGTCACCTGCCATGGACGCCACCGACGTCACCTGCCATGGACGGCACCCACGTCACCTGCTATGGACGCCACCGACGTCACCTGCCATGGACGGCACCCACGTCACCTGCCATGGACGGCACCCACGTCACCTGCCATGGACGCCACCGACGTCACCTGCTATGGACGGCACCCACGTCACCTGCCATGGACGGCACCCACGTCACCTGCCATGGACGCCACCGACGTCACCCGCCACGGACCGCACCCCGCCACCCGCCACGGACGGCACCCACGTCACCCGTCACCGTCACCCACCCCACCCCTCCACAACGCACCGATCACCGGAGACGAGTCCAGGCTCACGATCCCGGCCACCACCAGCGCCAGCCCCACCCCGGTGGCCAGGGAGACGGGCCACCCGGCACGCACCACCTCGCCGAACACCACCGTGCCCACGACCACCGCCACCACCGGCTCCGTCGCGTCGATGACGGTCAGACTCGCCGCCAGCGGCCCCTGCTGAAAGGCACTCTGAATGAGCAGCAGACCCACCAGACTCGCGCCCACGAGCGCGTACGTCTGCCAGGCGGAGAACACCGCGTCCAGCCCTCCCCGCAGCCGCCCGACCGTCGCGGCCAGCAGCACGGACTGCGTCCCCATGACCGCGCCACCGGCCAGCGCCACCACCGACGCCCGCCACGGCCCGGACAGCAGCAGCGAGAGCGCCAGCGCACCGCAGACCAGCGCACCGGTCGCGCCCAGGATCAGCAGCCAGGCGAACGGCTCCGCCGCACCCGGGTGCCCTCCGCGCGGGCGGGCCGAGGCCAGCGCCAGCCCCAGACCGACGGTCACGGCGAGCGTGCCGAACCACTCCCGCCGCCCCAGCCGCATCCGGTACAGCCGCGCCGAGAGCGGGACGGCGAAGACCAGCTCGGTGACGAGCAGCGGCTGCACCAGACTGAGCGGGCCGAACGCCAGCGCCAGGGACTGGAAGCCGTAGGCGAGCACGGCCAGCCCGATGCCGTGACGCCAGGTCCGGTCCCGCACCAGATGGCCCAGCAGCCGGGGCGAGAGCGTCTCCTCGTCCGGACGCGCGCTCGCCGCCCGCTGCTGGAGCACCCCGGCCACGGCGAAGCAGACACCTGCGGCGAGGGACGCCAGGACGGCGACGGGCACGCTATTCGGCGGTCTTCGCCCGGTCGGCGGCCTGTGTCCCTTCCCGCGTGTGGACGTACAGCCGGCGCCGGTCACCGACATCGACGGGCCGGGGCAGGGGCAGCTCGTAGCGGACGGGCATGGCGTGGTCGGCGAGCTGGCGGCGCGGGTTGTAGACCTGGTTGAACTTCCACAGCATGCGGGCGAAGTTGGTCTGGCCGTGCAGCAGGTTGCGCCCGAGGACACGGGCCGCGCCGAAGGCGGTCCGCAGCCCCAGGTGCTTGCGGTTGATCACGGCCTGGGTGCGGACGAGCTCCTCGTAGAAACGTTCGAGGGGCAGGGTGGTGGGCACCACCGCGTGCTGGATGTCGAAGAGGCGGTAGTCGCGGGTGGTGAGCCGGCGCGACTCGGTGTGCCAGATCTCCGTCCCGGGGTACGGCGTCATCACGGTGAAGTGGACGATCTCCGGTACGGACAGGGCGAACTCGCGGACGACCCGGAAGCGTTCCTCGTCCCACGACGGGTCGACGATCAGGTTGATGGCGACCTTGATCCCCAGACGGCGGGCCGTCCGGAGCGCCCGGAAGTTCTCGTCGGGGCTGACCCTCTTGCGGTAGAGGTCGAGACCCTCGGCGTCGATGGCCTCCATACCGAGGAACATGTACCGCAGCCCCAGCCGCGCCCACCGTTCGAAGACCTCCGGGTGGCGCAGCAGGACGTCGCTGCGGGTCTCCAGGTAGTACCGCTTGCGGATGCGGCGGCGTTCCACCTCGGCGGCGATGGCGTTGCCGTGCTCGGGCCGGATGAAGGCGACGTCGTCGACGATGAACACGTTGGGCTCGCGGACGCGCGCCAGGTCCTCGGCCGCCGCCTCGGGTGACGCCTTGCGGTAGCTGCGGCCGTAGAACGTCCACGCGGAGCAGAACGAGCAGTCCCACGGGCAGCCGCGGGTGAACTCGATGGAGGCGCACGGATCGAGCTCGCCGATGAAGTACCGGCGGCGGCCCCGCATCAGGTCGCGGGCCGGGAGCGGGTCGTCGATGCCGTGCAGCATCAGGGGCGCGGGGCCGCGCCCGGCCGCGGTGACGACCCCGGGGACGGCGTCCACCCCTCCGTCGCGCACCGCCTCAAGCAACGGGCCGATCGCCGGCTCGCCCTCGCCGCGGACCACCGCGTCCACCGAGCCCCCGGCCTGCTCCAGCACGTCCTCGGCGACGAAGGAGACACTGTGGCCGCCGAAGAAGACGAAGCAGCCCGGCAGCGCCTGCTTCACCTCCCCGGCCAGGTCGATCGCCTCAGGGATGTTCGCCAGGTAGTTCAGGGAGATGCCGAGGGCCTCGGGCCGGAAGGCCCTCAGCTCGCTCGTGAGCCGGTCCCGGCCGAGCACCTGCAGGTCCACCACGCGCACCTCGTGACCCGCGTCGCGCGCGGCGCCCGCCACGCGCTCCAGCCCCAGCGGCTCGAGTCGCAGGAAGATCTCCGAGTACATCAGGGCGCTGGGGTGGACGAGCAGCAAACGCATGGTCACCTCGGCACGTGCGGCGGAACGAACCGGGACGAAAGGGTCCCGGAACGCGGAGTGTCCCCTTCGTATCCCGGCAATCCGCAGCGGTGTACCGCCCATACGCCCGCCTGGCGGCACCGCCCGGCGCGCAAGGGTGGTTTTGCCGCGTCGGGTACGGGGCTCCGGGAGCGTGCGGCGCGCGTGCCGACGATGGAACGGTGTCTCGCCGCGGTCTCCAGGGATCCTGATCGGGGGTTCGCCGGATGGCGTCTCATGGGCTCTTGACGGTTCTCGAGGGCTCTCGGGCTGTTCCGTCCGCCAGGACACCGCCCGCGCGGTGCCGGGCGCCGCCGGGTACCGGTTCCGGCGCCCTCCGCCGCCACCGCCGTCCGGAACTCACGACACCGAGCCGCCGACCGCCGAACCAGACCGACAGCGCAGGGAGACCGTCTCGTGACACCCACCGGCTCCACCTACGACCCTCAGGCGGCCACCGCCGTACCGCCGCGCGCGGGAACCGGCCCGTCCGCGCGGGACCGTCGGGCGGTCCCGTCCCGGGACGTGCGGGTGGCTCTCGTCACCGGAGCGTCCTCGGGCATCGGAGCCGCCACGGCGAAGCGTTTCGCCGAGGGCGGCTGGCAGGTCCTCCTCAACGGGCGTGACGTGCGGGGTCTGGAGAAGACGGCCGCCGGGACGTCGGGCATCGTCCTGCCCGGCGACCTCGCCACCCCGGACGGCCCACGGCTGCTGGCCGAGTCCGCGCTGGGCGCGGCCGGCCGGATCGACCTCCTCGTCGCCGGGGCCGGCATCGGCTGGGCCGGTCCCTTCACCACCATGCCCCACACAGCCATCCACCGGGTGCTGACCGTGGACCTCAACGCCACGCTCCACCTCGTACGGGAGGTCCTTCCCGCCATGGTGGCGGCAGGGCGGGGGCGCGTGGTGCTCATCGGTTCGGTCGCGGGGATCGTGGGGGTGCGCAACGAGGCGGTGTACTCGGCGGCCAAGGCCGCGGTGGCCGCGTTCGCCGAGGCGCTCCGACAGGAGTTGCGGGGGACCGGCGTGGGGGTGACACACGTCGTGCCGGGCCCGGTGGACACGGCCTTCTTCGAACGGCGCGGCACCCCCTACCAGCGGGCCCGCCCGCGGCCCACCTCCCCCGGCCGGGTCGCCGGCGCGGTCTGGGACGCCGTCCGCCGCGGTCGCGACGACGTCTACGTACCGTCCTGGCTGGTCCTCCCGGGCCGGGTGCGCGGCGTGGCCCCCGCGGTGTACCGCCGCCTCCTGCACCGCTTCGGCTGACCCGCCCCCCGGGGGCAAGCGGGGAAGTGCGCGACGAGCCGCGACGTATCGGCGGCTGGGGAACGGGTCTGCGGGCCGTGGTGGGTGGGCCCTTCAGGGGCACGGGGAGGTGTGCGACGAGCCGCGACGTATCGGCGGCTGGGGAACGGGTCTGCGGGCCGTGGTGGGTGGGCCCTTCAGGGGCACGGGGAGGTGTGCGACGAGCCGCGACGTATCGGCGGCTGGGGAACGGGTCTGCGGGCCGTGGTGGGTGGGCCCTTCAGGGGCACGGGGAACTGCGCGACAAGCCACGACGCAGCCGCAGCCGAGGAACGGACCCGCAGGCCCGGCACGGTAGGCCCGAGGGCCCTGCACGGTGGCCGCCCCCCAGGCCGGAGGCCCCCGCACGGTGGCCGCCCCCCCCAGGCCGGAGGCCCCCGCACGGTGGCCGCCGCCAGGCCGGAGGCCGAACGGCCCCCACACGGTTCCCCCGTGACACCCGTGGTGGTAGAGGCGAGGGAATGACCCTTCATCGACGCACCCTCCTGCTCGCCGTCGCCCTGGCGGCGGCGACCGCCACCGGAACGCCCCCCGGACACGCCTCCCCCGCCCCGAACGCCGACGCCGGCGGTGACGACGAGTACGACACCCTCCGCCGCCGCTGGCTCGGCATCGCCCTGGGCAGCGGCTACGACCCGGCCGCCGAGCCCTACGCGACCCGTCTGAGGGAGACCGGCGAGCTCGCCCGCGCCTTCCGGGACGCGATGGCGCCCACGCCCACCTCCCTCTGGCCGGGCCACCCCTTCGACCCGCCCTCCGGCATCACCCGCAGCTACAGCCGCCTGTGGACCATGACCCAGGCGTACTTGCAGCGGGGCACCGGGCTCACCGGCGACGAGAGGCTGCTGGCGGACGTCGTACGAGGGCTCGATCACCTCTCCGAGACGGTCTACAACCCCTCCACCACCCGCTACGGCAACTGGTGGGAGTGGCAGATCGGCAGCCCCCGCCTCCTGACGGACATCGTGGCCGCCCTCCACGAGCAGCTGACGGACGACCGACGCGCCGCGGCCTGCGCGGCGGTCGACCACTTCATCCCCGACTCGATGCTCCGCGACTACTCGGGCACATCCACCGGCGCCAACCGCGTCGACCTCTGCCGCTCCGTCGCCCTGCGGGGCATCCTCGGCCGCGCCCCGGAGAAGATCGCGCTGGCACGGGACGGCCTTTCCCCGGTGTTCCCGTACGTCACGAAGGGGGACGGGCTGTACGCGGACGGCTCGTTCGTCCAGCACACCTGGGTGGCGTACTCGGGAACGTACGGGCAGGTCCTGCTCGACGGCCTCGGCCGGCTCTTCGCCCTGCTCGCCGGGTCGAGCTGGGAGGTGACCGACCCGAACAGACAGATCATCCTGGACAGCGTGGAGCGTGCCTACGCGCCCCTCATCCACGACGGTCTGGTCATGGACGTCGTGAGCGGCCGCGCCATCAGCCGCGGGCTCCTCAAGGGCGACGAGCCGCGCGTGATGCGCGGCGACCACTACCACGGACAGATGCTCATCGCGGCGATGGCCCTGCTGGCGGAGGGCGCCGGTGCCGCCGAGCGCGAACGCTGGTACGGGCGCGTCAAGGGCTGGATCGAACGGGACACGGTGACGCCCGTCCTCACCGCCCGCCAGTTCCAGGTCGCCGACCTGGCCCGGCTGCACGCGGTCGCCCGGTCCTCCGTGCCGGCCGCGCCCGACCCCGTCGGCCACCACCTCTTCGCCGCCATGGACCGCGCGGTCCACCGCCGCCCCGGCTTCGTGGCGGCCATCGCCATGGCTTCCGAACGGATCGCCCACTACGAGTGCGGCAACGGCGAGAACCCGCGCGGCTGGCACACGGGCGCCGGAATGACCCTCTGGTGGCCGTCGGGGGCCGAGCTCGGCCAGTACACGGACTGGTTCTGGCCCACCGTCGACTGGTACCGCCTGCCCGGCACCACCGTCTCCACCAGACGTCTCGCCGACCGGGAGGGCGGGGAGTGGGGCGAGCCCAAGCCTGCCGCACGGTGGGTCGGCGGCACCACCGACGGCACGTACGCGGCGATCGGCCAGCACCTCAGGGGCCTCGGCTCGACGCTCCAGGCCCGCAAGTCGTGGTTCTGCGTCGCGGACGCCGTCATCTGCCTCGGCGCCGGCATCACCTGCGCCGACGGGGTGCCCGTCGAGACGGTGGTCGACAACCGGAACCTGGGGGAGCACGGCGAGCAGGAGTTCGTCCTCCGGCGCGGCTGGGCCCACCTGGAGGGCCACGGTGGCTGGGTGTTCCCGGCCGGCGACGAGCCGCGCACCCTTCGCGAGGAGCGCACCGGCGCCTGGTCCGACATCAACAGCACCAGCTCGACCGAACGGCGCACCCGGCACTGGCAGACCCTCTGGCTGGACCACGGCACGGACCCGGCGGATGCGACGTACTCCTACGTCCTCATGCCGGGCGCGTCCCGCCACCAGGTCGCCGCCCGCGCGGCCGACCGCCGGTGGTTGTCGGTCCTCGCCAACGACGCCCGCCGCCAGGCGGTCCACGTGGACTCGCTGGGCCTGACGGCCGCCACCTTCTGGTCCCCTGGCACCGCGGGCCCCCTCGCGACCACCGCGCCCGCGAGTGTGCTGGTACGGGTGCGGGGCCGTACCGCTACGCTCTGCGTGAGCGAGCCGCCGCGGACCGGTGGGAGCCTGGAGATCACCTGGGACCGCCCCGTACGGAGCGTCCTCCGCGCGGACCCGTCCGTCGAGACCCTGGCGGCAGGCCGCCGTCTGCGCCTCCGCGTCACTCCGGGGACGGAATGCGCGACCCACCGTTGTGAGGTGTCTCTCGGCTGACCGCTTTGTGTGACCCCCACAACGCACAGGCCCTCTGAGCAGTCGGATCGGCTGCACGGGCGGTTGGTTCTGTTCAGTGGTACCAGGAAAACGGGCCGGAGACTGTACGGAGTCGACGGCCCGCTTTTCTTGGTGGACTTCGTATGGTCGCTACATGACCGTTTTGGATGATGCGCCGAGCGAGCCGACCGACGCGCGCGGGCGTGTGGCCGAACTCCACGAGATCCGTGCGCAGGCACTGGCCGGGCCCAGCGAGAAGGCGACCGCGGCGCAGCACGCCAAGGGCAAGCTGACCGCGCGGGAGCGCATCGAGCTCCTCCTCGACCCCGGTTCCTTCAACGAGGTCGAGCAGCTGCGCCGGCACCGGGCGACGGGATTCGGCCTGGAGGCCAAGAAGCCCTACACCGACGGTGTCATCACCGGGTGGGGCACGGTGGAGGGCCGGACGGTCTTCGTCTACGCCCACGACTTCCGCATCTTCGGCGGCGCGCTGGGCGAGGCCCACGCCACGAAGATCCACAAGATCATGGACATGGCCATCGCGGCCGGGGCGCCCCTGGTGTCCCTCAACGACGGCGCGGGCGCCCGTATCCAGGAGGGCGTCTCGGCGCTCGCCGGCTACGGCGGCATCTTCCAGCGCAACACCAAGGCCTCCGGGGTCATCCCGCAGATCTCCGTGATGCTGGGCCCGTGCGCGGGCGGCGCGGCCTACAGCCCCGCCCTGACCGACTTCGTGTTCATGGTCCGCGACACCTCGCAGATGTTCATCACCGGCCCCGACGTGGTCAAGGCCGTCACGGGCGAGGAGATCACCCAGAACGGCCTCGGCGGCGCCGACGTCCACGCCGAGACCTCCGGCGTGGCCCACTTCGCCTACGACGACGAGGAGACGTGCATCCACGAGGTGCGCTACCTCCTCTCGCTGCTTCCGCAGAACAACCGCGAGAACCCGCCGCGCGTGGAGTGCTCGGACCCGGCGGACCGGCGTTCCGACGTGCTCCTGGACCTGGTCCCGGCGGACGGCAACCGCCCGTACGACATGGCCAAGGTCATCGAGGAGCTCGTCGACGACGGCGACTACCTCGAGGTGCACGAGCGCTGGGCCCGCAACATCATCTGCGCCCTGGCCCGCCTGGACGGCCAGGTGGTGGGCATCGTCGCCAACCAGCCGCAGTCGCTCGCCGGAGTCCTGGACATCGAGGCATCGGAGAAAGCCGCGCGCTTTGTCCAGATGTGCGACGCTTTCAACATCCCGATCATCACGTTCCTGGACGTGCCCGGGTTCCTCCCGGGCGTCGACCAGGAGCACGGCGGGATCATCCGCCACGGCGCGAAGCTCCTCTACGCCTACTGCAACGCGACCGTGCCGCGGATCTCGCTGATCCTCCGCAAGGCCTACGGAGGCGCGTACATCGTCATGGACAGCCAGTCCATCGGCGCCGACCTCACCTACGCGTGGCCGACGAACGAGATCGCGGTGATGGGAGCGGAGGGCGCGGCCAACGTCATCTTCCGCCGGCAGATCGCCGAGGCCGAGGACCCGGACGCCATGCGGGCCCGCATGGTCAAGGAGTACAAGTCCGAGCTCATGCACCCGTACTACGCGGCCGAGCGCGGCCTGGTGGACGACGTCATCGACCCCGCCGAAACCCGCGAGATCCTGATCCGCTCCCTGGCGATGCTGCACACCAAGCACGCCGACCTGCCCTCCCGCAAGCACGGCAACCCGCCGCAGTAGTCCTCCCGGTAACCCAGCGGATCCTTCGCGGTACCCCCGCGGAAACCTCATCCACGGAGACTGAGACCCATGAACCTGCCTGATATCCGCGTCGAGAAGGGCCACGCCGAGCCCGAGGAAGTCGCCGCGATCACGGCGATCCTGATGGCCCGCGCCGCCGCCGCACCCGCTGCCCCGGTCCACCGCGGGCGCCTCAAGGCAGGCTGGCGCCGCCTTGAGCGCGAGCCGGGCTTCAGGGCGCCCCACAGCTGGCGCTGAACCTCACGTAAGGGCCCCCTCCATCTGGAGGGGGCCCTTACGCATGTTTGTCGGCTGCGACCCGGATGTGGTTGCCCGCGCCCACGCGGCGGAGCCGCATATCGACACAGCCCCGCGCCCCTTGAAAGCAGCGGTTCCCCGCGCCCTGTAAGGGGCGCGGGGAACCGCGCGACCAGCCACGAAACAACCCGCAGTCGGCAACCAACCGCCAGGGGCGGCCCAGTAGCCGCCCTACCTACCGCAGGCGGGCCATCAGCGCGTGCTCGACCAGCGTGATCAGCGCCGACTTCGCGTCGGCCCGATGCCGCGCGTCCGTCGTGATGATCGGCGTGTCCGGGCCGATCTGGAGAGCCTCCCGGACCTCGTCCGGGTTGTACGGCTGCTGGCCGTCGAAGCCGTTGAGGGCGATCACGAACGGCAGACCCGAGTTCTCGAAGTAGTCCACTGCCGGGAAGCAGTCGGCCAGACGCCGGGTGTCCACCAGCACGATCGCACCGATCGCGCCGCGCACCAGGTCGTCCCACATGAACCAGAAGCGGTCCTGGCCCGGGGTGCCGAACAGGTACAGGATCAGGTCCTGGTCGAGCGTGATGCGGCCGAAGTCCATGGCGACCGTCGTGGTCGTCTTGTCCCCGGTGTGGGTCAGGTCGTCGATGCCCGCTGAAGCAGACGTCATGACGGCCTCGGTGCGCAGCGGATTGATCTCCGAGACGGCGCCGACGAACGTGGTCTTGCCCACGCCGAAGCCGCCCGCCACCACGATCTTCGCGGAGGTGGTGGAGCGGGAAGGCCCTCCGCTAGAGCTTGCGAAGTCCACTGAGCACCCTTTCGAGCAGTGTCACGTCTGGCTGGCCACCGGCGTTCTCGTCGCCGCCGGGCTGATGGATCGCGACCAGGCCCGCCTCCGCCAAGTCGGCGACGAGGATCCTGGCCACGCCGAGGGGGATGGTCAGCAGCGCGGAGATTTCGGCTACCGACTTGATCTCTCGGCAGAGGTTGCAGATGCGCTGATGCTCGGGCAGTTGGCCCTGCATCTGGTGCGGCTGCGCGGTGGTGTGCACCAGCGCCTCGATGGCGAGCTGGTAACGGGGCCTGGTGCGGCCGCCCGTCATGGCGTACGGGCGCACCAGGGGGTTGTTCGACGCTCCCGCGGGCGCCGGCTCGGGAGAGCGTCGCTGCGGCTGCACGGGCTGGATGCGGGGCGCCGGAGGCTGGTCGTACGGCGAAGGACCCGGGCCCTGGGGGCCGGGCTGCCCGTACGGCTGGCGGCGCTGCTGGCTGGGTGCGGAGGGGAAGTTGTACCGGTTGTGCTCACCCGGGCCCTGACCCTGGCCAGGGCCGTAGGACCAGTTGCCCGAAGACGAACCGCCTGGGGGTGTTGCCACTTTTCTCCTCCTCCGACTGTGCCGGGCACCCAACGTTGTGGAAGCCGCGTCCCGAAACCTTACGGCCCCGGGACACCAAAACGCACCGACTGTCTGTTAGTTGAGCAAGCTCCCTTGGAGCTCCGCTCGCAGATCGGGTGTCAGGACCGTACCGGCACGGTCGACCAGAAGCGCCATCTCGTACCCGACGAGACCGATGTCCGCCTCCGGATGTGCGAGGACTGCGAGCGACGAACCGTCCGAGATGGACATGATGAAGAGGAACCCACGCTCCATCTCCACAACCGTCTGGTTGACGCTGCCGCCCTCGAAGATGCGGGAAGCGCCCGCGGTCAGCGAGGTCAGTCCGGACGCGACGGCCGCCAGCTGGTCGGCGCGATCGCGCGGAAAACCTTCGGACATCGCCAGAAGGAGTCCGTCGGCGGAGACCACCACCGTGTGGGACACCCCCGGGGTGTTGTCCACGAAGTTGGTGATCAACCAGTTCAGGTTCTGTGCCGCCTGGCTCATCGGGCTCACACTAACGCTCCTGGTTGTAGGTGCTGTCAGGACCGAAGCCCTGGCCGTTCGTTTCACTGCCTGCGTTGCGTCCCCGCTGGACACCGCGGCGCAGGTTGCTCAGCCTGCCCCGTACGTCCTCCGGGGCGCGGGAGACCTGTGGGCCTCCCTGCGGGGTTGTTGCGGCGGCTCCCTCGACCAGGTTGGCCTTGGGGACCCGTCGCGGCAGGCCGGAGGAGGTGACCCCGCCCGCCCTGGGCTTCCGGAGCTGGGAGGCCTGCTGCCACCGCTGGTCGTTCGCGGAGCGCCAGTCCTCGACCGGCTCCTTGGCCGCCGCGGGTTCCTGCGCCACGCGCTGGGGGGCGCTGGTGCCGTTCGCGGTGGACCCGCGGCGCGGCAGCCCGGCGTCGGTCAGCTCGTGGGCGGCGGAGGGGGCCGGTCCCGGACGGTCGAAGCCTACGCGGTCCTGCTCCTTCGCGTCATCGGCCTGCGCGGGTTCCGGTTCCGGAGAGTACTCGGACTGGTACGGGCTCTGGTAGCTGTCCTGCTGGGGCCAGTCGTCCTGGTAGGACGGCTCGCCGAAGGAGGGGAAGCTCTCCGCGGCCGAGGCGGGCGCCTGCGGCTGCTCCTCCCGCGCCGGCTCCGGATAGCCGGGCTCGGGGTAGCCGCCGTTCGACGTGAAGTCCGCCGACGGCGGGAAGTACGTCTCCTGGTACGACGGCTGCTGCGGCTCCTCGTACGCGGTCTGCTGGTCGTAGCCGGTCTGCTGCTCCGGGAAGGCGGTCCCGCCGCTGTCGTACGACGGCTGCGCCGGGGCCTGGAAGTCGTCGCCGTACAGGGGCGCCTCGATGGCCTCCGGACGGTCGTGGCCCTGCGCCTGGGCCTCCAGGGCCGCCCGGCGCTCCTCACGCATCAGGGAGCGGCCGACGGGGTCCAACTCGCGTATGTCGTTCGGGACCTCGGCGTAGCGGCTGTCGTCGAAGCCGAGCTCGGCGGCCGTGCGCGCGGAAGCCTCGGCCTGGAACGCCTGCTGCTCCGGGATGATCTGCGAGACGGTGAACTCGTCCTGCTGCGGGTGGTGTTCGCCACCGCCACCGTGGGTGATGACGTCCGGGAGCATGACCAGCGAGGTCGTGCCGGCCTGCTCGCCCGAGGGACGCAGCTGGACACGGATGCCGTGCCGGTCGGACAGCCGGCCGACCACGAAGAGGCCCATGCGCTGCGAGATCGCGGCGTCCACGGTCGGCGGGTTGGCCAGCTTGTGGTTGATGTCGGCGAAGTCCTCGGCGGTCAGGCCGATGCCCTTGTCGTGGATCTCGATCATGATCCGACCGTCGGGCAGACGGGTGGCGGTGACGCGGACCTTGGTCTGCGGCGAGGAGAACGTCGTGGCGTTCTCCAGCAGCTCGGCGAGCAGGTGCACGAGGTCGGTCACGGCGCGGCCGTGGATCTCGGCCTCCGGGACCCCGGAGAGCTCGATGCGCTCGTACTGCTCCACCTCGGAGGAGGCGGCGCGCAGCACGTCGACCAGCGGGACCGGCTGGTCCCAGCGGCGGCCGGGCTCCTCGCCGGCGAGGACGAGGAGGTTCTCGCCGTTGCGGCGCATACGGGTCGCCAGGTGGTCCAGCTTGAAGAGGTTCTCCAGCTGGTCCGGGTCGGCCTCGTTGTTCTCCAGGTCGGTGATCAGGGTCAGCTGGCCCTCGATCAGGGACTGGTTGCGGCGCGAGAGGTTCGTGAAGATGGCGTTGATGTTGCCCCGCAGGAGGGCCTGCTCGGCGGCGAGCCGGACGGCCTCGCGGTGGACCTGGTCGAAGGCGCGCGCGACCTCACCGATCTCGTCCCTGGTGTTGATCGGGATGGGCTGCACACGCGTGTCAACGCGGCCCGGATCGGTGCGCGAGAGCTGGTCGACCAGCATCGGCAGGCGCTGCTCGGCGACCCCGAAGGCGGCGTTGCGCAGCTGGCGCATCGAGCGGCTCATCTGGCGGGCCATGAGCGAGGCGATGATGAACGCGGCGAGCAGGGCGAGGACGACGATGGCGCCGTTGATGTAGGCGTCGCGCTGGGCGTCCGAGGCGATCTGGCCCGCGTCGTCCACGGCGCGGTTGATCATCTCGTTCTCGACCTCGCTGTAGCCCTCGAACTTGAGGGTGGAGGCGGCCATCCAGGTCGAGGGGGTGATGCCCTCCTGCGCGAGCTGGGTGGGCGACTGACCGCTGCCGATCAGCTGGATCATCTTGGTCATGGAGGGCGGCGTGATCGGGGTCTTGCCCTCGGCCTGGGCCTGCTGCGCGGCCTCGGCCAGCTGCTTCTTGCCCTCTTCGGTCTTCTGCGCCATCACCTGCTTGAGGCGGGCGGCGTCCTGCTCGGTGCCACCGGAGACGTACTCCTGGACGGCGACGTTCTCCAGGTACGCGTAGGAGGTGAAGGCGGTGAGCTGGCGCTTGAAGATCGCCTCGTCGGTGCTCGGCTTGACCAGCAGGTGCATACCGATGGAGCGCTGCAGCGAGGCGGCGCCCTTGGAGAGTGCGAGCGCGTAGACCGTGCGGCCGTAGGCCGTGATGTTGCCGGTGCCGAGGCCGAGTTCGTTCGAGAACTCCATCAGCAGGTGCTCGACCTCGACGTAGCCCTCTTCGGTCTGCGTCGGCTCCATCGAGCGCGTGAAGGCCGCCTGCCGGATCTGCTCCAGCTTCGGCTCGGCCTCCTCGACCAGCCTCAGGCGGCGCTCCAGGCCCTGCCCGGACGGCATCCCGACGACTTCCTTGTGGAAGGCGTCGGCCTTCTCGTCGGTGAGGGCGCGGGCCTGCTGGACGACTTCGCTGTCCTTCTCACCCTTGAGGAGCGGCTCGGCGGAGACGTCACGCTCGTTGAGGAGGGCCTCGGCGTACGCCCCGGCGGAGGCCACGATCTTCGCGACCTTCTCGGCGTCCCGCGCCTCCTGCCAGGTGTCGATCGACCCCTTCACCTGGAAGCCGCCCATGACCAGGCCGACCACCACGGGTATGAGGAGGATCGCGTTCAGGCGGGTGGGCACTCGCCAGTTGCGCGGGGAGAGCCGGCTGCCGCTGGGCGCCGGCGTGACCGTTGTTTCCGGTCCGGACATTTGTGCGGGTGCTGCCCCGCGCGGCGGCGGGGTGAAGTTGCCCCGCGCCGACGGCTCGGGACTGCGCTTGCTTCGCCTCACTCGACCAACAACCTCTCGGCGCAGGCACCTCAGTCGTGCCGCGGGTGACTCCATAGCCCTAGTACGTCTTTGACTAATGGGCAGTTCAGGCATTCCAGCACGTCAGCCTGTGCACTTCCAAACACAGGGAAGCAACGATTCCGCGTGATGTAAGTCCCAGATAAAACGGTCATAAAGAGTCAGCCACGGCAAATGGCGGGCCTGAGGTGGACGCAGTGACACCGATCGACCGCGACGCGTGGCCGTACCACCCTATTTCTCTGTCGAAACGTTATGAACACCGGAGCCGACCGTGTCAAACGACACAGTCGGCGCCGGTGTGTCTACGACAACTGCCGTACGGCGCTGCCGACTTGAGTGCTGTCCGAGGAGTAGATGGCCCGGTTTCGCCTCCCCGCTACCGCAGCCGTGCCATGAGCGCGTGCTCCACGAGCGTGATCAGCGCGCTCTTGGCATCCGCACGGTGCCGGGCGTCCGTCGTGATGATCGGCGCGTCCGGCCCGATCTGCAGCGCCTCGCGTACCTCCTCGGGCGTGTACGGCTGGTGTCCGTCGAAGCCGTTGAGGGCGATGACGAAGGGCAGCCCGCTGTTCTCGAAGTAGTCGACCGCGGGGAAGCAGTCGGCCAGACGCCGGGTGTCGACGAGGACGACGGCGCCGATCGCGCCGCGGACCAGGTCGTCCCACATGAACCAGAAGCGGTCCTGGCCCGGGGTGCCGAACAGATACAGGATCAGGTCCTGGTCGAGCGTGATGCGGCCGAAGTCCATGGCCACCGTGGTGGTGGTCTTGTCCCCGGTGTGGGTGAGGTCGTCGATGCCCGCGCTCGCGGACGTCATCACGGCCTCGGTGCGCAGCGGGTTGATCTCCGACACGGCGCCGACGAACGTGGTCTTGCCCACGCCGAAGCCGCCGGCCACCACGATCTTCGCCGAGGTGGTCGCCCGGCCCGCGTCAGAGCTTGCGAAGTCCACTGAGCACCCTTTCGAGCAGTGTCACGTCCGGCGCGCCGCCGGCGCTCTCGTCGCCACCGGGCTGGTGGATCGCGACGAGTCCGGCTTCGGCGAGGTCCGCGACGAGGATCCGTGCCACACCGAGCGGCATGGACAGCAGGGCCGAGACCTCGGCCACGGACTTCACCTCACGGCAGAGGTGGCAGATCCGCTGGTGCTCGGGGAGCAGCCCCATGAGCGCCGCCGGGTCGGCCGTCGTGCTGATCAGGGCCTCGATGGCGAGCTGGTAGCGCGGCCGCGTCCGGCCGCCGGTCATCGCGTAAGGCCGTACCAGCGGCTGGTCGCCCTCGTCCCCGTACGACGCTGCGTACGGATCATGAGAGGCGGGGGGCGGGGTCATGGATCCTCCGGGCGGGACAGCAAGTCGGTCAGCGAGCCGTCTGATGAGGCCGGTGGGGGGGACTGATGGCGGCCGGACGGTTGGTGAGGGTGGTGCGGGGAGGGGGGTTAGTGCAGCAGGCTGCCCTGCAGTTCGGCGCGCAGGTCGGGCGTGAGCACGGCGCCCGCGCGGTCGACGAGCAGCGCCATCTCGTAGCCGACAAGGCCGATGTCGCACTCCGGGTGGGAGAGGACCGCCAGCGACGATCCGTCCGAGATGGACATCAGGAAGAGGAACCCGCGCTCCATCTCCACCACCGTCTGGGCCACGTTCCCGCCCTCGAAGATCCGGGAGGCCCCGGCCGTGAGCGAGGTGAGACCCGAGGCGACGGCCGCGAGCTGGTCGGCGCGGTCACGGGGAAAACCTTCGGACATCGCCAGAAGGAGTCCGTCGGCGGACACGACGACGGTGTGGGACACCCCGGGGGTGTTGTCCACGAAGTTGGTGATCAACCAGTTGAGATTCTGTGCCGCCTGGCTCATCTGGCTCAACTAACGCTCCTGCTGGTGAGTGGGGCTCGGGAAACTGCCGGTCTGGCCGGTACCGGCCTGGCGACCCTGCGCGATGCCCCGACGGAGATTGGTCAGCCGGCCGCGTACGTCATCAGGCGAACGCGAGACCTGCGGACCGGTTTGGTGCTGTTGCTGCTGAGCCGTGCCCGGCACGAGGTTCGCTCGCGGGACCCGGCGCGGCAGGCCGGAGGTGGTGACCCCGCCCGCCGACGGCTGACGGACGCGCTCGGCCTGACGGACGAGCTCGTCATTGGGGTTGGCACGCCAGGACGAGGTGGCCTGGGGGGCCGGAGGGTTCGGGCGCCGGTCGGCCGAGGGGGCCTGCGACGGAGCCGGTCCGTTGCCTGGACCGCCGCCGTTGCCGTTGGCCGGCTGGGCGGCCTGCCCGCCGTGGAACCAGTTGGTCTCCAGCGTGTCGTACAGCGGCGTACGGCCGTCACCGGGACCCGACGCCGGGGGCAGATCCCACCCGTCGCCCGGCCGCCGCCCCCCGTCGGCGCCCCTGCTGTCCGGCTCCTGCGGCCGCGCGGCCCGCTGCGGCGGAACCGGCGGACGCTGCGGCATGGGCGGCCGGGGGGCACCGAAGTCGGCGCCGCCCGCCTGGGGACGCTCGAACTGACCGGTGGACGAGGGGCCCTGCGGGTCCCCGTAGCCGGGGGCGGCGAACTGGCCCGTGCTGGAGTTGTCGTGCCCGGAGGTCGTGAACTGGCCGGTGTCCTGCGGGTTTCCACGCTCCGGCGCTGGGAAGCGGTCCGGGGCCGGGGAGGGCGCGGAGCTGCCGAACACGTCGGAGCGGACGAACTGACCCGTGCCGTTCTGCGGCTGGTCGGGCCGCGGCGCGTCGTAGTCGGGGCGCTGGAACTCGGAGGTGACGGCGGGACCCTGGCGGTCGTCGATCCGCGGGAACTCCTCGGTCGAGCCCGGGCCCTGACGGTCGTCGAAGCGCGGCATGCGCGAGGTGGACGCGGCGTCCGGCTCCTCGTGGCCGCGCGGGGCGTCCAGCGAGGCGCGCGGCACCGGCGGCTGCGCGTTGTCGTCGCTCCAGCTCGGCGTGCGGGGCTGCGAGCTGCCACCGGGCAGCTCGGCCCGGGGGCCACCCCGCCCGGGCAGCTGCGGCCGGCGCCTGCCGGAACGTTCCTTGCGCTGCTTGGGAGGTACGGCGCCGGAGGCGTTCTCGGCCGAGGGCGCGTCCTCACCGAAGCCGCCCTGACGGGCCGGGCTGAAGCTGTTGCCGCCGAGCGAACCGCCCCCGCCGAAGCCGCCCTGGCGGCCGGGGGAGTCGTCGAAGAAGTTCTGCGGCCCACCGGTCCCGGCGGCCTGCAGGCCCTGCGGGGCACCCGGCGCGGGACCGCCGAACCCACCGGCACCGGCACCGGCCGGCGCCGGCCGGCCCTGCGGGGGCGCCGGAGGAGCACCCTGCGGACCGCGCGGCCCACCGGGCCCGCCCGGACGGCCGTCCTGGTCGCTGCCGGGCAGTGCGGCCCGCGGCCCCTGTCCGGCACCCACCTGCCCGCGCTGCGGGGCGGCGCCGAGCCGGCCGCCACCGGGGGCACCCGCGCCCGGGCCGGGCCCGGACTGGTTGCCCCGGCGGGCGGCGGCCGCACCGGCCGCGGCCTGCGCGGCGGCGGGGCCACCGGAGGGAATGCCCTGCTGGCCGGGCTTGCCGGGAGCGGGCTTCTTGCCGCCCTGGGCTACATCGACGGGCAGCATGACCAGCGCGGTCGTACCACCGGAGTCGGACGGGCGCAGCTGGATGCGGATGCCGTGGCGCTGCGAGAGGCGGCCGACCACGAACAGACCCATGCGGCGGGAGACGGAGACGTCCACGGTGGGCGGCGAGGCGAGCCGCTCGTTGATGGACGCGAGGTCCTCGGGAGACAGACCGATACCGGTGTCGTGGATCTCGATCAGCACCCGGCCGTCGGGCAGCGCGTGACCGGTGACCTTGACCTTGGTCTGCGGCGAGGAGAACGAGGTGGCGTTCTCCAGCAGCTCGGCGAGCAGGTGCACGAGGTCGTTGACGACCCGGCCGGCGACCTCGGTGGCGGGCACGGCGGCCAGCTCGATGCGCTCGTACTGCTCCACCTCGGACGCGGCGGCGCGGAGCACGTCGACCAGCGGTACCGGACGGGTCCAGCGGCGGCCGGGCTCTTCACCGGCGAGAACGAGGAGGTTCTCACCGTTACGGCGCATGCGGGTCGCGAGGTGGTCGAGCTTGAACAGCGAGGACAGCTGGTCCGGGTCGGCCTCGCGGGACTCCAGCTCGGAGATCAGCGACAGCTGGCGCTGGATCAGGCCCTGGGAGCGGCGCGAGAGGTTGGTGAACATCGCGTTGACGTTGCCCCGCAGGAGGGCCTGCTCGGCGGCGAGGCGGACCGCCTCGCGGTGCACGTCGTCGAAGGCCGCGGCCACCTGGCCGATCTCGTCCCTGGAGTGCAGGCCGACCGTCTCCACGGAGGTGTCGACGTCCTGCGGGTCGGACTCGGACAGCTGCTTGACGAGCTCGGGCAGTCGGTCCTGGGCGACCTTGGTCGCGGTGTCCTGCAGCCGGCGCAGCGAGCGGATCATGGAGCGGGCCACGACGAAGGCGCCGACGAGGGAGATACCGAGGACGAGCAGGATCAGCGCACCGGAGATGATCGCCTCGCGCTCGGACTCGCTCCGCAGCTGGCGGGCGGTCTGCTCCATCTCCTCCAGGAGCGAGCCCTCGATCTTCTTCATTTCCTCGAGCTTGACCGTGTCGTCGTCAAGCCAGTCCTTGTACGAACGCTTGTCCAGCGAGCGCAGCCCGTTGGGGTTGTCCAGAACGCGCTTGGCGTAGTCGTTGACCGCCTTGATGGTCGCGCTGCCGTCGCTGATCGGCTTCATCAGCTCCTCGGCACGCTCCCGGCCGTAGATGTTGCCGAAGCTGTCGGTCTCGGAGCCCTCGCTGGTCAGCGCGGACAGGCCGTACTGGCGGTCGCTCTCGGAGAGGTCGCCGGGCTTGTCCGGGTTCGCCGGCAGCGCGGCCGCGATGATCGCGCGCTGTACGGAGGCGTACTCCTTGGCGGTGGAGAACGCGGCGAGGGCGCGGGTACGGGCGATCATCTCCGGGTTGCTGGTGGCCTCCGCCATGTCCTGGGAGAGGTTGAGCAGCTGGGTGATCAGCCGGTGGTACGCCTCGACGGTGAGCGTGGAGTTCTTGGGGTCCTCGTAGGCGTCACGGCGGATCGTGCTGAGGTTCGTCAGCTCGGTGGCGATACCCACGAGGCTGTCGCGGACACCGGGGAGCCGGCCCTCCTCGCTCGCGTCGCCGATCTCCTGGGTGGCCTTCAGGAACTGCCGCTGGGCCGTGTCCGTCCTGTCACGGACGCCCTTGACCGTGGGGTCGCTGGCCGAGGCGCCTTCCGAGAGCGGGCCGGCCGAGATGTCGCGCTCCTTCTGGAGCGCGGCGGCGAGCTCGGTCGCCTGCTTCGTCATGTCGGTGAGCAGCCGCATGTTGTCGAGCTGCTGGATGTCGTCCACGTTGTCGCTGATGCGCAGCGCGCCGAGCGAGGTGGCGGCCACCACGGGGAGCGCGAGCAGCGAGACCAGACGGGTCGAGATGCGCCAGTTGCGCAGCGCTATTCGGGAACCGGGGCCGCTCGGGCGGGTCTTCGGTTTGGCCTGGGGCGGCGTGGGCGCGGACGCGCCGGGGCGCCCGGAGCGCTCACCGCTGTCGCCGATCTCCGCCGGGCCCGGGTTCTGGGCGTGCTGGGGCGCGGAGCTGCCTTTCATGGGGCCAGTCCCGCCGTGCGGCTCCGGCTCCGCCGAAGCGCTGCCATCCCTCTTGAAACGTCCCTGCACTAGCGTCGCAACCTCTGGACCAGGCGCCTCTCCGCGTGAACGGCGAGACGGTGTCGGCGTCTGGGGCCGCCCTGAACGCGCACCCCTATGGGTCTTGAGTGACCGGCGCTGGCTCCCCCTTCCCGCCGCTCACTTGGCGCTGCGTTGCGCCCCCTGTGCGCCGGGTCTCCTCCACGGCGGTCCGTGGAATTCCAGCACAGTGCAGGACCTCCAACAAGGCCAATGGGTCACCCTGTGTCCATCGTGACACCTGGTGAGGGATCTGTCACGGGGCGTGCGGCCGGATCCGGTGCATAACGGGCAAACGGCAGCGAGGTGCAGGGCGCCGCGGCGTGTCCCAGTCGCCATGATCAGGAGCGGAATGAGCGCTTCAGGTGAAGTATGTCGGCTTTGTCGGAGCGGCGGAGGGGTCTCGATTGTCCGAAATATCTACTAGTCAGTGAGGAAACTCACACGGTGATCATGCCGTCTTCACGAGTTGCCTCGGGAATCGCATGTTTAGCCTGACGCTTTACAGGGATGGTGAATCCGACAACCCGCGCCACGGGGGCGGTTCTTGAGGCCGTCCGGCGCCCGCAACCACGAGGTCACGTACAACAGTGAAGACGACGACGATGTTCCGAAACATAGCCAACCCGCGACGCACCACCCTGGCGCATCTCACCGACGCCGACGAACTGGCGACGCCGCGGCAGGAGCACTCCGTCGACCTCCCTTCCCAGACCGCCAACCCCCGGCGGACCGTCCTCGAGGAGGCCCCGGTCCAGGCCTCCGTCGCGCAGTAGTACGCGCGGCGACCGCGAGCTGCTCAATGCGGGCGGGTCCGGACACGTACGAAGTTCTTCGGCCTCGTCCGGTCATTCGGTGATCAGGTGGCCGCCCACGAGCGTGCGGGCCGCTGTGAAGCACGGTGAAGAGCTGTGAAGGGCCGTCAAGGGTGCCCTGGACGTATCCAAGACGTCCAGGGCGCCCCTTTGTCATGGGCGAGGTCGCGGCCCCCTGCCGCGTTAGCCTGGATCGTCAGACTCCAGCCGGTCTCAAGTGAGGGGCGCAGGGATCCCGTGCGCATTGCCAGATTCTCCATCGACGGGAACGTCGCGTTCGGCGCGGTCGAGGGCGACAAGCCGGACGAGCTCGTCCTCGACATCATCAAGGGCATCCCGTTCGCGGAATTCGAGCTCTCCGGTACGAAGGTCCCGCTGAGCAAGGTCAGGCTGCTGCCGCCCGTGCTGCCCAACAAGGTCGTCGCCTTCGGCCGCAACTACGCCGAGCACGCCAAGGAGCTGGGCAACGACGTGCCCGACGCGCCGTTCGCCTTCTTCAAGCCGTCGACCTCGGTGGCCGGCCCCGGCGACGACATCCAGTACCCGCCCTTCTCCAGCGACCTGCACCACGAGGCCGAACTGGCCGTGGTCATCGGCCGCATGTGCCGCGAGGTCCCGCGCGAGCGCGTGGCGGACGTGATCTTCGGCTACACCTGCGCCAACGACGTCACCGCCCGCGACGTCCAGAAGCGCGAGGAGCAGTGGGCCAGGGCCAAGGGCTTCGACACCTCCTGCCCGCTCGGCCCCTGGGTGGAGACGGACCTGGACCTCGCCGCCGCCTCGGACCTGACCATCCAGTGCACGGTCAACGGCATGCAGCGCCAGCTCGGCCGGACCAGCGAGATGATCCACCCCATCGAGGACCTGATCGTCAACATCACCGAGGCCATGACGCTGCTCCCCGGCGACGTGATCCTCACGGGCACCCCGGCAGGGGTCGGCCCCCTCAGTGCCGGCGACGAGGTCGCCGTCACCATCGAAGGCATCGGCACTCTCACCAACAAGGTAGTCAAGCGTGGCTAGCGCACCCGTCCGCGTACGTTTCTGCCCGTCGCCCACCGGCAACCCCCACGTGGGGCTCGTCCGCACGGCCCTGTTCAACTGGGCGTTCGCCCGGCACCACCAGGGCACCCTGGTCTTCCGCATCGAGGACACCGACGCGGCCCGCGACTCCGAGGAGTCCTACGAGCAGCTCCTGGACTCGATGCGCTGGCTCGGCTTCGACTGGGACGAGGGCCCGGAGATCGGCGGCCCGCACGCCCCGTACCGCCAGTCGCAGCGCATGGACCTCTACAAGGAGATCGCCCAGAAGCTCCTGGACGCCGGCCACGCGTACCGCTGCTACTGCACCACCACCGAGCTGGAGGAGCGCCGCGAGGCCGCCCGCGCCGCCGGCAGGCCCTCCGGCTACGACGGCCACTGCCGCGAGCTGACCGCCGAGCAGGTCGAGCGGTACGAGGCGGAGGGCCGCGCGCCCATCGTCCGCTTCCGCATGCCCGACGAGACGATCACCTTCACGGACCTGGTCCGCGGCGAGCTGACGTTCACCCCGGAGAACGTGCCGGACTACGGCATCGTCCGCGCGAACGGCGCCCCGCTCTACACGCTGGTCAACCCGGTCGACGACGCCCTGATGGAGATCACCCACGTCCTGCGCGGCGAGGACCTGCTCTCCTCCACCCCGCGCCAGATCGCCCTCTACAAGGCGCTGACCGAGCTGGGCATCGCCAAGCAGATCCCCGCCTTCGGCCACCTGCCGTACGTGATGGGCGAGGGCAACAAGAAGCTCTCCAAGCGTGACCCGCAGTCGTCCCTGAACCTCTACCGCGAGCGCGGCTTCCTTCCCGAGGGCCTGCTCAACTACCTGTCACTGCTGGGCTGGTCGCTCGCGGCGGACCGGGACGTCTTCACGACGGACGAGATGGTCGCGGCCTTCGACGTGGCGGACGTGAACCCGAACCCGGCCCGCTTCGACCTGAAGAAGTGCGAGGCGATCAACGCCGACCACATCCGTCTGCTCGACGTGAAGGACTTCACCGAGCGCTGCGCCCCCTGGCTGAAGGCCCCGTTCGCCCCCTGGGCGCCGGAGGACTTCGACGAGGCCAAGTGGCAGGCGATCGCCCCGCACGCGCAGAGCCGTCTGAAGGTCCTTTCCGAGATCACCGACAACGTCGACTTCCTGTTCCTGGCCGAGCCGGTCTTCGACGAGGCGAGCTGGACGAAGGCGATGAAGGAGGGCTCGGACGCGTTGCTGCGCACGGCGCGCGAGAAGCTGGAGTCCGCGGACTGGACCTCGCCGGAGTCCCTGAAGGAGGCCGTCCTGGCCGCGGGCGAGGCCCACGGCCTGAAGCTCGGCAAGGCCCAGGCCCCGGTCCGCGTCGCCGTCACCGGCCGCACGGTCGGCCTGCCCCTCTTCGAGTCCCTGGAGATCCTCGGCAAGGAGAAGACGCTGGCCCGCGTGGACGCGGCGCTGGCGAGGCTGGCCCAGTAGCGGACGCCCGTCAGGGGCGGTACCCGGGCCCCCGGGTGCCGCCCCCGCGCGTTTCCCGGACACGGCCGCTCCGACGAGGTTACGGTCGGGGAATGAGCATCCGCGCCGTGGTCCGGGATGTCGACGACATCCTTTTCGACGCGGCGTCCATCGGGGGGCTACCCCCGAACCCCCGGCCGGTTCGGCGCCAACGTCGGAGTCATGGTGATCAGAGCTGTCGTCCGGGATGTCGACGACATCCTTTTCGACGCGGCGTCCATCGGGGGGCTACCCCCGAACCCCCGGCCGGTTCGGCGCTAACGTCGGAGTCATGGTGATCAGAGCTGTCGTCTGGGACGTCGACGACACCCTTTTCGACTACACGACCGCGGACCGTCTCGGCATGCGGGCCCATCTGGCGGCGGAGGGTCTGCTCGACGGGTACGAGAACGTCGAGTCGGCCATCGCGCGGTGGCGGGAGATCACCGACCTGCAGTGGGCGCGTTTCGCCGCCGGGGAGGTCTCCTTCGAGGGCCAGCGCCGGGACCGCGTACGGGCCTTCCTGGGCGCGGACGTGTCCGACGCCGAGGCCGACGCCTGGTTCGAGCGTTACATCGGTCACTACGAGGCCGTCTGGGCGCTCTTCCCGGACGTGCTCCCCGCCCTGGACGCGCTCGCCGCGAGCCACCGCCACGCCGTGTTGTCGAACTCCAGCATCCACGTGCAGGAACGCAAGCTGCGCATCCTGGGCGTGTGGGACCGCTTCGAGAGCGTCCTGTGCGCCGCCGAGCTGGGGATCTCCAAGCCGGAGGCCGGGGCGTTCCTGGCGGCCTGCGAGGCCCTCGGCCTGGCACCGCACGAGGTGGCGTACGTCGGCGACCACCCGGAGATCGACGGGCGCGGGGCCGCGGAGGCCGGGCTTCGGTCCGTGTGGATCGATCGCGGCGGCGTCTGGGCCGGCGGCGACGTTCCCGCTGGACGCCACCGGATCGCGTCCCTGGAAGAACTTCCCGCGCTCCTCGCTCCGGATAGTCGTTTTGGAGCGCCGTCCACCTTCGGGTAATGTTCTTCCTGCGCCGCCGGAGAGCGGGCCGAAAGGCCGGGACCCGAGGGCGCAAGCTAGAACAAGAACCCCTCAGGGGCTTGCGTTCCAGTGGCCTATGGTGTAATTGGCAGCACGACTGATTCTGGTTCAGTTAGTCTTGGTTCGAGTCCAGGTAGGCCAGCTCGCAGAGCTCATCTGCACTCGCGGAGATCCATTCCGCAAAGCCCCCGTTGTGTAGCGGCCTAGCACGCTGCCCTCTCAAGGCAGTAGCGCCGGTTCGAATCCGGTCGGGGGTACTGATCTCGATCAACTCGGGATCGCTAGGGCCCCCGTTGTGTAGCGGCCTAGCACGCCGCCCTCTCAAGGCGGTAGCGCCGGTTCGAATCCGGTCGGGGGTACTGACTGGTCTAAACCACATTGGTCTATGGTGTAATTGGCAGCACGACTGATTCTGGTTCAGTTAGTCTTGGTTCGAGTCCAGGTAGACCAGCTCGGACCTGCGGAAACGCAGTGTCCACGCTCCCGTTGTGTAGCGGCCTAGCACGCCGCCCTCTCAAGGCGGTAGCGCCGGTTCGAATCCGGTCGGGGGTACGTGATCCGGTGGCCCTCCACGTAGGTGGAGGGCCACCGGCATTTTTTGCTGTGGCGCCACAAGTTCGCACCCACGCAGCCCCGTTCAGGGGCTGATCCCTCCGTGAAGGGCCCGCCGCGGCGTTGAGGCCGGCCCTTCACAGGTGATGCGGGGGAGAGGCGGTTGACGTGCGGGCGTGGCGTCAGCCCGTGCGGCGGAGGGCCTCGGAGAGACGGGCTGCGGCGTCGATGACCGCCTGGGCGTGCATACGGCCCGGGTGGCGGGTCAGACGCTCGATGGGGCCGGAGACCGAGACGGCGGCCACCACGCGGTTGGAGGGGCCGCGGACGGGAGCGGAGACGGACGCGACGCCCGGCTCGCGCTCGCCGATCGACTGGGCCCAGCCCCGGCGCCGTACGCCCGAGAGCGCTGTGGCCGTGAAGCGGGCGCCCTGCAGTCCGCGGTGCAGACGCTCCGGCTCCTCCCAGGCCATCAGGATCTGGGCCGAGGAGCCCGCCTTCATCGTGAGCGTCGAACCGACCGGGACCGTGTCCCGAAGTCCGGACAGGCGCTCCGCCGCGGCGACGCAGATGCGCATGTCGCCCTGGCGGCGGTAGAGCTGCGCGCTCTCGCCCGTGACGTCACGGAGGTGGGTGAGCACCGGGCCCGCCGTGGCGAGGAGGCGGTCCTCGCCGGCGGCCGCGGCCAGCTCGGCCAGGCGCGGGCCGAGGATGAAACGGCCCTGCATGTCGCGTGCCACCATGCGGTGGTGTTCCAGAGCCACGGCCAGCCGGTGGGCCGTGGGTCGTGCCAGTCCGGTCGCCGCGACCAGGCCCGCGAGGGTGGCCGGACCGGACTCCAGAGCGCTCAGGACAAGGGCTGCCTTGTCCAGAACGCCGACGCCGCTACTGTTGTCCATGAAACGATACTCGCGTCTCACTCTGTGAAACGCAAGTTCAATTTTCCGTGGAACGCGCCACCCTGGACAGTCACAGCGGCCCACCGACCAAGGGCCCGGCGGCGGATGCCTGTCACAGGGGGTACGGGCGTCGCCACTCAAGATCTCTAGTTGTGCCGGCGCCGACGCCGGCCGGAGGGAAAGCGATGGGTAGGACACTCGCGGAGAAGGTCTGGGACGACCATGTCGTCCGGCGCGCCGAGGGCGAGCCCGACCTCCTCTTCATCGATCTGCACCTGCTGCACGAGGTGACCAGCCCGCAGGCCTTCGACGGCCTCCGCAAGAGCGGCCGCACCGTGCGCCGCCTCGACCTCACCATCGCGACCGAGGACCACAACACCCCGACCCTCGACATCGACAAGCCCATCGCCGACCCGGTCTCCCGGGTCCAGCTGGAGACGCTGCGCAAGAACTGCGCCGACTTCGGCGTCCGGCTGCACCCGCTGGGCGACGTCGAGCAGGGCGTCGTGCACGTCGTCGGCCCCCAGCTGGGCCTGACCCAGCCGGGCACCACCGTCGTGTGCGGTGACTCCCACACCTCCACGCACGGCGCTTTCGGCGCGCTCGCGTTCGGCATCGGCACCTCCCAGGTGGAGCACGTGCTGGCCACCCAGACGCTGCCCATGTCCCGCCCGAAGACCATGGCGATCACGGTCGAGGGCGAGCTGCCCGAGGGTGTCACCGCCAAGGACCTGATCCTGGCGATCATCGCGAAGATCGGTACGGGCGGCGGTCAGGGCTACATCCTGGAGTACCGCGGCTCCGCCATCGAGAAGCTCTCGATGGAGGCCCGCATGACCATCTGCAACATGTCGATCGAGGCCGGCGCCCGCGCGGGCATGATCGCCCCCGACGAGACCACCTTCGCGTACCTCAAGGGCCGTCCGCACGCCCCCGAGGGTGCCGACTGGGACGCCGCCCTCGAGTACTGGAAGACGCTGCGCACCGACGACGACGCCGAGTTCGACGCCGAGGTCGTCATCAACGCCGACGAACTGTCGCCGTTCGTCACCTGGGGCACCAACCCCGGCCAGGGCGCGCCGCTTTCGGCCTCCGTCCCCGACCCGGCTTCGTACGAGGACGCTTCGGAGCGCCTGGCCGCCGAAAAGGCCCTGGAGTACATGGGGTTGGAGGCGGGTCAGCCGCTGCGCTCCATCAAGGTGGACACCGTCTTCGTAGGTTCGTGCACCAACGGCCGTATTGAGGACCTGCGGGCCGCCGCCGCGATCGTCGAGGGCCGCAAAGTCGCCGACGGCGTACGCATGCTGGTCGTCCCCGGCTCCGCTCGCGTGGGTCTGCAGGCCGTCGACGAGGGCCTGGACCGCGTCTTCAAGGAGGCCGGCGCCGAGTGGCGGCACGCGGGCTGCTCGATGTGCCTGGGCATGAACCCCGACCAGCTGGCCCCCGGTGAGCGCTCCGCGTCCACCTCCAACCGCAACTTCGAGGGCCGGCAGGGCAAGGGCGGCCGTACGCACCTGGTCTCGCCGCAGGTCGCCGCCGCGACGGCCGTCCTGGGCCACCTGGCGTCCCCCGCCGACCTGTCCGACGCCGCCACCGTCACGCCCGCTGGAGTCTGATCAGTCATGGAAGCATTCACCACGCACACCGGCCGGGCCGTCCCGCTGCGCCGCAGCAACGTCGACACCGACCAGATCATCCCTGCCCACTGGCTCAAGAAGGTGACCCGGGACGGGTTCGAGGACGGGCTGTTCGAGGCCTGGCGCAAGGATCCGTCCTTCGTCCTCAACCAGCCCGAGCGGCAGGGCGCCACCGTCCTGGTCGCCGGTCCCGACTTCGGTACGGGCTCCTCGCGCGAGCACGCGGTGTGGGCGCTGCAGAACTACGGCTTCAAGGCCGTGATCTCCTCCCGCTTCGCCGACATCTTCCGCGGCAACTCGCTCAAGAACGGCCTGCTCACGGTCGTCCTGGAGCAGAAGATCGTGGACGCGCTGTGGGAGCTCACGGAGAAGGACGCGACTGCTGAGGTCACTGTGGACCTTGAGGCTCGTGAGGTGCGTGCCGAGGGCATCACCGCCTCCTTCGAGCTGGACGAGAACTCCCGCTGGCGGCTGCTGAACGGGCTGGACGACATCTCCATCACGCTCCAGAACGAGGCCGACATCGCCGCGTACGAGGCGAAGCGCCCCGCGTACAAGCCGCAGACGCTCAAGGTCTGAGAGCGATGCCGGTGAGGGAGCCCCGCAGGAGGGCTCCCGGAGCCCCGTAGAAGGGTCCACCGGCGGTCGCACAAGGCCGAAACCAGCCACCGCAACACCCTCTGTACCCCCAATCGTGGACGGTTGGGGGTACAGCTGTGTCTGCCCCCGGGAGGGGTTCCAGCAGGCCAGGTCCGCGTGGCAACTCCCCTGGTTACAAGGGGGTTTGCCGGGGTACCCGAGCGTTCAGGCCGCGACGTACGGAGGTGCCCGGAAGGCCGCTGGGAGACGGCAGTTGCCCCCTGCGCAGGCGACAACTCGCCCCAGATGGCACAATCTGTGCATGGAACACGACGGCCAACTCGAGCTCTATACGGCAGTCGCGGACCAACTCAAGGAAGCGCACGCAAGGGTGCGCGCATCGCAAGTCCCGGAGGGCGTACGCATGGCGCTGACCCGGAAGCTGCTGGCCATTACGGCCGTGGCCAAGCACGACCTCGCCGACGCGGCAAGGCGTCTGGAGAGCTTCATGAAGGACCTCGACGAGGGTCGGATCCCCGAAGAGGGCCGCTGAGGAACTCCGCGACAGCCCTAGTCCGCTGCGGCACAAGGGTGATTAGCCCGTTTCGTGTTTGATTTGCGGTATATATCTGCCTAACGTGCGAAAAAGCTTGAACTGTTTCGTTCGGGCAATGTCTCCGAAGGGGAAGACGTGAACAAGGCGCAGCTCGTAGAAGCGATTGCGGACAAGCTCGGTGGCCGTCAGCAGGCCGCCGACGCGGTCGACGCCGTGCTGGACGCGATCGTCCGCGCGACGGTCGCCGGTGAACGGGTCTCGGTCACCGGTTTCGGTTCGTTCGAGAAGGTTGATCGTCCGGCCCGTTACGCCCGCAACCCGCAGACGGGTGAGCGGGTTCGGGTCAAGAAGACCTCCGTGCCGCGCTTCCGCGCGGGCCAGGGCTTCAAGGACCTGGTGAGCGGTACCAAGAAGCTGCCGCGCGGCGGCGAGGTCGCGGTGAAGAAGGCGCCCAAGGGCAGCCTGTCCGGCGGCGTTTCGGCGACGGTCAAGAAGGCTGCGGCGAAGAAGACCACCGCGAAGAAGGCGACGGCGAAGAAGGCCCCCGCGAAGACCACGGCGGCCGCGAAGAAGACCACGGCGAAGAAGGCCCCCGCGAAGACCACGGCGGCCGCGAAGAAGACGGCGGCGAAGAAGACCACCGCCAAGAAGGCGACGGCGAAGAAGGCCCCGGCGAAGAAGGCGACGGCCAAGAAGGCGCCCGCCAAGAAGACGGCGGCGCGCAAGACCACCGCCAAGAAGGCCACCACTCGCAGGTAAGTCGAGACACTGGCAGCCGAAACGCAGAAAACCACGCGCCGGGCCGGGCTCCCACGGGGAGCCCGGCCCGCGGCGTGTCCGGGACGCGCCCGGCGGGCTCGCCCGGCTCAGGAGTGCCCGTGCGCCTCAGGAGGGGCGCTGCGCCTCAGAGGGTCTGCAGCGTCACCAGCGTGATCCGGCGGGCCTCGCCCTCACCCTCCGTCTCGATGCGTACGCGCTGGCCGGGCCGCAGCAGCCGCAGGCCGCCCGCGTCGAACGCCGGGGCGTCGAAGGGCACCGGGGTGCCGTCGTCCAGCAGTACCTGGCCGGAGCGGGACTCGGGGTCGTACGTGTACGCGGTCGCCTGCATGAAACGCAGCCTACTGTCCGGGTGTCAGCAGCCGCGCGGCCGCGGCGGCCGTACGGGGACCCACCCCCAGCGCCAGCGCCGCCCGCAGATCGTCGCCGGTGTCCACGTCCTGGCGTACGGAGTCCACCGCGTCGAGGGCGAGCTCCACGGCACCCGAGGCGCGATGGCGGGCGCGGGAGCCGACGCCGAAGGCCGGGAGCAACTCCGCGCCGGGCCGCGCGGCCAGCAGCGTCGTACCCAGAGCCGCGGCGTCCGCGAGGAAGGCGCGCGGGTAACCGGCCGCCGCGTCCAGGACCCGGGCCAGTTCCGCGGGACGCAGAGCCGGCAGGTCGGCGTTCAGGGCCGCCAGGGGCTGGTCGGGCCGTGACGAGCGGACGACCGTCTCCCCGTGCGCCAGAGCGGCGTTCAGGCCCGCTCGGGGAGTGTCGGGGACGATCCGGGCCCCCAGCGCGGCCAGCTCGCGGCACGCCAGGCCGTCATCGGTGACGACCGCCACATCACGGACGGCGGGACAGGCGAGCGCCGCGGCCACCGTGTCCTGCGCGAACGCGAGCGCCAGCCCCGGCCGCACCGCGTCGCCGGCGGCGTCCGAGAGCCTGCTCTTCGCCCGCGTCAGCGGCTTCAGAGGCACGACCAGGGTCCACTGCACGAGCGCTCCGCTCCTGTCTCACCGGGCCTTCGCCCGTTGCTTTGCCGCCGCCCATTCTCACCCCGCCTTTACAAGGGGGCGCCCTGCCGGGGCGTACGGTGTTCTCGACAGACCGTCGGCTTGGGGTCACACTTGTGCGGCTCCCCGGGCCCCCGGCCCAGGTCCTAGAGGAAGGTGTCCGCGTGTCCCGCCGCAGAATCGGCTTCTGGTACCGCTTCGCAGCGGTCCTCTGCAAACCGCCGCTGGTGGTTCTGCTCAAGCGGGACTGGCGCGGAATGGAGAACATTCCGGCCGATGGCGGATTTATCACCGTGGTGAACCACAATTCCCATGTCGACCCCTTCGCCTACGCGCACTTTCAGTACAACACCGGGCGCGTTCCGCGATTCCTCGCGAAGAGCGGGCTTTTCAAGAAGGGATTCGTGGGCGCCGCCATGCGCGGCACCGGGCAGATCCCCGTCTACCGCGAGAGCACGGACGCGCTGAGCGCCTTCCGCGCCGCGATCGCGGCCGTCGAGCGCGGCGAGTGCGTCGCCTTCTACCCCGAGGGCACCCTCACCCGCGACCCCGGCCTGTGGCCCATGACCGGCAAGACGGGCGCCGCGCGGGTCGCGCTGCAGACCCGGTGCCCGGTGATCCCGGTGGCCCAGTGGGGCGCCAACCTGCTGCTGCCGCCGTACGCCAAGAAGCCGGACCTCCTTCCGCGCAAGACCCACCACGTGCTGGCCGGCCCGCCGGTGGACCTGACGCGCTTCTACGACAAGGAGATGACCCCGGAGCTCCTGAAGGAGGCCACCGAGGTCATCATGGCCGCCGTCACCGCGCAACTCGAGACCATCCGCGGTGAGAAGGCGCCCGAGACGCCGTACGACCCGAAGCAGGTGCGCATCGAGCAGCGCCGCCGGGCCGCGCACGGGGAGAAGGCCGAGCAGCAGCACGTCATGGGCAAGCAGGCACAGGAAGAGGGGCAGAGCACGTGAGCAAGCCGGTCAAGGCGGCCGTCTTCGGCACCGGTTCGTGGGGGACGGCGTTCGGGATGGTGCTCGCCGACGCGGGCTGCGACGTCGTCCTGTGGGGGCGGCGCGCGCAGCTCGCGGACACGGTCAACTCCACCCGGACCAACGCCGACTACCTGCCCGGCGTGGAACTCCCGGCGAACCTGCGGGCCACCACGGACGCCGCCGAGGCCGCCGCCGGAGCCGACTTCACCGTCCTCGCCGTCCCCTCGCAGACCCTGCGCGGCAACCTCGCCGCATGGGCGCCCCTGCTGGCCCCCGGCACGGTCCTCGTCTCCCTCATGAAGGGCGTCGAACTCGGTTCCGCCATGCGGATGAGCGAGGTCATCGAGGACGTCGCCAAGGTCGGCCAGGACCGCGTCGCCGTGGTCACCGGACCCAACCTCGCCCGGGAGATCGCCGCCCGCATGCCGGCCGCCTCCGTGGTCGCCTGCGCCGACGAGATCGTCGCCAAGCGCATCCAGGCCGCCTGCCACACGCCGTACTTCCGCCCGTACACCAACACCGACGTGGTCGGCTGCGAGCTCGGCGGCGCCGTGAAGAACGTCATCGGCCTCGCCGTCGGTATCGCGGACGGCATGGGCCTCGGCGACAACGCCAAGGGCTCGCTCATCACGCGCGGCCTCGCCGAGACCACCCGGCTGGGCCTGGCGATGGGCGCCGACCCGCTGACGTTCTCCGGCCTCGCCGGACTGGGCGACCTGGTGGCCACCTGCTCCTCGCCCCTGTCCCGCAACCACACCTTCGGCACCAACCTCGGCAAGGGCATGACCCTGCAGGAGACCATCGCGGTCACCAAGCAGACCGCCGAGGGCGTCAAGTCCTGCGAGTCCGTACTGGACTTGGCGCGCCGCCACGGCGTCGACATGCCGATCACCGAGACCGTCGTCGGCATCGTCCACGAGGGCAAGCCGCCCGTCGTCGCCCTCAAGGAACTGATGTCGCGCAGCGCCAAGCCGGAGCGCCACTGAGGCACGACGCTCAGCGACGACTGGGGGAACTCGCCGCGGGCGGGCCCGTGGGGCACTGACGAGCCGCACTACCTACGGGTACGCTCATCGCGATATGAGCACCGAGAACCTCCCCCAGAGCCCTGGCCAGCCGCCCCGCAAACCGCGCGTGGCCGTCGTCTTCGGCGGCCGCAGCTCCGAACACGGGATCTCCATGGTCACCGCCGGCGCCGTCCTGCGCGCCATCGACCGGACGAAGTACGACGTCCTGCCGATCGGCATCACCCGGGACGGCCGCTGGGTGCTCACGGCGGACGACCCGGACCGCATGTCGATCACCGAACGCCGCACGCCCGAGGTCGAGCAGCTCGCCGAGTCCGCCGAGGGCGGCGTGATCCTCTCCGTCGACCCGGCGAACCGCGAAGTCGTCTACAGCGAGCCCGGATCGGTTCCCAAGGCGCTGGGCGAGGTCGACGTCGTCTTTCCCGTGCTGCACGGCCCGTACGGCGAGGACGGCACCCTCCAGGGCCTCCTGGAGCTCTCCGGGGTCCCGTACGTCGGCTCCGGCGTCCTCGCCTCGTCCGTCGGCCAGGACAAGGAGTACATGAAGCGGGTGTTCACCTCCTTCGGGCTCAAGGTCGGCCCGTACGTGGTGATCCGTCCGCGCGAGTGGGAGCGCGACGAGCCCGCGGCCCGCAAGAAGATCATCGACTTCGCGGGGGAGCACGGCTGGCCCCTCTTCGTGAAGCCCGCCCGCGCGGGGTCCTCGATCGGCATCACCAAGGTCGACGACCTGTCCGGCCTCGACGAGGCGATCGCGGCCGCCCAGCAGCACGACCCGAAGATCCTCGTCGAGGCGGCGGTGCGGGGCCGCGAGATCGAGTGCGGCGTCCTGGAGTTCGAGGACGGTCCGCGCGCCTCGGTGCCCTCCGAGATCCCGTCGCCCGACACCCACGCGTACTACGACTTCGAGGCCAAGTACATCGACTCGACCCCCGGCATCGTGCCCGCCCCGCTCACCGAGGAGCAGACCGCCGAGGTGCAGCGACTCGCGGTGGAGGCCTTCGAGGCCGCCTCCTGTGAAGGTCTCGTCCGTGCGGACTTCTTCCTCGGTGAGGACGGCGAGTTCGTGATCAACGAGATCAACACCATGCCCGGCATGACGCCGATCTCCATGTACCCGGCGATGTGGCAGGCGAGCGGGATCAGCTACCCGGAGCTGGTGGACCGGCTGGTGCAGGCCGCTCTGCGGAGGTCGACCGGACTACGGTGAGCCGCGCCCCTGAGGGGCGCGGGGCTGTGTCTAACATGCGGCTCCGCCGCGATGGGGGTCCCCTCCGCTCGAGCGAAGCCGAGAGTGGGGGAGCGACCAGCCACAATGGACCCGCAGCGCTGAGACGACCCGTCCCACAACGGCGCTCGATCCGGCTCACCCAGCGGCGCGCTCAGTCCGCGATGCCCACCGGTATCGCCTTCTTGATCGCGCCCGCCAGATCGATCAGCGCAGCCGAGCTGTCGCGCCCCTTCGCCACGGTGATCTCCACGTACGCGGTGCGGTTCGCGCAGGTGAAGCGGTACGAACCGTCGTCCCGCTTTTCCATCAGCCAGTCAACGCCGTTCACGCCCCCGGCCACCGCGTCCGGGTCGGCGCCCTTGGCCACCTTGGGGTCGACCATCTTGGGCGGCCGCTCGACACCGCAGCGCAGTATGATCACCGAGCCTCCCCAGCCCGCGGTCAGCGCCGACCGGGGCTCGGGATCCTCGCGGCTCAGGCCGTCCACCTTGCCCGGAAGCGCCTCGTCCAGGTTTCGGCACAGCCCGGAGACCTTCGCGTCCGGGCTGGGAACCGCGGCCGAGTCGCTGTCGTCGCTTGAGGAACACCCCGCTGTGACGAGCAGCAGGGCCAGGACGGGCACCCCCGCAAGGGTGCGGTGCCGGTAACGGAAGATGTCCACCGGCCACAGGGTAGACGGGGGCTAGAGGTGCACGACCGGGCAGGTCAGGGTGCGGGTGATGCCGTCCACTTGCTGGACCTTCGCGACCACCATGCGGCCGAGATCGTCGACTGTGTCGGCCTGCGCGCGCACGATCACGTCATAGGGTCCTGTCACGTCCTCGGCCTGGATGACCCCAGGGATCTTGCTGATCGTCTCGGCGACGGTCGACGCCTTGCCGACCTCCGTCTGGATCAGGATGTACGCCTGTACCACGGAACCTCCAGGGCGGCCACGAGGATCATGGGAAAAGGAACGCCACGGTATCGCGTCGTCGCTCACCACGGGGAGACCCGTGGGGGCGGTGGCGCGCACATAGGGGCGCACGCACGGCACCGTACGCACGACACTGGTTGGCGGTCGACCCGACCGTACCGAGGAGCATGCCCGCCCGCGACCGGGCGACAATCGTTGAAAGGACCAGGTGAGACACGGTGAAGGGAACCGTGGGCGAGCTCGGGGAGTTCGGGCTGATCAGGGAGCTCACCTCGCGGCTCACCACCACCCCGGCGGTCCGGGTCGGCCCCGGCGACGACGCCGCCGTGGTGGCCGCACCCGACCGCAGGGTCGTGGCGAGCACCGACATCCTCCTGGAGGGACGGCACTTCCGCCGCGACTGGTCCACGGCGTACGACGTCGGGCGCAAGGCGGCGGCGCAGAACCTCGCCGACATCGCGGCCATGGGCGCCGTACCCACCGCCCTGCTGCTCGGGCTGGTCGTTCCCGCCGAGCTCCCGGCCACCTGGCCGTCCGAGCTGATGGACGGGCTGCGCGACGAGTGCCAGGTGGCGGGCGCGGCCGTGGTCGGCGGTGACGTCGTACGCGGCGACACGATCACGGTCTCGATCACCGCGCTCGGCGATCTGCGGGGCCACGAGCCCGTGACCCGGGCCGGCGCGCAGCCCGGGGACGTGGTGGCCGTGACCGGCTGGCTGGGCTGGTCCGCCGCCGGGCACGCCGTGCTGTCGCGCGGTTTCCGTTCGCCCCGTGCCTTCGTGGAGGCCCACCGGCGCCCCGAGCCGCCGTACCACGCGGGACCCGCGGCGGCCGGGCTGGGCGCGACCGCGATGTGCGACGTGAGCGACGGGCTGATCGCCGACCTGGGGCACATCGCGGAGGCCAGCAAGGTCAGGATCGACGTCCGCTCGGGCGCGATCGACATCCCGACGCAGATGAACGACATCGGGCAGGCCGTGGGCGTCGACCCCATCCAGTGGGTGCTGACCGGGGGAGAGGACCACGCGATCGTGGCGACCTTCCCGCCCGACGTGAAGCTGCCCGCCCGCTGGAAGGTGATCGGCGAGGTGCTCAACCCCTCGGCGCTGCCGCAGGTGACCGTCGACGGGGCGCCGTGGACGAAGAAGGGCGGCTGGGACCACTTCGGGGACGTGGAGTCATGAGCGCCGCAACCGCCGGGCGGGGTGCCGTGCCCCGCGTGCTGACGGTCGCGGGCTCCGACTCCGGGGGCGGGGCCGGCATCCAGGCCGACCTGAAGACGATGCTCGCCCTGGGCACGCACGGCATGAGCGTGGTCACGGCGGTCACCGCCCAGAACTCCCTCGGCGTACAGGGCGCTTGGGAACTGCCCGTGGAGGCGGTGCGGGCCCAGTACCGCAGCGTCGTCGACGACATCGGCGTGGCCGCGGTCAAGACCGGCATGCTCGCCTCGGCCGGACTCGTCGAGGCGGTGGCCGAGTTGATCGGCGGCACGGACGCGCCGGCCGTCGTCGACCCGGTGGGCGTGTCGAAGCACGGGGATCCGCTGCTGGCGGCCTCCGCGCTGGACTCCGTCCGCACCAAGCTGCTGCCGGTCGCCACGGTGGCGACACCGAACCTGGACGAGGTGGCCCAACTCACGGGGGTCCGGGTCGAGTCGGAGGACGGCCTCAGGCGGGCCGCGGCGGCCGTCCTGGCGTACGGCCCGGCGTGGGTACTGATCAAGGGCGGGCATCTGCCCGGGGACGCCGTGGACCTGCTGACCGACGGCTCCGAGGAGCACTGGCTGCGCGCCCCGCGCCACGACAACCGGCACACCCACGGCACGGGCTGCACGCTGGCGTCGGCGATCGCCTGCGGGCTGGCCAAGGGGAAGACCGTCCCGGACGCGGTGGCTGCGGCCAAGGAGTACGTGACGGGAGCGATCGCCGCGGGGTTCTCGCTCGGGAGCGGGATCGGACCGGTGGATCACGGATGGCGGTTCGCGGCCGGGGAGTAGGTACGCCGGGGCTCGCGCACACCAAAAAGCCGGTCCACTCTCCGGTGGACCGGCTTCGTGCAGCGAACCAGGCAGTGGCCGCGCGCTAGCTGAGCGTCAGCGCGAGACCTTGCCGGCCTTGATGCACGAGGTGCAGGCGTTCACGCGCTTCGGCGTCCCGCCGACCACGGTACGCACACGCTGGATGTTCGGGTTCCAGCGGCGGGACGTACGGCGGTGCGAGTGCGAGATGTTGTTGCCGAAGCCCGGCCCCTTGCCGCAGACGTCGCAGTTGGCAGCCACGGGTCACTCCAAAGACTTCAGATGCACTTACGGTGGATCCCGGCATGCCGGGATCAAGATCTACGATCGATCGAGATTCACGATCAGAGATCTGAGTGGCGTTGCCAGGGGAAGAGCCCGATCAGGATCGGGCAACCGGAGCAGCATACAACGACTGCTCCCGTACAACGAAACTACCACGGCCGGTCCGGGTCCCGTCCCCGGCCCTCTTCCTGCACCCACCACCCCTGGGTCTACGCTGCGTCCCACGTCCAGCAGCTCGAGGAGGCGCAGGTGCCGCAGGTGCCGCAGACAATGGACGCATCCGCGGTGCGTACCTGGTGCGGGCTCGCGCTGGAGGCGCTGGGGCGGGCCCGCGAGGAGATCGACGCGATCAACGTCTACCCGGTGGCCGACGGGGACACCGGGACCAACCTGTACCTGACCGTGGAGTCGGCCGTGGCGGCGGTCGAGGCGGTGTTCGCGGGGCACGAGGCGGCGGGGGACGGTGCCGGGGGCCGGGACGGTGCCGTGGACGGGCGCGGGGCCCTGGACGGGCGCGGGGCCCTGGACGGCTCGGTGAAACCCCTGCTCGCCGAGGTCGTCCGGGCCATGGCCCACGGCGCCCTGATCGGGGCCCGGGGAAACTCGGGGACGATCCTCGCGCAGTTGCTGCGGGGCATGGCTCAGGTGCTGGCGGCCGACGGCGAGGCCGCTCACACCGACGGCCCGGGCCTGCGGGTCGCGCTGCGGCACGCGGCCGACTCCGCGCGCGAGGCGGTCGCGCACCCCGTCGAGGGCACGGTTCTCTCGGTCGCCTCCGCCGCGGCCGACGCCGCGACCGGGGCGGAGGGCGACTGCGGGGCGGTCGCCCGGGCGGCGTACGAGGGGGCGCGGGCGGCCCTCGCGGCGACGCCGGGGCAGCTGGCCGTCCTGGAGCGCGCGGGGGTCGTGGACGCGGGCGGGCGCGGGCTGGTGGCGGTCCTGGCGGCGCTGGTGCAGACGTTCACCGGAGAGGCCCCGAAGCAGGGAGCCGTACCGACGTCCGCACCGGCACGGCCGGCGGGAACGGCACTCGCGGAGCCGGCGGACGCCCTCGAGCCGGCGCACGGTGACGCGTGCGGGGACGGCGGACCCGCCTACGAGGTGATCTACCTGCTGGAGGCGGACGACGCGGCCGTGGCGCGACTCAGGGAGCGGCTCGACGCGCTGGGCGACTCGCTCGTCGTGGTCGGCGGGGACGGGTTGTGGAACGTCCACGTGCACGTCGACGACGCCGGTGCCGCCGTGGAGGCGGGCGTGGAGGCCGGACGGCCGTACCGGATCAGGATCACGCACTTCGGGGCGGAGGACGCGCACATGACGGGCGCCGGGCGGCCGCCCCGCGAGCGGGCCCCGCGCGCCGTGGTGGCCGTCGTGCCGGGGGAGGGGCTGGCCGGGCTGTACTCCGAGGCCGGGGCGACGACGGTCCTGGCCCGCCCCGGGGAGCCGCCCGCCAGCGGGGAACTGGTGGAGGCCGTACGACGTGCCCACGCGCGCGAGGTGGTGCTGTTGCCGAACGACGCGGACCTCAGGCACACGGCCGCCGCGGCGGCCGAGCAGGCGCGCGCGGAGGGCGTCCGTGTCGCCCTGATCCCCACCCGGTCCGCCGTCCAGGGCATCGCCGCGCTCGCCGTCCACGAGCCGGACCGCCGCTTCGACGAGGACGTCGTGTCGATGACGTCCGCGGCGGGTGCCACCCGCTACGCCGAGGTCGTCATCGCCGAGCGCGAGTCCTGGACCATGGCCGGCATCTGCCAGGCCGGCGACGTCCTCGGCCTCATCGAGGACGACGTCGCCGTCATCGGCTCCGACGTCACGGCCACGGCGGAGACCGTCCTCAACCGCATGCTGGCCGCCGGCGGCGAAATGGTCACGCTGGTCCTCGGCGACGACGCTCCGGCGACGATCGCGGACCACCTGGAGACCCGTGTACGGGAGTCGTACCTGGCGGTGGACACGGTGGTGTACCGGGGTGGGCGGCAGGGAGCGCTGCTGTTGATCGGCGTGGAGTAGCGCCCCCGCCGCCCCTACCCGTCCCATCCCCAGGGGCCCGTCCCATCCCCAGGGGCTCCGCCCCTTCGACCCCGGCAGGGGGCTGCGCCCCCTGCGGCCCCCATCCTTGCGGGGCCCCGCCACGGACCCCGTTTTGGGGGCCGGCCCCCGGACCCCGTTTCGGGGCTCCGCCCCGGACACCCGCTCCTCAAACGCCGGAGGGGCTGAATCCTTCAGCCCGTCCGGCCCCCCACCAGCTCTACCATCCGCCCGGCCTCCGCCCGCCGCGCCTCAGCCACGTCCCCCGACACCCCCTCGTACGCGGCCAGCACCCCTTGAGCCCGCGCCACCGCGTCCCCGGCCCGCTGAAGATCCGCCTCCAGCCACCCGGCCGCCAGCTCGGCTCCGGTCCGCGCGTCGAGACCCGCCTCACCCAGAGCCCCGTACGCGTCGACAGCCTGCGTCAGATACCCCAGCGCCTCCTCGAACACCGGCCCCACGACGTCGGGCCCCGCGTCCCCCGGCACAGAACGGGCCACGAGTTCCGCGAACTGCCGGTACGACTGCCCCAGTTCGGCCAGCACCGCCCGCCGCGCCTTGGCACCGTCACCGGAGCCGTCGCCCGCCCCGGCACCCAGCACCGCCCCGGCACCCAGCACCGCCTCGCACTCCGCGACAGCCGCGCCCATCAACTCCCGCGCCGCGTCGAGCCCTTCCTCGCCCCGCGCCACGATCCAGGCCCGCGCGCGCAGCGCCCGCGCCAGCCCCTGGACGTTGCCGAGCTCGCGCCACAGGTCCCCGGCCCGCTCGTACGCCCGGCCGGCCTCCGCCGGCAGCCCCGCGTTCCCCAGTGCCTCCGCGGCGAGGTGCGCGAGCATGGCGTGGTCATGCTGCTCGGGCCAGTGCCGGGCGATCTCGGCGGCCTGCGACCAGCGCTCGGCGGCCTCCCGGTGCTCCCCGAGCTCGGTGAGGCAGTCACCGAGCCACCACTGCGTCTGCACGACCGCCCCGTCGCCGTGGGTCTCGGCGGTGAGATCCGGCAGCGCCGACTCCAGCACCTCGGCGGCCTCGGCCCAGCGCCCTTGCCGCAGCAGGAAGCCACCGAGCTGGTGCCGGGCCCAGGCCCCGAGCGTGTGCGCCTCGCCGGCCTCGTCGGCCCAGTGCGCCGCCTGAAGGGCGTGCTCCGCCGCGGCCGCGAACTGCCCTGTCTCACCCAGGACCTCGGCCAGCTGGAGGTTCAGCTGGGCGTGCCCCATGGGCTCCAGATACGGCCCGCCGTGCTCCAGCGCCGCACGTCCCGCCCGCTCGGCCGTCTCCAGGTCGCCCAGGTGCCGCGCGGCCCTGGTGAGCCGTGCCTCCTGCTCCACGGCGAACCACGGCAGCCCGGCCGTCACATACCCCTCCGCGGAGCGGGCGAGCAGCTCCGCCGCGGCCTCGGCGTCCCCGCCGCGCGCGGCCAGTTCGCCCAGCATCCCGTGCGCCTCCGCGGCACGCGAGGCCACCCGTACGTCCGCGGTGTGCGGCTCGGTGAAGGCCAGCAGCTCCCGTACGGCCTCCTCGGCGGCGGCCATGGCGTCCGTGGCGGCGTCGTCCCCGCCGTCCTGCGCCTCGTCGAGCCGCTGCATCAGTATGCGGGCACGTCCCACCAGCACGGACGCCGTCTGCCGTGCTCCGGTGCCGCCCTGGGCGAAGAGCGCGAGGATCTTCTCGTACGGCTCGGCGATCAGCGCCAGGGCGGCCTCCGACCGCCCCGTGAAGGCGTGGACGGACGCCTCCCGCGCGCGGGCCGCCAGTGCCTCCCCGGGGTCGCCCGCCTCCTCGTACAGCTCGGCCGCGCGCGCGAAGAGGTCAAGGCCCTCGGGGCCGAGAGCTATCGCCTCGTGGTCGACGATCTCCGCCCGGTCGTACGGGTCGAGCTCCGCCCCCTCGGCCTCGGCCGCACGCGCCACCGCGGCCCACGCGTCGACGGCGTCGGGGTGCACGGTCTCGGCGAGCCGCCGCGCCTCGGCGAGGAGAGCGGGCAGGTCCGGGCTTGAGTCGGGTGCGGCGGGCTCCACGGGGGCCGGAGGCCGCGGCGCCGGAACCGGTACCTTCCGAGCCGTGCGCACCCCCAGCGGCAGCCGCTCCACCAGCGGCCGCCGCTCCATGCGCTCCCTGGCGCGCTCACCCACGTACGGCGTGCCGTTGCGCTCGTCGAAGCGGGCGGCCAGCGACAGGGCCTCCGCCCGCGCGTGGACGGCCAGTTCGCCCGCCGTCCAGGCACGGCCGACGGGGCCGGGGACCGTCTGGTCGCCCAGCCCGAGTCCGACCAGCCGGTCCATCAGCAGGGCCACGACTGTCATGAAGTCCAGCTTGCTGCGCGGGTCCCCGTCGTCCGTGAAGTACGCCGGGCGCTCGGCCAGCAGCTCAAGGCCGCGCGCCTCGTTGCCGGACAGGGCGCAGAACTCCAGATGGTCCGCGTAGGCGCCCCGCATGCTCTCCATGGGCCGTACGAGCCGGAAGCCGCGCAGATGGTGGGCGCGGGCCTCGTCGAGGCGGCCCAGGCGCAGCAGCGGCAGCAGGGAGGCCGCGAGGACCGTGTGCGGCTCGTGGGCGCACGTGTACTCGCCCTCCAGGACCGGCGCCCACAGCTCGAGCGCCTTGGCGTCGTCGTTCCGCAGCGCCTGCCACCAGCCCTGCCCGTGCAGCTCGCAGGCGTGGCAGTCGGCCATGCTGTCCCGGTCGGCGGCCAGCCACGCCGTGTACGCCCGCTCCGCCCGCTCCAGGTCGCCGACGTGCGCGGCCACGCTGAACTCGGCGCTGCGCACGGCCCGTTCGGAGTGCCCGGCCAGGCGGTAGCGGCGCTCCATCTCGCCGAGCCACTTCTCGACGGAGGCGAGCGGGATGTGCGGCTGGTTCAGCATGCCGGCCGACATCCACTTGAAGACCCAGTGCAGCGAGTGGGTCTCGTACTCGTCGAAGTCCTCGGGGCGTTCGTCCCACATGCGCAGCAGGCGCGCGAACGGGACGAACATCTTGTCCTTCTCGGAGCTGTAGTTGTAGACCTTCAGCTGGTGCCCGAGCGCCTCGATCACGGCGAGCGGGATGTTCAGCTTCTCGGCCTGCGCCAGGAGGTGCTCCGCCCGCGTGTTGCGTGCCGGGCCCTCCGGCTCGTCGTAGTTCTCCGCCATCGCGTGACGCAGCTCGTCGAAGGAAGTGATGTCGGCGAACTCGCTGAACCGGCTCATCGGCGGCCGTCCTCCCCGGACTCGGTGTGCGTGGCCCACTCCAGCAGGCCGATGAACGAGCGGTTGAGGAGCGCGGTGTCCGCGGGCCTGAGCGGGCGCTGCGCCATCAGCAGGGCCTGGCCGTAGAGGGACTCCGTGGCGGTGCCGATCAGCTCCGGGTCGTCCAGCGAACTGATCCTGCGGATCAGCGGGTTGAGGTGGTTGAGCACCAGTCGCGCGCGGGGGGCACTGCCCCTCAGGGAGCCGAGGATGCCCGCCCACAGCTCGTCGGCCTGCTCCTCGGCCTCCGCGCGCGCCTGCTCGTGCCGGGCCGCCCGGTCGTCCAGGTGCAGCGCGGGCACGGTGAGCGGGTGGAAGGACCGGAGCACGACATCGCACCCCAGGGGGTCGAGCCTGCCCCGCGCGGCCGACAGGAAGCCCGACAGGGCCAGCTCCTCCGCCGGGTCCACCGCGTCCAGGTGCGCGGTCACCGTGTCGGCGTCCAGCTCCGCGACCACCGTCCCCGGGCGCACCGACGGCAGCGCCTCGACCAGCTCGCTGTCGTACGTGTAGCCGCCGTTGACGACGCCGACGCCCTGGGCCGAGGCGATCGGCGCGACCTGCCGGTACTCCTCGACCGTCCGCGTGAAGTGCACGACCGGGTGCCGCTGCGCGAACTCCTCCAGCGACAGCCGGCCGTCCGTGGTCTCGAACGGCAGCCACGGCAGCATCGTCCGCAGCATCTCCTTGTCGTGCCGCGCCAGGGACTTCACCCCCAGGTGGTGCACCGAAAGGAAGGCCGCGAGCCGCTCCGGATCGCCCGCCGCGAGCTGTGTCAGCCAGGTGCGGATCCGCTCGCCCAGGGCCTCCCGTACGGCGGCGAGGGTCTCGTCCTCGTACAGCGACTCGCGCGACGCCGTGGGCCGCAGGCTGTCGGTGTCGAGGACGCAGCGCACGAAGAACGCCCAGTCGGGGAGCAGCTGTTCGGCCCGCTCGGTGAGCAGCATGCCCTTCAGGTGCACGCGGTGGCCCGCGCGCTGGGCGGGGCTCACCGCGGACGGCAGGACGTACGCCACGCCCCGGATCCCGGCCAGCGGCACGTCCAGCTCGATCGAGTCCAGCGGCGTGAACCCGAACAGCTCGTGGCAGTGCCGCGCCAGGGCCACCCTGCGGGTGGCGGGCGACGGGTACGGGCGGTCCCAGGGCGCCGGCAGGTCGGTGACGGCCTCGTCGCCCACGCGCACGTCGTACGGCAGCAGCGAGCCGAAGTCCCGCGCCAGGGACAGCACGCGCTCGTGCGCGAGCCAGTCGGTCGCCCCGGGCCGCGCCACCAGGTGCACGGTCGTGCCGGGCTCGGTGCGGGCGTCCTGCGGCAGGGTGCGCACGGTGTACGACCCGTCGTCGGTGGCCGTCCACTCCACGGGCGCCGCGTCGGGCGTACGGGCGCTGCGGCTGACGACGCGGATGCGCTCGGCGACGACGAAGCAGGCCAGCAGCCCGATGCCGAACTGGCCCAGGAAGTCGGATCGCGCCGACTCCAGGCCGTCGGCGCCGGCCCGCTTGGAGCTGCGGCCGATCGTCGCCAGCAGGTTGTGCACATCGGACTCGGTGAGCCCCACGCCCGAGTCCTCCACGCGCAGCGAACCACCGTCCGCGAACAACCTCACCCGGGCGGGCGCGTCGGGCTGCTCGGCCCGCCGGGCGGTGATGGCGTCCACGGCGTTCTGCAGGAGCTCCCGCAGGTAGACCTTCGGACTGGAGTAGAGGTGATGGGACAGCAGGTCCACCAGACCACGAAGGTCGACCTGAAACGTATGAGGCGACTGAGGCGAATGAGGTGCCTGGGATGACTGTGAGGTCTGGGAGTCCATCGTCACGGCGCCGCGGGTGGGGGACGTTCGACGGCGCGGGGTCGGGCGGTCCCGGTGGGGCGGTGACCGCGGGAGGAAGGCCGGGAGTGCGTCATCCTAGGCCGCGAACTACCCGTCTGACCAGCGGATTTCCAGGACGTATACGGCATTGTCACTGCCGTGGTGTGCAATGGATCTCGTGCCCGCACTGCGAGAACCACTGGAACAACCGCTGAAGTCGGTGCTCGGCCCCGCCACCGCGAAGGTGATGGCCGAGCACCTCGGCCTGCACACCGTCGGCGACCTGCTCCACCACTACCCCCGCAGGTACGAGGAGCGCGGGCAGCTCACCCACCTCGCGGACCTGCCCATGGACGAGCACGTGACGGTGGTCGCCCAGGTCGCCGACGCCCGCCTGCACTCGTTCGCCTCGGCCAAGGCCCCGCGTGGCAAGGGGCAGCGGCTCGAAGTGACGATCACCGACGGCAGCGGCCGCCTCCAGCTGGTCTTCTTCGGCAACGGCGTGCACAAGCCCCACAAGGAGCTCCTCCCCGGCACGCGCGCGCTCTTCGCGGGCAAGGTCTCCGTCTTCAACCGCCGCCTGCAGCTGGCCCACCCGGCGTACGAGCTGCTGCGCGGCGACACTCCGGACGCGGCCCAGGCCATCGACAGCTGGGCGGGCGCCCTCATCCCGATCTACCCGGCCACCGCCAAGCTGGAGTCCTGGAAGATCGCCAAGGCCGTCCAGACGGTCCTCCCGAGCGCGCAGGAGGCCGTCGACCCCCTGCCGGAGTCGCTGCGGTCCGGCCGGGGCCTCCTCCCGCTCCCGGAAGCCCTGCGGAAGATCCACCAGCCGGGCACCAAGGCGGACACCTTCGCCGCCCGCGACCGCCTCAAGTGGGACGAGGCCTTCGTCCTCCAGGTGGCCCTCGCCCGCCGCCGCCACGCCGACGCCCAACTCCCGGCCGTGGCCCGCAGGCCGGCCCCCGACGGCCTCCTCACCGCCTTCGACGCCCGCCTCCCGTTCACCCTCACCGACGGCCAGCGGAAGGTCTCCAGGGAGATCTTCGACGACCTGGCCACCGAGCATCCGATGCACCGGCTGCTGCAGGGGGAGGTGGGGTCGGGAAAGACGATGGTGGCCCTGCGCGCCATGCTCGCCGTCGTCGACACGGGCGGCCAGGCGGCCATGCTCGCCCCCACCGAGGTGCTCGCCCAGCAGCACCACCGGTCGGTCACGGAGATGATGGGCGAGCTGGCCGAGGGAGGGATGCTGGGCGGTGCCGAGCACGCCACCAAGGTCGTCCTGCTCACCGGCTCCATGGGTGCCGCTGCCCGCCGCCAGGCGCTGCTCGACCTCGCCACGGGGGAGGCCGGGATCGTCATCGGCACGCACGCGCTGATCGAGGACAAGGTGCAGTTCCACGACCTGGGGCTGGTGGTCGTCGACGAGCAGCACCGGTTCGGGGTCGAGCAGCGCGACGCCCTGCGCGGCAAGGGCAAGCAGCCGCCGCACCTGCTCGTCATGACCGCCACGCCCATCCCGCGCACGGTCGCGATGACGGTCTTCGGCGACCTGGAGACCTCCGTCCTCGACCAGCTCCCCGCCGGCCGCTCCCCGATCGCCAGCCATGTCGTCCCGGCCGCCGACAAACCCCACTTCCTCGCGCGCGCGTGGGAGCGGGTCCGCGAGGAGGTGGGGAACGGGCATCAGGCGTACGTGGTCTGCCCCCGCATCGGCGACGAGGAGGACGCCCCGAAGGGCAAGAAGAAGACCCCCGAGGACGAAGCCGAGAAGCGCCCGCCCCTCGCCGTCCTCGACGTCGCCGACCAGCTCGCGCGCGGACCTCTGCAGGGGCTGAAGGTCGAGGTGCTCCACGGCCGAATGCAGCCCGACGACAAGGACGCCGTGATGCGCCGGTTCGCCGCCGGGGAGACGGATGTCCTCGTCGCGACCACCGTCATCGAGGTCGGTGTGAACGTGCCGAACGCCACCGCGATGGTGATCATGGATGCCGACCGCTTCGGTGTCTCCCAGCTCCACCAGTTGCGCGGCCGCGTCGGCCGTGGCTCGGCCCCCGGCCTGTGCCTCCTGGTCACGGAGATGCCCGAGGCGAGCGCGGCCCGTCAGCGGCTCAACGCGGTCGCCGCCACCCTCGACGGCTTCGAGCTCTCCCGCATCGACCTCGAACAGCGCCGCGAGGGCGACGTCCTCGGCCAGGCCCAGTCCGGCGCCCGCACTTCCCTGCGCATGCTCGCCGTCATAGAGGACGAGGAGATCATCGCGGAGGCGCGGGAAGAAGCGTCGGCGGTGGTGGCCGCGGACCCCGAGCTGGAGCACCTGCCGGGGCTGCGCACGGCGCTGGACGCGCTGCTGGACGAGGAGAGGGAGCAGTATCTGGACAAGGGGTGAGCCCTCTCAGCGCACCGTCCGCTTCAGGCCGCCCGGGCGTTCGAGGACTCCCACGACCCACCCGCACCACCTCGGGCTCCGGTCACCCCCCGCCCCTGCCAGACTGGATGCGTGACCGCCCCCACGACCAAGGACCCGAGATGACCCGCGTGATCGCCGGCGCGGCCGGCGGACGCCGCCTGGCCGTCCCGCCGGGCCAGGGCACCCGCCCCACCTCCGACCGGGCGCGCGAGGGCCTGTTCTCCACCTGGCAGTCCCTGCTCGGCGGCCCACTCGACGGCGAGCGCGTCCTCGACCTGTACGCCGGCTCGGGCGCCGTGGGCCTGGAAGCGCTCAGCCGGGGCGCGGGCCACGCCCTGCTCGTCGAGGCCGACGCCCGCGCGGTCCGCACGGTCCGGGAGAACGTGAGGGCACTGGGCCTGCCCGGCGCCGAGGTCAGAGCGGGCAAAGCGGAGCAGATCGTGCACACGCCGGCGTCGGCCACGCCGTACGACATCGTCTTCCTCGACCCCCCGTACCGGGTCACGGACGACGATCTTCGCGAGATCCTGCTCACACTCCGCACCGGGGGCTGGCTCGCCGCCGAAGCCCTCGTCACCGTGGAGCGCAGCACCAGAGGCGGTGAATTCCGGTGGCCCGACGGCTTCGAGGCGATCCGGGCCCGTCGCTACGGCGAAGGCACGCTTTGGTACGGTCGCGCCGCCTCTACGTGCGAAGACGCACGATGACCGGACCGGAGAGCGAGGGACCCAAGTTGCGCCGCGCCGTCTGTCCCGGGTCGTTCGACCCCATCACCAACGGACACCTCGACATCATCGCCCGTGCCTCCAAGCTGTACGACGTCGTGCACGTCGCAGTGATGATCAACAAGTCCAAGCAGGGCCTGTTCACCGTCGACGAGCGGATCGACCTGATCCGCCGGGTCACTTCCGAGTACGGCAACGTCGAGGTCGAGGCCTTCCACGGCCTCCTCGTCGACTTCTGCAAGCAGCGTGACATCCCCGCCATCGTCAAGGGACTGCGCGCGGTCAGCGACTTCGACTACGAGCTGCAGATGGCCCAGATGAACAACGGTCTCTCGGGCGTGGAGACCCTCTTCGTACCCACCAACCCCACCTACAGCTTCCTGTCGTCCTCCCTGGTCAAGGAGGTCGCGGCGTGGGGCGGCGATGTCTCGCACCTGGTGCCGCCGGAGGTCCTGCAGGCCCTGGACGAGCGTCTCAGGAAGGACTGAGGGAGACCGCACGGGCCTCCCGGCGCCTGACAGCCCGTCACCCGGTGTCGGCGGGGGCTCCTGTGGCCGTACAGTCGACCCGTCCGTCTCCAACACAGCTGTAGAGAGTGGCGAGCACAGGTGGACGTGCAGAAGAAGCTCGACGAGATCGTCGCCGCGGTCTCCAGTGCCCGGGCCATGCCCATGTCGGCCTCGTGCGTGGTCAACCGCGCCGACCTGCTCTCACTGCTCGAAGAGCTGCGCGAGGCCCTGCCCGGCTCCCTCGCGCAGGCCCAGGAGCTGATCGGCGACCGCGAGCAGATGGTCGAGCGTGCCCGCCAGGAGGCCGAGCGGATCATCGAGACCGCGCACGCCGAGCGCGGCTCCCTGATCTCCGACACCGAGGTCGCCCGCCGCTCCCAGAACGAGGCCGACCGCATCCTCGCCGAGGCCCGCAAGGAGGCCGAGGAGATCCGCGCGGAGGCCGACGACTACGTCGACTCCAAGCTCGCCAACTTCGAGGTCGTCCTCACCAAGACCCTCGGCTCCGTCGGCCGTGGCCGCGAGAAGCTCCTCGGCACCGGTCCCGGCACCGACGAGAACGGCTACGAGGACGAGGACGCCCCCGAGCGCAGCCACGACCCCGAGACCCTGCGCAAGGACGCCGACGCGTACGTGGACGCCAAGCTGGGTGCTTTCGAGGCGGTCCTCGCCAAGACCCTGGAGGCCGTCGGCCGCGGCCGGGAGAAGCTGCACGGCCGCATCGCCACGGACGACCTCGGCGCCCTCGCCCTGAACGACGACGGCACGCCCAGGCAGCACACCAGCGACGCCGACTACCTCGCCGACCTGGCCGCCCTCTCGGACACCCCGGAGCCCGCCCGGACCTCCCAGAGCCCGGCCCAGCCGCAGTACGCCCAGCAGGACGCCTACGCGTACCAGCAGCAGGACCAGTACGGCTACCAGCAGCACCAGTCGCACCAGCACCAGCCGCAGTACGGACAGCAGACCGACCCGTACGGCTACCAGGCCGACCCGTACGCCGCGTACCCGCAGCAACCCGCGTACGACCCGCACCAGGCCCAGCAGGGACACCACGATCACCAAGGGCATCAGAACCAGCACGGGCACCAGGGCCACGAAGAGCACCAGGGGCACCACGGCTACACCCAGCCCCAGCACCAGCCGACCACGCTCGACGAGACGAGCCTCTTCGACACGACCATGATCAGCGCGGAGCAGCTGCGCCGCTATGAGCAGGGCCGCTGACCGCGGATTGGGACCTGAGCGAAAGGTCCAGTATCCTGGCTGTTCGGTCGCGCGTACGTCCGCGATCAAACCTGCCCGGAACACCGCAGGGCAGCATCACCTCTGAGCTCCGAAGACCGAAAGCAGAATGGCCTTGAACGCCCGCCTCGACCACCGCAACCCCCTCGTGTTCGACACGCACGAGCTGGGCCGGCGGCCCGGTGCGCTGCAGCGCCTGACCCGTGAGGTCGACGCTCCCAAGGACCTCGGTATTCAGGGGGTCGTCGGAGTGCCGGAAGGCGCCCCGGTGGAACTCGAGCTCCGTCTGGAGTCGGTCATGGAAGGGGTGCTCGTCACGGGCACCTCCCGTGCCACGGCCAAGGGGGAGTGCGTAAGGTGTCTGGAGCCGCTGGAGCTGACGCTCGAAGCGGACTTCCAGGAGATGTTCTCGTACCCCGACGCCGACGAGCGGGGCCGCGTGATCGCGGAGCCCGACGCCGACGCCGAGGACGACGAGGACAGGCTCTTCGTCGAGGACGGCCTGTTCGACCTCGAACCAGTGCTGCGTGACGCGGTGGTGCTTGCCCTGCCGATGCAGCCGGTGTGCCAGGACGACTGCCCCGGCCTGTGCTCCGAGTGCGGAGCGAGGCTCGCGGACGACCCGGACCACCACCACGACGCCGTCGACATCCGTTGGGCGGCACTGCAGGGACTCGCCGGTTCACTCGAAGACGGCGAGAAGGACGAGATGAGCGGCGCCGAACCGGGCGTCGACGAGAAGCAGGAGAAGTAGCCGTGGCTGTTCCGAAGCGGAAGATGTCGCGCAGCAACACGCGCCACCGCCGGTCGCAGTGGAAGGCTGCGGTCCCCACCCTGGTTGCGTGCGAGCGCTGCCACGAGCCCAAGCAGCAGCACATCGCGTGCCCGTCGTGCGGCACCTACAACAAGCGCCAGGTCCTCGAAGTCTGAGCGGCCGGTGAGAGGTCTGATGTCTGACGCCAAGGCGGATACGAACGCCAGGAAGAAGGCGGAGAGCACGGCCTCGTCCCACACGCTTCTGGAAGGGCGGCTCGGCTACAAGCTCGAGTCCGCCCTTCTGGTGCGTGCGCTGACCCACCGTTCCTACGCGTACGAGAACGGCGGTCTGCCCACCAACGAGCGCCTGGAGTTCCTCGGGGACTCCGTGCTCGGCCTGGTGGTCACGGACACGCTGTACCGCACCCACCCCGACCTGCCCGAGGGCCAGCTGGCCAAGCTGCGGGCCGCGGTGGTCAACTCGCGTGCGCTGGCGGAGGTCGGTCGTGGTCTCGACCTGGGCTCCTTCATCCGGCTCGGCCGGGGTGAAGAGGGCACGGGCGGCCGGGACAAGGCGTCCATCCTCGCCGACACCCTCGAAGCGGTGATCGGCGCGGTGTACCTCGACCAGGGGCTGGACTCGGCGGCGGAGCTGGTGCACCGCCTGTTCGACCCGTTGATCGAGAAGTCCTCGAACCTCGGTGCCGGCCTGGACTGGAAGACCAGTCTCCAGGAGCTCACCGCGACCGAGGGGCTCGGCGTACCCGAGTACCTGGTCACGGAGACCGGCCCCGACCACGAGAAGACCTTTACTGCTGCCGCCCGCGTCGGAGGCGTCTCGTACGGCACCGGCACCGGCCGCAGCAAGAAGGAGGCGGAGCAGCAGGCGGCGGAGTCCGCCTGGCGTGCGATCCGCTCCGCGGCGGACGAGCGCGCGAAGGCGGCCAAGGAGGCCGCTGCCGACGACCCCGAGGGCGGCACGGCAGCCGTCGCCCCGGCCTGACGCCGAACTTCACGGAACCCCCGCCGGACCTCGGTCCGGCGGGGGTTCCGTGTACGGGCCGCGCGTCCACAGGTGAAGCCGAGCGGGCCGTCGGCCTGTTGACCGCCCCCGCGGGCGCGGGCGTCGGGCGGCGACCGGCGGTCGCGGCAGCCGCTGGGGGAGCGCGGCCGCGCCGCCGGCGCCCCCGACCACCGGGTACGCTGCGGGCGTCACCCCGTCACGCTTCCGGAGGACCCCGTGCCCGAACTGCCCGAGGTCGAGGTCGTACGACGCGGACTGGACCGCTGGGTGGCCCATCGCACCGTGGCCGACGTCGAGGTCCTGCACCCCCGTGCCATACGCCGCCACCTCGCGGGCCCCGACGACTTCGCCCACCGCCTCAAGGGCCACCGCATCGGCGAGCCCAGCCGTCGCGGCAAGTACCTGTGGCTGCCCGTGGAGGACTCCGGTACGGCCGTCCTCGCCCACCTCGGGATGAGCGGCCAACTGCTCGTCCAGCCGCACGAGGCGCCCGACGAGAAGCACCTTCGCATCCGTGTGCGCTTCGCGGACGCCCTTGCCACGGAACTGCGCTTCGTCGACCAACGCACCTTCGGCGGGCTCTCGTTGCACGACACCACGCCCGACGGGCTGCCCGACGTCATCGCGCACATCGCGCGCGACCCCCTCGACCCGCTCTTCGACGACGAGGCCTTCCACCAGGCCCTGCGCCGCAAGCGCACCACGATCAAACGGGCCCTGCTCGACCAGTCGTTGATCAGCGGCGTCGGCAACATCTACGCGGATGAGGCGCTGTGGCGAGCCCGCGTCCACTACGAGCGCCCCACGGCCGGTTTCACGCGCCCGCGCACCTTCGAACTCCTTGGCCACGTACGGGACGTGATGAACGCGGCCCTCGCCGTGGGCGGCACGAGCTTCGACAGCCTGTACGTCAACGTCAACGGCGAGTCGGGCTACTTCGACCGCTCACTCGACGCGTACGGGCGTGAGGGCCTGCCCTGCCGGCGCTGTGCCACACCGATGCGGCGGCGCCCCTGGATGAACCGCTCCAGCTACTACTGCCCGCGCTGTCAGCGGCCGCCGCGAACCTCGTCGTAACGCTCGCGTGCCCGCAGCACGTCCTCCATACGGCCTTCCACGCACTGGATGAGGGCCAGCAGACGCTCGGAGACCTCACGGCCCAGCGGGGTGAGCGTGTAGTCGACGCGGGGCGGATTCGTGGGCTGCGCCTCGCGGTGGACCAGCCCGTCGCGCTCCAGGGCGTGCAGGGTCTGCGAGAGCATCTTCTCGCTGACCCCGTCCACCCGGCGGCGCAGCTCGTTGAACCGGAACGATCCCTCGTGCAGAGCGCCCAGCGTCAGCGCACCCCAGCGCCCCGTCACGTGCTCCAGCGTTCCCCTGGAGGGACAGTCCTTCGCGAACACGTCAAAGGGGGAGGCACCCAGGGTGTCGAGTTCCATACGCACAGGATACTCGTCCGCAGCGCTAACCGACAGGTTGCACTAACCTCTGGTTAGTGCCCCTTTCCGGTCGGCGCCTTCGCGGTGGGGTCCTAGTACCCGAAGTCCTGGGTCCACCAAGGCCCGCCGGACCCCAGATGCACACCCACGCCCAGCGTCTTGAAGTCGCAGTTCAGGATGTTCGCCCGGTGGCCGGGGCTGTCCATCCACGCCTCCATGACGGCCGCCGCGGTCGCCTGTCCCCGGGCTATGTTCTCTCCGCCCAGGTCGGTTATCCCCAGTGCCGCGGCCCGGTCCCAGGGAGTGTCCCCCTCGGGGTCGGTGTGGTCGAAGAAGCCGCGCTCGGCCATGTCGTCGCTGAACGCCGTGGCCAGCTCGGTCAGCGCGCTGTTCGCGGCCACCGGGCTGCACCCGGCCTTCTCCCGCTCCACATTGACCAGGCGGAGCACCTCCGCCGCGGCCTTGGCCTCCGCGGAGACCGCCGCCGGGGCCTCCTTCTCCGACTTCCCGGGCTTCTTCGTGGCCTTGTCGGAGGGCGTCTTGGTCTTCTCCGGCTTGGTGGGCTCGGCCGGGGGCTTCTCGGAGGGCGTCTTCGACGGCGTGGGCGTCTGCGACGGGGAGGCGGACGGCGAGGTCTCGCGCTCGGAGTCGCGGCTCGCGGCCTCGTCGCCGCGGTCCGCGGTGCCGTCCGTGCCGCCCTGCTGGGACTCCGCGTTCGTCGGCGAACCGGCCGGAACGACGGTGTCGGCGCTGCCGCCACCGCTGACGGCGTACTTGTCGCCGCCGGGCAGCACCCCGGTGGCCACCGCGGCGGTGCCGATGGCGACGGCCGCGGACACGCCCAGCAGGCCGGTCTTCACGGGCGTCACGGTCTTCTTCTGTTTGCGGTGCGAACGCCCGCGGGGCGTCGTCTCGGCCTCAAGGACGGCGGCGAAGCCGTACAGGTTCTCGGGTCCGTAGCGCTCCGTGGTCGCGTTCTGCGTCTGCGCAACCCCCGTGGCGCGGCCCCTGGCGGCGCGGCCGGCGGCGGAGCGTCGGTGGCGTCCCATGTCCTGGCCTTCCTCGACCTTGCGGTCACTCTCTTCACGGAACTCACACGATCGAGTGAGTTTCATATGAGATTCGTTGGACCGGGACGGTACAGCATGGCGCAGGGGGACCGTGAGTCCTGAGAGACATTGGACCGTTAGCGTGCAGGCATGAGCGAGGATGTACGGCTGGTCGCCTGGGTGCGCGGACACGTCCAGGGTGTCGGTTTCCGCTGGTTCACCCGGGCCAGGGCCCTGGAGATCGGCGGCCTGAGTGGTTTTGCTCTCAATTTGGCGGACGGACGCGTCCAGGTGGTCGCCGAGGGGCCCCGTGAGGGTTGTCAAGGGCTGCTCGAGTGGCTTCAGGGCGCCGACACGCCCGGGCGCGTGGACGGTGTCACGGAGATCTGGGACACACCTCGCGGGGGCTACGACGGCTTCGAGGTCCGGTGAGCTCCAGACGTCGAAACGGCCGCCCGAAGCGGCCGGAAAATGCCCTTGGCACCCGCCCGGAACGGGAATGACCTGGTGGTTGCCAAGAATCGCTTGTCGTGGCAGGCTCCGCCGTGAAGAATGATCTCCTCACCTCCGGGGCCCCGTAGGAGCCGCAGCGCCGCCCGTCCGGGCCGCGCGCGCCCGGGCTGCCCGCCAACGCGGGGCGTGATCGTGTTGACCGTCAAACTTTTTGGTGAGACGCTGAAAGCCCCGCGCACCTTAGCTGTTTGGCATGGATGAACGGCAGTAAAACTCCACAGTGCCAAGCACCCGGGTGCGATTCCCTCACGAACCCACACCGCTTCGGTCAGCGGTCACTCAGTGTGGAGGACCATCCATCATGGCAAAGGCGCTTCTCGGTTACGTCGGCGGCTCCGACCCGCGACTCCTCGCCGAGATGCGACGGCTCCAGCAGCGTGTCCAGGACCTGGAATCCGAGCTCGTACGGATCCAGGCGGAGAACGACGCGCTGACGGCTGCCGCTTCTCACGACTCGCTTATCGAGAGCATCGACGCACACCAGGCGGAGCCTGCGCTCACCTGATCACTGCATCGACAACGACAGCAGTGGTTGGGCGGCTCACATCAACCGCTAAGTTGTCAGATCTGCAAGGGGCGCCTCTTCGGCGTCCCTTCTTTCTTGGCCCCCGCTCTCCGGCCCCCGCGTTCCCTCCCCACTCTCTTTAACGTTGGGTGTGCCCTGCGCGTTCATGGGCGAAACCGAGCGTTCATGGAGTGAGACAAGGCCGGAAGGTAGAGTCCAGCGGCGTGCACCTCAAGGCCCTGACCCTCCGCGGGTTCAAATCGTTCGCCTCGGCGACCACGCTGCGGTTCGAGCCGGGCATCACGTGTGTCGTGGGTCCGAACGGCTCGGGCAAGTCCAACGTCGTGGACGCGCTGAGCTGGGTCATGGGCGAGCAGGGCGCGAAGTCGCTGCGCGGCGGCAAGATGGAGGACGTCATCTTCGCCGGCACCACCGGGCGCCCCCCGCTCGGCCGCGCCGAGGTGTCCCTGACCATCGACAACTCCGACGGGGCCCTGCCCATCGAGTACGCCGAGGTCACGATCACGCGGATCATGTTCCGCAACGGCGGCAGCGAGTACCAGATCAACGGCGACACCTGCCGCCTCCTCGACATCCAGGAACTCCTCTCCGACTCCGGCATCGGCCGCGAGATGCACGTCATCGTCGGCCAGGGCCAGCTCGACTCCGTTCTGCACGCCGACCCCATGGGCCGCCGGGCCTTCATCGAGGAGGCGGCCGGCGTCCTCAAGCACCGCAAGCGCAAGGAGAAGGCGCTCAGGAAACTGGACGCGATGCAGGCCAACCTGGCCCGCGTCCAGGATCTGACCGACGAGCTCCGCCGCCAGCTCAAGCCGCTGGGCCGCCAGGCCGCCGTCGCCCGCAGGGCCGCCGTCATCCAGGCCGACCTCCGCGACGCCCGCCTCCGCCTGCTCGCCGACGATCTCGTACGGCTCCGCCAGGCGCTCCAGGCCGAGGTCGCCGACGAGGCCGCGCTGAAGCAGCGCAAGGAGGCCGCCGAGGTAGAGCTGAAGAAGGCACTCCAGCGGGAGGCGCTGCTGGAGGACGAGGTACGGCAGCTCACGCCGCGCCTGCAGCGGGCCCAGCAGACCTGGTACGAGCTCTCGCAGCTGGCCGAGCGGGTGCGCGGCACGATCTCGCTGGCCGACGCCCGGGTGAAGAGCGCCACCTCCGCGCCCGTCGAGGAGCGGCGCGGGCGCGACCCCGAGGACCTGGAGCGCGAGGCCGCCCGGATCCGCGAGCAGGAGGCCGAACTCGCAGCGGCTCTGGAGGCGGCCGAGCGCGCCCTGGAGGACACGGTCGCGCACCGGGCCGAGCTGGAGCGGGAGCTGACCGTCGAGGAGCGCCGGCTGAAGGACGTCGCCCGCGCCATCGCCGACCGACGCGAAGGCCTGGCCCGGCTGGGTGGCCAGGTCAACGCGGCCCGCTCCCGCGCGGCCTCCGCCCAGGCCGAGATCGACCGCCTGGCCGCCGCCCGGGAAGAGGCGCGGGAACGAGCCGTCGCCGCCCAGGAGGAGTACGAGGCACTCAAAGCCGAGGTCGACGGCCTGGACGCGGGTGACGCGGACCTCGCCGAGCAGCACGAGGCGGCCAAACGGGCGCTGGCCGAGGCGGAGTCGGCCCTGACGGCCGCCCGCGAGGCGGCCACCACCGCCGAACGCGAGCGGGCCGCGACCCGGGCCCGCCACGAGGCCCTGGCCCTGGGACTGCGCCGCAAGGATGGCACGGGCGCCCTGCTGACGGCGAAGGACCGTATCGGCGGACTGCTGGGCCCGGCCGCCGAACTGCTGACGGTGACCCCGGGCTACGAGGTCCCCCTGGCCGCCGCCTTCGGAGCCGCCGCCGACGCCGTCGCCGTCACGACCCCGTCCTCCGCCGCGGACGCCATCCGTCTGCTCCGCAAGCAGGACGCGGGGCGGGCGGCACTGCTGCTGAGCGGCGCCCCCGACGACGTGCCACCGCGGGAGCGCACCGACGGCCCCCCGTTCGCCGCCGACCTGGTGCGCGGACCCGCAGAACTCATGCCCGCCGTACGGCGGTTGCTGCGCGGCATCGTCGTTGTCGGCACCCTGGAGGACGCCGAGGACCTCGTCTACGCGCGGCCCGACCTGACCGCCGTCACCGCCGAGGGCGACCTGCTCGGCGCGCACTTCGCCCACGGAGGCTCCGCCGGAGCGCCCAGCCTGCTCGAAGTGCAGGCGTCCGTCGACGAGGCGGCGGCCGAGCTCGAAGAACTCGCCGTGCGCTGCGAGGAGTTGACCGAGGCTCAGCACCAGGCCACCGAACAGCGCAGGGAACGGGCCGCGCTCGTCGAGGAGCTGGGGGAGCGGCGGCGGGCGGCCGACCGGGAGAAGTCGGCCGTGGCGCAGCAGCTCGGCCGGCTCGCCGGGCAGGCCCGCGGTGCGGCCGGGGAGGCTGAGCGCAGCACCGCCGCGGCCGCCCGGGCGCAGGAAGCCCTCGACAAGGCCCTGGCCGAGGCCGAGGAACTGGCCGAGCGGCTCGCCGTCGCCGAGGAGATGCCGGTCGAGGAGGAGCCCGACACCTCCGTACGGGACCGGCTCGCCGCCGACGGTGCCAACGCGCGGCAGACCGAGATGGAGGCCCGGCTCCAGGTGCGCACCCACGAGGAGCGCGTCAAGGGGCTCGCGGGGCGTGCCGACTCACTGGACCGCGCCGCGCGCGCCGAGCGCGAGGCGCGGGCGCGGGCCGAACAGCGCAGGGCACGTCTGCGGCACGAGGCGGCCGTGGCCGAGGCCGTCGCGTCCGGTGCCCGGCAATTGCTCACCCACGTCGAGGTCTCCCTCGTCCGCGCCGATGAGGAGCGCACCGCCGCCGAGGCCGCCAAGGCGCGCCGGGAGCAGGAGCTGGCGCAGGCCCGCAACCAGGGCCGCGACCTCAAGGCGGAACTCGACAAGCTGACCGACTCGGTGCACCGCGGCGAGGTGCTCGGCGCGGAGAAGCGCATGCGGATCGAGCAGCTGGAGACCAAGGCGCTGGAGGAGCTGGGTGTGGAGCCGGCGGGCTTGATCGCCGACTACGGCCCCGACCAGCTCGTACCGCCCTCTCCGCCCGCCGAGGGCGAGGAGCTGCCCGAGGACCCCGAGCACCCGCGCAACCAGCCCAGGCGGTTCGTCCGCGCGGAGCAGGAGAAGCGGCTCAAGGCGGCCGAGCGGGCCTACCAGCAGCTCGGCAAGGTCAACCCGCTCGCGCTGGAGGAGTTCGCCGCGCTGGAGGAGCGTCACAAGTTCCTCAGCGAGCAACTGGAGGACCTGAAGAAGACGCGCGCCGATCTCCTGCAGGTGGTGAAGGAGGTGGACGAGAGGGTCGAGCAGGTCTTCACCGAGGCGTACCGGGACACGGCCCGGGAATTCGAAGGGGTCTTCAGCCGGCTGTTCCCCGGCGGTGACGGCCGGCTCATCCTGACCGACCCCGACAACATGCTCACCACGGGTGTCGATGTGGAGGCGCGTCCGCCCGGCAAGAAGGTCAAGCGGCTCAGCCTCCTCTCCGGCGGCGAGCGGTCGCTGACCGCCGTCGCCCTGCTGGTGTCGATCTTCAAGGCACGGCCGAGTCCCTTCTATGTGATGGACGAGGTCGAGGCGGCCCTCGACGACACCAACCTCCAGCGGCTGATCCGCATCATGCAGGAGCTCCAGGAGGCCTCCCAGCTGATCGTGATCACCCACCAGAAGCGCACGATGGAGGTCGCGGACGCGCTGTACGGCGTCTCCATGCAGGGCGACGGGGTGTCGAAGGTGATCAGCCAGCGGCTCCGCTGAAGGCGGGCGCCCGCAGAGCTGCTCGGTTTCCATTTCTTCAAACCTTGAACTCAAGGCTCTCACCTGCGCCTCACCGCTTGGGCAGACCCGCTTATTGACTTCGAAACTTGAAGGCATAGTCTCGGCAACGTTGGTTTTGCCTTCAGGTGTCACCACCTTGAAGGGCTCACCCCCACGCCGGCAGCGACGCCGGTGGCCCGAGGAGTACACGTGACCCGCACAGCGCAGGAATCAAGGTCTGGAGCCCGGGACGCTCATCCCGAGCATCTCTCCCACGTCATCTTCATCGCGGCGGCGGCCGCGATGGGCGGCTTCCTCTTCGGCTACGACAGCTCCGTGATCAACGGCGCCGTCGAGGCCATCCGGGACCGCTACGACATCGGCTCCGCGGCGCTGGCGCAGGTCATCGCCATCGCGCTGATCGGCTGCGCCGTCGGCGCAGCCACCGCGGGCCGCATAGCCGACCGCATCGGCCGCATCCGGTGCATGCAGATCGCGGCCGTGCTGTTCACCGTCAGCTCGGTCGGCTCGGCGCTGCCCTTCGCCCTCTGGGACCTCGCCTTCTGGCGCGTGGTCGGCGGCTTCGCCATCGGCATGGCCTCCGTGATCGGCCCCGCCTACATCGCCGAGGTCGCGCCGGCCGCGTACCGCGGCCGCCTCGGCTCCTTCCAGCAGGCCGCGATCGTCATCGGCATCGCCGTCTCCCAGCTGGTCAACTGGGCGCTCCTCAACGCCGCGGGCGGCGACCAGCGCGGTGAGCTGCTGGGCCTGGAGGCCTGGCAGGTCATGCTCGGCGTGATGGTCGTCCCGGCCGTGCTGTACGGACTGCTGTCGTTCGCGATCCCCGAGTCCCCGCGGTTCCTGATCTCCGCCGGCAAGGAGGCGCGCGCCCGCGAGGTGCTCGCCGACATCGAGGGCGAGGGCGTCGACCTGGACGCCCGCGTCGCCGAGATCAAGGGCGCCATGCGGAGCGAGCACAAGTCCACCTTCAAGGACCTGCTCGGCGGCGGCTTCCTCTTCAAGCCGATCGTCTGGATCGGCATCGGCCTGTCGGTCTTCCAGCAGTTCGTCGGCATCAACGTCGCGTTCTACTACTCCTCGACGCTGTGGCAGTCCGTCGGCGTCGACCCGACGGACTCGTTCTTCTACTCCTTCACGACGTCGATCATCAACATCGTCGGCACCGTGATCGCCATGATCTTCGTCGACCGCATCGGCCGCCGCCCGCTCGCCATCATCGGTTCCGTCGGTATGGTCGCCGGACTCGCGCTGGAGGCCTGGGCGTTCTCGTACGACCTTGTCGACGGCAGGCTGCCCGCCGCCCAGGGCTGGATCGCGCTGATCGCCGCCCATGTGTTCGTGCTCTTCTTCGCCCTGTCCTGGGGTGTGGTCGTCTGGGTCATGCTCGGCGAGATGTTCCCGAACAGGATCCGCGCCGCCGCCCTGGGTGTGGCCGCCTCCGCGCAGTGGATCGCCAACTGGGCCATCACCGCGAGCTTCCCGTCCCTGTCCGACTGGGACCTCTCCCTGACGTACGTGATCTACACGGTCTTCGCCGCGCTCTCCATCCCCTTCGTGCTCAGGTTCGTGACGGAGACCAAGGGCAAGGCGCTGGAGGAGATGGGGTAACGCGCCGGGCCGCCCACCGAACCCGGGGAGAGGGGCCAAGTCCCCGCCGCCCCTCTCCTCGTATCCTCCGCCGCCCCGTCCCGGCCACTGCCCGGGCCGGGGCGGCGTATTCAGTCCGGGATCAGGCCGAGATCAGTCCGAGAGCCGCGGCAGCACGTCCTCACAGAACAGGTGCAGGCTGCGCCAGCCCTCGTCGACCGGCATCCCGCCGGACAACGGATGCAGGACGAAGTTGTCCAGGCCCTGCGCCAGACACTCGTCAGGGGTGAGGATCCGGTACACGCCCTCGGCGCGCAGTTCGTCCACCGTCGTGGCGGACGACTTCACCGCCGAGCGGGTGTCCTCCGACTGCCACGAGGCGTACGTCCGCGCCTCGTGCAGGAAGTGCTCGCCGTACACCGCCCACGCCCGGTCCGGATCCTCGGCGACGTGCAGCAGCGGGGTCTCGGCCGCGGGTATCATGGTCCAGCCCTCGGTGCCGTACTCCACGAGCCGCTCCTTGTAGTACGCCTCCAGCTCCGGCAGGTGCGCGCTCGGGAAGAACGGCAGACCGAGACGGGCCGCCCGCCGGGCCGCCGCCTTCGACGAGCCGCCGACCAGCAGCAGCGGATGCGGCTCGGTGTACGGACGTGGAGTGACGCGGACCATGCGGCCCCGGTACGAGAACGGCTCACCCGTCCACGCCTTCAGCACCGTCTCGAGCACCTCGTCCTGGAGTCTGCCGCGCCGCTTCCACTCCACGTCGAACAGGGCGTACTCCTCCGGCCGGTACCCGATCCCGGCCACCGTCACCAGCCGGCCACCGCTCAGCAGGTCCAGCACGGCGATGTCCTCCGCCAGCCGCAGCGGATCGTGCAGCGGCCCGATGACCGCCGAAACGGTCACCGCGATCCGCCGGGTCGCCCCGAAGACCGCGCCCGCGAAGGCGAACGGTGACGGCAGCCAGTTGTTCGCGACCCCGTGGTGCTCCTCCGTCTGCACGGTGGTGATCCCACGGTCGTCGGCGTACGCGGCCATCTCGACGGCGGCCCGGTACCGGGCGCTCAGCGACGCAGGGGTCGCGCCGGGCTCGACGAGGTTGAAACGGACGACCGTGACGGGCATGGGGACCCCCTCGTGGCGTAGGTGGAGAGGGACGTTAGCTGACGGACAGTCAGGTTTCCATAGTCGCGATCGTGTGACTGTGGCGAGGGTGTGTCACGGCCCACCGCATGAGCCGTGACACACCCTGGGGACGCTGCTCGCGTACCCGACGGGATTCGCATACTGGTCCCGTTTTGAACCCTCCCCCCGTGAATGAGGGGATTCCTGGCTCACGCTGCTCGGCCGCTCAGCGAGCGATCGAGTCTCACGCGATCAGCACCAGCCGGGTTGGAACCAGCCCGGTGGGGCCTACAGCCCCGCGTGGACAACGAACAGCCGAGCCGGGCGTCACGCCATACTGGGTTGCGTTATGGAAATCCTCATCCTTGTTCTAGTCATCGCCGTGGTCGTGTTCGCCGCGATCGGCGGACTCGTCATCGGCAGCCGCAGAAAGAAGCCGCTGCCGCCGGCGCCCCCCACGACGCCCGACATCACCGCACCCCCGGCCGAGCCGCACGTCGGCGACGAGGCCGAGACGCCGCGCGACGAACCGCGCCGGACGATCGAGGAGGTGGATCTCCCCGACGGCTCGGCCGGTGTCGCCGTGGAGGAGCCGCCTTCCGTCGAAGAGCTCGTAGCTCCCGAGATCGAGATCCCCGAGCCCACCGCCGGCCGCCTGGTCCGGCTGCGCGCCCGGCTCTCCCGCTCGCAGAACGCCCTCGGCAAGGGGCTGCTCACGCTGCTCTCCCGCGAGCACCTCGACGAGGACACCTGGGAGGAGATCGAGGACACGCTCCTCACCGCCGACGTGGGCGTGCAGCCCACCCAGGAGCTGGTCGAGCGGTTGCGCGAGCGTGTGAAGGTGCTCGGCACCCGCACGCCTCAGGAACTGCGCGGGCTGCTCCGCGAGGAGCTTCTCCAGCTGGTCGGTACCGACATGGACCGCACCGTGAAGACGGAGCCGGAGACCAGCAAGCCCGGCATCGTGATGGTCGTCGGCGTGAACGGCACCGGCAAGACCACCACCACCGGCAAGCTCGCCCGGGTGCTGGTGGCCGACGGCCGCAGCGTCGTCCTCGGCGCCGCCGACACCTTCCGTGCCGCCGCCGCCGACCAGCTGCAGACCTGGGGCGAGCGGGTGGGCGCCCACACCGTGCGCGGCCCGGAGGCCGGCGACCCCGCCTCCGTCGCCTTCGACGCCGTCAAGGAGGGCAAGGAGATCGGCGCCGACGTCGTCCTCATCGACACGGCGGGCCGCCTTCACACCAAGACCGGCCTCATGGACGAGCTCGGCAAGGTCAAGCGCGTCGTCGAGAAGCAGGCCCCGCTGGACGAGGTGCTGCTGGTGCTCGACGCGACGACCGGTCAGAACGGGCTGATCCAGGCCCGCGTCTTCGCCGAGGTCGTCGACATCACCGGCATCGTGCTGACCAAGCTCGACGGCACGGCCAAGGGCGGCATCGTGGTCGCCGTCCAGCGCGAGCTCAACGTGCCGGTCAAGCTGGTGGGTCTGGGAGAGGGCGCCGACGACCTGGCGCCGTTCGAGCCGGAGGCGTTCGTGGATGCGCTCATCGGCGAGTGAGCGTGTGTACCAGCCGTACGAATTCGCGGAAGGACCCCATCACGTGATGGGGTCCTTCGCTGTTGTTCCCGGCGGGGCGAACGGTGCCGGTCGCGGCACTACGCCCGCGACCGGTGCGCCACATACGCCAGCGTGCCCAGCAGCAGGCGCGCGGCGGGTGGTTTCGTCGCCGAGTCCAGGGCGGGGGAGCGGAGCCAGCGGACCGGGCCCAGGCCCCCTCGGTCGGAGGGCGGGGCCGTGACGTACGTGCCCGGGCCCAGTCCGCGCAGGTCGAGCGAGGACGGGTCGTCCCAGCCCATGCGGTAGAGCAGCTCGGGCAGCTCGGCCGCCCCGCCCGGGGCGACGAGGAACTGGGCGCGGCCCTCGGGGGTGGCGATGACGGGGCCGAGGGGCAGGCCCATCCGTTCGAGCCGGACCAGGGCCCGGCGTCCCGCGGGGGCGGCGACCTCGATCACGTCGAAGGCGCGGCCCACCGGCAGCATGACCGAGGCGCCGGGGAACTCCGCCCAGGCCGTGGTCACCTCGTCGAGCGTCGCTCCGGCGGGCACCAGGGGCGCGAAGTCGAGGGGATGCGCGCCGGGCGTACGGCAACTCATCCGGCCGCAGGAGCACGCTCCCGCCGCGGCCCGCGCCCCGGGGACCACGTCCCAGCCCCAGAGTCCCGTGAACTCGGCCACGGCGGTGCATTCCGACGAGCGGCCGCGCCGGCGCGCGCCGGATCGCATGTCCCGAATGCCGCCGATCGTGAAGCCCATACCCCCTCCAACGGGTCCGGCGCGCCAGCGGTTACGAGACGAGACCGGATCGTGACGCTGTGCTTCCGGCCCCGTCCGGAGGGCGGCTCGTCCCGGTGGCGCTAGGTGGTGCTCCGGGTGGTGGGCTCGACGGCGCGCGCCTCTGAATGCATCGCTCCGCCCACCCCCGGCCGTCATGTGTCAAGTGAATCGCGTGAAGGCGACGATGAGTTCATTCGAAGGGGTGGCGAATGGTGGCGTTTCCGGATTGCCCATGGCTGGACGGGTGATCGTAGGATTACTGTGTGTGTACGAGTTCCCGGGGCGCATGCGCTCGTGGGTATGCCGGAGGCAAGTCGAGTTCCCGTTCGATGGGTGGCAGCGGCCGGAAGCGTGACCGCGGCGACCGGCATTCTGATAGGGCTTGGTGCACACAGCGCACAGCTTCGCGCACACAGCGCACAGGTGGTTTCAGGAATGGGGGCGTTCCAGTGGGCGGCAACGGCGGAGGCGGTACGAACGCTGACAAGCGCCCCAACGAGCTCCTGAGTTCGTGGTTCGTGCGGAGCGGCTGGTCCAAGGGTGAGCTCGCCCGCCAGGTGAACCGCAGAGCACGCCAGCTCGGCGCCAACCACATCTCCACGGACACCTCCCGCGTGCGCCGCTGGCTCGACGGCGAGAACCCGCGCGAGCCGATCCCCAGGATCCTGTCCGAGCTGTTCTCCGAGCGGTTCGGCTGTGTCGTCGCCGTCGAGGACCTGGGGCTGCGCGCCGCCCACCGGTCCCCGTCCACCTCCGGCGTCGACCTGCCCTGGACGGGCCCGCAGACCGTGGCACTGATCAGCGAGTTCTCGCGCAGCGACCTGATGCTGGCGCGGCGCGGCTTCCTCGGAACCTCGCTGGGCCTCGCTGCGGGCCCGTCCCTCATCGAACCGATGCAGCGCTGGCTGGTGCCCTCGCCCCCGGCCCCCCGCCAGGCGCCGGAGCCCGCCGGCGCCGCGCGTCGTCCGGGCAGGCTGTCCAGGCCCGAGCTGGACCTCCTGGAGTCCACCACCGTGATGTTCCGGCAGTGGGACGCCCAGTGCGGCGGCGGCCTGCGCCGCAAGGCGGTCGTCGGCCAGCTGCACGAGGTGACGGACCTCCTCCAGGAGCCCCAGCCCGAGGCCACCGCCAAGCGACTGTTCAAGGTGGCCGCGGAGCTCGCCGAGCTGGCGGGCTGGATGAGCTACGACATCGGGCTCCAGCCGACCGCCCAGAAGTACTTCGTCCTGGCCCTGCACGCCGCCAAGGAAGCGGGCGACAAACCCCTCGGGTCGTACGTGCTGTCCAGCATGAGCCGTCAGATGATCCATCTGGGCCGCCCCGATGACGCGCTGGAGCTGATCCACCTCGCGCAGTACGGCAGCCGTGACTGCGCGAGCCCGCGCACCCAGTCCATGCTGTATGCGATGGAGGCCCGCGCGTACGCCAACATGGGCCAGCCCAGCCGGTGCAAGCGGGCCGTCCGCATGGCCGAGGACACCTTCGCCGACGCCGACGAGTGGGACGAGCCGGACCCGGACTGGATCCGCTTCTTCTCCGAGGCCGAGCTGTACGGGGAGAACTCCCACTCCTACCGCGACCTCGCCTATGTCGCGGGCCGCAGCCCCACCTACGCCTCCATGGCCGAGCCCGTGATGCGCAAGGCCGTCGACCTGTTCGCGGAGGACGGCGAGCACCAGCGGTCGTACGCACTCAACCTGATCGGCATGGCCACGGTGCACCTGCTGCAGCGCGAGCCCGAGCAGGGCGCGGTGCTCGCCCGGAGGGCCATGGAGGTCGCCCGAAAGGTGCGTTCCGAGCGGGTCACCACTCGTATCCGAAAGACCGTCGACACGGCCGTACGCGATTTCGGAGATCTCGCCGAGGTCGTGGACCTCACCGACCAGCTCGCCAAGCACCTGCCCGAGACCGCCGAAGCGGTCTGACGCCCTCCGCTCCAGAGCCCGAGACTCCGGCCGCGGCCGGCCATCCCGACTACCCGACTCGGCTCCCCCATGCCAGGTCATCGGATGGCCGCCCGCGGCCGGTACGCGTGCCCTTGCCCGGGGCTTTACCGAAGGTTGCGTCACGATAACGATCGTGCGGTCCGACATCCGGCAGTTCATCAAGGCGTAACACGCGGGGTGCCTTCGTCACGGCGGCGAAACATCGAGGGGCCTCCACCGAAACCGCGCTGCGTCAATCTCGTGGCGCATAACCGGCCCACCCCTCATTCCGCTCAGGCTTCGCCCGCACGGGGCCGTACCTATTGACGAGGAGACGCCGATGGCATCAACCGCCATCACGCTAGCCGCAGAGGCGCCCAAGCTCTCTGCCGCCAACACAGGTTTCATGCTCATCTGTTCTGCCCTGGTGCTGCTCATGACCCCGGGCCTCGCCTTCTTCTACGGAGGCATGGTCCGCGTCAAGAGCACGCTGAACATGCTGATGATGAGCTTCATCAGCATGGGGATCGTCACCATCCTGTGGGTGCTGTACGGCTTCTCCATGGCCTTCGGTACGGACTCCGGCAGCATCATCGGCTGGAACTCCGACTGGCTGGGCCTCAGCAACATCGGCCTGACGCAGCTGTGGGACGGCTACACGATCCCGATCTTCGTCTTCCTGGTCTTCCAGCTGATGTTCGCGATCATCACGCCCGCCCTGATCAGCGGCGCCATCGCGGACCGCGTGAAGTTCACGGCGTGGAGCCTGTTCGTCGCGCTGTGGGCCACGGTCGTCTACTTCCCGGTGGCCCACTGGGTCTGGGGCGCCGGCGGCTGGGCCTTCGAGCTGGGTGTGATCGACTTCGCGGGTGGTACGGCGGTCCACATCAACGCGGGTGCCGCGGCGCTCGGCGTGATCCTGGTCATCGGCAAGCGCGTCGGCTTCAAGAAGGACCCGATGCGTCCGCACAGCCTGCCGCTCGTCATGCTCGGTGCCGGTCTGCTGTGGTTCGGCTGGTTCGGCTTCAACGCCGGTTCGTGGCTGGGCAACGATGACGGTGTCGGCGCGCTGATGTTCGTCAACACCCAGATCGCCACCGCCGCCGCCATGCTCGCCTGGCTGATCTACGAGAAGATCCGCCACGGCGCGTTCACCACGCTCGGTGCCGCCTCCGGCGCGGTCGCCGGTCTGGTCGCCATCACCCCCTCCGGTGGTGCGGTCTCCCCGCTCGGCGCGATCGCCGTCGGCGCCATCGCCGGTGTGCTGTGCGCCATGGCCGTCGGCCTCAAGTACAAGTTCGGCTACGACGACTCGCTGGACGTCGTCGGTGTCCACCTCGTCGGCGGTGTCGTCGGCTCCCTGCTGATCGGCTTCTTCGCCAGCGGTCACGGACAGTCCGATGTCGCCGGCCTGTTCTACGGCGGCGGCCTGGCCCAGTTCTGGAAGCAGTGCGCCGGTGTGTTCGCCGTCCTCGCCTACTCCCTGGTCGCCTCCGCGGTCCTCGCCTTCCTGATCGACAAGACGATCGGTATGCGGGTCTCCGAGGACGACGAGGTCGCCGGCATCGACCAGGCGGAGCACGCCGAGACCGCATACGACTTCAGCGGTGCGGGCGGCGGCGCCGCCAAGACCGCCGTCGCTGCCGCCGCCGCGGCCGAGAGCAAGAAGGTGGACGCATGAAGCTCATCACCGCCGTCGTGAAGCCGCACCGGCTCGACGAGATCAAGGAGGCCCTGCAGGCCTTCGGAGTGCACGGACTGACGGTCACCGAGGCCAGCGGCTACGGTCGTCAGCGGGGACACACCGAGGTCTACCGCGGCGCCGAGTACACGGTCGACCTGGTCCCCAAGATCCGCATCGAGGTGCTGGTCGAGGACGACGACGCCGAACAGCTGATCGACGTCGTCGTCAAGGCGGCCCGCACCGGCAAGATCGGTGACGGCAAGGTCTGGTCCATCCCGGTCGATACGGCCGTCCGGGTCAGGACCGGCGAGCGCGGCCCGGACGCGCTCTGACGAGAAGAACAGGAGTCGCTGGGTGACGAGTACGGACGTACGTACGGAAGCAGAGGACTCGGGACCCAGCGGCTACGCGGCGGCCCGGCTGCGCCTCCTCCAGGAGGGGGCGCGGTCCGGGCCGCCGCGCCGTGCGGCCCTCGCCGAGCTCACGGACGACTGGCTGAGCGGTCTCTTCACCGCCGGAGCCGAAGATCTGCGCGGTGTGTCGCTGGTCGCCGTCGGCGGTTACGGCCGGGGCGAGCTGTCGCCGCGCAGCGACCTCGACCTGCTGCTCCTCCACGACGGGAGCGACGCGGACGCGGTGGCCGCCCTCGCCGACCGCATCTGGTACCCGGTGTGGGACCTGGGCCTCGCCCTCGACCACTCCGTGCGCACACCCGCCGAGGCACGCAAGACCGCGGGCGAGGACCTCAAGGTGCAGCTCGGCCTGCTGGACGCGCGCCACATCGCGGGCGACCTCGGACTGACCGCGGGCCTGCGCACCGCCGTGCTGGCCGACTGGCGCAACCAGGCGCCCAAACGACTCCCGGAACTGCAGGAGCTGTGCGCCGAGCGCGCCGAGCGCCAGGGGGAGTTGCAGTACCTGCTGGAACCCGACCTCAAGGAGGCCCGCGGTGGCCTGAGGGACGCCACGGCCCTGCGCGCCGTCGCCGCCTCCTGGCTCGCGGACGCACCCCGCGAGGGCCTCGCCGACGCCAGGCGCCGCCTCCTCGACGTACGGGACGCGCTGCACCTCACCACCGGCCGCGCCACCGACCGGCTCGCCCTCCAGGAACAGGACCAGGTCGCCGCCGAACTCGGTCTGCTGGACGCGGACACGCTGCTGCGCCAGGTGTACGAGGCCGCCCGCGTCATCTCGTACGCCACGGACGTGACCTGGCGCGAGGTGGGGCGCGTGCTGCGCTCGCGCGCCGTGCGGCCGCGACTGCGCGCCATGCTCGGAGGCGGGAAACCCACCGCCGAGCGCTCCCCGCTTGCGGAGGGCGTGGTCGAGCAGGACGGCGAGGTGGTGCTCGCGCGGGCCGCCCGCCCCGAGCGCGACCCCGTCCTGCCGCTGCGCGCCGCCGCCGCTGCCGCCCAGGCCGGACTGCCCCTCTCGCTGCACGCGGTCCGCCGTATGGCGGCCGCCGCCCGTCCCGTCCCCACGCCGTGGCCCGCCGAGGCGCGCGAACAGCTCGTCACGCTGCTCGGCTCCGGCCGCCCGACCGTGGACGTCTGGGAGGCGCTGGAGGCCGAGGGCCTGATCACCCGCCTGCTGCCCGACTGGGAGAGGGTGCGCTGCCGTCCGCAGCGCAACGCCGTGCACCTGTGGACGGTCGATCGGCACCTGATCGAGACGGCCGTACGCGCCTCCGAGTTCACCCGGCGCGTCCACCGCCCCGACCTCCTCCTGGTCGCCGCGCTCCTGCACGACATCGGCAAGGGCTGGCCCGGCGACCACTCCGTCGCGGGCGAGATCATCGCCAAGGACGTGGCCGCCCGCATAGGGTTCGACCGCGACGACGTGGCCGTGCTCGCCACCCTCGTACGCCACCACCTGCTGCTCGTGGAGACGGCCACCCGGCGCGATCTGGAGGACCCGGCGACGGTCCGCTCGGTCGCCGAGGCGGTCGGCTCCCAGGGCACCCTGGAGCTGCTGCACGCCCTGACCGAGGCGGACGCGCTGGCCACGGGCCCGGCGGCCTGGTCCTCCTGGCGCGCCTCACTGGTCGCCGACCTGGTCAAGCGGGTGGCGGCGGTGCTCTCCGGCGACGCCCCCGAGGAACCCGAGGCGGACGACGAGGCGCCCACCGCCGAGCAGGAGCGGCTCGCCATCGAGGCGTTCCGCACCGGTGGCCCCGTCCTGGCCCTGCGCGCCCAGACCGAGCCGCCCGGCGAGAGTGACGACAAGTCCTCCGACGAGCCCGAGCCCCTCGGCGTCGAGCTGCTCATCGCCGTGCCCGACCAGCCGGGTGTCCTGCCCGCGGTCGCCGGCGTCCTGGCCGTGCACCGCCTGACCGTGCGCACGGCGGAGCTGCGCGCCCTGGACCTGCCCGACGCCGTCGACGGCTCCGTGCTCCTGCTGAACTGGCGGGTGGCGGCGCAGTACGGCTCCCTGCCCCAGGCCGCACGGCTCCGCGCCGACCTGGTACGGGCCCTGGACGGCTCCCTGGACATCGCCTCCCGCCTGGCCGAGCGCGACGCGGCGTACCCGCGCCGCCGCGGTGTGGTCGCGCCCCCGGCGCGGGTGACCGTCGCCCCGGCCGCCTCCCACCACGCCACGGTGATCGAGGTACGCGCCCAGGACGCGCCCGGGCTGCTGTTCCGCATCGGGCGGGCACTGGAGGACGCGAACGTACGGGTGCGGAGCGCGCACGTCAGCACGCTCGGCGCCAACGCGGTGGACGCCTTCTACGTGACCAGCGCCAAGGGGGTGCCGCTGCCGGGGGAGGAGGCCGCCGCGGTGGCACGGGCGCTGGAGGAGACGTTGCGGGGTTAGCCGACAGGGGCGCCCAGGGTTGGCCGACAGGGGCGCCCAGGCTCCGTACAGAACGGGTGGAGACCCCACCGCACCCAGACAGATACCCTGGAGGGCAACCCACACTGCCCCCGACTCCGAGGACCGAAGCCGCCGTGTTCGATACGCTCTCCGATCGCCTCTCAGCGACTTTCAAGAACCTGCGGGGTAAGGGACGCCTCTCCGAGGCCGACATCGACGCCACGGCACGTGAGATCCGCGTCGCGCTGCTCGAAGCGGACGTGGCGCTTCCGGTCGTCCGGGGGTTCATCAAGAACGTCAAGGAGCGGGCGCTCGGCGCCGAGGTCTCCAAGGCGCTGAACCCGGCCCAGCAGGTCCTCAAGATCGTCAATGAGGAGCTCGTCCAGATCCTCGGCGGCGAGACCCGGCGCCTGCGCTTCGCCAAGCAGCCGCCGACCGTGATCATGCTGGCCGGTCTGCAGGGTGCCGGTAAGACGACCCTCGCGGGCAAGCTCGGCAAGTGGCTCAAGGAGCAGGGGCACTCCCCGCTGCTGGTCGCCGCCGACCTCCAGCGCCCGAACGCGGTCAACCAGCTCAGCGTGGTCGCCGAGCGCGCCGGCGTGGCCGTGTTCGCACCGGAGCCCGGCAACGGCGTGGGTGACCCGGTCAAGGTCGCCAAGGACTCCATCGAGCACGCGAAGGCGAAGGTCCACGACATCGTGGTCGTCGACACCGCGGGCCGCCTGGGCATCGACCAGGAGATGATGCAGCAGGCCGCGGACATCCGTGACGCGGTCGGCCCCGACGAGATCCTGTTCGTCGTCGACGCGATGATCGGTCAGGACGCGGTCAACACGGCGGAGGCGTTCCGCGACGGCGTGGGCTTCGACGGTGTGGTGCTGTCGAAGCTGGACGGTGACGCGCGCGGTGGTGCGGCCCTGTCGATCGCCTCCGTCACCGGCAAGCCGATCATGTTCGCGTCGAACGGTGAGAAGCTCGAGGACTTCGACGCCTTCCACCCGGACCGGATGGCCTCCCGCATCCTCGACATGGGTGACCTGCTCACCCTGATCGAGCAGGCGGAGAAGACCTTCGACCAGGCCGAAGCCCAGAAGATGGCCGAGAAGCTGGCCTCCAAGAAGGGCCAGGACTTCACCCTCGACGACTTCCTGGCCCAGATGGAGCAGGTCAGGAAGATGGGCTCCATCTCCAAGCTGCTCGGGATGCTGCCGGGCATGGGCCAGATCAAGGACCAGATCAACAACCTCGACGAGCGGGACGTCGACCGCACCGCCGCGATCATCAAGTCGATGACCCCGGGTGAGCGGCAGGACCCGACGATCATCAACGGCTCGCGGCGTGCCCGTATCGCGCGCGGTTCGGGTGTCGAGGTCAGTGCGGTGAAGAACCTCGTCGAGCGGTTCTTCGAAGCCCGGAAGATGATGTCCCGGATGGCGCAGGGCGGGGGCATGCCCGGGATGCCCGGCATGCCGGGCATGGGGGGCGGTCCCGGCCGGCAGAAGAAGCAGCCGAAGAAGGCCAAGGGCAAGCAGCGGTCCGGCAACCCGATGAAGCGCAAGCAGCAGGAGCAGGAGGAGGCCGCCCGGCGTGCCGCCGCGGCCCAGGGGGGCGCCCCGGGCGGCGCGTTCGGCCTGCCGGGTCAGCAGGGTGGTCAGGACTTCGAACTGCCGGACGAGTTCAAGAAGTTCATGGGCTGAGGCTCTCGCGCCCCGTCAGGGGCGCGGGGAACCGTGCGACCAGCCGCGCGGGGAACCGCCGGGCTACGGCGTCGTCGCGATCAGGTAGCGGAACACGTTCGGCATCCACACCGTTCCGTCACCGCGCCGGTACGGGTGCAGGGCCTCCGCCAACTCCTTGTCGACCTGCACCTGGTCCGTGGCCGCGACGGCCGCGTCGAACAACCCGGTGGACAGCAGCCCCCGCACGGCGTTGTCGATGTCGGCGTAACCGAAGGGACACGCCACCCGCCCGGACCCGTCCGGCCGCAGGCCGGCCCGCTGGGCGACCTCCTCCAGGTCGTCCCGGAGGGCGGGACGCCAACTCCCCGCAGTACGCAACGGATCCGCCAGCTTGCCGGCCACCCGGAGCACGGACGACGTCGCGCACCGCTCCGGCGGCCCCCAGCCCACCAGCACCACGGGCGTGCCCCGCCCGGCCAGTGGTGTCGCCTCGGTGAGCAGCTCGGCGAGCCCCTCGGAGTCTCCCGCCACACAGCCGATCGGCTCGAAGGCGGTCACGAGGTTGTACGTGGTCTCACCGGAGGCACCGGCCGCTCCAGCCGCGTCCGCCGGAGTGCCGTCGATGACCCGGGAGTCCGCACGCCAGCGTGTGCCCCCCGCCTCCCGCACCAGCCTTTCCCGCGCCAGACACACCCGTTCGGGTGACTGGTCGTCGATGCCGGTGACGGTGGCACCCCGGGAGGCCGCCATTAACAGAGCGAGCCCGGAACCGCAGCCGAGCCCCAGCACCCGTGTACCGGACCCCACTTCGAGTCGCTCATAGACGGCCTCGTAGAGCGGCACGAGCATCCGTTCCTGGATCTCGGCCCAGTCACGCGCGCGTGTGCCCTGGTCCACGCGGGGTGCTGCCCCCGCGCGAGGTAGGTGCTGCCGCACGAGCGTAGGTGTCATATCGAAAGCGCCCCAATCCGCCGAGAGTTGCCCTGTGCCGTTTCCTGGCCCCCGTGCAGTGCGCTCGCACTCCCCCCGCCGTATCCCCCCGTATGCCAGGAAACTCCGCCCCTGGCGTCGCGTCCAGTGCTCACGGGCACCGGCTTGTGCGCCGAGCGGGCGCGGGGAAAAGAATTCACATCCCCGCAACGTGCCGCCGTACGATCGCGCCATGGCAAAGGCACCCGTTCTCACCCCCCGGGCGGACGACTTCCCCCGCTGGTACCAGGACCTGGTCAGCAAGGCCGAGCTGGCCGACAACGGGCCGGTGCGCGGCACCATGGTCATCCGACCGTACGGGTACGGGCTGTGGGAGCGGATGCAGGCCGAGATGGACGCCCGCATCAAGGGGACGGGCACGCAGAACGCGTACTTCCCGCTGCTGATCCCGCAGTCGTACCTCACCCGTGAGGCCGACCACGTCGAGGGCTTCGCGCCCGAACTCGCCGTGGTCACCCACGGCGGCGGCAAGGAGCTGGAGGAGCCGGCCGTCGTCCGCCCGACCTCCGAGATGATCATCAACGACTACTTCTCGAAGTGGGTGCAGAGCTACCGCGACCTGCCCCTGCTGATCAATCAGTGGGCCAACGTGGTCCGTTGGGAGCTGCGGCCCCGGCTGTTCCTGCGCACCACCGAGTTCCTCTGGCAGGAGGGCCACACCGCGCACGCCACCTACGAGGACGCGCGCGACTTCGCTTCCCACATCCACCGCGAGGTCTACGAGGACTTCATGGTGAACGTCCTGGCGATGGACGTCGTCCCCGGCCGCAAGACGGTCAGGGAGCGCTTCGCGGGAGCCGTCAACACGCTCACGCTCGAAGGCATGATGGGCGACGGCAAGGCCCTCCAGATGGCCACCAGTCACGAGCTGGGCCAGAACTTCGCCAGGGCGTTCAACACCCGCTACCTGTCCAAGGAGGGCACGCAGGAGCTCGTCTGGCAGACCTCCTGGGGCTCGACCACCCGCATGATCGGCGCCCTGGTGATGATGCACGGTGACGACAACGGACTGCGCGTCCCGCCGCGCCTCGCCCAGACCCAGGCGGTCGTCCTCGCGATCAAGGGCGACGACGCGGTTCTGGCCAAGGTCCACGAGATCGGCGAGCGGCTGAGGGCGGCGGGCGTACGCGTCCATGTCGACGACCGCACCGACACCCCCTTCGGCCGCCGTGCGGTCGACTGGGAGCTCAAGGGGGTCCCCGTGCGGATCGAGGTCGGCCCCCGCGACCTGGAGAACGGGACCGCGATGCTGGCCCGCCGCATCCCCGGAGGCAAGGAGCCGGTCTCCCTGGACTCCCTGGCAGACCTCGTCCCCACCGTCCTCGAAGAGGACCAGGCGCTCCTGCTGAGGCAGGCCCGGGAGCGCCGCGAGTCCCGTACGACGGACGTGGCGACGTTCGAGGAGGCCGTCGAGGCCGTCACGGCCGGCGGCTGGGCGCGCATCCCGTGGGCGGTCCTCGGCGCGGAGGGCGAGGCCAAGCTCGCGGACCACGCGGCGACCGTACGGTGTCTGGTCGCCGAGGACGGGTCGGTGCCCGAGGCCGAGGACGCACCGGGTAACGTCGCCGTAGTGGCGCGCGCTTACTAGAGCGGTCCCTTCCGCCGTGCGAGAGGCCGAAACGCCCCTTGCGCACCTGATGAAATCAGGCGCCCCGGCGCGCGGACCTCGTCTACGCGCTGGGGCGTATGTGCGGCTACGTACCGCCTTGGTGCCAGCTGTGAGGCTTCTCCGCAGATCGGCGCACCCGCCCTCGTCAGGTCGCATCAGCGGCAACTGACGGGTACGTGCAAATTATTTGAGATGCCCCGGAATAGGAACACAGCGGGACTCAGGCTCGTTGTCATTACGTGAGCACGACACAGACACCACCTGTTCTCGCCGCGGAGCTGGCGCAGGCGTGGGCCGACATTCAGCGGCACCACCCCGAGCTGCCGGATCTCGCCGCTCCCGAATCCCTGATCGGAGAGTCGTCGTCCGCCTGCGGGCACGAGCTCTCCTTCGAGCGACTGCTCCATGAGGCAGTCCACGGCATCGCCGCCGCCCGAGGGGTCCGCGACACCTCGCGCGCCGGCCGCTACCACAACCGCAGATTCCTCGCGATCGCCGAGGAGCTGGGCCTGGACCACCCCGAGGAGCCGCACCCCAGCAGCGGGTTCTCGCTGGTCACGCTCAACCCCGAGGCGAAGCGCCGGTACCGCCCGACCATCGAGCGGCTCCAGCGCGCGCTCAAGGCCCACTCCGCGGCCACCGCCGCCGACACGGCCCGCTCCTTCCGCGGTCCGGCCGCCCGTCACGGCTCCTCCGGGGGCGGTGTCCGGGTGAAGGCGGTGTGCGACTGCGGGCGCAACGTCCGAGTCGTTCCGTCGGTCCTGGCTCAGGCGCCCATCGTGTGCGGCGGGTGCGGAAAGCCCTTCCGTATCCCCGAGGTGGTCGGCGCGGCGGCGAGTTGAGACGACGGCTGCTCGTGGCAGCCGTACCTCCACCGTCGCAAGCGGGCAGCACGCATGGGTGTGGCGGCACCCTGCCCGGACGGCGAGCGGGACGAGCTTCGCCGGTCCGGCGCCGGGTGCCGCTCAGTCATGCCCGTAGACCCCCTCGTGGCAGGAGCGATCTCCGACGTGTGGCAGAATGGCTAGCTGTACTCGACAGCCGCACAGGACCCCTCTCTCCTCCGGCTGACGCGTCCATCGGGCACTCGGGTACCGCAACCCCACGCGGCTCTCTCGCCGTGCCCAACCACGTCAAACCAGGAGAACCCACTCCCGTGGCAGTCAAGATCAAGCTGAAGCGTCTGGGCAAGATCCGTTCGCCTCACTACCGCATCGTCGTCGCCGACTCCCGCACCCGCCGTGACGGCCGGGCCATCGAGGAGATCGGCAAGTACCACCCGACGTACCACCCGTCGGTGATCGAGGTCGACGCCGAGCGTGTCGCGTACTGGCTGGGTGTCGGCGCGCAGCCGACCGAGCCCGTGCTCGCGATCCTCAAGAAGACCGGCGACTGGCAGAAGTTCAAGGGCGAGCCCGCCCCGGCTCCGCTGCTCGTCGCCGAGGCCAAGTCCTCGCGCCCGTCCTTCGAGGCTCTCGGCGGTGACGACGAGACCAAGGGTGAGGCCATCACCCAGAAGAAGAAGGCCGACAAGAAGGACGAGGCTGTGGCTGAGTCCGAGTCGACCGAGGCCTGAGCATGCTCGAGGAGGCTCTCGAGCACCTCGTGAAGGGCATCGTCGACAACCCTGACGATGTGCAGGTCGCCTCGCGCAACCTGCGCCGCGGGCGCGTCCTCGAGGTCCGGGTCCACCCCGACGACCTCGGCAAGGTGATCGGCCGCAACGGCCGCACCGCGCGTGCCCTGCGCACCGTCGTCGGCGCCATCGGCGGCCGTGGCGTCCGCGTCGACCTCGTCGACGTGGACCAGGTCCGCTGACACAACGCAACACCGGCTCGGGCCGGGGAAGGCCACTGGGCCGTCCCCGGCCCGCAGTCGTATGACAGGAGATCTTGACAAGTGCAGCTGGTAGTCGCGCGGATCGGCCGTGCCCACGGCATCAAGGGCGAGGTCACCGTCGAGGTACGCACCGACGAGCCGGAGCTGAGGCTCGCACCCGGCGCCGTACTCCTCACGGACCCCGCCTCGGCGGGCCCGCTCACCATCGAGACCGGCCGGGTCCACAGCGGCCGGCTGCTCCTGCGCTTCGAGGGCGTACGCGACCGCAACGGCGCCGAGGCCCTGCGCAACACGCTCCTGATCGCCGAGGTGGACCCGGACGAGCTCCCCGAGGACGAGGACGAGTACTACGACCACCAGCTGATCGACCTCGACGTGGTCACCAAGGACGGCGTGGAGGTCGGCCGGATCACCGAGATCTCGCACCTGCCCTCGCAGGACCTCTTCATCGTCGAGCGGCCCGACGGGAGCGAGGTGATGGTCCCCTTCGTCGAGGAGATCGTCACCGACATCGACCTGAAGGAACAGCGGGCGGTCATCGACCCGCCGCCCGGCCTGATCGACGACCGCGCCGAGACGGCCTCGTCGAGGGACGAGGACGGGGGCGGCGACGCATGAGGCTCGACGTCGTCACGATCTTCCCCGAGTACCTCGAACCCCTGAACGTGTCGCTCGTCGGCAAGGCGCGCGCGCGTGGACAGCTGAACGTGCACGTGCATGATCTGCGTGCCTGGACGTACGACCGCCACAACACCGTCGACGACACGCCGTACGGTGGCGGCCCCGGCATGGTCATGAAGACCGACCCGTGGGGGGACGCGCTGGACTCGGTGCTGGCCGACGGCTACGAGACCGGCTCCCACGGACCCGCCCTCATCGTTCCCACGCCCAGCGGCCGCCCCTTCACCCAGGCGCTCGCCGTCGAACTCTCCGAGTGTCCCTGGCTGATCTTCACGCCGGCTCGCTACGAGGGCATCGACCGGCGCGTCATCGACGAGTACGCGACCCGGATGCCCGTCCACGAGGTGTCCATCGGCGACTACGTCCTCGCCGGCGGCGAGGCGGCCGTCCTCGTCGTCACGGAGGCCGTGGCGCGGCTGCTGCCCGGAGTCCTGGGCAACGCCGAATCGCACCGGGACGACTCCTTCGCGCCCGGAGCCATGGCGAGCCTCCTGGAGGGACCGGTCTACACGAAGCCCCCCGAGTGGCGCGGTCGCGGCATCCCCGACGTGCTGCTCAGCGGCCACCACGGGAAGATCGCGCGCTGGCGACGCGACGAGGCGCTGAGGCGTACGACGGCCAACCGGCCCGACCTCATCGAGCGCTGCGACCCCAAGGCCTTCGACAAGAAGGACCGCGAGATGCTCTCCATCCTCGGCTGGTCGCCGGACCCCGAGGGGGAGCCGCACGGCCGATTTTGGCGCAGGACAGAGGGCGTGGAAGAATAGGCCGCTGTTGTGCGTCGTCCGGCGTGCGCCCCTGCCACAGGGGGACACGACGCCCGCCCCGACACGGACAGCAAACCTCCCGAACAGCCTAGTTCCCGCCGATGACCTGTGGCATGGGCGAAGAAAGCAGACGACATGTCTCACCTGCTCGACTCCGTCGACTCCGCGTCGCTGCGCAGCGACATCCCGGCCTTCCGCCCGGGTGACACCGTCAACGTCCACGTCCGCGTCATCGAGGGCAACCGCTCTCGTGTGCAGCAGTTCAAGGGCGTTGTCATCCGCCGCCAGGGCGACGGTGTCCGTGAGACCTTCACGGTCCGCAAGGTCTCGTTCTCCGTCGGCGTCGAGCGCACCTTCCCGGTGCACACCCCGATCGTCGAGAAGATCGAGCTGGTCACCCGCGGTGACGTCCGTCGCGCCAAGCTGTACTACCTCCGTGACCTCCGCGGCAAGGCCGCGAAGATCAAGGAGAAGCGCGAGAACTGAGCGCGCGCTCAGGTGTTGCAAAGCGGGGCCGGATAGCATCTGGCCCCGATGGACACCGAAGCACACCACGTGGAGCGCGACCGCTCCTCCCGCCCTTCTGGGGACGAGACACCATCGGACAGTTCCGGCCGGACGCCGGACGGTTCCGAAGAGATCTCTGACACAGCGGAGCCGGAGGGACGGTCGCGTTTCTCGTTGGTCACCGGTGCCGCCGACTGGCTCCCCGGCGGGCGGATCACCCTGACCGCACTGTTTTGCCTGGTTTTTCTGCTGCTTCTCAACACGTTCGTGATCCAGCCGTTCCAGATTCCCAGCAGCTCCATGGAGAGCGGATTGAGGATCGGGGACCGCGTTCTCGTAAATAAGTTGGCGTACCGTTTCGGTTCCGAGCCGAGGCGGGGTGACGTCGTGGTGTTCGACGGCACCGACTACTTCGGGAACGCCGACTACATCAAGCGCGTTGTCGGCGTTGGGGGAGACCGTGTGGTCTGCTGCGACAGGGAGGGGAGGCTCGAGGTGAACGGCCGGTCGGTCGACGAGTCGGCGTTTCTGTACCCGGGGGACCACCCGTCGGACGTGCCCTTCGACGTGGTCGTGCCCGACGGCACACTGTTCGTCCTCGGTGACCACCGCAGCGATTCCAGCGACTCCCGCGACCACCTCGGGTCGCCGGGCGGCGGAATGATCCCTGTCGGCAGAGTGATCGGCAGAGCCGGCTGGATCGTCTGGCCCGCCGGCCACATGACGGTCCTGGACCACCCCGGCGCCTATGCGCGCGTGCCCCAGCCGTCCACGGCGGGCGGTGCCCATGGGTAACCGCGGCAAACCCCGCGGGATGGTCAGCAGCCCCGCCGAGAACCTGCTGCCCACCGGCGCCCGACGGGCCGGCGGAGCGGCCCGGCCGAGCCGTGTGGAGCGGCGCAAGCTCGCCCGCAAGATCAAGCGCCGCAGGCGCCGCTCGGCGCTCAAGGAGATCCCGCTCCTCATAGGTGTCGCGGTGGTCATAGCCCTGGTCCTGAAGACCTTCCTGGTCCAGGCGTTCGTGATCCCGTCGGGCTCGATGGAGAACACGATCCAGATCGGTGACCGGGTACTGGTCGACAAGCTCACCCCGTGGTTCGGCTCCGAGCCGCAGCGCGGGGACGTCGTCGTCTTCAAGGACCCCGGCGGCTGGCTGGAGGACGAGCAGACGACGGTCAAGCAGGACGACCCCGTCGTGATCAAGCAGATCAAGGAGGGACTCCAGTTCATCGGTCTGCTTCCCTCCGACAACGAACGGGACCTGATCAAGCGGGTCGTCGCGGTCGGCGGTGACACCGTCAAGTGCTGCGACACCCAGGGGCGCGTCACCGTCAACGGCATGCCGCTCAACGAGTCGTACATCCACCCCGGCAACGCGCCGTCGTCGATCAAGTTCACGGTGACGGTGCCTCAGGGCCGCCTCTGGGTCATGGGCGACCACCGCGCCAACTCCGCCGACTCGCGCTACCACCGCACCGAGTCGTACAGCGGAACCGTCGCCGAGAGCTCCGTCGTCGGCCGTGCCGTGGTCATCGCCTGGCCCATCGGGAACTGGAGTCAGCTGGAGGAGCCGGACACGTACGCGTCCGTGCCGAGCGGGTCGACCACCGCCCTCGGCACGTCGCATAGGGTGGCGTCAGCGGATCCGAACGGATTGATCCCGCTCCCGACCCCTGCGGAACTCCCGCTCGTTATGGGAGTGGTGGGCCTGCACCGGATGAGGCGTGGGCGGCGGTACGGCGTGAGGAGTGGATGTGGGGGATGTGGCGGTCGGCGCACGATCCGGACACGGTGGCCCCGAGGAGCAGCCGGAGCGGCCCGACGAAGCGGCTTCCCCGGCCGCGGAGGACGCGATGAGTCCCGGGAGCGCCCCGGGCCCTGGCGGTCCGGAAGGTTCCGCGGATTCCGGGAGTGACTCCCCGGAGGGCCCGGAGGCCTCGGGCGGCGAGGAAGGAAACACACCGAGGAAGAAGCAGCGGTCCTTCTGGAAGGAACTGCCGATTCTCGTCGGTATCGCGCTGATCCTGGCGCTGCTGATCAAGACCTTCCTGGTGCAGGCGTTCTCGATCCCCTCGGACTCGATGCAGCACACCCTCGAGCAGGGCGACCGGGTCCTCGTCGACAAGCTCACCCCGTGGTTCGGCTCCGAGCCGGAGCGCGGCGAGGTCGTCGTCTTCCACGACCCCGCCAACTGGCTCGCGGGCGAGCCCACGCCCGAGCCGAACCCCGTGCAGCGGGTGCTCAGCTGGATCGGCCTGATGCCCTCCGCCGAGGAGAAGGACCTCATCAAGCGGGTCGTCGGCGTCGCGGGCGACACCATCGAGTGCAAGGGCACCGGCCCGCTGAAGGTCAACGGCAAGGCGTTGAACGAGCCCTACGTCTACGACGGGAACACCCCGTGCAGCGTCGACGACCAGGGCGGCCAGTTCAAGGTGAAGGTACCCGCGGGCAAAATCTGGGTCATGGGTGACCACCGGCAGAACTCGCTGGACTCCCGCTACCACCAGAGCGACAAGAACAAGGGCTTCGTCCCGGTGGACAACGTCGTGGGCCGTGCCATCGTGGTCGCCTGGCCGCCCACTCGCTGGGCCACGCTGCCGGTTCCCGACACCTTCGGCCAGGATCTGAGCGCCGCCGCTCCCGGCGCGCTCGGCCTCGCGGGCGCGGTTCCGCTGGTGCTGTGGCGCCGGCGCCGCCTCCTTACCGACGGAAACCCGAGGGTTTCTGGCGGCGGTACCGCCGGGTAGGGTGCCGTCCCAGATCGCCGATTCTCCGGGGCCGCGCACGGCCGCCGCCGGGAGGTCGATTCTCCGACCTGGGGAGCACTGGGATGAGCGGGACGACACGTCGTACGGACGAGGGCCACGGACGGCTCGGCAACATGTTGTCGGGACTGGCCGTGGCCCTCGGCTGTGTGCTCTTCCTCGGCGGCTTCGGCTGGGGTGCCTTCGTCTACCGGCCGTACACCGTGCCGACCGACTCGATGTCGCCCACCATCACGGCCGGCGACCGGGTCCTCGCCGAGCGGATCGACGGCTCCGCGGTCAAGCGCGGTGACGTCGTCGTCTTCCGGGAGAAAAGCTGGGGCGAGGACATGCCGCTGGTCAAGCGGGTCGTGGCGGTCGGCGGCGACAAGGTCGCGTGCTGCACGGACGGCAAGCTGACCGTCAACGGCAAGAAGATCGACGAGGGGTACCTGGCCGAGGGCCAGGCCGCTGAGGCGATGGGCATCCCGGAGATCACGGTCCCCGAGGGGCGCCTGTTCCTCCTGGGTGACGAGCGCAGCGGCTCCCTGGACTCCACGGCCCACCTGACGGAGGCCGGCAGGGGCACGGTGCCGCGCAGCTCCGTGGACGCGCGCGTCGACGCCGTCGTGTGGCCCATGGACGGCATGCTGGCCCGCCCCACCGGCTTCGAAGCACTCGGCTCGCTGTCGTCACCGGGCCCGCTGCGGCTGATCACCGCCGCGATCGTCGTGGGCGCCGTGCTGGTCCTGGGCGGCGGGGCGTACGGGCCGATCGCCACACGCATGGCCGCCCGTCGCCGCACGGCGGCGGCGACGGAGCCCGCCGGTGCCCGCTGAGGCGCCGTACGAGGGCGGCATGCGCAAGGTGGCCAGGGTCGTGCTGCTCGACCCGCAGGAGCGTGTCCTGCTGCTGCACGGGCACGAACCGGACGATCCGGCGGACAACTGGTGGTTCACGCCCGGCGGCGGCCTTGAGGGCGCCGAGACGCGCGAAGAGGCCGCGCTGCGGGAACTCGCTGAGGAGACCGGCATCACCGAGGTCGAGCTCGGCCCGGTGCTGTGGCAGCGCAGATGTTCCTTCCCCTTCGCCGGCCGCCGCTGGGACCAGGACGAGTGGTACTACCTGGCCCGTACGCGTCAGACCGTGACGCGGGCAGCCGGTCTGACCGACCTGGAACGCCGCACTGTCGCCGGAGCGCGCTGGTGGACGTGTCAGGAACTGACCGAAGCACATGAGACGGTGTATCCGACCAGACTCGCCGAGCTGCTGCGCAGGCTGCTCGACGAAGGTCCCCCGGCCATACCCGAGGTCCTCGACACGGAAATCGTCTAGGGGCTCTCGGGGCTGGCGCACAATAGGGGGACGCACGGCTGAAGGGGAACATGCCATGAGCGCCGAGGACCTCGAAAAGTACGAGACCGAGATGGAGCTCAAGCTCTACCGGGAGTACCGCGACGTCGTCGGTCTGTTCAAATACGTGATCGAGACCGAGCGGCGCTTCTATCTGACCAACGACTACGAGATGCAGGTGCACTCGGTCCAGGGTGAGGTGTTCTTCGAGGTGTCGATGGCGGATGCCTGGGTGTGGGACATGTACCGCCCGGCCCGCTTCGTGAAGCAGGTGCGCGTCCTGACCTTCAAGGACGTGAACATCGAAGAGCTGAACAAGAGCGATCTGGAGCTGCCGAGCGGGTGACTCGCGGTGGCCGCGCTGCCCCCTTGTGGCTCTTGGGACTTGTGGCTCTTGTGACTCTTGTGGGTGACGGAGTTGTCCCCAACCGCTGAGTTGTCCACCAAGATCCACTGCGTGGAGGCGGATGCGTGAGCGTTGGCGCCGGAGGTGGTGCCGACATGAACACACGGGACGCAGGCAGCACGGGCACAGCGGGCAGCACAGAAACATCTGGCAGGACAGGAACCTCTGGCAGCACACGTAGTGGTCGCAACGCACGAAGTGGCCGCACCGCATGCAGTGGCCGCACCGCACGCGGTGCAGGCAACGCGCGCAGTGCGATCGGTGAGTACGGAGAAGAACTGGCGGCCCGGCGACTGACCCAGGCCGGGATGACCGTCCTGGAGCGCAACTGGCGCTGCGGCAGGACCGGCGAGATCGACATCGTGGCCAGGGACGGCGACGTCCTCGTCGTCTGCGAGGTGAAGACCCGCCGCGGCGGCTGCTTCGAACATCCGATGGCCGCCGTCACCCCGGTCAAGGCCGGGCGGCTGCGCGAGCTCGCCGAGCACTGGCTCCACACACACGGAGGAGCGCCACCGGGCGGCGTGCGCATCGACCTGGTGGGCGTCGTCCTGCCCGAGCGCGGAGCCGCCGTCGTCGAGCACGTGCGAGGGGTGGCCTGATGGGGTTCGCCCGTACGTGCTCGGTGGCGCTGGTCGGCGTCGAGGGGGTCGTCGTCGAGGTCCAGGCCGACCTCGAACCGGGTGTCGCGGCGTTCACGCTGGTGGGACTGCCCGACAAGAGTCTGACGGAGAGCCGGGACCGGGTCAGGGCGGCGGTGGTCAACTCCGGCGCCGAGTGGCCCCAGAAGAAGCTCACCGTCGGGCTGAGCCCCGCGTCGGTGCCGAAGGCCGGCAGCGGATTCGATCTCGCCGTCGCGTGCGCCGTCCTCGGCGCATCCGAGCGGATCGACCCGCGCGTCCTGGCGGACATCGTGATGATCGGGGAGCTCGGGCTCGACGGCCGGGTCCGGCCGGTGCGCGGCATCCTGCCCGCGGTGCTGGCCGCCGCCGACGCGGGGTACGAGCAGGTGGTGGTCCCGGAGTGCGCGGCGGCGGAGGCGTCGCTGGTGCCGGGCGTGTCGGTACTCGGGGTCCGCAGCCTGCGCCAGCTGATCGCGGTCCTCACGGACGAGCCCGTACCCGACGAGGAACCGGACGACGGGCGCCCCGACCCGCTGATGGCCGGCCTGCGCATGCCGGGGGCGGGCGCGGCCACGGGCATGCACAGCGTGGATGCCGCCCACCAGGACCACGGCCACGACCTCGCCGATGTCGTCGGCCAGCTCTCGGCACGGACCGCGGTGGAGGTCGCCGCGGCCGGCGGGCACCATCTGTTCCTTGAGGGCCCTCCCGGCGCGGGCAAGACGATGCTCGCCGAGCGCCTGCCGGCCATCCTGCCGGCGCTCAGCAGGCAGGAGTCGCTGGAGGTCACGGCTGTCCACTCGGTCGCCGGCCTGCTGCCCGCGGGCAAGCCCCTGGTCGACGTCCCGCCCTACTGCGCCCCTCACCACTCGGCCACCATGCAGGCACTCGTCGGCGGCGGCCAGGGCGTCGCCCGGCCGGGCGCGGTGTCGCTGGCTCATCGAGGGGTGCTCTTTCTGGACGAGACGCCCGAGTTCAGCAGCCAGGCACTCGACGCGCTGCGCCAGCCGCTGGAGTCGGGGCACGTCGTGATCGCTCGCAGTGCGGGGGTGGTGCGGTTCCCCGCGAGATTCCTGATGGTGCTGGCGGCCAATCCGTGTCCGTGCGGCCGCTTCTCGCAGCGGGACGACCTGTGCGAGTGCCCGCCTTCCGCGATCCGCCGCTACCAGGCCCGACTCTCCGGCCCGCTCCTCGACCGCGTGGACCTCAGAGTGGAGGTCGACCGTGTCACGCGCTCCGAACTGACCGAGCGCGGCGCGCGGGGCGAGTCCACGGCGGTGGTCGCCGACCGGGTGCGCGCGGCCCGGGAGCGGGCGGCCACGCGCCTGGCCGGCACTCCCTGGCGGTCCAACAGCGAGGTGTCCGGGCGGGAGCTGCGCAGCCGGTGGTTCGCCGCGCCGGGCGCCATGGACGAAGCCGAGCGCGGCCTGGAGCGGGGTGCGCTGACCGCGCGCGGCCTCGACCGCGTCCTGCGGGTCGCCTGGACCATCGCCGACCTCGTGGGGCACGACCGCCCGGACGCCGTGGATGTCGGACTCGCCCTGCAACTGCGGACCGGTGTGCCCCGCGGAGTGCCCATGGCGATCGGAGCGCTGTCATGAGCGGCGCCCGGCGGTCGAGCGAGGAGAAACCGTGAGCCCGGGCGGCCTGTCCGACGCCGAGCGGCTCGACCGGGTCTTCCTCTCCCGGGTCGTCGAGCCGGGGGACGAGCTCGGCGGGCGGTGGCTCCGCGAGGCCGGCGTGCGGGAGACGGTACGGCGGCTCACCGGGGACGGACCACCGCTGCCAGGGGCGTCGCAGAAGCGGTGGGCGGGGCTGCGCGCCCGCGCCGAGAGCGCGGATCCACAACGGGACCTGGCGCGGGCGCGGGACGCCGGGGCCCGGTTCGTCTGCCCCGGGGATGCCGAGTGGCCAGGCCAGCTGGACGACCTGGGCGACGCGCGGCCCGTCGGGCTGTGGGTGCGCGGGCGGGTCAGCCTGCGGATGTGGGCGTTGCGCTCGGTGGCCGTGGTGGGCGCCCGGGCCTGTACGGAGTACGGGGCCCACATGGCGGCCGTCCTCGGAGCGGGCCTCGCCGAGCGGGGATGGGTCGTCGTGTCCGGCGGGGCGTACGGCGTCGACGGAGCCGCCCATCGGGGGGCTCTCGGCGCCGGAGGCGCGACCGTGGCCGTGCTGGCCTGCGGGGTGGACCGGCCCTACCCCCGCGGGCACACCGAGCTGATCAGCAGGATCGCCGAACAGGGACTGGTGGTCGGGGAGCTGCCGCCCGGGGACCATCCGACACCCAGCAGGTTCATCCTCCGCAACCGCGTCATCGCGGCGCTCACGCGCGGGACCGTGGTCGTCGAGGCCGCCTACCGCAGCGGCGCGCTCGTCACGGCGCGGGCCGCGCAGCGGCTGGGGCGGTTCACGATGGGCGTGCCCGGACCGGCGACCAGCGGGCTGTCGGCGGGCGTGCACGAGCTGCTGCGCGGGGAGGCGGCGCTGGTCACCGACGCCGCCGAGGTCGCCGAGTTGGTCGGCGACATGGGCGAGCTCGCGCCGGACCGGTGTGGTCCCGTACTGCCGCGTGACCTGCTGGACCCCGGAGCCCGGCGGGTCCTCGACGCGCTTCCCGCCCGTGGGGCCGCGACGGCCGGCGCGATCGCCCGCGACGCCGGCACGGCGGAGGACGACGCGGTCGGCAGACTGTACGAACTCCGAGCACTTGGTTACGTCGAACGACATGGCGAGGGCTGGAAGTTGACACGCCAGGCCATGCTCTCCGGTTCATCGGACCGACGCCGATGTTGACCGTGTGTGTTCGGCCGTCCGGGCGAACGCCGACTGCCTGGGCAATTCCCGGAGTTGGTGCCTCCGCGGGGTTACCCAGCGCGACAGGTGCGACCCCGGGGAGGGTCCGGCGGAGAGGGTTCGCGTACGGGCGATACCTCGCTCTTCGCGCACTGCGACGCTCCAGTCACGCTACGCTCACGAGGATCCCGACGCGGACGGCACCTCGACATCACTCCGACAGTTCACCCAGGCACCACCAGTTCACGGCAGAACGGCACAAGGCGACGAATGCCCCAGCACACCTCCGGGTCCGATCGGGCGGCAGTTCCCCCAGCCGCCCGCGTCGACGTGCGACCGCCCGCCCCCTCGACACTCGACGAGTTGTGGCGGTCGTACAAGGCGACGGGCGACGAGCGGCTGCGCGAGCAGCTGATCCTGCACTACTCGCCGCTGGTCAAGTACGTCGCGGGCCGGGTGAGCGTCGGCCTGCCGGCCAACGTCGAGCAGGCGGACTTCGTCTCGTCCGGGGTGTTCGGGCTGATCGACGCGATCGAGAAGTTCGACATCGACCGGGAGATCAAGTTCGAGACGTACGCGATCACACGCATCCGGGGGGCGATGATCGACGAGCTGCGGGCACTGGACTGGATCCCGCGGTCCGTGCGGCAGAAGGCGCGCAACGTCGAGCGGGCCTACGCCACCCTGGAGGCGCGGCTGCGACGCACCCCGTCCGAGGGAGAGGTGGCCGCGGAGATGGGCATCGCCGTGGACGAACTCCACGCGGTGTTCAGCCAGCTGTCGCTGGCGAACGTGGTGGCGCTGGAGGAGCTGCTGCACGTGGGGGGCGAGGGCGGTGACCGGCTGAGCCTCATGGACACGCTGGAGGACACCGCCGCCGACAACCCCGTGGAGGTGGCGGAGGACCGGGAGCTCAGACGCTTCCTGGCGCGGGCCATCAACACCCTGCCCGAGCGGGAGAAGACCGTCGTCACGCTGTACTACTACGAGGGCCTCACGCTCGCGGAGATCGGGAACGTGCTCGGGGTGACCGAGAGCCGGGTCAGCCAGATCCACACCAAGTCCGTGCTTCAGCTGCGGGCCAAGCTGGCGAGTTTCGGCCGTTGATCTGGCCGGAGGACGCCCCGTCGGGCGAAGCGCCTCCCCTGGACGGTGATTCGTCCGTAAAGTGGTTGACGTGCCAAGGATTCGAGCGGCCTCCGTGGCCGAGCACCGGTCGATGCAGCGTGCCGCCCTGCTGGACGCGGCGCGCTCTTTGCTGTCCGAGGGCGGGACGGAGGCGCTGACCTTCCCCGCGCTCGCCGAGCGCACGGGACTCGCCCGGTCGTCCGTGTACGAGTACTTCCGGTCGCGGGCCGCCGTGGTCGAGAAGCTCTGCGAAGTCGACTTCCCGCTCTGGGCGGCGGAGGTCGAGGCGGCGATGGCCGTCGCGGACAGCCCCGAGGGCAAGGTCGAGGCGTACGTCCGGCAGCAGCTGGCGCTGGTCGGGGACCGGCGGCACCGGGCTGTCGTCGCCATCTCGGCCAGTGAACTCGACGCGGGGGCGCGGGAGAAGATCCGTGCCGCGCACGGCGGGCTCGTCACGATGATCGTCGAGGCGCTGGCGGGCATGGGCCACGCACAGCCCCGGCTGGCCGCGATGCTGCTCCAGGGCGTGGTCGACGCGGCCGTGCGGCGGATCGAGCTCGGCGCGGCGGAGGACCCCGAGGCGATCACCGAAGCGGCTGTCTCCATGGCGCTGCGTGGGGTCCGGGGCTGACCTTCCTGGGGCGACCTCCCCTTACTCCGGCACTCCGGTCACCGGCAGCAGACGTGACGGGCCGCGGTTCAGCAGCCAGGGTGGCAGCAAGGACAGCGGGTCGAGGTAGACGTCGCCTCTGAGCAGGCCCCAGTGCACGCACCCCGGCGGGCAGTGCGAAGCCGCCGGCTCCACGGTGCCCAGGACGTCGCCCGCCGCCACCTCGTCGCCCTTCTCCACCGAGGCCCGGACCGGCTGGAAGGTCGTCCGCAGGGGCGGCTCGCCCGTGCCCGTCAGCTCCACCGAGACGACACCGCGGCCCGCCACCCGGCCGGCGAAGGACACACGGCCCGGTGCGACGGCCCGTACCGGGGCCTCGGCGGTCGCCGCCAGGTCCACGCCCCGGTGGCCCCGGCCGTAAGCGGTCGCCGGGGGCTCCCAGCCCCGTAGAACCGAAGGGCGCAGTCCGACGGGCCAGTTCCGCCCGACGGCCGGTACCGGCAGGTCTGCGTCCGGCGGCTTCCCCCGGTCTTCCGGTGGCTTGCTTCGGCCTCCCGGCGGCGCCGTCTCAGCCGTCGGCGGGACGGCGCCCGCCAGGGACACGGCCGTGCCGTCGCGCCCGGCCGAAGCTCCTGCGCCCGCTCCCGGCGCGGTCACCGCCACGGCGACGACCGTCAGCGCCAGGAGGAGGCCCGGCCACGTCCCCGCACATCGTTTCGCTCGCATGCGAGAACCGTGCCGGACGGCGGTCGATCATGGCCGGGATCTGTGGACCACCGGCGGGTTGTGGATATCGGCGTCACCCAGGGCCTCGTGGGTCCCGTACACTTCTGATGGCGACCCGGGCCACCGGGTCGACTTCGCACGCCCCGATACGAGGCCCTTCTGTGGTCCGTATCAGCGCCCCTCGGTCCTTAGCGGCACGGCGCGTCGTGGGCGTCAGGCGCGGGTGCCGTCCGGCACACGCGGCACAACCGAGAAACACAAGGAGAACGGCCATGGCCGTCGTCACGATGCGGGAGCTGCTGGAGAGCGGCGTCCACTTCGGTCACCAGACCCGCCGCTGGAACCCGAAGATGAAGCGCTTCATCTTCACCGAGCGCAACGGCATCTACATCATCGACCTGCTCCAGTCGCTGTCGTACATCGACCGCGCCTACGAGTTCGTCAAGGAGACCGTCGCCCACGGCGGCACGGTCATGTTCGTCGGCACGAAGAAGCAGGCGCAGGAGGCCATCGCCGAGCAGGCCACCCGCGTCGGCATGCCCTACGTCAACCAGCGCTGGCTGGGCGGCATGCTCACCAACTTCTCGACCGTCTACAAGCGTCTGCAGCGCCTCAAGGAGCTCGAGCAGATCGACTTCGAGGACGTCGCGTCCTCCGGTCTGACCAAGAAGGAGCTGCTGGTCCTCTCCCGCGAGAAGGCCAAGCTGGAGAAGACCCTCGGTGGTATCCGCGAGATGCAGAAGGTGCCCAGCGCCGTCTGGATCGTGGACACCAAGAAGGAGCACATCGCGGTCGGTGAGGCCCGGAAGCTCAACATCCCGGTCGTCGCCATCCTCGACACCAACTGCGACCCCGACGAGGTCGACTACAAGATCCCGGGCAACGACGACGCGATCCGCTCCGTCACCCTGCTCACCCGCGTGATCGCCGACGCCGTCGCCGAGGGCCTCATCGCCCGCTCGGGCGTCAAGACCGAGGGCGAGAAGGCCGCGGGCGAGCCGCTCGCCGAGTGGGAGCGCGACCTGCTCGAGGGCGGCGAGAAGAAGGCCGAGGAGAAGGCCGAGGAGACCCCGGCCGCCGAGGCCGAGAAGCCGGCCGAGGCTCCGGCCGCCGAGGCTCCGGCTGCCGAGGCTCCGGCCGCCGACGCCGAGCAGGCCTGACCCAGGGCGTTGACGGCGGGGGCGGCACCGCATCCCACAGCGCCTCCGGCGCGGTGAAGTCCGCTCCCGCCGTTCACCCGTAGGTCAACGGCGTGTCAGGGATCCACGGCTGACTGTGGACCGCAGACCCCGTAGATCTTCGATCCTCCAGACTTCGAGAAAGATTCACAGACTCATGGCGAACTACACCGCCGCCGACGTCAAGAAGCTCCGCGAGCTCACCGGCGCCGGCATGATGGACTGCAAGAAGGCGCTGGACGAGGCCGAGGGCAACGTCGAGAAGGCCGTCGAGGCGCTCCGCATCAAGGGCCAGAAGGGCGTCGCCAAGCGCGAGGGCCGCTCCGCCGAGAACGGCGCCGTGGTCTCCGTCCTCGCCGACGACAACTCCTCCGGTGTCCTGGTCGAGCTGAAGTGCGAGACGGACTTCGTCGCCAAGGGCGAGAAGTTCCAGGCCGTCGCCGCCGCCATCGCCGAGCACGTCGCCAAGACCTCCCCGGCCGACATCGAGGCGCTGCTCGCCTCCGAGATCGAGGCCGGCAAGACCGTCCAGGCGTTCGTGGACGAGGCCAACGCCAACCTCGGCGAAAAGATCGTCCTGGACCGCTTCGCGCAGTTCGCCGACGGCTTCGTGACGGCGTACATGCACCGCACGATGCCCGACCTGCCCCCGCAGATCGGTGTGCTCGTCGAGCTCGACAAGCCGAACGCCGAGGTCGCCAAGGGCGTCGCCCAGCACATCGCCGCCTTCGCGCCGAAGTACCTCTCCAAGGAGGACGTCCCGGCCGAGGTCGTCGAGTCCGAGCGCCGCGTCGCCGAGGAGACCACCCGCGCCGAGGGCAAGCCCGAGGCCGCCCTGCCGAAGATCGTCGAGGGTCGCCTCAACGGCTTCTTCAAGGACGCCACGCTGCTCGGCCAGCCGTACGCGCTGGACAACAAGAAGTCCGTCCAGAAGATCCTGGACGAGGCCGGTGTCACCCTGAAGCGCTTCACGCGCATCAAGGTCGGCATCTGAGTCTGAGTCCGTACCGCGATCGACGCGCGACCCCGCTAGGGTCGACAGCAGTCGTCCGTGTCGTTCGCGTATGCCGTCCCGCACACGCGTGACGGACGACCACGGACGACAGCAGATCTGACGAGGAGGCCATTGCCGCGCATGGGATGCGAACCACTCCCCACCGGCAATGGCCTTCTTCGCATGTGCGACAGGTACAAAGAGGCGGGATCCCGATGACCACCAAGGCCCAGAAGAGCGACGACGGCAAAGTACGCGGCCGGTTTCTGCTGAAGCTGTCCGGAGAGGCCTTCTCCGGCGGCGGGGGCCTGGGCGTGGACCCCGACGTGGTGCACAAGATCGCCCGCGAGATCGCGGCCGTCGTACGGGACGGGGCGCAGATCGCCGTCGTCATCGGCGGCGGCAACTTCTTCCGCGGCGCCGAACTCCAGCAGCGCGGCATGGACCGCGCCCGCTCCGACTACATGGGCATGCTCGGCACCGTGATGAACTGCCTCGCGCTCCAGGACTTCCTGGAGAACGAGGGCATCGACAGCCGGGTCCAGACCGCCATCACCATGGGCCAGGTAGCCGAGCCCTACATCCCGCTGCGCGCCGTGCGCCACCTGGAGAAGGGCCGCGTCGTCATCTTCGGCGCCGGTATGGGCATGCCGTACTTCTCCACCGACACCACCGCCGCCCAGCGCGCCCTGGAGATCGACGCCGAGGCGCTGCTGATGGGCAAGAACGGCGTGGACGGGGTCTACGACTCCGACCCCAAGACCAACCCGGACGCGGTCAAGTTCGACTCCCTCGGATACGGCGAGGTCATCACCCGCGACCTCAAGGTCGCCGACGCCACCGCGATCACCCTGTGCCGCGACAACAAGCTGCCGATCCTCGTGTTCGAGCTGCTGGCGGAGGGAAATATCGCGCGGGCCGTCAAGGGTGAGAAGATCGGCACTCTCGTGGGCGAACAGGGCAGCCGGGCCTGACCTGGGACCACCCCTGCCCGGGGGACGGACCCTGACCGGGGGATGGACAATGTTCTGATGGTCGGGAACCGTGCAGGAAGAAGACGCGACGCAGCCGGCCGCCGACGTGACAGAGAACAGCAGCCGGGCCTACTCAAGACACGCAGGAGCAAGTGGTGATCGAAGAGACCCTCCTCGAAGCCGAGGAGAAGATGGAGAAGGCCGTCGTGGTCGCCAAGGAGGACTTCGCCGCGATCCGCACCGGTCGTGCGCACCCGGCGATGTTCAACAAGATCGTGGCGGACTACTACGGAGCGCTGACGCCGATCAACCAGCTGGCTTCGTTCTCGGTGCCGGAGCCGCGCATGGCCGTGGTGACACCGTTCGACAAGAGCGCGCTGCGCAACATCGAGCAGGCGATCCGCGACTCCGACCTGGGCGTCAACCCGAGCAACGACGGAAACATCATCCGAGTGGTGTTCCCTGAGCTCACCGAGGAGCGCCGCCGCGACTACATCAAGGTCGCCAAGACCAAGGGCGAGGACGCCAAGGTGTCCATCCGCTCCGTCCGCCGCAAGGCCAAGGACGCGATCGACAAGCTCGTCAAGGACGGCGAGGTCGGCGAGGACGAGGGCCGTCGCGCGGAGAAGGAACTCGACGACACCACCTCGAAGTACGTCGCCCAGGTGGACGAGCTCCTCAAGCACAAGGAAGCGGAGCTGCTCGAAGTCTGATGAACGAGTCTTCCTGGGGGGCGCCGCCACAAGCCGGGTACTGGGGGCCGTCCGACCACGGGCCTGTCCAGGGGGCTGCCCCGGCGGGTCCCGCATACGATGCGCCTGGGGCCCCGCACACTCGGCCCATGCCCATCGTGCCCGACGTGCCCGCGCATGGCGGAAACCAGGATGACGACCGGGGGGCCGCTCGGACGGGCGGCCCCCCGGTCCACAACGAGACACCGTCGGCGCAGCCCCACGGGGCCGTGCCGCAGAAGCCGGAGCCCATGCCCGACGCCCCTCAGCCCGCCCCGCAGAAGAAGAGCGCGGGCCGTGACCTGAGTGCCGCGATAGGGGTCGGCGTCGGGCTCGGGGCGGTGATCGTCGCCTCGTTGTTCGTCGTCAAGGCCGTCTTCGTCGGCGTCGTCGCGGTCGCCGTGGTGGTGGGCCTGTGGGAGCTCACGTCGCGTCTGCAGGAGCGCAAGTCCATCAAGGCGCCCCTCGTACCGCTCGCGGTCGGGGGCGCGGCGATGGTCGTCGCCGGGTACGTGCGGGGCCCCGAGGGCGCGTGGGTGGCCATGGCGCTGACCGCACTCGCGGTACTGGCCTGGCGGATGACGGAGCCGCCGGAGAACTACCTCAAGGACGTCACGGCGGGCGTCTTCGCGGCCTTCTACGTCCCGTTCCTGGCCACGTTCGTCGCGCTGATGCTGGCCGCCGACGACGGCCCGCAGCGGGTGTTCATGTTCCTGCTGCTGACGGTCGTCAGCGATACGGGCGCCTACGCCGTCGGCTGGCGCTTCGGCACGCACAAGCTCGCCCCGCGCATCAGCCCCGGCAAGACCCGCGAGGGCCTGCTCGGCGCGATCGCGTTCGCCATGGTGGCGGGCGCCCTGTGCATGCAGTTCCTCATCGACGACGGCACCTGGTGGCAGGGCCTCCTCCTCGGTCTCGCGGTCGCCGCGAGCGCCACGCTGGGCGACCTCGGCGAGTCGATGATCAAGCGCGACCTGGGCATCAAGGACATGGGCACCCTGCTGCCGGGCCACGGCGGGATCATGGACCGCTTGGACTCGCTCCTGCCCACGGCTCCCGTGGTGTGGCTGCTGCTCGTCCTCTTCGTGGGATCCGGCTGACTCCCGTACCGCCTGCTCTCGTCACCACCCCTTCCGTTCGTAGGATCACCGCACGAGGATCCGCTTGACGGGAGGGGTGGTGGCGTATGCGGGACCCGCGGAGCCTGGACGAACTCCAGGAGTGGCTGGCGAGCAACGGCATTCCGTACGAGTCCTGGGGCGTCGGCGCCGCCAAATCCGTACGGAACCTGTGGGACGAGATCACCGCCGGCGAGGCCACCCTCTCGGACGAGCCACCGCTGCGCCGGGTCTCTGTCGTCAGCGTGCGCATCGTGGTGGACGGCAGGCAACTCACGGAAGTCGGGCAGCTGATGGCGACCGGCGCTGTGCGACAGAGGAACTCCCCACCCACCGAGAAGATGAAGCCGGGGGAAACGGCGATCGCGGCGGCGCTGCGGTGCCTGGCCGAGGAACTCGGGGTGCGGGCAGCGGACGTGACCATCGATCCGCGGTCCCTGTCCGTGGCCGTCGAGAAGGTCGCCTCGCCGTCGTATCCCGGCCTGCAGAGCGAGTACCGCCTCCACACGGTCGACGCCCAGGTCTCCGGCCTCCCCGGAACGAGCTTCACGACCCAGGAGGCCCCCGGCGACGGCGATCCGGTGATCTCCACGCACTACTGGGAGTGGCGGTAGCGGGCGGACACAGCCCTTGACCAGCTCTTCAGCGGCAGTGGACCGACAGGTATGGTCTGGCCATGGGGCGGGCACGCTTGGGCGACGACGGCAGATATCACGGCGATCTGCCGTGCAGATGGTGCGACACACTCATCGACCAGGCCGGTCGGCGCAAACCCCGGCTGTACTGCCGCTGGTCCCACCGCTGGAAGAACTACGGCGCCTGGGCCGTCGGCGTGGTCGGCGGCTTCTTCTGAGGCCGGGTCCGGATGAGCCGGGCCGGGCGTCCGCCGCCGTGATCGCCGTGCGGGGCCCGGGAGTCGATCTGCGACACTGGTTGAGCCATGCCAAAACCCGGAGAACTGATGTGCTCCGGGCACGAAGAAGCCCCCTACCAGCGATGTTGCCGCCAGTAGGGGGCTTACTTGTGCCCCGTGGGCCGTCTCCGGGCCGTCAGGGCTCGTGGGCCGTGCCGAAGACACCATCCAGAGCCCGGCGGGCTCGCTCGCTGCTGCTGGGCATCAGGTGGGCGTACACCCGCAGCGTCATCGCCGGATCGGAGTGCCCGAGGTATTCGCTCACGGCCTTGATGCTCTCGCCCGCGTCCAGGAGGACCGAGGCGTAGAAGTGGCGGAGGGCGTGCATCCCGTGCTGCCGGGCGGAGACGTACGGCTTGCCGGGTTCGGGCGTCGGGATGAGGCCGGCCGCCGCAAGGGCGGGCTTCCACTCCTGGATGTTGAAGTTGCTTCGCCAGACGATTCCGTCGGCCGTGTTCGTGAAGATCAGACGCCGTTCGGTGAGCGGGCCGTCAGGCTTGCCCCACGGCAGCTTGATGCCCACGGGCGGGTGACTCTTCATGTGCTGCCGCAGGGCGGAGGCCACCGAGGATGGCAGCGGTACGTCACGCTCCTTGTTGCCCTTGGGCGGAGCGAAGACGGCTACGCCCCGAATCAGCTTGACCTGAGCGGTGACACGAAGGGTGTCGCTGTGGAGCTGCAGAGTGTCTTCGGCCAGACCGATGATCTCGCCCTGTCGGAGGCCGCAGCCGCTGCCTACGTCGACCATGGCTTGGTATCGCTCGGGCAGAGCATCGCGGACCGCTCGAACCTGGGAGGGGAGCCAGGGCACGACTCGGGCCGAGGAGGCGGAGGGTGGGCGGACCGACGCAGCCGAGCACGGGTTCCGGGCGAGGTGGCCGTCATCCACGGCGGCCGACAGCACCGCGCGGACGTTGGCGTAGATGTTGCGGGCGTAGGTGCCGCCGATTGAGTCGTTCTCCAGGGCGCGCACGAACTCGCGGATGTGGACCGGGCGGAAAGACCCGAGCGGACGCGCCCCGATACGAGGGAAGGCATGCAGACGAAGACGGGTTTCCGCTCCGATGCGTGTGTTCAGGTCGGTCGTCAGCCCGGCGAGCCAGCGTTCCGCGTACTGCTGGAAGGTGGTCTGTGCAGCCTTGGGATCGACGTACTGACCACGGGACATGTCGGCAGCCGTCTCGGCCAACCACTCTTCCGCCCGGCGCTTTTGGCGATCTGGGAAGGACTTGCTCTTTTCGGTGCCGTCCGGGCCGACGTATCGGGCCCGGTAGCGAAGCCCGTTGCCGTAGCGCTCGGTCTTGACCCTCACTGGCCTGCCGTCCGGACCAGGTTCGGTCTTGTACCAGCGGTCTTGGACGTGTCCGGCCATCAGGCAGCCTCCCCAAGCTGAGAATCCACCCAGGCCCGTATGTCGCTCGGGTCGAAGCGAAGGTGCCGGCCGACACGGAAGCCGCGGGGACCGGTGCGCTTGCGCCGCCACTGGTAGACGGTCTCGACGCTGGGAAGCTCGAACATCTCGACCAGGTCCTCAGGGGTCAGGAACCGGTTAGGCAGCTCTGAGGCCAAGGTCAGCGCTCCCTTTCGTCGGCGAGTTGATCGCGTAGGGCTTCGCGGGCGGTTTCGCGGTTGAGCTGGAGGTCGCGGGCGATGGTGGCGGCGAGGGCGGATTCGCCGGGGGTGTGGCCGTGCCCGGCGTATTGCCAGTCGGCGAGGACGAGCACGGTGTCCGGCTCGCGGTCGTCCAGGCCGAGGGCTTCGCGTTCTTGGGCAGCGCGGTAGTCGGCGCGGGCCTGGCGGAGGGCGCTGAGGGTTGTGGAGTAGCGGCGGGACTTGGAGGAGAAGTGGCCCCGGAAGCCGAGCATGTGAGCCCAGGCCCACAGGCGGCGGTCCGGGTACAGGGGGTCGAGCGTCTTGCAGGCTTCGATCAGGCGGCGGGTGTGGTCGGGGACCTGGTGGCGGTCGAGTTCGGAGAGTTCGCCGATGCGGCGGTCGAGGGTGCCGGTGTTCTCGGCGGCTTTGGTGGCGTACTTGGCGACGTAGGAGGCGACCGCTTGTTCGGTGATGTCGGAGCCGTCGCCGAAGGCTTTCACGGGGCGTATGTCGAGCTGGGTGCCCCAGCGGAAGGTGCGGGCCGGTTGGTCCTCGGCGGCCGGGACGGAGACGGAGGTGTAGGAGTGTGCGGCGGCGGCGCGGATCGCGTCGGCGAGGAGATCGACCGTGGCCCAGGAGGGTGGGGCGGTGTCCGGCCCGTCGGGGCCGTCTATGCGGATGATCGCGTGGAAGTGCAGGGCTCCGCGCTTTTGGAACTCGGCGACCTTGCCGTACGAGAGGCGAGCGGACTCCTTGAGTTCCCGCTGGGTGAGGCCTGCGCGGGCGGCGATCTCGCGGCGGAGCCGGTTGGTGAAGCGCTGCCACAGCTGGCCCGCGTGGTTGTTGAAGAGGACGGCGCCCGCGTAGTCGTAGGTGGCTGGGTCGAGGGCGGTGCCGAGGGCGGGGTCGTCGGCGGTGTGGTGGGTGCCGCAGCGGCAGGCGCCTCGGTCGGGGCGGTTGTGGACCGGGCCGAAGGACGGGGCGGTGAGGGTGGCGAAGACGCGCGGGTGATCGCGGACGGTGGCGGGGATGTCGCGGCGGTCGTCTCCTGCGAGTCCGGCGCGGATGAGGTGGTAGGTGTCGCCCGCGTAGGTCCAGGCGCAGGCCGGGCAGCGGGAGGCGCGGCGGTTGCCGCAGGCGACGCGGAGGCGTCCGCCGGGTTCGTTCTCGGTGGTGTAGTGGTGCAGGGTCTCGCCGGTGACCTTGTCTTTGGCGATGGTCCAGCCGGTGAGGTGGATGGGGTCGGCGCAGCCTCCGGTGCGGCGGATCTGTTCGTGCCAGCGGTCGTAGTCGGAGGCCGAAGCCACCCTCAGCAGGTCGCCGAGGGTGGTCGGGTCGAGCAGCAGTTCAGGCACGTGCACCCTCCCTAACGCGGACGGCACGGGTGCCGGTGCCGTGGCAGGCCGGGCAGCCGGCGGTGACGGTGCGCAGGTTGCCGTGGTGGTCGCGGCCGCCGGTGGTGATGGCGGCGGAGGCGAAGCCGTCGCAGTTGGGGCAGATGCGGGGCGTGGGTGTGGTGTGGTCGGTCATGCTGGGGGTTCCTTCCGGATCGCTGGTTCGGACAGGGGCACGGCTCCCGGGCGGCGGATGCTTGGCGGTATCGAGGCCGCCCGGGGGCCGGTCAGCGGCGCTTGGCGTCGGTGTTGACGAGCGAGCGGATCACCAGGGCGCAGATGGCGAGCGAGGCGCCGGTGATGGCGACGGCGAGCAGCATCGAGACGAGGACGGCGCCGACGACCAGGACCACGGCGGTGCCGCCGCCGACGAGGGCGAGCGCGGTGCCGGGGGTGAGCTGCACGACCGGCCGGGACGGTGCCTGAGTCGTCGGGGCGGGCGGCGGGGTCTGTGCGCTGGGCATGATGGCGGTCGGCTCGGCGACGGCGGGCGGGGTCACCTGGCCAGTCGGGGTGGGCATGGTCGGGATCTTCGGGCGGAACATTGGTGAACTCCCTTCAGTGGCGGGCTACTTGACGAAGCTGTTGATGACCGGGGCCAGGACGCTGTCGGCGATGAGGTAGCCGCCGAGGAGGAGCACGGCGACGAGCCACCAGGGCGGGCGGATGAGCTTGACGCCGAGCCAGCCGACGACGATCAGGGCGAGCCAGAGCGGGACGTCCATGGGGGTCTCCTCAGCGGACCTTGCAGCGGTGGGTGCGGGCGGCGAGCTGGGCGGCGGACTGGCTGGAGTAGTCGGCGGACCAGCCGCAGCGGTCGGCGGTGCACACGGCGGCGTACTTCGTGTGGCCGTTGCGGTCGCGGTGGGTGCCGATCTGCACGGGGCCGATCCGCATCACGGAGTGGAAGTGGTCGCGGGCAGGCATGACGGGTGGTGCTCCCTTCTGGTCAGGCGAGCTGGGCGGCGATGGCGTCGGCCAGCTGAGGTGGGACGCCGAGGCGGGCGCGGAGGGTGTCGGTGTCGATGGGCGATCCGGTCCGGGTCTGGTGGTCGTCGGCGACCTTGCGGGCGTGGTCGACCAGCGCGGCCGGGACCGGCACAGCCGGAGCAGCGGGCGGAGCCGGGACCGGCTCAGGGGCGGGAAGCGCGGGAGCTTCCTCGACCGCAGACGCAGGGGAGGCGTCCAGCTCCTCTGCTTCGGCGACCGGTTCGGGGTCGGTGTCGCGTGCTGGGGTCGGATCGCTCGCGGGTGCCGGCGGATCCGGCACCCGGTCTGCGGCCGAGTGAGCGAGGAGGGTGCCGCCCATGAAGGCCAGCGCGGGCCAGGCGGCGACGAGGATGCGCAGCCAGGCCGGAACCTGGGTGAGGTCTAGGAGTCCGGCGGTGGCGACGTTGGCGCCGAGCGACGCCACCAGGGCGATCACGAACCAGGACCAGGCCAGCCGGGACGGCCCATCGGTGCGCAGCCGTCGCCAGGCGGCGACCAGGAGCAAGTCGACACTGACCGGGTAGGCCCAGGCCTTCCAGCCGTCCTGTCCGGCAGCGGCAGCCAGGTCGTGCAGGTGGGCGAAGGACAGCGCCCCGGCGATGACCGCCTGGACCAGGACGGCGTCGATGCGCAGTCGCGCGGCCATCACCGTCACCTCGCCGTGGGTCGGCCGTTGGTTTCGGCGATGGCTGTCAGGACCCGTTCGAGGTTGGTCGCGTCCAGGCCGGTGACGGCGTCGCCGAGCGGGATGCGGGCGGCGGTGTCGGCCAGCGAGGCGGCGATGGCAAGGATGCGCAGTTCCCCGCTGGAGGCGGGCAGGTCCTTCGCGGCCAGGGCCTCGACGACCTTGAGCCAGTCGACGCCGTACGGCTCGGGCGTGGGCCCGGAGTAGTCGATCAGGAGCAGGCCGGGCCGTTCGGCGAGGCGCTTGATCCACAGGCCGTGGTCGACGAGGAGGCCGATCGCGGCCCGCAGGGACGGGGAGCCGTCGGCCATCCTCTGGAGGACGTCGGCCAGCTCGACCGGGTCGATGGTCACGGCGCCGTTGTCGGTGTCGTACCAGGGGCAGTCACGTTCGTCGTGGTCGATGCCGGTCTCGTCGCCGTCGATGTCGCCGCAGTGCTCGCAGAACACGGGGCGCTCCTTCCTGTCAGGCATGGCAGGGGTAGGGACTTGGCGCGAAGGCGGTCGCGCCGACCGGGGAAGAGGGGGTGTCAGGCTGTGGCGGGAGCTGTCTTGGACAGCGGCACCGGGGCCGAGGGCAGCGCGGCGACAGCGGGCCGGTAGGCCGCCAGGGCGGGCAGGTCCGGGGTGCGCTCGGCGTGCTTGTTGCAGATGTTCACGGCCTCGCGCAGCGAGGTGTGCGGGGCGCGGATACGGGCCCAGCCGCCGGAGGCGTCACCCGTGACGGCGATACCGGGGGTGTCGGTCGGGATCTGGATCGCGGCGAGGACGGCGTCCGGCGAGATGTCACCGAAGGCCATGTTGGCGGATGTCTCGTCGTTGACGCGGTGCGCGGTCCGGCCGGTGAGCTGGGCCCGCAGCATGGTGATGCCCTTGCCGAGTTCGGAGCCGAAGCGCTGCCCGCAGATCTCCAGGTAGATACCGGCGGCGCGGCCGAGCTGGGCGAGCCGGACCAGGGCGGTGATGATCCGGTCCCGTCGCTTCTCCTCCTCCTTGGTGGCGAACAGGGCGAGTTCGGCGACCTCGTCGACCAGGACCACCACCGGCACCGGACGCACGTCCTCGGGCAGGTCCCAGATGTCGGCGGCGATCTCCGCATCCGGCACGGCGACACTGATGCGCTGCTGGGCGCGGATGAGGTGATACACCTCCTCCATGTGCGTGACGAGCGCTTCGAGCAGCTCCAGGGCGGTGTCGGGGTTGTCGGCGAGGGCGGAGAACCGGCGAGCCAACGGGAAAAGCTCGACGCCCTGTTTGCAGTCGATGCCGACCAGGGCCACGTCGTGCGGAGCCAGACCGGCCACCAGGTTGCGCTGGTGGACGGACTTGCCGGACTCCGTGGCACCCAGGGTCAGACCGTGCGGAACGCTGCGGTAGTCGCGGTAGTGCACCGAGCCGTCCTCCCGCAGCGCGACCGGGATGCGCATGGGCGCCGGGTCAGTCTTGGCGGGCATCTGCACCCGCTTCAGCACGTCGTAGCCGGTCATCCGCAACTCGACGACCCCGGACTTCAGTTCGCGGGAGGTCACGCCGTACAGGCCGAAGGAGTGGCGCAGCCGGTCCGTGGCGGCCGAGACGTCGAAGGCGTCCTGTCCGGGGCGGAGCTTGAGCCGCAAGACCAGGCCGGTCCGGGTGGGGCGTATCCGCCGGATACGCGGGGCACGGGACTCCGGCACCGGCCGGTTGGTCGTCCGGGCCAGGGCGAGCCGCCAGCGCGAGGGCGGAACGGTCAGCCCGCAGGCGTCCATCACGTTGGCGTAGCGGACCAAGACCCGCAGCGTGGCGAGGGTGACCCCGAAGGTCAGCCAGTACCAGGCGGGGCGCCGCCACCGCAGGAGACCCGCAGTGGCGACGACCAGCACCAGAGCGACCGGGAACCAGGTCATGATCAGGCCGCCTCGGACACCGAGCCAGCACCGGCCAGCGAGGTGACCGCGACCGCGCGGAAGGCGATGCCGTGCCGCTTCTGACCGTTGAACTCGTTCTCCCACGCCGAAGCGACCAAGCCGGTCAGGGCGACCGGGGTTCCCATGGTCAGGTCCTCGGAGACGCCCGGCTGCGGAACGGTGAGCTTGAGGATCTCGACCTCGTCGGCCGTGGAGAACATGACCTCCACGGTCATGAGGGTGACGCCGTCCTTGTCGGTGGCGATCTCGCCGGTACGGCGGTCCTTGACCTTCGGCTGCGGGGCCTTGGCGACCATCACGGTCGCGGCGGAGGTGTCGACGGGAATCTGACGCACAGCAGATCACTCCTCTATAGAGGCTGGACTCCGTCACTCATGTATATGAGTGACATGAAGAAGAGTGCATGACTCCTATACATGAGTCAACCCGTCGCGAAGAAGAACTCACGACGGGTTGAGGGGAGTTGAGCGGGGGTCAGTCTGCGGCGGGGATCCTGTACTCGAAAACGAACTGGTCAGCGGCCATGAGAGTGTCGCAGACCTCGACCACGCGCCCCTCGGCCGTACGGGCCTCACGGACCAGGTGCACCACGGGAGCTCCGGGGCTGAGTGCCAGCTCCGATGCCTCGGCTTTGGAGGCCGTACGTGCTTGCAGGGTCTCGACGAACTCGGCGAACTCGTGCCCGTGGTCCTCGAGTCGGGCGTAGATGCCACCTCCGCCGGGGTTCTCGGCGAAGAGTTCGGGGATGTCCTTGACGACGTCCCATGGGAGGTACGAGGTCGCCGTTTCGACGGGGGTGCCGTTGCGGAAGTAGAGGCGACGCCGGGCGAGCACCTGAGTGCCGGCGGGGACGCCCAAACGCTGGGCGGCATCCTCGGGGGCCTCCAAGGGGCCGATGTAGAGGACGCTCACCTTGGCTGTGGCGCCGGACTGCGCGGACTCCGCAAGGTACGCGGCCTTGCCGCCTCGGCGGTGCGAGCGCCGGAAGCGGTCGGAGGACCGCTGCCGTACCGGGGGGCGATCCTTCACGATCGAGCCCTTGCCGTGCCGAGTCTCGACGAGCCCGCTCGCGCGTACCTCGACCATGGCCTTTCGGATCGTGCCGCCCGAGACGCTGTAGCGTTCGACCAGCTCCGACTCGCTGGGCACCATGTCACCGGGCTTGAGGACACCAGCCCGGATCTGCTGCACGATCTCGTCGGCGATCTGTACGTACCTGGGTACGGACCTCTCACCTCCTACCACTGTTCCCATAGTCCTTCTCTTCCTCCTATGCTCCTGTACATGAGTAACAGTGCCCAGGAAGGCCAGTCAACGCCGAAGCACTCCGTCTCTGTGGCCGGGGTGGTGGTGCGCGAGGACGGGCGCCTGCTGGCAATCCGTCGCGCCGACAACGGCACGTGGGAGCTCCCCGGCGGCGTGCTCGAACTCGACGAGTCCCCTGAGACCGGGGTAGCCCGCGAGGTCCTGGAAGAAACAGGCATCCACGTCGAGGTGGACGAGCTCACCGGGGTCTACAAGAACACGACGCGAGGCATCGTTGCCCTGGTCTTCCGCTGCAAGCCCTCGGGCGGCACCGAGCGCACGTCGAGCGAGTCAACCGCGGTCGACTGGCTCACACCCGAAGAGGTCAGCGAGCGCATGGCCGAGGTCTTCGCGATTCGTCTCCTGGACGCCTTGGACGGCAACGGGCCGCACGTACGGAGCCATGACGGCCGCAGGCTCATCAAGGCCTGACGACTCGCGACTCAGGCCGCATGCCATGCCTGACGGTGCCGGGCAACGTTGTAAATCTGCTCAACCTGCTCTGTGGTCAGCGCCCCCGTGAGAGGTGCCAGGGCTGAGATCTCGCGCTCGCGGTACACCCTCACCGTCAGCTGGGTAGCCACCACCTTCAAGTCCGTGACTCCGACGAAGACCAGCACTGGCTCCACGGGCACAGCGAAGCCGCAGTAGCGCTCAAGCACTCGCTGTACCCGTCGGGCTTCAGCCCGGCTCTTGCGGGCGTAGGGCTCGGGAGTGCCATGGTTGACCTTGACGGCATCATCGCCGACCCACACGGCCTTGTTGGAATGGTTCTTGGTGTTGATGCTGAACACGCCACCTGGCCCGATCAGGAGGTGATCAAGATCCACGTCCCTCGGCAACGGTATGGAGTGCAGCACCCGCCACCCATGGCGCCGCAACCGTTCGAGCTCGGCTCCGACGCGTTGTTCTCCTGCCAGGCCCTTGCGCCAGGAGTCCCCTTCGACCGGGCGCCGCAGTAACCAAGCGACCAGCCGGGCGAAGGGGCTGACCCCGGCTGCGGCGACCTGCGGACGCAGAGCATCACCGGGCGTGTTCGAGGCGAGGTCATCAGCGGGAGTAAGCGGCGGTAACGGCGGCCGGTCAGACTCCGCCAAAGCAGAGGCGGACACCGAAACGATGCCGGATAAGCGCTGGGTCAGGATGACGGTCACCGGATCGCGATACTCGGCCCGCAAGACTGTGATCGCGCCCGTCTTGCAGTCGGCCCAGCCCACTGCCGTCCCGTCCGGAAGATTGGCGTAGAGGCGATCGTGCCCGTACCGCTTCCAGCGCACGACTACCAGCTCGTTCATGGCTCCCCCTGTCCCGTGAGCGGCGATGCCGCCATGGCAACAGCAGGAGCGACACGGCACAAGACCGCGAGCGCGGTACAACTTTCCCTACGTCCATCAAGGCCCGCGCACGGCGCGGGCGCGCGCCGCCTCTGCGGCGCGGCCTGCCTCCTGTCTGCGCCCCGGCTGGCCGCGCCCGGCGGCGCGCTACGTGCTGCGGGCAGAAGCGAGGGAGTCACCCGCGGGTCAGAGACATGCCTCCGGCGGGGGCGCTCAGGCTCCGAGATGGCGGGGGCGCCGCTCGCGAGTGAGGCCGTGAGTGGCTGGTGCGGGGGCTCCCATCCCGTCTGCCGTCGACCCAGGCAGAGCCGAGCAGACGCGGCCCATGGCGTCCAGGTCGTTCGTACAGTGGCGCGCTCCACCTGGACGCCATGAACCACGCCCGCTCCACGGTGTGTGGGTCGACGGCAGACGGGATGGGAGCTGGGGGAGTCGTCGGCGGGCCGCCGTAAGCATTATTCGGCGGACAACTCCCGGGGAGGTTTGTCATCAGCATTCGATTCCGTATCCCTTCGTTCGTCAACGAGATCCAGGACTCCTTCGTACAACGGATTATGCGCAAGTTCGAAGGTCGTAAGTTCGCCGCTGTTGAGGAGCTCTTCGACTTCACTCGCTGCAGATTCGGGATCCAGAAGAATCTTCTTCCGAAGAGTAAGATTTGGCGCAAGCCCACTTACATCCCAGGCCTCAATCTCTTCCTCGATCGACTCCTTCCCATGCACTGCCCGGCGCGCCAGCCAGTTGAAGGTCTGGACCTCGATGCGTTGCCTTCTGGTTGCTGGACAGGTGAGCGCATGACTAGAGATCCAGAGCGAAGCGTTCCAGTGGCCCCGTCGAGCGCATTCCTCCGCTTCCTCTATAAGCATATTCACTACAGAGTCGGAGTCTTTCTTGTGTAGCTTACGCACGACCTCTGAAGTGAGAATTACTCCCAGCGCCGTGATTCTTTCTGCAGACTCCAGGAGATACTCTGACGAAACGGTCAACTTTTCACCAATGTCCGGCAATTCGGCGCGAGGGATCTTAAGGGTGGCAATTGTGTCCAGGTAGATCTGATTTACTTGCGATTCGGCATGCACAATCAAATTTCTTCTGGCGAATAGCTCCCGAATGCCAGTCCAGTCGACAGGGAGATCGGTCATGGTCAGTCCGCCACATGCTCGCGTCAGCCACTTACTCCAGCCGTCGATGCTGTCGCGGAGTAGAGCGGAAAGGCGACGGTCAATTAGGAAATCTCTGGCATCTTGGATTGATTCAAATTCCCCCAATTGCTGGAGTGTAAAGGAGTAATCTGATTCGTTGAGCGCCGCCCTGTTTTTTTCGTAAATAGCTCTAGCGAGTCTCCCGAAAAGGACCTCGAAGTGTGAAACTAGTGAGACAGTAAGGGCTCGCCTTGTCATATCCTCGTGTGATCCTATATGGGCGTATCTTGTAGCGGATCGCACGAAGTGAGCCAGGGCTAGGCCAGCAGCTGGTGGCATGTCGAGCGTTAGAGAACTACTCGACCTTTCTTTCTTTAGTAGTTCGTCAATAAACTTTTTGGCCCCCTCTGAGAATGATTCCCGCTCTCCTTCCTTCAGGTCTCTATAGATTTTTTCGCGCAGATTTTCCATATGCTTGAGTCCTTTCCTCTCAAGCTCCGGTATCACCGTTTCGCTAATATCCACAATTGCGGACACTTGCGCCGCGAACCGTGACGCAAGTGTGTTGAGGTTATGCGGAGAGCTTCCGGCCCAGCTGGCTATTACGATGTGTTTATCGCGTTCGGTCACTGTCTCCCCTTCAGCTCCGGTTGCTACAGACTGCCACGACCTTTCCCCGCCCGTCTGTGCTTTCAGAGAATTCTCAGGGCGGTACTGCCGGTCACTGTGAGGGTGTACCGATCGATACTCCTGCAGAGGCACCGACCTCCCGGGCCGTCCCTGGGCCGTCCGAGGCCGACCAACGCTGACAGTCGGCACCCATGGGTGACCACTCCCACCCCGCTCTGGCCTGGGCCCCCGGAGTTGATCTGCCACACTGGGACAGTTATGCCTGCACCCGGAGAACTCACTTTCGTCGCGCCGCGCGGAGCCAAGAAGCCGCCGCGGCATCTCGCTGATCTCACGCCCGCCGAGCGCAAGGAGGCGGTGGCCGCGGTCGGGGAGAAGCCGTTTCGTGCGAAGCAGCTGTCGCAGCACTACTTCGCGCGGTACGCGCACGACCCGGAGCAGTGGACCGACATCCCGGCCGGTTCGCGCGCAAAGCTGCGGGAGGCGCTGCTTCCTGAGTTGATGACGGTCGTGCGGCATCTGTCGACGGACCAGGACACGACCCGCAAGACCCTGTGGCGGCTCTTCGACGGCACGCTCGTCGAGTCCGTGCTGATGCGTTATCCGGACCGGGTGACCATGTGCATCAGTTCGCAGGCCGGGTGCGGGATGAACTGTCCCTTCTGTGCCACCGGGCAGGCCGGGCTCGACCGGAACCTGTCCACCGCGGAGATCGTGCACCAGATCGTGGACGGGATGCGGGCGCTCAGGGACGGGGAGATCCCCGGGGGCCCCGCGCGGCTGTCCAACATCGTGTTCATGGGGATGGGGGAGCCGCTCGCCAACTACAAGCGGGTGGTGGGGGCGATCCGCGCGCTCACCGACCCCGAGCCGGACGGGCTCGGGCTGTCCCAGCGCGGCATCACCGTGTCCACCGTCGGGCTCGTGCCGGCCATTCACCGGTTCGCCGACGAGGGATTCAAGTGCCGGCTCGCCATCTCGCTGCACGCCCCGGACGACGAGCTGCGCGACACCCTCGTACCGGTCAACACGCGGTGGAAGGTGCGGGAGGTGCTGGACGCCGGGTGGGAGTACGCGGCGAAGTCCGGGCGGCGGCTGTCCATCGAGTACGCGCTGATCCGGGACATCAACGACCAGGCGTGGCGCGGTGACCGTCTCGGGCGGCTGCTCAAGGGCAAGCCCGTACATGTCAATCTCATTCCGTTGAATCCGACGCCCGGGTCGAAGTGGACCGCCTCGCGGCCCGAGGACGAGAAGGCGTTCGTCGAGGCGATCGCCGCGCACGGTGTACCGGTGACCATCCGGGACACCCGTGGTCAGGAGATCGACGGGGCCTGCGGTCAGCTGGCGGCCACCGAGCGGTAGTCTGAGCCCGTAAAGCGTCGTACTTGTACATCTTCATATTCCGACAGGGGAGCGCCACAGCGCTGAGAGTGCGGCACGGGCCGCAGACCCTCTGAACCTCGCCCAGGTCATTCTGGGTAGGGAGATCGGTCACCACTCGAGCTGTTGCGCCCTGCCCGGGACTCCCAGGGAAAGTCCCGGGCAGGGCCGCGTCTCTTCCTGGTCACCCCCAGGAGGAATCCAAGTGAGCACCACCAAGAAGAAGGCCATGGCCGTCGCTCTCGGGCTCGGGCTGGCCACGTTGTCCGCGTGCGGGTCGTCCGGTTCCGGGGGAGACAGCGGCGGCTCCAGGACCGTCACCCTCGTCAGCCACGACTCGTTCGCCGCCTCCAAGGACGTCCTGAAGGCGTTCGAGAAGGAGTCCGGGTACCAGGTGAAGGTCCTCAAGGACGGCGACGCCGGTCAGGCCGTCAACAAGGCCATCCTGACCAAGGGCAACCCGCAGGGCGACGTCTTCTTCGGCGTCGACAACACGCTGCTGTCCCGTGCGCTGGACAACGGGCTGTTCCAGCCGTACGAGGCGAAGGGCGCCGACCAGATCCTGGCGCGGTACCGGGCCGACCAGCACCAGCACCGGGTCACCCCCATCGACTCCGGTGACATCTGCGTCAACTACGACAAGGCGTACTTCAGCGAGAACAGGCTGAAGCCGCCGACCTCCTTCGAGGACCTCGTCGAGCCGGAGTACAAGAACCTCCTCGTCACCGAGAACGCCTCCACCTCCTCGCCCGGCCTCGGCTTCCTGCTCGGGACCGCCGCCAGGTACGGCGACGGGGGCTGGCAGGACTACTGGAAGAAGCTGAAGGCGAACGGCGTGAAGGTCGTCGACGGCTGGGAGCAGGCCTACAACGAGGAGTTCTCCGGGTCCGCCGGCGGCAAGAAGGCGAAGGCGGACCGGCCGCTCGTCGTCTCCTACGCCTCCTCGCCGCCCGCCGAGGTCGTCTTCGCCGACCCGAAGCCGAAGACCGCGCCGACCGGTGTCGCGACCGGCACCTGCTTCCGGCAGGTCGAGTACGCGGGGCTGCTGAGCAACGCGAGGAACACCGAGGGCGGCAAGGCGCTCATCGACTTCCTGGTCGGCAAGCGGTTCCAGGAGGACATGCCGCTCAACATGTTCGTGTACCCGGTGCGAAAGGGCGCGCAGGTGCCCGAGGAGTTCGTGAAGTACGGTCCGCAGGCGGAGGACCCGGAGACCATGGCGCCCCAGAAGATCGCCGACAACCGTGACCAGTGGGTCAAGTCGTGGACGTCACTCGTACTGAAGTAGGAGCTGAGGCCGGCGAGGTGGCGCGTCCTGGCCTGCGCGGGAGTGCGGCGCGGCTCGGGCTCATGGCCGTGCCCGTCGCGTTCTTCGCCCTGTTCTTCGCCTACCCCGTCGCCGCGATCGTCGCGCGCGGTCTGAAGGTCGACGGGGCCTGGCGGTTCGGGCGGATCTGGGACGTGCTGGCCCAGTCCGACATCCGGCACGTCCTGTGGTTCACCACCTGGCAGGCGCTCGCCTCCACCGCGCTCACGCTGCTGATCGCGCTCCCCGGCGCGTACGTCTTCGCACGCTTCGATTTCAGGGGAAAGCAGGTGCTGCGGGCGGTCGTGACCGTCCCCTTCGTGCTGCCCACCGTCGTCGTCGGGACCGCCTTCCTGGCGCTGGTCGGGCGGGGTGGGCTGCTGGACGAGCTGTGGGGCGTACGGCTCGACACCACCGTCTGGGCCATCCTGCTCGCCCATGTGTTCTTCAACTACGCGGTGGTCGTACGGACCGTGGGCGGGCTCTGGGCGCAGCTCGATCCCCGGCAGGAGGAGGCCGCGCGGATGCTCGGCGCCTCGCCGCTGAAGGCCTGGCGGAAGGTCACCCTGCCCGCCCTCGCGCCCGCGGTGGCGGCGGCCGCGCTGATGGTCTTCCTGTTCACCTTCACCTCCTTCGGTGTGGTGCAGATCCTCGGCGGGCCCACCTTCTCCACCCTCGAAGTCGAGATCTACCGGCAGACCTCGGAGATCTTCGACCTCTCCACGGCCGCCGTGCTGACGCTCCTGCAGTTCGCCGCGGTGGGCGCGATCCTCGCCGTGCACGCGTGGACCGTGCGGCGGCGGGAGAGCGCGCTGCGGCTGGTGGACCCGGCCGTGACCGCACGCCGGCCGCGCGGGGCGGGACAGTGGGCCCTGCTCGCGGGCGTCCTCGGGACCGCCCTCCTCCTGCTCGTGCTGCCGCTCGCCGTGCTCGTCGAGCGGTCGTTCGACGCGCCCCGGTTCACGTACTACGAGGAGCTGACCCGCGGCGACAGCGGGATCTTCCTCGTCGCGCCGATCGAGGCCGTGGGGAACTCGCTGGAGTACGCGGTCACGGCCACCGCCATCGCCGTGGTGGTCGGCGGCCTGGCCGCGGCGGCCCTCGCCCGGCGTGACGCCGGGCGGCTCGTGCGCGGCTTCGACGCGCTGCTCATGCTGCCGCTGGGCGTGTCCGCGGTGACCGTCGGCTTCGGGTTCCTGATCGCGCTGGACGAGCCGCCGCTGGACCTCAGGGCGTCCTGGATCCTGGTGCCGCTCGCGCAGGCGCTGGTGGGCGTCCCCTTCGTCGTACGGACCATGCTGCCCGTGCTGCGGGCCGTGGACGTACGGCTCAGGGAGGCGGCGGCCGTGCTCGGGGCGTCGCCGTGGCGGGTGTGGCGGGAGGTCGACCTGCCGATGGTGCGGCGGGCGCTGCTGATCGCGGCCGGGTTCGCCTTCGCCGTGTCGCTCGGGGAGTTCGGGGCGACCGTGTTCATCGCCCGGCCCGACAACCCGACGCTGCCGGTCGCCGTGGCACGGCTGCTCGGGCATCCGGGCGCCCTCAACTACGGGCAGGCGATGGCCCTGTCGACGATTCTCATGGTGGTGTGCGCGGTGGCGCTGCTGGTGCTGGAGCGGCTTCGCACCGACCGGAGCGGGGAGTTCTAGATGACGACCGCGGAGTCCAGGACGGCAACGGGGGAGTTCGGGATGCTGCTGAGCCTTGAGGGCGCGACCGTGCGGTTCGGTGGGAGGGCCGTGCTCGACGCCGTGGACCTGGGCGTTGCCGAGCACGAGATCGTGTGCGTCCTCGGCCCCAGCGGCAGCGGCAAGTCGACGTTGCTGCGGACGGTCGCGGGGCTCCAACCCCTGGACTCCGGGCGGGTGTTGCTCGACGGGCGGGACCAGAGGGGTGTGCCCGCGCACAAGCGGGGCGTCGGCCTGATGTTCCAGGACCACCAGCTGTTCCCGCAGCGGGACGTGGGCGGGAACGTGGCGTTCGGGCCGCGGATGCACGGTGAGTCGAAGGGCGAACGGGCCGCACGGGTCCGGGAGTTGCTGGAGCTCGTCGGGCTGCCGGAGGCCGAACGCCGGGCCGTGGCCTCCCTCTCCGGCGGCGAGCAGCAACGCGTCGCGCTGGCCCGCGCCCTCGCTCCGAGGCCGCGGCTGCTGATGCTCGACGAGCCCCTCGGTCAGCTGGACCGGTCGCTGCGCGAGCGGCTCGTGGTGGAACTCCGCGAGCTTTTCGGCGAGTTGGGCACCACCGTGCTGGCCGTGACACACGACCAGGGTGAGGCGTTCGCGCTCGCCGACCGGGTCGTGGTGATGCGGGACGGGCGGATCGCCCAGTCGGGCACGCCCCTTGAGGTGTGGCAGCGGCCGGCGGACGAGTTCGTGGCGCGCTTCCTCGGCTTCGACAACGTGGTGGCGGCGACCGTGAGCGGCCAGGCCGCGGACACCCCGTGGGGCAAGGTGCCCGTCCCGGAGGACACGCCCCCGGGGTCGGTCGCGCTGCTGGTCAGGCCCGCCGGCGTACGGCTCGTGGAGCCCGCGGAGGGGCTGCGCTGCACGGTGGCGGCACGGGCCTTCCGGGGCACCCACGTCACCGTCCACCTGCAGCCGGAGGACGCGCCGCGACTGGAGGCCGCGTGTGCCCTGCGGGAGGCGCCGGAGCCGGGGGACGAGGTCGGGGTGGCGTTCGACGCAGCCGAAATTGTCGTGCTCGGAGCGACGTCCGCACCCTAGGGTCAGGACCATGACGCTGCTTGGACATGACCGCTACTGCGACGAGATCGACACCCAGGTACGGCAGTTGAGAGCCGTGGTGACCTCCGGCGCCGACCTCTCGGCGGCCGTGCCGACCTGCCCCGACTGGTCCCTGGAGCAGCTGGTGCGGCACACCGGGGGCGCGCTGCGCTGGGTGGACCACATCGTCCGCTCAGGGGCGCGGGAGGAGGTGCCCGAGGAGGACGTACCGCACGCGGACGGCCCCAAGGAGCAGGGTGATCCGGCGGCACTGGACGCGTGGCTCGCCGAGACCGGAGCTTCGGTCGTCGAGGCGGTGCGCGCGGCGGGGCCCGACACACCGGTGTGGACCTGGGCCTGGGAGCAGAACACCGGCTTCTGGGCCCGGCGGATGGCCCACGAGATCACCATCCACCGCGCGGACGCGACGCTCGCGGCCGGGCTGCCGTACGAGGTGGCGCCGGAGATCGCCGCCGACGCGATCGACGAGTGGCTGCAGATCGTCGAGTACGCGCAGCGGGCGATGCCGGACGATCCGGCGAGGGAACTGCGCGGTCCGTACCGCAGCATCCATCTCCACGCGACCGACGCGCCGGACGGGGTGAACGCCGAGTGGCTCGTCGAGCTCACCGAGGAGGGCGTCGTCTGGCGCCGGGGTCACGAGAAGGCGACGGTCGCGCTGCGCGGGCCGCTCACCGAGGTGCTGCTGGCCTTCTACCGCCGGCTCCCGCTCGACGACGGGCGGCTGGAGGTGCTGGGGGAGCGGGAACTGCTGGAGTTCTGGCTGGAGCGGGCGACCTTCGGCTGAGCGCCTCGCACCTCCACGGCGCCGGGACTCGTGCGTGCCGGGCGTGCGAAGGCCCGCCCCCTGGTCGAGAGGGCGGGCCAACAGAGCCGTACACGGCGGCCGTACGCGGCGTACGACCCGGCGAGGCGTCAGCGGGACGAGGTCCCGCGGCGGCGTGTGCCGTAGTAGATGGCGCCACCGCCCACCGCCAGGAACGCGGCGGCGACCCCGGTGATCACCGGGGTGTTGGAGTCGGCACCGGTCTCGGCGAGGTTCGATTCGCCCTCGGGTGCCGGGGCGTTGCCGTCCCCGGCGGGAGCCGGGCTGGTGCTCTCCGATTCCGGCTCCGACGGCGCCGGCGTGTCGGTGTCGGTGTCCGCGGGGGTGGACGGCTCGTCCGACGGCTTCGGGGTCTCCGACGCCGGCGGAGGGGTGTCCGAGTCCTTCTTGCACGTCTCGGACGGCGTCACCAGGTTCGGCGTGATGTCCTCGTCGACATAGCCCTCGGCCTTGACGTGGATGCGGTACTCGGCGTTCGGCTTCCAGTTCTCCGAGAACGTGACGGTGACGCCCTTGGCGGTCGAGTCCTTGATCGTCTGGGTTCCTACCAGCCGCTCGTCCGCCCCGTTGTTCTCCAGGTAGACGGAGACCTCGGCGGTGACGCCCTTCGGGTCCACGTCGGTGACGCTGATGACGCCCTTGCCCTTGGCGTCGCACTCGGCCTTGGCCGAGAAGTCACGGATGGTGCAGGCCATTGCGTTGCTCGCGACGCCGAGCACGAGGGCTGCGGACGCGGAGACAACACCCAGGAATCGCACCGATCGTGCGGTGCGCGGAGATATGGACACGGTTGCCCTTCACGGGAATTGCGGGGGGTGTGGGCTACGTGTGTGACAGCTGTAACCCATGTGGCACACAGGTTTATAAGCGCGGCATAAGTACTGTCAATCCGGAGGTTCGTCTCCCCAGTTGGCTTTGCCGCTTCGTTAACCACGTCGATGTTTCAGGCGCCCAGACGTTCGAGGGCCTCCGGGGCCTCCTCGATGCGGTCGACCAGCGCGATCCGTGACTCCATCGAACGCTCACGGGCCAGGGCCTGCAGCAGGGGCCAGGTGGGGAGGCGGTCCGTCCAGTGCTCGCGGTTCACGAGGACCATGGGGGTGGGCTCGCCACGGGACTCGTAGTAGTTCGGGGTCGCGTTGTCGAAGATCTCCTGGACCGTGCCGGCGGCGCCGGGCAGGAAGACGACACCCGCGTTCGAGCGGGCCAGCAGACCGTCCTCACGGGTGGCGTTGGCGAAGTACTTGGCGATGTGGGAGGCGAACGCGTTAGGCGGTTCGTGGCCGTAGAACCAGGTGGGGATGCCGACCGAGGTGTTGCCCTTGGGCCAGCGGGCGCGCACCTCGAAGGCGTACCGCGCCCACTCGGTGATCGAGGGAGTGAACGAGGGCGCCCCGGCGAGGAGTTCGCACGCCTCCTTCAGCATGGCGTCGTCGTACGGCGCCGCGTACGCGCCGAGGTTCGCGGCCTCCATCGCGCCCGGGCCACCGCCGGTCGCCACCGTGAAACCGGCGCGGGTCAGGGCGCGGCCGAGGCGGGCCGCGCCCTGGTAGTCCTCGGTGCCGCGGGCCATCGCGTGGCCGCCCATCACGCCCACCACCCGCGCCCCCCGCAGGAGTTCGTCCAAGGCGTCGGAGACGGAGTCGTCGTGGACGGCGCGCAGCATCGACGCGTAGACGTCGCCGTCGGCCTTCGTGCGCTGGAACCAGGCGTACGCGAGAGCGTCCGGTGTCTCCTCGTAGCCCTTGCCGAGCGAGGAGAACAGCTCGTCGGGCGTGTAGACATGACCGCGGTAGGGGTCGAAGGGCAGGCCCGGGACGGGCGGGAAGACCAGGGCGCCGTCGGTGCGTATCTTCGCCGCCGCGTTCTCCCGCATCGGGCAGCCGAGGAAGACGGCGCCCGCGGTGTCCGTGGCCAGCAACTCCTTCGTACGGTTCGTCAGGTCGACGGCCTGGACGCGGTACCCGGCGAGCGTGTCGCGGGCCGCGACGGTCGCGTCGAACTCCTCCAGCGTCTCGATCTCACGGTCGTTGTGGTGGGCCGCGTGGGCGGGGCTCGTCTGCACCCACCCATGCTAGGACCCCTCTGATGCGGTGGCAGGCAGCGTTCGCCCCCTCGCGGGACGCCCGGCACGCCCTCTCGCGGCACCGGCCGAAAGCCCGAGTACATGGAGTACGAGGGCTTCCGGCAGGCGAGGTCCCCCAGTCTCCGGCCGGGGGGCCTCGCCTGCCGCGGCACCGGGCACGGCCGGGTCAGCCCTGGATGGCTTCCGGGTTCATCCACATGACTTCCCAGGTGTGGCCGTCGAGGTCGTCGAAGGCGCGGCCGTACATGAAGTCCATGTCCTGGACCTTGTCCGACGCCGTGCCGCCGGCGGCCACGGCCCTGTCGACCAGCTCGTCCACCTTCTCGCGGCTCTCGGCGCTCAGACAGAGCAGGACCTCGCTGGTCGTCGTGGCGTCCGCGATCTCCTTCTTGGTGAACGTCGCGTAGAACGGCTTGGTCAGCAGCATCGCGACGATCGTGTCGCTGATCACCACGGAGGCCGCGTTCTCGTCGCTGAACTGCGGGTTGATCGTGTAGCCGAGCTCCGTGAAGAACTTCTTCGAGGCGTCCAGGTCGTTCACGGGCAGGTTCACGAAGATCATCTGCTGGTACATGCGCGGTCTCTCCCGTCGGTGTCGGTCCGTTCGGTGGGGTAGACCGGGGTGCCGCGCGGAACTCATCGCCGGGCGCGGACTTTTTCGCGAAAATATTGTCCGCGACAGCCGAGGGGGCTTGAGGACGGCTTCCCCGGAGCCTCCGGCAGGCATCCGAGGGGCCCTCAGGGAACCAGCGGCGTGGCCGCCAGCTCCGCGACCGCCCAGGTCAGCGGGCCGAACACGACGAGCAGGGCGCCCGCGCGGAGCAGGGCCGCGGAGCGCAGCACAGTCGCGGGCGCACCCAGCCGAAGGAGCGCCGCGACCGTCTCCGCGCGTGCGTCGCGTGCCTCGACCGCGGCCGTCGCCAGCGTGAGGAGCGTGCAGCCGACGACCAGGAGCGCGCCCAGCGTGGTGAGCGGACCGATGCCGGGGCGCGCTCCGGAGTGCAGCGTGGCCAGGGCGTACGCGCCGGAGGCCACCGCGCACACCACGCCGAGGGGGCGCCCGATCCTGCGCGCCTCCTCCTGGAGGACGCGCCCGGCGAGCAGCCGCAGCACTCCCGGCCGTGCGGCCTGCAACAGATGCCCGCACAGATGCGTCAGCCCCGGCCCGATGAGGACCAGCCCGAGTGCCGTCAGCATCCAGCCGCCGAGCACGCCGGCCGGGCTGTCGGCGGAACCGCCGGGGAGCGCGAGGCCGGGGGCGGGGCCGGAGCGGCTGGCGTACATCTCGATGGCGAGACCGGCGGCGAGCACGGCGACCCCCCAGGGGAGGCCGGCGGGGGCGGGCCGGGGAGCGGTGGAGCGGTAGGGGTCCGACTGGTCGGCCGTCCCGGGTGCCGGGGTGTACAAGCCGCCGGGTGCGGCGGTGTCGAAGCTGCTCGGCGCCTCCGGCCCCGGCGCCTCGGACAGGGCGTGCGAACCGGTGCCGCCACGCCAGGCGCGGGCGTGCGCGGAGGCGTGGCCGCGGGTGCGCATGTCGGCGCGAGTGCTGTCGTGGGCGCCGGGCCGCGTGTCCTGGTACTCGGGGCCCTGGTGCTGAGGGCCGGCCCGGTGTTCCGCGTCCGTGTCCGCGTCCGCGGGCCGGGCCACGGCCGGGGTGTTCCTCTTCGGCTGCCGGTTGACGGCCGCGGTGTGGCGCGCCTTCCCCCGCTCCGGGGCGCCGCCCCGGGGGCGCAGCGCCAGCGCGGTGGTCAGGGAGGCCGTCGCCGGGACCAGCGACAGCAGGGTCAGGGCGGCCGGGAGGGGCAGCGGGTGGTCCGCGGCCAGGGCGTCCGGTGCGGGCCCGTCGAAGGGGGCGCCCGTCAGGTCGCCGCGCAGGTGGAGGTAGCACAGCAGGGCGAGCAGTGAGCCGAGCGCGGTGGACAGGGCCGTCGTCAGCGCGGAGACGGCCATGAGACGGGCGGGGCCGAGGCCGATGGCCGCGAGGCCCGGGCGGGGACGCGTTCCGGGGTCCGTATGGGCGACCGTCACCGCGAAGTACACGGTGGCCGCCAGCGGTGCCCCGCACCACGCGAGCCGCAGCATGGACCCGGCGGGTGCGTCCGGGTGGGTCAGCGCGTGCCCCAGCGCGCACAGCAGCAGGAAGCCCGTGCCCGCCGACGCCGCGGTGACCAGCAGGCGGCGCAGGTGGACGGCCGGCTGGGCGCCGCGGGCTAGACGGAGAGCGAGCACGCGGCCCGGCCTTCCGCCTCGGGGGGCTGGGGGAGGCTGACGTTGTGCACGCGTCGCCCGTCGAGCAGGGACACCGTACGGTCGGCCAGCGCGGCGGTGTCGGCGCACGTCGTGGCGAGGACGACCGTGATGCCGTGCGAACGGGCAGCCGCGGCGAGGGTCCGCAGCACGTGGGAGCACTCGGCGCGGTGCAGCGGCGCGGTCGGCTCGTCCGCGAAGAGCACCGTGGGGGAGCCGACCAGCGCGCGGGCGACGACCACGCGCTGGCGCTCGGAGTACAGCAGGGCGTGCGGGCGCTTGCGGGCGCAGCCGCCGATGTCCAGGCGCTCCAGCCACTCCAGCGCGGCCGTCTTGGCGGCCCGGCGGCCGGTCCCCCGCAGCATCAGCGGCAGGGCCGTGTTCTCCCAGGCCGTCAGCTCGGGGACGAGGGCCGGCTCGGGGTCGATCCAGCCGAAGCGGTCCCGGCGCAGCCGCTCGCGGGTGAGCGGCCGCATGGTGTGCACGGGCATGCTGTTAAACCACACCTCGCCCTGCTGCGGCAGGATCTGTCCCGACAGGCACCGCAGGAGCGTGGTCTTGCCGCTGCCGCGCGGACCGCTGACCGCGAGGATCTCGCCCTCGCGAACGCCGAGTGACACACCGTGAAGCGCGGGCGAGCCGTCGTGGGCGTGGGTCAGGCCGCGTGCCCAGAGCACGTCGTTGTCAGGCGGGGCCACCATGGGCGTACACCTCGGTTCAGATCAGTATTGCCGTGGGGAGTCCCCCGTCCGGGGGAACGAAGGCAGAGCCGATCGGTCACTGCGCACGCTAGGCAGCGGGTGGAGCGGGGCCGGACAGCACAGGGCCCCGGGCCGCCGTTTCTCACTCGAACGGGCGGCGCCGGGGCCGGTGTTGATCACACATTCAGCTCATCGGAACTATGACGACCGCAGCCTCGATCACCGTATCGACCGCAGCCGCGACCATCGTTTCGACCGCAGCCACGATCACAGCTTCGATCGCGGTGTCGATGACAGCATGCGTCACAGCTTTGGTCACAGCTTGGTCCACGCCTCCGTCAGCGTCGCCCGCAGGATCTGCTCGATCTCGTCGAACGTTCCCTGGTCCGAGATCAGCGGCGGCGCGAGCTGGACGACCGGGTCGCCGCGGTCGTCGGCGCGGCAGTACAGCCCGTTGTCGAAGAGTGCCTTGGAGAGGAAGCCGTAGAGGACCCGCTCGGTCTCCTCGTCGTCGAACGTCTCCTTCGTGGCCTTGTCCTTGACGAGTTCGATGCCGTAGAAGAAGCCGTTGCCGCGGACGTCGCCGACGATCGGCAGGTCGTGGAGCTTCTCCAGCGTGGACCGGAAGGCAGCCTCGTTGTCGAGCACGTGCTGGTTCAGGCCCTCGCGTTCGAACAGGTCGAGGTTCGCGACACCGACCGCCGCCGACACGGGGTGGCCGCCGAAGGTGTAGCCGTGCAGGAAGGTGTTGTCGCCCTTGTAGAAGGGCTCGGCTATGCGGTCGGAGACGATGCACGCGCCTATGGGGGAGTAGCCCGAGGTCATGCCCTTGGCGCAGGTGATCATGTCCGGGACGTAGCCGAACTTGTCGCAGGCGAACATCGTGCCCAGCCGGCCGAAGGCGCAGATGACCTCGTCGGAGACCAGCAGCACGTCGTACCGGTCGCAGATCTCGCGCACCCGCTGGAAGTAGCCGGGCGGGGGCGGGAAGCAGCCGCCCGCGTTCTGCACGGGCTCCAGGAAGACGGCCGCGACCGTCTCCGGGCCCTCGAAGAGGATCTGCTGCTCGATCTGGTCGGCGGCCCAGCGGCCGAAGGCCTCGGGGTCGTCGCCGAAGATCGGGGCCCGGTAGATGTTGGTGTTGGGGACCTTGTGCGCGCCCGGGACGAGCGGCTCGAAGGGCGCCTTGAGGCCCGGCAGGCCGGTGATGGACAGGGCGCCCTGCGGGGTGCCGTGGTAGGCGACCGCGCGGGAGATGACCTTGTACTTGGTCGGCTTGCCCACGAGCTTGAAGTACTGCTTGGCGAGCTTCCAGGCGGTCTCGACCGCCTCGCCGCCGCCGGTGGTGAAGAAGACCTTGTTCAGGTCGCCGGGCGCGTAGGTGGCCAGACGTTCCGCCAGCTCCACCGCCTTCGGGTGGGCGTACGACCAGACGGGGAAGAAGGCCAGCTCCTGCGCCTGCTTGGAGGCGGTCTCCGCGAGCTCGGTGCGGCCGTGACCCGCCTGGACCACGAACAGACCGGCGAGGCCGTCGAGGTAGCGCTTGCCCTTGTCGTCGTAGATGTGGGTGCCCTCGCCGCGGACGATGGTGGGGACGGGGGACTTCTCGTACGAGGACATGCGGGTGAAGTGCATCCACAGGTGGTCGTACGCGGTCCTGCTGAGGTCCTTGGGCTCGTTGGGACTGTCGGTGCTCACGGTTATCGGGTCCTCACGGTCATCGGGTTCCCCACATGTAGGTCTGCTTCTTGAGCTTCAGGTAGACGAAGCTCTCGGTGGAGCGCACTCCGGGGACGGCCCGGATGCGCTTGTTGATGACCTCCAGGAGGTGGTCGTCGTCCTCGCAGACGACCTCCACCATCAGATCGAAGGAGCCGGCGGTCATCACCACGTACTCGCACTCGCCCATGGCGCTCAGCGCGTCGGCCACGGACTCCACGTCGCCCTCGACGTTGACACCGACCATCGCCTGGCGGCGGAAGCCCACGGTGAGCGGGTCCGTGACGGCGACGATCTGCATCACGCCCTGGTCGAGCAGCTTCTGGACGCGCTGGCGCACGGCCGCCTCGGAGAGGCCCACCGCCTTGCCGATCGCGGCGTAGGGCCGGCGGCCGTCCTCCTGGAGCTGCTCGATGATGGCGAGGGAGACGGCATCCAGGTGCGGAGTGCCGCCGCCCCGGGAGTCGGTCCTGGACTCCCGGGTGTCCCGGGGTTCCCTGGGGTCTGCGCTTCGACTGGCCACGGGCTCACTGTGCACGAGGAGTCAACAGTTTCGCAAGGCTCGATCAATGAAATCCGTTGTTTACCTACCTCGAACATGCGGATTCCGTAGCCTTGTCGGGATCGCCGCTGTTGAAAACGTGGCTCGGCGGACTAGTGTGGGTGTCTCAGAGATTGGACACCCGGGCGCGCCAGGGCTCGGGGACACCACGACTTGGAGGGCCGGCAGTGAGCACCCAGCTGCGTCGTCTGCGCAACTACATCGACGGTGAATTCCGCGACGCCGCCGACGGGCGGACCACCGAGGTCGTCAATCCCGCGACCGGCGAGGCCTACGCGACGGCGCCGCTGTCCGGGCAGGCGGACGTCGACGCCGCGATGGAGGCCGCGGCCAGGGCCTTCCCGGGCTGGCGCGACACGACCCCCGCCGAGCGCCAGAAGGCCCTGCTGAAGATCGCGGACGCCTTCGAGGAGCGCGCCGAGGAACTCATCGCGGCCGAGGTGGAGAACACGGGCAAGCCCATCGGGCTGACCCGCACCGAGGAGATCCCGCCGATGGTCGACCAGATCCGCTTCTTCGCGGGCGCCGCCCGGATGCTCGAGGGCCGCGCGGCCGGCGAGTACATGGACGGCATGACGTCGATCGTCCGCCGGGAGCCGGTCGGCGTCTGCGCCCAGGTGGCCCCCTGGAACTACCCGATGATGATGGCCGTGTGGAAGTTCGCCCCGGCGCTCGCCGCGGGCAACACGGTGGTCCTCAAGCCGTCGGACACCACCCCGGCCTCCACGGTCCTGATGGCCGAGATCATCGGCTCGATCGTGCCCAAGGGCGTCTTCAACGTCATCACCGGCGACCGCGACACCGGCCGCCTGATGGTGGAGCACGACATTCCGGCCATGGCGTCCATCACGGGCTCCGTACGCGCCGGCATGCAGGTCGCCGAGTCCGCGGCCAAGGACCTGAAGCGCGTCCACCTGGAGCTGGGCGGCAAGGCGCCGGTCGTCGTCTTCGAGGACACCGACATCCCCAAGGCCGTCGAGGACATCTCGGTCGCGGGCTTCTTCAACGCAGGCCAGGACTGTACTGCCGCCACCCGCGTCCTCGTCCAGGAGTCGATCCACGACGAGTTCGTGGCCGCGCTGGCGAAGGCGGCCGCCGAGACGAAGACGGGCCAGCCGGACGACGAGGACGTGCTCTACGGCCCGCTGAACAACCCGAACCAGCTCAAGCAGGTCTCCGGCTTCATCGAGCGGCTGCCCGCCCACGCCAAGGTCGAGGCAGGCGGTCACCAGGTGGGCGAGAAGGGCTACTTCTACGCGCCGACCGTCGTCTCCGGTCTGAAGCAGGACGACGAGATCATCCAGAAGGAGGTCTTCGGGCCCGTCATCACCGTCCAGTCCTTCTCCGACGAGAACCAGGCGATCGAGTGGGCGAACGGCGTCGAGTACGCCCTCGCCTCGTCCGTCTGGACCAAGGACCACGGGCGCGCGATGCGCCTGTCCAAGGCGCTCGACTTCGGCTGTGTGTGGATCAACACGCACATCCCGCTGGTCGCGGAGATGCCCCACGGCGGCTTCAAGAAGTCCGGGTACGGCAAGGACCTGTCGGCGTACGGGTTCGACGACTACACCCGGATCAAGCACGTGATGACGTCGCTGGACTGAGGTGCGGGCGGGGCCCGGGGCCCGGCGGTCTTCGACGCCGTCCGGGCCCCGCCGGTCGCTCACGGGAGCGGCCCCGCAGACAGCTCGCGCGCTCGGCGTCCCGGTCGGACTAGCAGTTCCGGCCGCACGCATCCAGCACGACCATGGTGTAGACCCCTCCGTTCTGCCGGGCGGTGTGAACGGTCTTGCGGTTGGCCTGCCAGCGTCCGTCGACCCACCGCAGCGGGAACGAGCTTTGGTGTGTGTTTCCCAGACGCAGCAGTATTTCGACGGAGGTCTCGTCGTTGTTCACCTTTCCGATGGACGAGCTGACCTGGAGAACCGCACGGCGGGCAGGCTCCCGCGCTTCGAAGCTTCGTTGCATGGCGGTCGCGCAGTCCCTCGAAGCGGGATCGACGAGAACACACCACGTCCTGCCCGCACCTTGATACTCGGCGAACTGAATCCGCATGGCTGTCTCGTAGGCGCCGACGGCACCGGGGCGCCGAACTGCCGCGTGGTATTCGGTGAAACCGTCGCGCTCGGAATAGTCGTTCTCCGGAACAAGGCTCTCCCGCCGGTAACTTCGCAGCGCCTTGTCCAGGTCATCTGCGTCTGCGTATTCGGCTGTGCCCGGCACGACGGAGGCCTGCGGTGGAGGGGCCGGGGGCTCCAGGAAGGACAGGAAAATGCCGGCGAGGACCACCGCGACGGTCACGACGAGCATCCAGTGGCCGTGCTTCACGGCATGCGTTTCGAGCGGTGTCCGCGCTTCTTCGGTGTCGTCGGAAGAGTCCTGGTCGAGGACACCCACGTTCGACCGCGTATCGCTGGAGGGAAGCGAGCCGGCGGCCGCCTCCTGCCTGCCCGAGACCGAACTCCTCTGCCTGCCGGCGGCTTGAACGCTCGAACCCCCCTGTGCCGTCGTGGGCTCGAGCGATGTCATGAGGTCGACCATCAGATTCACTTCGGCGCGTTTCCGCTCGAGTTGCTCGGGGCCCCACTGCCTGAGCGAGGACCCGAGCGCCTCCGACAGTTGCCGGTCCCGCTGCCGACGACACTCCGCCCGGGCCGCCGCGTGCTTCTTCTCCGCTGCCCGCAGCGCCCGTCCCAGCGGGGAGAAGCGGCGCCACCCCCAGCCCGAAGCGACGCTGATGAAGGTCCTCAGCACGGATACGATCCGGGCGGGCATCATCGGACCTCCTTCGTGATCTTCTGCGTCAGAGTCCGCCGCAGCTCGCCGTCACAGGTGTGATGGAACCTGTCCCGGGCATCGTGCAGGCGCTTGCGAATGGTGCCGGGATTCTCGTCCAGCAAGTCGGCGATCTCTGCCGGCGTGTGTCCCGCGTAGGCCAAGGTCAGCACCTCCTTGTCTCTGGGAGGCAGTTGGTGCACCACCTCCAGGACTCGCCTGAGCAGGTCGCCACTGGTCGTCGACTCTTCGGGGGTGGGGGCGGAGTCGGGAAGGTCGACGGAGAACACCTCGCCGTCCCGCGAGGTCTGCTGGAGCGGAATCATGTACGGGCGATTCTTGCGCGTGTGTGAGGCAAGGGCGTTCCTCAGCGCGCAACGGGCGTAGGCGAACGCCTTGGCATGGTCGATGGTGTCCCAGCTGATCTTCATCTTGGCGAGGATCATGTTCATTTCGCCCTCGCCGTCGAAATCGGGAACGCCGAAGGACAGACAGTCCGCGATTCGGTACAACTTTTCGGCACAGTCGGTGAAGAACTCGTCCCACGTCTCAAATCGCTTACCTCGCACTCTTTTACGGGGCAGTGGAGTCATGGGCGCGCTGCTCCTCGGTCGACAGGTGCCGGCTGACCTCACCCATGACGCGCCCGTCGCGAGGGGCGTTACCTGTTTTTCTGGCTATCACCCATTCGGGTGAGGTGATCGGTGGGGGAGGGCTCCGCGGAAGCAGCGGCGGTAACGCGCGCCACCGCTGCCGCGTCTACGGCGTCGGGACATCCCCTGATTCCGAATTCCGAGGACGCGAAGGAAGTGGAGCACCGTGGAAAGGCGCACCGGCGGTTGCCGTACCGTGTCGACCCAGACCCTGCAACGAGTGGCCCTGCGCACCGGAGTTCCCGGAGCGCCGGGGACGGCCCTCCTGGCCGTGGGCGTGGAAGGCGCCGGCCGGGCCGGCCCGGATCCGCTGGCCGTTCTGTGCGTGACCGTGGGCGCCCTCTGCGTGGGGTGCGCAGCGGTGAGCCTCCTCAGCTGGGGGCTTCCGGCGCTGGCCCGCTCGGCGCGCTGCCTTCTCGGCCGGGCCGTGGGGCACACCGCTTCCTGGGTGGTCGCCGCGTGGCGCCGCCCACCCGCGGTCGCGGGGGCGCCCCTCCGGCCGGACGGCGTGGTCGCTCACTGGTGGCGGGAGTCGAAGGCCGCGGTGTTCTACGCGCTGCTGGCTGCCGTGGCGATCGAGCCGGTCTGGCACGTGCTGACGTACGTACTCCACGACCTGGGCCTGGTGTGGCCGTGGGAGTTGTACTTCCCCCTGCACTGAAGCGAGCGGGTCCCACGGTACGGACGCGGCCCACCGGACATCGTCCCGACGCCGCGGTCATGCGCAGGCCTCCGCCGCACACCCGCGGTGGAGGCCGGTTCACGCACCGTGGCCGTCGCCTGCCGTTGCTCCTACCATGGGAGGTCGCCGTCGGGGGAGGGTGGGACGTGACGCGGAACGCACCGCAGCCGTCAGGGCGCCGGCTCGAGGACCGGATCGCGTGGGCGGTCAGGAACGCGGACGGTGTCGTGGCCATCGGTGTCGCGCTGGTCATCGGCGTACTGGACGTCCTGGACGAGAGCTTCGACAACAACATCGTCTCCGGCGCCACCCTGCTGGTCCTGGCGGCGCTGGTCTACGGATCGCTGACCGAGCGACGGCGGCGGCTGACGGACATCCGGAGCGCGACCGAGGGGACGAGCCGGGCGATCGAGGACCTGGCCATGGTGCGGACCCTGTCCGGACCGGAGGTGGCCGTGGCGCACGAGAAGGCCCGCCGGAACACCGCCCGCTGGGTGTTCAAGGGGGGCACCGGCACCTATCTGCGCGCCGTCACGCTGCCCGAGTGCGTCGAGGAGGCGAAGCGGCAGCGGCGCCACCTCAGCATGAAGATCGACATCATCGACCCGGCCGACGACCGCGTGTGCGCCGCGTACGCGCGGTTCCGCCGGACCTTCGGCCACCGCGGCGACGGCGGGGCGTTCCCCGAGTGGACCGCCGAGCGCACCAGCAAGGAGTCGTACGCCACCGTGCTCGCCGCCGCCTGGCACCGGCAGCGGCTGGACACCCTGGAGATCGACGTGCACCTGTCGTCGGTGGCACCGACCCTGCGCTTCGACCTGTCCGACACCTGCCTGATCATCACCCAGGACGACCCGCGCCGAGTGAGCCTGTACGTCGAGCGGGGCCGGCCGCTCTACGACTACTACGTCACCGAGTTGCACCAGAGCCGTGAGCAGGCCGTCAAACTCGACCTGCGGGAAGCCACGCCGCTCAGTGACGAGCCGACCGTGGACGAGGCCAGACGGCTGCTCGACCGGCTCGGTCTTCCGCTGCCGGCGAGTCTCACCGACCGGGACGTCGGCGACATCATCGACAGGGCGCTGCGGGCGGAGGACCCCTATCGGAGATGAGCGGCGCGTCGACGGCGACACTCGGCCCACTGGTGGCCGGAAGGGGGAGCGATGGACTACCCGGCCCTGGAACGGGCCGCCCGGCGGGAGGCCGCCGCCGAGCTGATGCGGCACGCCGTGTCGGAGCTGGAGCAGGTCGCCTCAGGACGCCTTGCCCTGCGCGCGGTGCACCATCCCCTCGGATTCATCTGCCTGCCGATCCTCCGCGACGGTCCCCGGGGGGTCTGCGTCCACGTGTTCGGCGGAGCCGGGCCCGCCGGGCGGACCGGCCCACCGGAGGCCGCGCACCAAGTGCACTCCCACAGCTGGGACCTGACGAGTACGGTGCTCTACGGGCGGCTCGGCAACCGGCACATAGGGGTCCACGAGGAGACCGAGAAGCCCACCCACCGGGTGTTCGAGGTGCACAGCGACCCGTCCGGCGTGGACGAACTGCGGCCGACCGAGCGGCTGGTGCGCTGTCTGCCCGGAGTGGAACGGACCAGCGTACGAGGCCAGACCTACGCCCTTCCCGCGGGTGAGTTCCACACCACGGTGCTGCCGGACGACCGCCCCACCGCCACGCTGGTGCTGGGACGGACGCTGCCCGGCCGGGCGGACCTCTCGCTGGGCCCGTTACGGGCGCCGGGGCACCGGATGGTCCGCAGGACCTGTGACGCGACCCAGACGGCCCGGATCGCTGAGGCCGCCGTCAGGAGGATCCATGAGCCCGAGCCCCCCGCTGCCGACCCACCCGCCTGACCCTTCGTCCCGCTTCACCTCCGAGCGCCGTACGGCGGTGGCCGCCGCAGAGGAGGCCGGGGCGCTGCTGCGGTCCCGGTTCCCGGACGGGTTCGCCGCCCGTCCCAAGGGCGAGCACGGCGACGTCGTCACCGATCTGGACGTGATGGCCGAACGCATCGTCGTGGACCGCATCCGGGAGCGCTTCCCGCACGACCGGATCCTCGCCGAGGAGTCCGGGGAGCTGTGCGGCGACGGTGGCGACGGCCGCGGCCGCACCTGGCTCGTGGACCCGCTCGACGGCAGCAACAACGTGGTGATCGGGCTGCCCGCCTACGTCGTGGGCATCGCCCTGTGCGTCGACGGGGCACCGGTGGTCGGCGTGGTCCACGACCCGGTGACCCGGCGCACCTGGTCGGCGCTGCGCGGCGGCGGCGCGCACGGGCCGCGCGGGCGGCTCACCCGCGCCGCCGGTGGCCGTCCGCTGTCGCCGGCCGGTCCGCTGCTCGCCTGGACGCAGGGCCACGCGGTCGGGCGCGGCGACCCCGCGGCCCGCGCCCTGAAGCACACCCTGGAGATGCGGTCCCGGCGGCTGCTCCAGCTGTGGGCGCCGCTGCTGACCTGGGCCATGCTGGCCCGCGGGGACATCGACGGGTTCGTGGGATACCGCGCGGAGGCGATCGATCTGCCGGCCGGGGCCCTGCTGGCGCGTGAGGCGGGAGTGGCCCTCCGGCACCTGGACGGACGGGAGTTCCGCGGCGGCTTCACCGGGCCGGACACCGAGCGTTCCTTCGTTGCGGGGCGGCCGGAGCTGCTGCCGCGTCTGCTGGAGCTGGTCGCGGAGTCCGCCGCCGTGGCAGCGCCGCGTGGCCCCGTACCGTGACGCCGCCTACCCGGTCAGGGTCAGCGCCAGCACCGACGCCACCACGGCGGCCACGGCCAGCACCGCGCCCGTGCCCATCAGCCGCGCGACCGGCACGCGCACCCCGTACGCGTGGCACCGCTCGTACCACAGCAGCGTCGCCAGTGAGGCCCACGGCGTCACGACCGGGCCCACGTTGGTGCCGATGAGCAGTGCGAGCAGCTGGTCGTGGTTGCCGACGGGGACGGCCGCCTCGCCGGCCAGGTAGACGGGGAGGTTGTTCAGTACGTTCGACAGGCCACCGCCGACCGCCGCCGCCCGGAACAGGCCCCAGAGGCCGCCGTCATCGCCGACCGCGGCAGCCAGCAGGTCGTGCAGCCCGTTGGCGTTCACCGTCTCCACGACGAGGAACATCCCGGGCACCATCACCACCAGCCGCCACGGGACCAGCGACAGCCGCAGCGCCGAGCGGCGGCGCACCGCGAAGGCCGCCACGGCGACGGCCGCGGCGGTCGCCGACGCCACCCACAGCTCCACGTCGGCGACCAGGATGGCCAGCAGGAAGCCGGCGCAGGCGAGCCCGCAGGCCCGGAACAGCACCGGGTCGGCGGGCCGGTGCACCTCGGGCGTCCGGTAGCGGCCGGAGTTCCCCGGCCCCGCGTCACCCACCGCTCCCGCGTCGCCGGCGTCCCCCGAGCCGCCCGCTCGTACGTCGTCCGCGCGGGCGGCGCCGGGCCCGGCGGACGGGACGCGGGTACGGGCGGGCACGTCCGCCTCCGGGGCCTCGGGCGCAGGGGACCCAGCGGACTTCGCCCGCCTTCCGGGCCGCCAGTAGAACAGCCACAGGCAGACCATGGTCACCGCGATCGCCGCCAGTTGCGGTGCCCACATCCGGCCGGCCAGGCCCAGCGGGGAGAGCGCGACCCGGTCCGCCGCCAGCAGGTTCGTCAGGTTGGAGACCGGCAGCAGCAGGCTCGCCGTGTTGGCCAGCCACACCGTCGTCATCGCCAGCGGCACCGGCGCGATGCCGACCCGCGAGGCGAGCGCCAGCATCACCGGCGTCAGCAGCACGGCGGTGGTGTCCAGGTTCAGGGCGATGGTCGTGACGGAGGCGAACGCCACGCACAGCAGGAACAGGGCCGCGTAGCTGCCCCGTCCGGCCCGTGCCACCCGCGCCGCCACCACGTCGAAGACCTCGGCCTTGCTGGTCAGTTCGGCCAGCACGATCACCGTGCCGAGGAACGCCAGCAGCGGTGCGACGCGTGTCATCGCGTCGCCCGCCGACCCGGTGGGCAGCAACCCCGTCGCCACGCACAGCAGCCCGACCACCAGCAGGCCGATCGCCACCCTGTCCAGCACATGCAGACGCAGAAAGACACGCACGGACGGAAGCGTCGCACATCTGTGCCCGGCTGTGACCAGGGGCTGTTCACGACCGCCGGTCCCGGCCGGGCCTTTCAGCCACAGGCGGCGTCGCGAAAACGGTTCATACCGAGGCTCTCTCATTGCATCATGAATATATGGTGGCTCGTCAGATCACCCCGGGGGAAACCGGGCCATTGGACTTCTTCGTCAGCTACTCACCGGCCGACGAACGCTGGGCGTCATGGATCGCCTGGACCCTGGAGGAGGCCGGGTACCGAACGGTCCTCCAGGCATGGGACTTCGTGCCCGGCACCAACTTCGTCGACTTCATGGACCGCGGGGTCAGCGAGTCCGCCGCCGTGATCGCCGTACTGTCCCGCAACTACGAGCGCTCCCGCTACGGCCGGATGGAATGGCAGGCCGCGTTACGCGCCGACCCCGACGCCCCGGAGCGAAGACTCCTCACCGTCCGCATCGAGGACATCCCGGTGGAGGGCCTGCTGGCCACCATCACCTACGTCGACCTGGTCCCCGTCACCGACGCCTCGGCCGCCCGGGAGCTGCTCCTCACCCGGGTCCGCCAGGCCCTCGACGGCCGCGCCCGGCCCAGCCTGAGCCCCGGCTACCCGGGCGGGAACGGCAGCCACCCGGCCCACCCCGCGCCGGCGGCGCCGACCGCCCCGCCGCCCGGGAGACCACTCGGCCGTCCCGGCTGGGCCGGGCGGCGCAGGCCCGCGGCACCGCCGGTGTACCCGCGCACGCAGGAGGACGCCCGGGTGCGCGAGGCCGTCACCGTGCTCCACCTGGCCGGGCCCGCATTCGGCCGCGGCCAGGACCCCGCCGAGTTACAGGCGGCGATCTGGGGCGACCTCGTCGAACTCACCGACGCCGGAGCTCCCGCCCCCGACCTGCTGGTGGTCACCGGCGACCTGACCGCCTCCGGCAGTCCGCGGGAGTTCGAACAGGCGCTGGCCTTCCTCACCGGTCTGCGCGCGCTGCTCGGCCTCGAACCGCACCGGGTCGCCCTCGTCCCCGGCGGCCGGGACGTCAACCAGGCCGCCTGCCGGGCCTACTTCAGCACCTGTGAGGCCGACGAGATGCCGCCCCGGCCGCCGTACTGGCCCAAGTGGCGCCACTTCGCCCGGCTCTTCCAGGAGCTCTACCAGGGCCTCGACGCGGTCTTCGACAGCGACCAGCCGTGGACCCTCTTCCCCGTGCCCGAACTGCACACCGTCGTCGCGGGACTGAACTCCTCGATGGCCTACAGCCACCGCCTCGACGACCAGTACGGCATGGTCGGCCCCGAGCAGGCCGCCTGGTTCGCGCAGGCGTTGCGCCCGTACGAGGACGAGGGGTGGCTGCGGATCGGCGTGCTGCGCCATCCACCCGGGACGGCCACCCGTACCGGTGCCGCCCGTTCCGGTGCCTCCCGCGCCGGTTCCCCGGACGGCGCCGGCCCGTTGCGCGACACCGACGTACTGACCCGGCTGACCGCGCCCCGCCTGCACCTGCTGCTGCACGGCCCGGCGGGCCCCGGGGCCCAACCGGTCCTGACCACCGCCTCCAGTGAGGTGCGGGTGCTCGGTGCCGACGGGCCCGGCCGGCACCAGTTGCTCCGCATCAGCCGCGACGGCCTGACCAGTTGGCAGGGGCAGGGAGACACGCAGCAAGAGGCACACCAACTGGCACACCAACAGGCACAGCCGCAGCGGATACAGACCGGGTGGCGGCGGGCCCAGCGCGCCTTCGGCCCCGACCCGCACGGACCGGCCGTCGACGGGGAGCCGGCAAGCGCCACGACGCACACCGCCGAAGGCCCGGCCGCCCCGGGGGAGCCCGAGCCGCGTGCCGTGCAGTCCCCGGCCGAGGCGCTGCTCGCCCGCGTCGCCGAGGTCTGCCGCACCCGCCACGAGGGCGCCCAGATCCGCCCGGTGGCCGGACCGGTGCCCCAACTCCTGGTCACCTGGACCCAGTCGGGCTTCGTACGGCAGCAGAGGGTCGCCGTGCACACCGGCACCCCCACCGCGCAGGACGTCGAGCGTTTCGTCGCCCTCGTGCACGCCGCGGACTCCGAGACCGAGGCCGAACTCGTCCACGACGGCCCGCCGCCCGCCCGCGAACTGCGCGACCTGGCCCGCCGCAGGGGTGTACGGGTGCGCAGCTTCACCGAGTTCCAGGGCCTGCTCGACCTGCGGGGATACGTGGGTGCGCAGAGCGAGCGGCTGCGCACCGACCCCCGCTACCCGCCGGACATGTACCTTCCGCAGCGGTACCGGGAGGTGGAGCGCCTCGGCGCCGAGGAGCGCGACGGGCTGGTCGACGACATGCTCCGGCTGCTCGACTCCGACCAGGGCCGCTTCCTGCTGCTGCTCGGCGACTTCGGCCACGGCAAGACCTTCGCGCTGCGCGAGCTGGCCCGCCGCATCCCGGCCGAACTGCCGCACCTGGTCCCGCTGTTGGTCGAACTGCACGCGCTGGACCGCGCCTACTCCTTCGAGGGGCTGGTCGCCGCCCACCTCGCCGCCCACGGCGTCGACAACATCGACCTGCGCGCCTTCCGCTACATGCTCCAGCAGGGCCGGATCGTGCTGCTCTTCGACGGCTTCGACGAACTCGTCACCCAGGTCAGCTACGACCGCGCCGCCGAACGCCTCCAGGTGCTGCTGGACTCCGCCGTGGACAGCGCCAAGATCGTGGTCAGCAGCCGCACCCAGCACTTCCGCTCCCAGGGACAGGTGCTGACCGCGCTCGGCGAACGCGTCGGACTGCTCCCGCAGCGCCGGGTGCTGGCGGTGCAGGAGTTCACGCCCCAGCAGATCCGCGCCTACCTGGTCAACCGCTACGACGGCGACGAGCGCGCCGCCGACCGCCGGGTGCGGCTCCTGGACGCCATCCCCGATCTGCTCGACCTGTGCCGCAACCCCCGGCTGCTCGGCTTCGTCGCCGACCTCGACGACGACCAGCTGCGCGCGGTCGCCGGAGCGGGCCGTGCCCTCAGCCCCGCCGGGCTCTACCAGGAAGTGCTCACCGCCTGGCTGCGCTTCGAGGCCCAGCGCGGCACCGGCGGCCCCGGCCGGGCACCCGGACTCGACCTGGACCAGCTGTGGAACGCGGTCACCGCGCTCGCCCTGCGCCTGTGGGAGAGCGGCCGGGACTCGCTGCGGCTCGACGAGCTCACCGACGTCGCCGAGACCCTGACCGGGCTCGCCGACAGCCGCCTCTCGGTGCCGCAGGCCGCGCACGCCGTCGGCTCCGGGAGCCTGCTGGTCCGCAGCGACGACGGTGTGTTCCGTTTCATCCACGGCTCGGTGGTGGAGTGGCTGATCGCCCGCGAGTGCGCCCTCAGGCTGGCCGCAGGCGACAGCACCCTGCTGACACAACGGCAACTGAGCCGTCTCGCGGTGGAGTTCCTGTGCGACCTCGCCGACCACCGCGTCTGCCAGGAATGGGCCGAGGGCGCGCTGAGCGGCACCGCCGGGGACGAGCCGCAGCCGACCGTACGCGGCGGGGAGACCGCCCGCGCCAACGCCGTGAAGATCCTCACCCGGCTCCGGGTCCCCGCCCACACCGACCTGCGCGGCGCCGCCCTCGCGGGGGAGGACCTGTCGTACCGCGACTTCTCCGGCGTCGACCTCACCCGCGCCGACCTCACCGACGCCCGGCTCGTGGGCGCCAACCTCTCCGGCGCCGTGCTGCGCCACGCCCGGCTGACCGGGGCGTGGCTCGACGGCGCCGACCTGACCGGTGCCGATCTGCGGGGCGCGGATCTGCGACGGGCGCGGCTGATCCGCACCGACCTGACCGGCGCCCGCGTCGAGGGCGGTCGGTGGCGGCGGGCGGCACTCGTGGCGGCCACCACCGGGCCCGGCCTGACCGGCTCCCCCGAACTGGCCACCGCCGCCGTCGCCCCCGGCATGGCCGTAGACGCCGGCTTCCGGCCCTCCGCGGTCGGCGTGCCGTACGGCTACGACATGCGCACCAGCCGGCTGCCCGAACCCGTCTCGTACAGCCCCGACGGCGAACTCCTCGCCGTCGGCAGCGAGGACGGCGGCGTGCTCGTCTGCGACGCCGTCACCGGCACCGCCCTGCGCACCCTCCAGGGCCACACCGGCCGGGTCTACGGGGTCAAGTTCCGCGACCGGGTGCTGGCCACGGGGAGCGCCGACGGCACCGTACGCCTGTGGGACCCGGTCTCCGGACGGTGCCGGCACGTGCTGCGTATTCACCCGAAGGGGGTCTGGCCGGTCGCCCTCGACGCGGACGGCTCCCTGCTGGCCACCGGCGACGCCGAGGGCGTGGTCACCCTGTGGGACACCGACTCCGGCACGCCGCTGCGGCGGCTGCCCGGCCACGTCGCCCCCGTCTACACCGTGGCCTTCGGGCCGGACGGCACCACTCTCGTCACCGGGGACGCCTCCGCCGCCGTACGGCTGTGGGACATCGCCACCGGACGGCGGCTCGGTGAACTGCCGGGCCACCGGGGCGCGGTGTTCCGGGCCCGGTTCAGCCCCGACGGGACGCTGCTCGCCACCGGCGACATGGGCGACGGGCAGGGCGCGGGCACGGTCCGGGTGTGGGACGTCACCGGGCGGCGGGTGCTGCACGAGTTCACCGGCCACCCGGGCCGCGTCTACACCCTGGACTTCCACCCCCGCGGCAGGTTCCTGGTGAGCGGGGACACCGAAGGGGACGTACGGCTGTGGGACCTGGCCGCGGGCGGCCCGGCCGGGCTGCTCGGCGGCTGCCGCGGCGCCGTGTACCAGGTGCTCTTCGACCCCGACGGGACGCTGCTCGCCGCGGGGGACAGTGCCGGGGTGGTCCGGCTGTGGCGGATCGACCCCGATGCCGGCCCGGCCTCCGGCGGCGGGCCCGTCGCCGTACCGCTGACCCGGCAGCCCTCGGAGCACCGCGGCTCGGTCTGGGTGTGCAAGTTCCGTCCGCACGGCGACACGCCCGCCCTGGAGACCGGCTCCCTGCTGGTGACCGGCGGCAACGACGGCGTCGTACGGATCTGGGACCCGGCCACCGGTCAGGGCCGGCGCATCCTGCGCGGCCACGGACGGCGCGTCGGCACCCTCTCCTTCAGCGCCGACGGCTCGATGCTGGCGGCCGGCGGCAACGACGGAGTCGTCGGTGTGTGGCACTCCGCGACCGCGCGGCGGCTGCGCGAACTCACCGGCCAGGGCGACCGCCTGGTCTCGGCGGTGTTCAGCCCGGGCGGCACCCTGCTGGCCACCGCGAGCAGTGACGGCGACATGTACCTGTGGAACGCCGCCACCGGCGAGTACCAGCGTGAGATGGACGTCGAGACGGACCACGTGTGGGCCGAGGCCTTCAGCCCCGACGGCGAACTGCTCGCCACGGCCAACGACGACGACACCGTACGGCTCTGGTACCGGGCCACCGGCGCGCACGTCACCACCATCGGCGAGCACTTCGGCCGGGTCCGCGCGATCGCCTTCCGCTCCGACGGCGCCGTTCTGGCCACCGGCTGCGACGACCGCAAGGTGCGCGTGTGGGACATGGCCGGCCAACGGATCAGCGCCGTCCTGGACGGACACACCGACCGGGTCTACGCCGTGGCGTTCGCGCCCGACGGCTCCTGGCTGGCCAGCGCCTCCTGGGACGGGCAGGCCGTGATCTGGGAGGACGGCACGCCCGCGCACCGGCTGACCGGCCACACCGGCAAGCTGTGGACGGCCGCGGCCCACCCCCGGCGTCCCCTTCTGGCCACGGCCGGCGACGACCGGACGGTACGCCTGTGGGACGCCCGCACCGGCCGCGCAACCGCCACCCTGACGGGCCACACCGGCCGCGTGCTGGCCGTCGCCTTCAGCCCCGACGGTTCCCTGCTGGCCAGCGGCGGCGAGGACGGCACGGTCCGGCTGTGGAACGTCCCCGCCGAGGCTCCCGGCGATGCCTCCGACACCGCCTCCGGCGACGCCCCGGTCACCCTGCGGGCCACCCTCGTCGCGATGCCGGGCGGCTGGGCCGCGCTGGCGCCGTCCGGCGGCTACAAGTACGAGGGTGACGTCACGGGCGAGTTCTGGCACGTGGTCGGCATGTGCCGTTTCGAGCCCGGCGAACTCGACGGCAACCTGCCAGGGGTGCGGCACGTGCCGCTGGAGGAGCCGCTGGGTGAGGCGGGTCCGGCTGCTCGTCGAGGCTAGCCGAGCGCCGCCTGGATGATCCGGTCGACCACCGGGTTCCCTCCCGAGGACTTCGCGTCGGTCGCGTTGACCGAGTACACCAGGGTGAAGGACAGGTTCTCGGTTGCGCCGATGCCCGTGCTGTAGCCCGGGCGGGCGCCTGTCTTGAACCACACCTCGCGGCCGTCGGGGAGCTTCTGCAGCGTCAGTCCCGCGCTCATCGTCGCGCCGGGGGCGTCCGCCACCGTGAGCATCTCCTCCTTCAGCAGCGGTTGCGGCACGACCTCTCCGCGGAACAGGGCGACCAGGAACTTCTCCAGGTCCGCCGTGGTCGAGATCATGTCGCCCACGGCCCACCGGTCGGACATGTTCCACTCGGTGGCGTCGACCAGGCGCCCGTCCGCGAGGAGCTGGTAGCCGCGGTTGTGCGGCCCGTGGATACGGGGGTCCGGGCCGCCGGGGAAGGACGTGTCGTGCATGCCGACCGGCTCCAGCACGCGCACGGACGCCTGGTGCTCGTAGGAGTCGCCCGTCACCCGCTCGATCAGCATGGCGAGCACGGTGTAGTCGATGTTCTGGTACTTCTGCCGCTCACCCGGGTCGAAGGCGGGGCCCTGGGCGACCGACGAGGCCACCACCTCCTCGGGAGTCAGGGTCACGTAGCGGTTGTCGTAGCCCTCGCCGTTGACCGGGCCGAGGTCCTTGCCCCGCTGCAGCCCGCTCGTGCAGGTCAGCAGGTGCCGCACCGTGACGGGTAACTCGAAGGTGTCGGGGAGGAGGCCCGGGAGGTACGTCTCCACGTCCTCGTCCAGGTCCACGTCCCCCTCGGCGGCCAGCTGCAGCACCATCGCGGCCGTCACCACCTTCGTCGTGGAGCCGGCGCGGAAGCGCCCGTTCTCCAGGGCCGGGCGGTTCGTCCTCAGGTCGCGGGCCCCGGCGGTGCCCCGCCAGGTGCCGGCGGTGCCGCCGACCCGGACGAGCGCGGCCGTCGCGTCGCTGTCCGGCAGCCCGGAGATCGCCTCGCAGAGCGCGGTGGGGTGCGGGCCCGTGGTGTCGCAGCGGGTGGGCGGCGGAGGCGCGGGGGAGGCGGTGGCCACCGCGGGGCCGGCCGCCGTGCCCAGGGCGAGGACGGAGGCGAGGGTGGAGGCGAGGGCGGCGAGGGCTGAGCGGGTACGAGTGGGCATCGGCGACTCCTCGGTGACAGACGGGCGTTGACCGTGATCATGCTGCGGGGGCGCCGCTCATGGATCATCACTGAGGAGGGCGCCGTCCCCCGAGCCGGCCCTCGGGGAGCCCCTAGGGGAATCGCGGCCGGTGGCGGACGGGGCCGGTGGCGGACCGGGCCGGGCGATCCAGGGTGGGCGGTCCGGGTGCGGGCGGTCCGGGGGCGGGCGGTCCGGGGGCGGTGAAAAAACTGTTATCCCCGCCGCCTCCACCCCGTCTCCACACACGTCACCTGTCCCCCACGCGCAGGAGCGAGACTGTGATCTCCGTCGCGGGCCGGCGTCGGCTTCGCCCGGATTGGGATGTCCTGTGGCGGTGTCGCGGCCGCCGTCCAGGACTTCCGTGCCCGTCCCTCCCCGGACTGGCTGAGAAACTCGCCGCACTGGCTGAGAAACACGCCGGAATGGCTGAGAAAGTACGTCCGGAGGGCGCGTGACGGCGGAGAGGACGCACGTGGACGGGCGACAGTGGCGCGCCACCATCGCGGCCGCACAGGCCGGCGACCGGCGTGCCCTGGACGAGCTCGTCGAAGGCTGGCTGCCGCTGGTCTACAACATCGTCGGCCGCGCCCTCAACGGCCACGCGGACGTCGACGACGTCGTGCAGGAGACCATGCTGCGGGCCGTCGGCAACCTCGGCGCGCTGCGTGATCCCGACAGCTTCCGGTCCTGGCTCGTCGCGATCGCCATGCGGCAGATACGGGACCGGGCACGCCGCAGGCCGGCCGACCGGCTGACCGAGGACGTGGCCCGCGACGCCGCCGACTTCGCCGAGCTCACGGTGTTGCGCCTGCAACTGGAGGGACAGCGGCGCGAGGTCGCCGAGGCGGTGCGCTGGCTCGACGGCGACGACCGGCAGTTGCTGTCCCTGTGGTGGCTGGAAGTCGCCGGTGAGCTGACCCGGCGCGAACTCGCCGCCGCGGTCGGCATCAGCCGGCAGCACGCCGCCGTGCGCGTCCAGCGCATGAAGGCACGCCTGGAGACCGCGCGCGGCATCGTCCGGGCCCTCGACGGGGCCTGCCCCGAACTGCGCGAGCTGACCGGCCGCTGGAACGGCCGGCCCGACTCGGTGTGGCGCAAGCGCTTCGCCCGTCACATCAGGGGCTGCGCCTACTGCGCCGCACCCGGCCGGGCGGTGGTGCCGGCCGAGCGGCTCCTCGTCGGGATCGCGCTCGTCCCGGTCCCCGTCGGGTTCACCCTGTCACTGGCGCTCGGCGGCAAGACCGCGGTGGCCGCCACGGCCACCGCCACCACCGTCGGCTGGTCCGCCAAGCTCCTGGGCGCGCTCACCCAGCCCGCCGTGGCGGTGACGGCGGGAGCGACGATCGTCGCGGGCGGCGCGTACGTCGTCACGCAGCCCCCGGACGCCCCGCCGCCGCGCGCGGTCGCCCCCACGGCCGCGAGTACGGCCCGCCCGCCGGCGCGCACCCCGTCGGCGTCCCCCACCCCGTCCGTCTCCCCCTCTCCCTCCCCTTCACCCTCGCCGAAGCGCCCGAAGAAGGCCGACCTGTACGGCACGGTCGTCGACGCCGTCGACCGGGCCCCCGCTCCCGACATCGAGCCCGCGGCCCTGCCGCACCGCCCCGAGTCCGGCGTCACCAGCACCGGCGGCGCCCACGCCACCATGAACCACCGCGGGGACAGTGTGACGCTTCAGGGCCAGGGCTACGTCCTCGTCCGCTGGCAGATCTCGCCGCAGTACCGGGCGGGCAGCCTGGTCATGCCGGCCTGGACCGGTCTGAAGGGCAGGCTCTTCCACGTGGCCTCGGGCGGCGGGCGCCGCATGGACGACCCCGTCAGCAGCACCGACCCCTCCGCCACCGGCATGGGCAACTCGACCACGGGCTACGCCGTCCTGCCGCCCGGCACCCAGCAGATGTGGCAGAACGAGTACTTCTACGTCGACGGCAGCGTCACCCTCACCGTGAACGAGCGGGGCGCCGACTACGGCCTGAACGTCTTCCCGACCACCTGGGACGAGGTGGAGAAGGACGTGCTGACCGGGCCCCCCGACGGCGCGAAGCGCTACGGCCTCGTCCGCGACACCGGCAAGGACGACGCCCCCGTGCCGCAGTACCTCACCCGCCAGACCCCGGCCGACCCGGCGACCGTCCCTCAGCGGTCCCGCGTGTAGCGGTCCGGTGCCGCGTGCGGCAGTCGGTCGGCTACACCTTCCGCAAGGCGCACAGCGTCTCGATCCGGTTCGTGGTGATCGAGTCGACTCCCGCGTCCAGCAGCCGCCGCATCGAGCGACGGGTGTCGGGCGTCCACACCGACAGCAGGTAGCCGTCGCGGTGGACGCGGGCGGCGAGTTCCCGGGTCACCAGGCCGAAGCGGTAGTTGAGCCAGCGCGGGCGCACGGCGGCGAGGAGCGCCGGGCGGGGCGGGGCGAGCGTCGTCCAGGTCAGGGCGATCTCGGCGGACGGGGCGGCGGCGCGCACGGCGAGCATCGTGTCGGCGCCCGCGCAGTAGTAGACCCGCTCCTCGGCCCCGCACTCCCGGACGACGTCCACGACCCGCCGTACCGCCCGGGGGTCGGCCGCGCCCGGAAGGTCGATCATCAGGCGGCTGTCGCCGGCGGCGAGCAGCGCGTCCGCCAGCGTCGGCACCCCGCCGCCGGTGAGTCCGCGGACCTCGTCCGAGGACAGCGTGGCCAGCGGCCGGTCCTGCTCCCACAGCCGCTTCAGGGTCGCGTCGTGCAGCAGGACGGGCACGCCGTCCCGGGTCAGCCGTACGTCGATCTCCACCGCGTCCGCGCCCGCCCGGAGCGCGGAGCGCAGGGAGTCGATCGTGTTCTCGCGGACACGGTAGGGGTGGCCGCGATGGGCCACGGCTGTCACGGTGCGCATGGGCCCCATTGTGCTGTCCCCCGGGCGGGGCCGGAGGGCGGGATCCCGGTGGTCCCGGATCTCAGGGGGCCAGCCAGGCGGAGGTGTACGTGTCGATCTCGTCCGTGATCCGCGCCTTGCCCGCCGCGTCCAGGAAGGACGCCTCCACCGCGTTCTTGGCGAGTGCGGCCAGGCCCTGTTCGTCGAGGTCGAGGAGGCGGGCGGCGACGGCGTACTCGTTGTTGAGGTCCGTGCCGAACATGGGCGGGTCGTCGGAGTTGATGGTGACGAGGATTCCGGCCCGCACGAACTCCCTGAGCGGGTGCTCGTCGAGCGTGCGCACCGCGCGGGTGGCGATGTTGGAGGTCGGGCAGACCTCCAGGGCGATGCGGTGCTCGGCGAGGTGGGCGAGGAGTTCGGGGTCCTTCGCAGAGCTGGTGCCGTGCCCGATGCGCTCCGCGCGCAGCTCCTTCAGGGCGTCCCAGACCGTCTCAGGACCGGTGGTCTCACCGGCGTGCGGCACGGAGTGCAGCCCGGCGGCGATGGCCTGGTCGAAGTACGGCTTGAACTGCGGACGCGGTACGCCGATCTCGGGCCCGCCGAGCCCGAACGACACCAGGCCCTCCGGGCGCAGACCGTCGGTCGTGGCCAGCCGGGTCGTCTCCTCGGCGGAGGCCAGGCCCGCCTCGCCGGGGATGTCGAAGCACCAGCGCAGCACGGTCCCGAAGTCGGCCTCGGCCGCCTTGCGGGCGTCCTCGATCGCGTCCATGAAGGCGCGCTCGTCGATGCGACGCCTGGTGGACGAGTACGGCGTGATGGTCAGCTCGGCGTAGCGCACCTGTTGCCGGGCCATGTCCCGGGCGACCTCGTAGGTGAGCAGCCGTACGTCCTCGGGGGTGCGGATGAGGTCCACCACGGACAGGTACACGTCGATGAAGTGGGCGAAGTCGGTGAAGGTGAAGTAGTCGACGAGGGCCTCGGGATCGGTGGGCACCTTGGAGTCGGGGTGCCGGGCGGCCAGTTCCGAGACGATGCGGGGGGAGGCGGAGCCGACGTGGTGCACGTGCAGTTCGGCCTTCGGGAGGCCGGCGATGAAGGCGTGCAGGTCGCGGGCGGCCGCGCCGGTGGCGCTGGTCGGGCCCTCGGGCACGGAGACGTGGTCGGTCAAGGTTCCTCCCCGGGAACGGCGTCCCCCGGGCCGTGGCCGGGGACGCGGGTGATCGGCTGATCGATGACTCGGGGATCATCGTAGGCGGCGGCCCGTGCGGGGGAGGCATGGGCCGTAGCATGACGGAACGTACGACGAAGGGGGTCCCGCGCATGTCCGACGAGGCACAGACGCCGCAGCCGCCGGACAGCCCCGGTCAGAGCCCCTGGGCGCCCACGGAGAAGGGCGCCCCGACCACGCCCGCTCCTTCGGAGGACACGCCGACTGGCGCCGGTGACGGGGCCGGAGCCGGCCCCGAACCGGAGGACACAGCGCCTGCACCTCCCGTCGGCCCAGGCGCCGATACTGGCACCGAACCGCAGGATGCGGTCGCGGCCCCCGGGATCCACCTGGACAAGCCGGCAACCGCACCGACGCCACACCTCGACAAGCCGCCCCCGCCTGTCGCCGCACAGCCCCCGCCTGTCGCCGCACACCCCCCGCCGGTCTCCGGACCGACCGCGCCGGTCTCCGGGCCGACTCCTCCGGCTGCCGCGGCGACCCCGTCCGCTGCCGGGCAGCCCGCGCCCAACCCGCCCGCCACTGCGCAGCCACCGTCGAGCCCCTCCGCCCCCATGTCCAACCCGTGGGCGCCGCCCGCGGACACCGTGTCGTCTGTGAACACGCCACCGGGGCCGTCCTCCGCGCACCACCAGCAGACGGTGGCGTACGGGTATCCGGTGGCCGCCCCCGGATTCCCGGCCCCCGGCACGTGGGCGGGCCCGCAGGCACAACCCCAGCAGTGGGCCCATCCCTCTGCCCCCTCTCCGTCCCACGCCTCCTTCCCGCCGCCCACGGCCCAGGCGCCCGTCGTGCCGGGCGCCCCCCACGCGCCCTCGGGTCACAGCGAGCCCGTCCCCCCGCCGCCCATCAGCCCCGACGGCCCGGGGCCCGTGCACGTGCCGTACGGATACCCCCAGTACTCCCAGTCCCCGGGGTACCCGGGCTATCCGGCCCACGGTGACCAGGGCACCCCGTACCACGGCACCCCGTACCACGGCGCCCCGGGCTACGGCTGGCCCGGGATGCCGCCCGCGCCGAGCAACGGGATGGGGGTCGCCTCGCTCGTCCTGGGGATCATCGCCGCCGCCGGGTTCTGTCTGTGGCCGCTGGCCATCGTGCTCGGCGTACTGGCGGTGATCTTCGGTGTGATCGGCCGTGCCAAGGCGCGCCGGGGCGAGGCCACGAACCCGGGGCAGGCCCTCGCCGGGATCATCTGCGGAGCGGCCGGCCTGGTCCTGGCAGGGGTCGCGTTCGCCTTCCTGGTCGCGGTCTCGGACGACGGCGAAGGCCTGGGCGGCGACTACCCTGCCTCGGTGGCTTCCACGTCACTCGTGGTGGGCGCCCCCTAGGCGAGCCGCTCCCGCGCCTCCATGAGGGCGAACCCCAGCAGGTTCAGCCCTCGCCAGCGCTCGGGATCCGCGGCCCGCTCGTCGTCCGCGGCCAGGCCGATGCCCCACACCCGGTCCAGCGGGCTGGCCTCCACCAGTATTCGGTCTCCCGTGCCGAGCAGGAACTCCCTGAGGTCCGCGTGCGCCGCGAACTTGTGGACGCTGCCCTCGACGACGATCCCGAACCGCTCCCGCTCCCATACGGAGTCGTCGAAGCCGCGCACCAGCCGTCCGGCCTTCTTGGCGGCCCCGGGACTCGCGGCCGTGACCGCCTTCTTCTCCGCCTCCGCGTCGCCGAACAGCCGGGCCTTCGACGCCATCATCCAGTGCTCGGCCGTCGCGTACTCCACCCCGTCCACCGTGAACGGCGACGGCCACCACTGGCTCAGACAGCTCGCGCCGACCCGCCCGTCGGGCCGCGGCCGATGCCCCCAGAAGTGCAGGTACTTGACCCTCGCCCCCGCGCGGACCTCCCCGACCAGGGCGTCCCAAGAATCGATCTTCACCATGCCGACGAGTCTGGCACGCACCACTGACAGTCCGTCCCCCGTTTTCCATGCCGACTGAGCACCTGGTCGACAGATTCCGTCGCGTAACCAAAAGGAAACAACGGAATCCCTTGTTGAGGCGCCGGTGCTCTGTCAGGATCGGCACTCAAATCGGGCTTGAGCTGCGCCGGCCCTCAGCCAGGGACACCGAGGAGAGCCACATGCACGACCCGGGTACCGCCACCCCGATCCGCTTCCCGGCCCAGGACCGTTTCGCGGACGGCGCGCAGTTCGTCGCGGGCCGCACGCGGAAGGGGACCTCGGGCCGTACCCACACCGTGGTCGACCCGGCCACCGGCGCCGAGGTGTACACCTACGAGCTCGCCGGCACCGAGGACGTGGACGCCGCCGTCGCCGCGGCCCGCGCGGCCTTCCCGGGCTGGGCCGCCACCACCCCCGGCGAGCGTTCCGACGCGCTGCACCGCTTCGCCGCAGTGCTGGCAGACCGTGCCGACGATTTCGCCCGCGCCGAGTCGCTCCAGTGCGGCAAGCCGCTGAAGCTGACCCGTGAGTTCGACGTCCCGGGCACCATCGACAACACCGCCTTCTTCGCGGGGGCCGCCCGGCTCCTGCAGGGGCAGTCCGCGGGCGAGTACTCCGGTGACCACACCTCGTACATACGCCGTGAACCCATCGGTGTGGTCGGCTCGATCGCGCCCTGGAACTACCCGCTGCAGATGGCCGCCTGGAAGATCCTCCCGGCGATCGCCGCGGGCAACACGATCGTCCTGAAGCCCGCCGAGCTCACCCCTCTCACCTCGCTCCTCTTCGCCGAGGCCGCCATCGAGGCGGGCATCCCGGACGGCGTCGTCAACATCGTCACCGGCACCGGCAAGGAGGCCGGCGAGCACCTCGTGGCGCACCCGGACGTGGCCATGACCTCGTTCACCGGGTCCACCGCCGTCGGCAAGCGTGTCGCCGAGCTCGCCACCGCCACCGTCAAGCGGATCCACCTGGAACTGGGCGGAAAGGCGCCCTTCGTCGTCTTCGACGACGCCGATCCCGAAGCCGCCGCGCACGGCGCGGTCGCGGGCGCGCTCATCAACACCGGGCAGGACTGCACGGCGGCCACGCGCGCGTACGTCCAACGCCCCCTGTACGACGAGTTCGTCGCGCGGACGGCCGCCCTCATGGAGACCGTCCGGCTCGGCGATCCCTTCGCGCCGGGTACGGACCTCGGGCCGCTCGTCTCGCACGCCCATCGCGACCGGGTGGCCGGTTTCGTCGACCGGGCGCGTGCCCACGCGCGCGTGGTGACCGGCGGCGAGGCTCCCCAGGGGGACCTCAAGGACGGCGCCTACTACCGGCCCACGCTCATCGCGGACGCCGCCCAGGACAGCGAGATCGTCCAGTCCGAGATCTTCGGTCCGGTCCTCGTCGTCCTGCCCTTCGACAGCGACGACGAGGGCATCCGGCTCGCCAACGACACCCCGTACGGCCTCGCCGCCTCCGCCTGGAGCCGTGACGTCTACCGGGCGAACCGCGCCACCCGCGAGATCAGGGCGGGCTGCGTCTGGGTGAACGACCACATTCCGATCATCAGCGAGATGCCCCACGGCGGGTACAAGGCGTCCGGCTTCGGCAAGGACATGTCCGCGTACTCGTTCGAGGAGTACACACAGATCAAGCACGTCATGTTCGACAACACCGCGGTCGCCGCGAAGGACTGGCACCGCACGGTCTTCGGGGACCGGCCGTAGCCGCCGCCCCGCTGTGGCCGGACGTCCACAGCGGGGCGGCACACCGCCTGCCGCCGATCACGGCCACACCTCCCGGAAGGGCACCACGCGCATGGAGCAGTACGAGCCAGACCCCCTGTCCCCGGCCCAACTTGCCGCGATGCGACGCAGTCTCCGCAACGGCCGGGCGTCCCTGACCCGCCGGTCGCTGCTGCGTGCCTCCGCGGGAGGCGCGCTCGCGATCGGCGGCGCCGGCGCGCTGAGCGCCTGCGGCATCCCCGCGGCGGGCAAGAGCCAGGGAGGCGTCTCCGCGGAGGACCACTCGGCCAAGGAGAAGGTCGTCAACTTCTCCAACTGGACCGAGTACATGGACGTGGACGACAGCGAGAAGCACCACCCCACGCTCGACCAGTTCACCCGGCGGACCGGTATCAAGGTCAAGTACACCGAGGACATCAACGACAACAACGAGTTCTTCGGCAAGATCAAGCCCCAGCTCGCCGCGGGCCAGGACACCGGCCGCGACATCATCGTCCTCACCGACTGGCTGGCCGGCCGGCTGATCCGTCTGGGGTGGGTCCAGAAACTGGACCCGGAGAACCTGCCCCACGCCTACGCCAACCTGTCCTCCCAGTTCCGCAGTCCCGACTGGGATCCGGGCCGCGCCTACTCGTACCCCTGGCAGGGCATCTCGACCGTCATCGCGTACAACAAGAAGGCGCTCGACGGCGTCGAGGTGACGTCCGTCTCCGACATGCTCGACAACCCCCGGCTCAAGGGACGCGTCGGCTTCCTGTCGGAGATGCGCGACAGCGTCGGCATGACCCTGCTCGACATGGGCAAGGACCCGGCCAGGTTCACGGACGACGACTACGACGCCGCGATCGCCCGCCTCCAGAAGGCCGTCGACAAGGGCCAGATACGGCGCTTCACCGGCAACGACTACACCTCCGACCTCACCAGCGGCGACTTCGCGGCCTGCATCGCCTGGGCGGGTGACGTCGTGCAACTCAGGGCGGACAGCCCCGACGTCGACTTCGTCATCCCCGACAGCGGCTATCTGACGTCCACCGACAACATGCTGATCCCCAACAAGGCACGTCACAAGACGAACGCCGAGCGGCTCATGGACTACTACTACGAGCCCCGGCCGGCCGCCGAACTCGCCGCGTACATCAACTACGTCTGCCCGGTCGACGGGGTGAAGGCCGAGTTGGAGAAGATCGACAAGGGTGCGGCGGACAACCCGCTGATCATTCCCGACAAGGCCATGGCCGCGAAGTCCCATGCCTTCCGGCTGCTGAGTGGGAAGGAAGAGACGGCGTACGAGGAGAAGTTCGCGAAGCTGACGGGGGCGTAGGCCTCCGGCGGGTGCGGCGCGGGGTGCTCGCCCCCGCCGCCCCTACCCGTCCCATCCCCAGGGGCTCCGCCCCTTCGACCCCGCCAAGGGGGCTGCGCCCCCTGGACCCCCGTTCGTTTCGGGGCTCCGCCCCAAACCCCGTTTCGGGGGCCGGCCCCCGGACCCCCGCTCCTCAAACGCCGGAGGGGCTGGAATATGCGGGCGGGCGGCGCTGGATCGTGCGGGCCGGGCTGGATCGTTCGAGGCAGCGCTGGGACTTTCCCGGCCGCGGCTTGGATCTTCAGCCGAGGCCAGGCACATCCAGCCCGTCCGGCGGCTGAGGACGAGGCCGAAGGCCGGCAGGCGAGGGTCCGGCTGCTGGCCCTGCCGTTGGTCCGGGTCGCGGCAGCGCTCGCGGTGGAGCTGCCGGGGCGCAGCCCCCAGGGATGGGACGGGCAGGGGCGGCGGGGGCGGCAAACCCGGGTGCAGGACCACAGACGACGACCCCCGACACACAGGGACCACACCATGACGAAAGACCACGGCGGAGACGTCCGCCTGACAGGGATCAGCAAGACCTACGGCTCCTTCACCGCCGTCCACCCCCTCGACCTCACCGTGCCGAAAGGTTCCTTCTTCGCCCTGCTCGGCGCCTCCGGCTGCGGCAAGACCACCACCCTGCGCATGATCGCCGGCCTGGAGGAGCCCACGAGCGGCACCGTCCACCTGGGCGACCAGGACGTGACGGCGCTTCCGCCGTACAAGCGGCCGGTGAACACGGTCTTCCAGTCGTACGCGCTCTTCCCGCACCTCGACATCTTCGAGAACGTCGCCTTCGGGCTGCGCCGGCGCGGCATCAGGTCGGTGAGGAAGCAGGTCGAGGAGATGCTGGAGCTCGTGCAGCTCGGCGAACAGGCCCGCAAGAAGCCGCACCAGCTCTCCGGCGGCCAGCAGCAACGCGTCGCCGTGGCCCGCGCGCTGATCAACCACCCCAGGGTCCTCCTCCTCGACGAACCCCTCGGCGCCCTCGACCTCAAGCTGCGCCGCCAGATGCAGCTGGAGCTCAAGCGCATCCAGACCGAGGTCGGCATCACCTTCATCCACGTCACGCACGACCAGGAGGAGGCCATGACGATGGCCGACACGGTCGCCGTGATGAGCGCGGGCCGCGTCGAACAGCTCGGCTCGCCCAGCGACCTGTACGAGAACCCGCGGACCACGTTCGTCGCCAACTTCCTCGGGACCTCGAACCTCATCGAGGCCGAGGTCGACTCCACGAGCGGCGACGACATCGTCCTCAAGGCGGGCGACGGCAAGCTCGCGCTGCCCAGGGCGCGGTGTTCGGCGGCCACGACAACCGGCGGCAAGGTGCTGGTCGGCGTACGGCCCGAGAAGATATCCCTCACGCACGCGGACGACGCCGGCGACATCCCCGTGGGCCGCAACCGCGTCACCGGGAAGATCACCGCGTCGAGCTTCATCGGCGTCTCCACGCAGTACGTCGTCGACAGCTCGGTCTGCCCCGAGTTCGAGGTCTACGTCCAGAACATCGACCGCGACCCCCGGTTCGTTCCCGGAGCGGACGTCGTCCTGCACTGGAGTCCGGTCCACACCTTCGGCCTGGACGCGGGTCAGGACATCGACGCGGGTGTGGAGACGGTCGGGGAAGAGGCGGCTGTCTGATGGCGACCGTCACCGAAACCGAGGCGCCACCGCCCCTCTCGCCGGCCGCCCCCACGCGCAGAGCCCCGCGCGCACGCGGCCGTCTCGTCCCGTACTGGCTGCTCCTGCCCGGCGTCCTGTGGCTGCTGGTCTTCTTCGCGCTGCCGATGGTCTACCAGGCCTCCACGTCCGTGCAGACGGGCTCCCTGGAGGAGGGCTACAAGGTCACCTGGCACTTCGCGACCTACTGGGACGCCCTGTCGGAGTACTGGCCGCAGTTCCTGCGCTCGGTGGCGTACGCGGGCTCCGCGACGGTCCTGTGCCTGCTGCTGGGCTACCCGCTGGCGTACCTGATCGCGTTCCGCGCGGGCCGCTGGCGCAATCTGATCCTGATCCTGGTGATCGCGCCCTTCTTCACCAGCTTCCTGATCCGCACCCTCGCCTGGAAGACGATCCTCGCGGACGGCGGCCCCGTCGTCGGCGCCCTGGGCTCGCTGCACGTCCTGGACGTCACCAACTGGCTCGGTGTCACCGCCGGCGACCGTGTCCTCGCCACGCCACTGGCCGTGGTCTGCGGCCTGACGTACAACTTCCTGCCGTTCATGATCCTGCCGCTCTACACCTCGCTGGAGCGCATCGACGGGCGGCTGCACGAGGCGGCGGGCGACCTGTACGCGACACCGTTCACGACGTTCCGCAAGGTCACCTTCCCCCTGTCCATGCCCGGTGTCGTCTCGGGCACCCTGCTCACCTTCATCCCCGCGAGCGGCGACTACGTGAACGCCGACCTGCTCGGGTCCACGGACACCCGCATGGTCGGCAACGTCATCCAGACGCAGTTCCTGCGGATTCTCGACTATCCGACAGCCGCGGCCCTTTCGTTCCTTCTCATGGCCGCGATCCTCATCATGGTCACGCTCTACATCCGGAAGTCCGGGACGGAGGATCTGGTCTAAATGGCCTTCGTACGCTGGATCAAGCGCCATCTCGTCGTCGCCGCGGGTCTGCTGACGCTCGGATATCTGCTGCTGCCGAACGTCGTCGTCACGGTCTTCTCCTTCAACGACCCCAAGGGCCGCTTCAACTACGCATGGCAGAAGTTCTCCACGGACGCCTGGACCGATCCGTGCGGTGTCGCCGACCTGTGCGGCTCGCTCGGCCTCAGCCTGCAGCTCGCGGCCTGGGCGACCCTCGGGGCGACGGTCCTCGGCACGATGATCGCCTTCGCGCTCGTGCGCTACCGCTTCCGGGCGCGGGGCGCGGTCAACTCGCTGATCTTCCTGCCGATGGCGATGCCCGAGGTCGTGATGGCGGCGTCCCTGCTGACGCTGTTCCTCAACCTGGGCGCGCAGTTGGGTTTCTGGACGATCCTGATCGCCCACATCATGTTCTGCCTCAGCTTCGTCGTGGTCGCCGTCAAGGCGCGCGTCATGTCGATGGACCCGAGGCTGGAGGAGGCGGCGCGGGACCTGTACGCCGGTCCCGTCCAGACCTTCGTCCGGGTCACCCTGCCCATCGCGGCCCCCGGAATCGCCGCGGGCGCGCTGCTCGCCTTCGCGCTCTCCTTCGACGACTTCATCATCACCAACTTCACCGCGGGCTCGACCGTCACGTTCCCCATGTTCGTCTGGGGCTCGGCACAGCGCGGAACGCCCGTTCAGATCAACGTCATCGGCACGGCCATGTTCGTCGTCGCCGTGCTGTTCGTCCTGGCCGGAATGGTCATCGGGAACCGCCGAAGCAGCCGTAACAGACAGAAGGCATGATCACCCTTTCCCCTGTAGGGAGTTGACATCATGGCCCCAGGCGCCATGACCCGTGGAAACCGCTGGACCACATCCCTCTCCGAGGCCCAGCCGGTCCCGTTCTGGCTGGACGACCCCGGCAGGCCCCGCCCCGAGCCCGCGCTCACCGGCGCCGAGACGTGTGACCTGCTCGTCGTCGGCGGCGGCTACAGCGGACTGTGGACCGCGCTTCTCGCGAAGGAGCGCGACCCGGGCCGGGACGTCGTCCTCGTCGAGGGCCGTGAGGCGGGCTGGGCCGCCTCCGGCCGCAACGGAGGCTTCTGCGCCGCCTCGCTCACCCACGGCCTGGCCAACGGTCTCACCCGCTGGCCGGACGAGATCCACACCCTTGAGGAACTCGGCGCCCGCAACCTCGACGAGATCGAGGCGGCCGTCGCCCGCTACTCCCTGGACTGCGACTTCGAGCGCACCGGCGAGATCGACGTCGCCACCGCGCCCCACCAGGCCGCCGAACTGAGCGCCTGGCACGCCGAGACGCGGCGCCGCGGTCTCGCGGACGGCGTCGAGTTCCTGGACACCGAGGCCGTGCGGCAACAAGTCGACTCACCGACATTCCTGGCCGGTCTGTACGACCGCCGGGGCGTGGCCATGCTCCACCCGGCCAAGCTCGCCTGGGGACTGAAGCGCGCCTGTATCGGCCTCGGTGTCCGCGTCTACGAGCACACCCCCGCGCTCACCCTGAAGCCGTACGGCGCCGGCATGGCCGTCGGCACCCCGTACGGCACGATCCGCGCCCGCCAGGTCGCCCTCGGCACGAACGTCTTCCCGAACCTCGTCCGACGCGTTCGCGCCTACACCGTCCCGGTCTACGACTACGCGCTGATGACCGAGCCGCTGACCGCCGACCAGCTGGCCTCCGTCGGCTGGCGGAACCGGCAGGGACTCGGCGACAGCGCCAACCAGTTCCACTACTTCCGGCTCAGCGCCGACAACCGCGTCCTGTGGGGCGGTTACGACGCCATCCACCACTACGGCGGCCGGGTGCGCGCCGAGTACGACGACCGGCCGGAGACGTACGCCAAGCTCGCCGGGCACTTCTTCACCTGCTTCCCGCAACTGGAGGGCGTCCGCTTCACCCACGCCTGGGGCGGTGCGATCGACACCTGCTCACGCTTCTCCGCCTTCTTCGGCACGGCCCACCAGGGCCGGGTGGCGTACGCGGCGGGCTACACGGGGCTGGGCGTGGGCGCGACCCGGTTCGGCGCGGACGTGATGCTGGACCTGCTGGCGGGGGAGCGCACGGAACGCACCGAGCTGGAGATGGTCCGCAAGAAGCCCCTGCCCTTCCCGCCGGAGCCCTTCGCCTGGACCGGCATCGCCCTCACCAAGTGGTCACTGGCCCGTGCGGACGCCCACGGCGGACGGCGCAACCTGTGGCTGAAGGCGATGGACCGGCTGGGACTGGGCTTCGACAGCTGATCAGCTCCGCCGTGCCGGCCGCCCCGACCGGTCCGGTCGGCAGGCGGGCACGGCGGGTGGACCGGCGTGCGATGGCGTCCGTGAGCCATCGCCGCACGCCCCGCGCCCCCGCGATGCTCCGTTCACCTCCAACAGTCGGCCGGAAACCGCGTAACAACCCCCTGGAAACCCTCTCTCTGCTGATGGACGCGACAGGCGTCCCTCAGCGGAACCACAGAGAGGAAGTCCCCGCCATGACTGGGGCCAAGACGGCGGCGGAATGGCTGGCATCCGTAGCTCCGGATCCCGACGCCTGCCGCTGGGAGTGGGAGCGCGGCCCCCTCGGGGTCGCGCTGCTCCCGGCCGGCAAGGCCTGGGACGTACTGATTCTGCCGGGCGAACTCGGCCATCCCACGCTCGACGTGCTCACCCGCTGCCTCGACCGGCCCGGGCCGGTGCTCGCCGACTTCGGTGACGACCGCATGGGCTTCTTCGTGCCCCCGGGCACGGCGAGCCGGTGGCTCGGCACGGGCGTGCGCTCCGCGGGCCGCGGCACATGGATCGTGGTGCCGTACCCGTGCCCCGGACAGCAGACCGCCGGCGTCCGCTGGCTGGTCCCGCCGGACGGCACCGGCACCCTCACCGATCCGGCGCTGCTGGAACTGGCCATGCACGAGGCGGCCGCCGGCCTGGCGCTGAAGGACGAGGATCGGTGACTCCGGTGCGACCGGATCGTGCAGGGGCGCACGGCTCACGGGGAGCGGCGGCCGCTGCGCCCGAGGAACACCCGGAGGAACAGCCGGAGGGACAGCAGCAGCACCGCGCACAGACACCAACTGGCCACCACGTCGAGTGGCCAGTGGTAGCCCATGCGCACCAGACCGAGGGCGACCCCGAGATTCAGTGCGACCGCGACGAGGACGACGAGGACACGCGGGCGGGTGCCGCGCAGCCAGGGCCACAGCACGAGGGCCGCGCCGCCGTACGCGATGGAGGCGGTGGCCGTGTGGCCCGAGGGGTAGTAGCCGGTCCCGGGTCCCATGACCGGTGGGCCCGGGCGGTCGATCAGCTCCTTGAGGGGGACGACCAGCGCCGGTACGAGGGCCATCAGGACGCCCGCCGCCACGGAGGGCAGCCACCAGTGGTCCCTGCCGGTTCGACGGGCGCGCAGAGCGACGTACACGAGCACCACGGCCAGGACCGGGACGGCGACTGTGATGTTGCCGAGGTCTGCCAGGAAGTCCCAGAAGCCGTCGCGGTGGACCAGGCGGCCGCTGAGGCGTTCGTCCGCGCGGGCGAGAGGGCCGTGGACGCCGACCTGCCAGGTGATCAGCGCGAAGAGGAGGGCCGGAAGGCCCAGGAGGAGAAGGAGGAAGGTCGGCGACCCCGGAACAGGGGGGGTGGTTCCGAGGCCGCCGTCCAGACCGGTGTGCCGCGCGCCCCGGGGGGTTTGGGGCGAGCGGCCATCCGATCGGTGAGGAGATCCGGAGCCGGAAGCTCCGTGTGTGTGCGCGAGGGCACGACCAGGGCGAAGCTGGGGAGGCCCCGACCCGGTGTCACCCACAGTCCCCTGTGGGCGGGGTGTATCTCTCATCTGGCTAAGAACCTACGACAGGAGAAAGGGCCGCGACAGACGGAATCGTGTCCTCACGGCCACCTTGCACACGTTCTTCACCCTCTCTGAACCTTGTCGCCGCGCACCGGAATCCGGCGCGGATTCCGGTTGCGGTGGGCGTGGGACGCCAGAGGCGAATGAGGGGTGGACGCCAGGGCCGAACGAGGGGCGAGCGAAGCAGTTCCGGATGCGGAAACCGGCGAAAGCGTGCTCACCGGTCGGCGAACGCCTGCCCGGATGCGGTCCGCCGGCTCACATGCTGGTGAACGCCTGCTCGATGATGTCGAGACCCTCGCTGAGCAGGTCCTCGCCGATGACCAGGGGTGGCAGGAAGCGGAGCACGTTCCCGTAGGTGCCACAGGTCAGGACCAGCAGGCCCTCCTGGTGGCAGGCCTTCGCGAGCGCGGCGGTCGCCTCCGGGTTCGGCTCCTTGGTGGTCCGGTCCTTGACCAGCTCGATCGCGATCATGGCGCCCCGGCCGCGGACGTCCCCGATGACCTCGAACTTCTCGGCCATGGCGGTCAGGCGGGCCTTCATGGTCGCCTCGATCGCCTTGGCGCGGGCGTTGAGGTCCAGTTCCTTCATCGTCTCGATCGAGCCCAGCGCACCCGCGCAGGCGACCGGGTTGCCGCCGTACGTGCCGCCGAGGCCGCCCGCGTGCGCGGCGTCCATGATCTCGGCGCGGCCCGTCACGGCGGCGAGCGGCAGACCGCCCGCGATGCCCTTCGCCGTGGTGATCAGGTCCGGGACGATGCCCTCGTCCTCACACGCGAACCACTGGCCCGTACGGCAGAACCCGGACTGGATCTCGTCCGCCACGAACACGATGCCGTGGTCGGTGGCGAACTGCCGGAGCGCGGGCAGGAAGCCCTTCGCCGGCTCGATGAAGCCGCCCTCACCGAGCACCGGCTCGATGACGATCGCGGCCACGTTCTCGGGGCCGACCTGCTTGGTGATCTGGTCGATCGCCTGCGCGGCGGCCTCCGGGCCCGCGTTCTCCGGGCCGGTCGGCCAGCGGTAGCCGTACGCCAGCGGCATGCGGTACACCTCGGGCGCGAACGGGCCGAAACCGTGCTTGTACGGCATGTTCTTCGAGGTCAGCGCCATGGTGAGGTTCGTCCGGCCGTGGTAGCCGTGGTCGAAGACGACGACCGCCTGGCGCCTGGTGTACGAGCGCGCGATCTTGACGGCGTTCTCCACGGCCTCCGCGCCGCTGTTGAACAGGGCCGACTTCTTGGCGTGGTCGCCCGGGGTGAGCTCGGCGAGGGCCTCGGCGACCTCCACGTACCCCTCGTACGGCGTGACCATGAAACAGGTGTGGGTGAAGTCCTGGAGCTGGGCGGTGGCCCGGCGGACGACGGCCTCGGCGGAGGCGCCGACACTCGTCACCGCGATGCCGGAGCCGAAGTCGATGAGCCGGTTGCCGTCGACGTCCTCGACGATGCCGCCGCCCGCCCGCGCGGTGAACACGGGCAGCACGGAGCCCACGCCCTGCGCCACCGCGGCGGTGCGACGGGCCTGCAACTCCTGCGACTTCGGGCCGGGGATGGCGGTGACGACGCGGCGCTCCTGCGGAACTGCGGTCATGAGGGGCTCCCTGATGAACTTGCTTACGGGGTGTCGGCGGTCGGTTGTCGCTGGTCCGCTTGCCTTCCTTTCTCGCAGGCTAGGACGGGGGAGCGGGGCTGGGCATGCTCCATGTGGGCGTTGTCGGGGCGCCCGGTTGTCCGTGGTGGACTAAGAGGCGCAGGGGGGCACGGATGCGCACCCCGGCCGCGTAAACGGTGAACTCCCCAGGCGGGGGAGTTAGATTGACTCGCTGATGGTGGACGGAACGGCTGGTCAGGGGGCAAGGGCGATGGACAGCGACGGGACGCAGGACGCCCGGGGTACGCACGCGCACCCCGTACCGCGTCCGGCGGGGCCTGCGGAGGTGCCCGCGATGCCTCCCCGGCCGCCGCGGGCACCGGGAACACCTCCGCTGCCGGACGGATCGGCCTTCCTCGCCTGGCTGCGCGCACCGCGACCGGAGGCGGCACCGGGCGTGTGGCGGTTCGGACACCGGCCGCGGCCGGCCGAGGAGCCCGAGGAGATCCCCACGCGCCAGCTGCTGAGCGGGGCGCTGATCGCGTTCCTGGTGGGATGGCTGATCTGGTCGCTGCTGCAGAACGGTTACCTCGGTGGCTGGTGGTGGGTGCCCCTCGAACTGGTCACCCCCGACTCCTGGCGCGGCGGCGACAGCGACCTCGGCGAGACCGGCACGTTCCTCCTGTACCGGGGGTACGAGGTGCTCGTCGCCCTGGCCATCATGGTCGGCGTGGGCCGGCTGGGCCGCTGGGGCGAGGTGTGGCGCCGCTTCGTCGCCCCCCGCTTCCGCCGGCCGGAGCCCCAGGAGGCCCTTCCCGCCCCCCAGGACGATCCCGCCCAGTGGAACCAGCTGCGCGCCGCCGGAGCCGTCGACGCCGCCGAGCGGCTCGCCGCCGACGCCAGCACCGGCCTCATGCGGGACGTCGACCACGCCCGCATCCTCCGCGCCTGGCAGAGCGTGCGCAACGGACGGCACAGCCTGGCCACCTTCACCTCCGCCGTGCTGCGGGACGGCGCCGCCGCCTGCCTCCACCCCTCCGGAGAGCGCGACCTGCCGGCCCGGCTCGCCCGGCACGACCTGGTCACCGGGCAGGTACGGCTGGGAACCACCGTGGACGACGCCCGCAACCCGTACGCCTACCGCGGGGCCGGGCTCGCCCTCGGACCCGACCTGCTCGGCACCTCGCTCGTCGCTGTCGGACCGGCCGGCTCCGGCAAGACCGGCTCCGTCGTGTGGCCCGTCGCCGAGTCGCTGTGCCTGCACGCCCTCGCCGGACGCGCCGCGGTCGTCGTGGTCGGCGCCGCGGGGGCGGGGCTCGGACCCGCGGACGCCTACGACGTCGTCGTACGGATCGGAAACCCCGAATCCGTGTACGACCTGGACCTGTACGGCGGCACCACCGACCCCGACGAGGCGGCCGCCATACTCGCCGAGGCGCTCGTCGGGGACCTCGCCGACCCGCACCCCGGAGGCGACAGCCGTCGCTCCACCACGGTGCTCGCCCAGCTCCTCGGGCCGTACCGCGCCGTCCACGGACGTTTCCCGTCCGTGCCCGAGCTGCGCCAGCTCCTCGACGGCGCGCCCGGCCCCCTCGGCGCGCTCCGCAAGGCCCTCCAGGAAGCGGGAGAGGAGTCGTTGCTCCGCGAACTCGACGCCCGGGAGCGGCAGTCGGGCCACCCCGGGGACGTGGGATCGGTGCTCGCGGACCGGGTGGCGCTGCTGGACAGGCCCGCGTTCTCCACCTTCTTCGACACCTCCGGGCAGTCCCGGCCCTTCTCCCTGAGGGCGCTCGACCATCCCGTCCGCGTGCGCATCGACCTGCCCGAGCGCGGGCACGCGGACGCCTCACGGATCCTGGCCCGGCTGGTGCTCGCGCAGTTCACCGCGAGCGTGGCGGTCAGGGAGGACCGGTCGCTGTTCGCCTGCCTCGTCCTGGACGACGCCACGGGCGTGGTGACCCCCGAGGCGGTACGCGGCGTGCAGCGGCTGCGGTCCGCGCACGCCGGGGTCGTCCTGACGCTGCGCACGCTCGACGACGTGCCGCGACCGTTGCGCGGGCCGCTGCTCGGGGCGACCGGCTGCCGCATGGCGCTGTCCGGGCTCACCCCCTGGGACGGGCAGGACTTCGCCGAGGTGTGGGGCAAGGAGTGGACCGAGGCCCGGGACGTCACCGACCGGCAGATCATCGCCGAGACGCCGGCCGGCAAGGCCCTGCACGTACTGCGGCGCGTGATCACCGGGCACGCGCCGACCGCGCGGGCCGTGACGGTGCGGCAGGTCGAGCGGGAGCGGTGGTCCGCGTCCGAGCTGGCGCACGGGGTGCCGCCGGGGCACGCGGTGCTGTCGCTGACGAACGTGAAGGGGGAGCACGCCCCGCCGCTGCTGGTGGATCTGCGCAGCTGACGGCCACGCAGCCGCGCCGGTCCCGGGGCCGGCCGCTGCCGGAACCGGCGCCGAGGCCGCTCCTGGGACCGGCCCTGAGGCCAGTCGCGAGGGCTGGCCATGAGGCGTCCTGAGGCTGGCCCTGAGGCCCGTCCTGAGGCCAGTGCTGAGAGGGACAGGTACGTACGGACCGGCGGAGTCGGCATAGTGTGTTCATACGCAGCGGACAAAAGATCCCGGTGAAGAACTCGGCGTTTGTGATCATTGAAGGACCTGTCCGTGTCCGACGCAGATTCTGTGAACACCTGAAGGCCTCATGCCCCCAACCCTCGCCTCGCTCGTCCACCACTCCGCACTCAAGCTGACCGTGCGCGCCGGCGCGGACCGGCTGGACGTGCCCGTCCGCTGGGCGCATGTGAGCGAGCTCGCCGACCCCGTGCCGTACATGGAGGGCGGGGAACTGCTGCTGATCACCGCGCTCAAGCTGGACGCGGAGGACCCCGAGGCGATGCGGCGGTATGTGAAGCGGCTGGTGGAGGCAGGGGTCGTCGGACTCGGGTTCGCCGTCGGCGTGAACTACGAGGACGTACCGAAAGCGCTCGTCGACGCGGCCGGGGAGGAGGGGCTGCCGCTGCTGGAGGTGCCGCGGCGCACGCCGTTCCTCGCCATCAGCAAGGCGGTCTCCGCCGCCATGGCCGCCGACCAGTACCGGGCCGTGACCGAGGGGTTCGCGGCACAGCGCGAGCTCACCAGACAGGCGCTCAACGACGGGCCCGAGGGACTGCTCGCCGCGCTCGCCGCGCAGGTCGACGGGTGGGCCGCGCTCTACGACGCCTCGGGCGCCATGGTGGCCACCGCCCCCGAGTGGGCGGGGCGCAGGGCCGCCCGGCTCACTGCGGAGGTCGAGCGGCTGCGGGAGCGGCCCGCGCCCGCGAGCGCGGTGGTCGGGGGTGAGGGCGGTGACGGCGACGGGGGCGGGGGCGACCGGGTCGAACTGCACTCTCTCGGGACCGGGCGGCGCCCACGCGCCGCACTCGCCGTGGGGACGGCCGCGGCGCTGGGCACCGCCGAGCGGTACGCCGTCCACTCGGCCATCGCCTTGCTGACGCTGACGACGGAGAGGTCGCGGTCGTTGCACGCGGCCGAGCAGCGGCTCGGGGCGGCCGTGCTGCGCATGCTGCTGGCCGGGGAGCCGGACCACGCGCGGGCCGTGGCGGGGGACCTGTACGGGGAGCTGCTGGACGCCCCGTTCCGGATGATCCTGGCGGAGTCGTCCTCGGTGTCGCAGCCCTTCGGCGCCGACGCGTCCCTGGTGTCCGGGAAGCCTCTGCCGGCCGACACCGACGGTGACCCGCTCGGGCAGCTCGCCGAGGTGGTGGAGGGCGCCGCGGCCCGGGCGGGGGAGTCCGTGCTGGTCGTGCCGGACGGGGAGCGGCTGGTCGTGCTGGCCGGGGACGGGGGCGCGGCGGTCGCGGCGTGCGGGGAGTTCGTGCTGGGGCTGGAGGCGGCGCGGGCCGCTGCCGCGGTGTCGGACGCGGGGCTCGCGGGGGTCTCCGGGGGCCCGGGTACCGCCGGGGTCTCCGGCTCCGGCCATGAGGACGACGAGCTCGTCGTCGGACTGTCGGCGCCTGCCGGGCCGATCGCCGCAGCGGCCGCGTACAAGCAGGCCGAGCAGGCGCTGTCGGTGGCTCGGCGCCGGGGGCGGTCGTTCGTGGAGCACGAGGAGCTGGCGGCCGGGTCCGTGGTGCCGTTGCTGGCGGACGACGCGGTGCGGGCGTTCGCGGACGGGCTGCTGCGGGCGCTGCGCGAGCATGACGCGACCGGGCGGGGGGACCTTGTGGCGTCGCTCCGGGCCTGGCTGTCACGGCACGGGCAGTGGGACGCGGCGGCGGCGGATCTCGGGGTGCATCGGCACACGTTGCGGTACCGGATGCGGAGGGTCGAGGAGATCCTGGGGCGCTCGCTGGACGACCCGGATGTGCGGATGGAGCTGTGGCTGGCGCTGAAGGCGACGGCGGGGGTGGGGGAGTAAGGGGTTGGTTGGTTTCGCCCCCGCCGCCCCTACCCGTCCCATTCCCAGGGGCACTGCCCCTTCGACCCCGCCAAGGGGGCTGCGCCCCCTGGACCCCCGGATTCAGGTGCCCCCGGCCGCGTCCGTCCTGGCTCAGCCCCGGCCCTGCCCTTCCCGGGCTCCCCCCCGGCCCCGCCCTCGGGGCTCCGCCCCGGCCCCGCCCTCGGGGCTCCGCCCCGGACCCGCCCTCGGGGCTCCGCCCCGGCCCCGCCCTTTCCGGGCTCCGCCCCGGACCCGCCCTTTCCGGGCTCCGCCCCGGACCCCGTTTTTCGTGGGCCGGCCCCCGGACCCCCGCTCCTCAAACGCCGGAGGGGCTGGATTGTGCGGGCGGCGCTGGATTGTGCAGGCGGTGCTGGATTGTGCGGGCAGCGCTGGATGGCGCGGGCGGTGCTGGATTCTCGCGGCCGGGCTTGGGTTTTCAGCCCGTCCGGCGTTTGAGGACGAGGCCGCAAGGCCGACAGCGGAGGTCCGGGGGCGCAGCCCCCGGGGATGGGACGGGTAGGGGCGGCGGGGGCGAGAACCTCCGGGCCCGCACCCGGCACGGCGACCGCGCCAAAGCGGCACATCCCCGCAGCGGAGTTTTACGACTCGGACAAGCGACCAGCGCCAACCCCGGCCCTACCGTGGTCGGGAACGCACGTGCCGAACGCGGAAGGGCCGGACCATGACTGCCACCCACGCCTTCTGGCTCGCCGGTCGCCAGGCGACCGGCGGGACCGAACTCGATGTCACCTCGCCGTGGGACGGCCGGCTCGTCGGCCGGGTCGCCGTCCCCACGGACGCCCAGGTGGAAGAGGCCGTGGCCGCCGCCCACGCCGTACGGGACGAGTTCGCCGCCACCCCCGCCCACGTACGCGCCGCCGCTCTCGACCACGTGAGCCGCAGGCTGGCCGAGCGCACCGAGGAGATCGCGCAGCTGATCTCCGCCGAGAACGGCAAGCCGGTCAAGTGGGCCCGCGGCGAGGTCGGACGCGCCGTGTCCGTGTTCCGGTTCGCGGCCGAGGAGGCGCGGCGGTTCAACGGAGGCGAGGCCCAGCGGCTGGACACCGACGCCGGCGGCCAGGGACGGCTCGCCTTCACGCGGCGGTTCCCGAAGGGCGTCGTCCTGGGCATCGCGCCCTTCAACTTCCCGCTCAACCTGTGCGCCCACAAGGTCGCCCCGGCCATCGCGGTCGGTACGCCGATCATTCTGAAGCCCGCGCCCGCGACCCCGCTGTCCGCGCTCGTCATCGGGGAACTGCTCGCCGAGACCGAGCTGCCGTCGGGTGCCTGGAGCGTGCTGCCCGTGGCGAACGAGCGGATGCCCTCCCTCGTCCAGGACGAGCGGCTGCCGGTCATCTCGTTCACCGGGTCCGAGAAGGTCGGTTACGCGATCATGGACTCGGTCCCGCGCAAGCACTGCACGCTGGAGCTGGGCGGCAACGGCGCGGCCGTCGTACTCGCCGACTACGCGAGCGACGAGGACCTGGACTGGGCGGCCTCGCGCATCGCCACCTTCTCCAACTACCAGGGCGGGCAGTCCTGCATCTCCGTGCAGCGGGTGATCGCGGACGCGGAGGTGTACGACCGGCTGGTGCCGCGGATCGTCGCCGCCGTCGAGGCCCAGGTGACCGGGGACCCGTCCGACGGCGCGACCGACGTCGGGCCGCTGGTGAGCGAGGCCGCCGCCGAGCGGGTGGAGGCCTGGGTCGACGAGGCGGTCGGGGCCGGGGCCAGGCTGCTCACCGGGGGCAAGCGGGACGGGGCCTCGTACGCGCCGACCGTGCTCGCCGAGGTGCCTGCGGACGTCACGATCTCCTGCGAGGAGGTCTTCGGGCCCGTTCTCACTCTGCAGCGGGTGGAGGGGGAGGCGAGCGCCTTCGCCGCCGTCAACGAGTCCAAGTACGGGCTCCAGGCGGGTGTTTTCACGCACGACCTGCAGACCGCGTTCCGGGCGCACCGGGCCCTCGAGGTGGGCGGCGTCGTGATCGGGGACGTGCCGTCCTACCGTGCCGACCAGATGCCGTACGGCGGGGTGAAGCAGTCCGGTGTCGGGCGTGAGGGCGTGAAGTTCGCGATGGAGGACTACACGTACGAGCGGGTCATGGTGCTGACCGGGATCCAGCTCTGACCGGCGTTCAGCTCTGACCGGTCACGGCTCGCGGCTCCGGCGTCGACAGCTCCGACGCCGACAACCAGGAGCCGGACTCTGGCTTGTGACAATCATTTTCATGTAGAGTTCCGGGTGTGTCCCGGGTGTGCCCGGGATGAAGGGGTCCGGCACCGATGCCTTCCGGTGCCGGGCCCCTTCGTGCGTCGGCCTGGTCCGGACCCTCAACCGGAGAAGCCGACGCGCGCGAGCCGCAACGGGCCGCGCAGCCTCAGGTGGACGTCGTGCACGCCGGCCGCCACGATCCCGGCGCTCAGGGTGGTGTAGTCGTACGGGCCCGCGGTGGCGGAGAGGTTCAGGACCGCGAGGACGGGGCCGCCGTTCAGGGAACACTCGACGGAGCCCTCGCCCGCCACCTCCACGGTCACCTCGGTGACGCCGTCCCCGAAGTCGCAGTCGTGGAAGAGGAGTTCACCCTTCCCGCCGCCGACGGGCGTGACCGCGTCACCTGATGTCCTCGCGCGGTCGACGATCTCCGTGCCGCGCTGGTCGTCGAAGCCGGCCGCGTCGAGGCCGCGTTCGACGACCGGGCGGGGCACGGCCGGGTCGCCGTCGAGGCCGATGGCCGCCCTCAGCCGGATGTCCTCGCTGGAGGCGCCCACGAGAAGCTCGTACGCGCCGGGCTCCAGGCGGTGGCGGTCCTGCGCCACGTCCCAGAACGCGAAGGCGGCCGACGGCACCCGGAAGGTCACGTCCGTCGAGGCGCCCGGAGCGAGCGTGACGCGGCGGTGGGCGGCCAGTTCGCGGCGGGGGCGCGGGACGGACGGGTTCACGGCCCTGACGTACAGCTGGGGTACCTCGTCCGCCGTCCGGGCGCTCGTGTTGGTGAGCGTGAACGTCACCTTCACCTCGCCGTCGGCCACCCGGTGGCTGAAATTCTCGTACGCGAATGCCGCGTACGACAGGCCGTGGCCGAACGGGAACAGGGGCGTGCCCTCGAAGTACAGGTACGTCTGGCGGCTGCCGATCACGTCGTAGTCGAGCAGGCCGGGCAGGTCCGCGTCCGAGGCGTACCAGGTCTGCGGGAGGCGGCCCGCCGGAGAGACGTCCCCGGCCAGGACCCGCGCCAGGGCCGTGCCCGCCGCCTGGCCGCCGTGCGCGGTCCACAGGACGGCCGGGAGATCGGAGTGGTCGAGCGCGTACGGATACGCCGACGTCAGGACCAGGACCGTGTTCGGGTTCGCGGCGCGGGCGGCGCGCAGCAGACGCTCCTGGTGAGCCGGGAGGCGCAGGGTGGTGCGGTCCTCCGTCTCGCGGCCGCCGATGTGCGGGTCGTTGCCCGCGACCACCAGGACGGCGTCCGCCCCGGAGGCGGCTGCTGTGACCGATTCCTCACCCCGCTCGATCACGACGAGCGTGAGGATTTCCGCGTTCTCGTTGGCAACCTTCACGCCGTCGGCGGCGACAGAGACGTACAGGCCGGTGCCCATGTGCTTCAGGAGGTGAGCGTCCTCGTGGGATTCGTGGCGTTCCAGGCGGAACGTCTCCTGCACCACCCAGCCACCCGGCTGGTCCGCGGAAGCGCGTACGTAACCGTCGTCGGCGACGGAGAGGTAGCGGCCGTCCGGGGCACGCAGGGTGAGGACGCCGTCGCCCCAGTCGACGAGCGCGAGGTCGGTGCCGGTCGCGTCGGTGGTCAGCGGGGGCAGGTCCGTGCGGCCCGCGAGGAGCGCGGGATCGAGGGCGCCCTCCGCGCCGCGCGCCTCGTCGGCGGCGCCGGTGGCCTCCGGCACCGCGAGGTACGTCCCCGCCGAGGTCCTGAGGCGGACGCGGTCCACGCCCTCGGCGAAGGTGACGCGCTCGGCGCCGAAACGCTTCAGCACGCCCTCCAGCGGAGTGGAGCGGCGCAGGAGCGTGCCGCTGTACCAGTCGAGCTTGCACTCGTCGGCGAGGAGGCCGACGACCGCGACGCGCATGTCCTCGGCCAGGGGCAGCAGGCCGCCCTCGTTCTTGAGCAGGACGACCGCCTGTTCCGCCGCCTCCTGGGCGAGGGCGCGGTGGGCCGGAGTGTCGAAGTCCCGGAGGCCGGCGTGGGGGTCGTTCTCCGGGTCGAACTCGCCCAGCCGGAAGCGGACCGAGAGCTGGCGGCGGACCGCCCCGTCGATGTCCTCCGTGGTCAGCAGGCCCTGGACCAGGGCGCCCCGGATCCGTTCGACGATCTTCGAGCTGTCGGTGCCGTGGTCGGTGAAGCTGTCGACGCCCGCGCGGATCGCGGCCGCCGTGGCCTCCTCGTGGGTGTCGAAGTAGTGCTCGGAGTCGACCAGGTTGGACGGGGCACCGGCGTCCGAGCAGACCATCAGATCCTCGTCGGTCCAGGCGCGCAAGTGCTCGTTCAGGTACGGCGACACGTGGTTCGGGCGGCCGTTGACCAGGTTGTACGCGGGCATCACACCGGCCACCGCGCCCGCTTGAACCGTCTCGCGGAAGGCGCGCAGGTCGTACTCGTGCAGGACGCGCGGGCGGACCGAGGAGGAGGTGGTGTCCCGGTTCGTCTCGTTGTTGTGCGCCAGCCAGTGCTTGAGGACGGGGGCCGTGCGCCAGTACGCCGGGTGGTCGCCGCGCAGGCCCCGGGTGTACGCCGTCGCGATGGCCGAGGTCAGCTTCGGGTCCTCGGAGTAGCCCTCCTCGTTGCGGCCCCACAGGGGGTGGCGCAACAGGTTCACCGTGGGCGACCAGACGTTGAGGCCGACGCGGTCGTCGCGGGCCCGCATGGCGCGGACCTCGGTCGACACCGCCTCGCCGATCCGGCGCACGAGGTCCTCGTTCCAGGTCGCGCCCAGCCCGACCGCCTGCGGGAACACGGTGGACGGCCCCATCCACGCCACACCGTGCAGGGCCTCCTGGCCGGTGCGGAACGCCGCGACGCCCAGACGCTCGACGGCCGGCGCGAACTGGTGCAGGAACGCGATCCGTTCGTCGAGTGTGAGCCGCCCGAGGAGGTCGTCGACGCGCTTCGCGAGAGGCAGCCGCGGATCGCGGAAAGGCGGGGTGGGCGGCGTCTGTGCGGTCACGATGGGGGTCCCTTTGCGATGGAGCGGCCAGCAGCTTTCGAAGCGCTTCGATGCTCATTCGACCCGGGGGTGGGTGTCAAGAGACCAAGGCGCAACAGATCCGTTTCCTCCCTGTCATATCCAGTGTGGGAACTCGCCGCTCCGGTCCCTTGCGCCCCCGAGGAATTGTGGAGATGACTCTTGTGCGCCCCCACGGGTTCACTTAACCTCGCAGCAACATCGAAGCGCTTCGACTCCAGAGGGAACGCCCCGCGTGCTCACAGCCCTCCGATGTCCCTGCTTCAGCACAGCCAGTTCCACTCAAGACACCGCAGCCGACGGCTCCCGCCGTGTGTCCTGGTGTGCGCCACTGAAGGGTTGACGCAATGACGCCGAACTCCGCCACCTCCGCCCCCAGCCGGAGAAACTTCCTCGCCTCCACGGCGGTCGCCGCCGCCGCGGTGGCCGGAGGCGTGCCGCTGCTGTCCGCCTGCGGCGGCTCGCAGCCGGGCAGCAAGGACGGCACCACCTCGGGCAAGGACGCCGCGAAGATCGTCCCGGCGTACGTGGCCTCGACCGTCGTGGCACCCGACATCCCGGCGAAGAACGGCTCGGCGGCGGGCTTCACCAAGGCGATCCCCACGGCCGACCTGAAGACCTCGGTGACGGAGAAGCTCGGCAGCGGCGGCAGGCTGAAGATCATGTCCCCGTTCTGGGGCACCCCGCCGAAGAACGACAACCCGTACTACAAGGCCATGAACAAGGCCATCGGCGTCGAGGTCACCTGGCAGAACCAGGACGGCGTCACCTACGACGAGAAGCTCGGCGCGGTTCTCGCCTCCAGCGACATCCCCGACGTCGTGGTGGTGCCCGGCTGGAACCTCAACGGCAAGATCCCCAGCGCCATCAACGCCAAGTTCGCAGACCTCGGCCCCTACCTGTCCGGCGACAAGGTCAAGGACTACCCGAACCTCGCCGCCGTCCCCACCGAGGCCTGGCAGCGCGGCATCTTCGGCGGTCAGCTCCGCGCGATCCCGATGCCCGCCTCGTACGTGATCGACGTCGCGCCCCTGTACCGCAAGGACGTCTTCGACAAGAAGGGCTACAGCGTCCCGAAGAGCCCCGACGAGTTCCTGTCCTGGGCGAAGGAGGCCACCGACGCCAAGTCGAAGGTCTGGGCCTGCGACGACATGAAGTGGTCGGCGTTCAACATCTTCGGCGTCACGCCGGGCAGCGACAAGGCGCTGTGGTGGAACATGGTCGACGGCAAGCTGGTCAACCGCATCGAGACCGAGGAGTATCTCGAAGCTCTCGAGTGGACGCGCAAGCTCTACGCGGCCAAGGTCGTCCACCCGGACGCGGTCTCCGGCAAGGCCGGCGGCATGGCGGGCAACCGCCTCACCGCCGGGGAGGTGCTGGTCTACAACAACAACATCTCCGACTGGTGGGGCAAGATGTCCGAACAGCACGCCCAGAACCCCGAGTTCGAGATCGCCGCGTTCGACTACTTCGGCCCCGACGGCGGCGACCCCCAGTTGTGGGCGGTCCAGCCGGCCAACATCTTCGCCTTCATCAGCAAGAAGGCCACCAAGCAGCAGGTCAAGGACTTCCTCGCCGTCTGCAACTTCTGTGCCGCGCCGTTCGGCACCAAGGAGTTCATGCTGACCATGTACGGCGTCGAGGGCACGGACTACGAGGTGAAGAAGGGCCTGCCGGTCAAGACGACCCAGGGCGTCAACGAGGTCAACGGCGCCTTCGACTACACCGGCAACCCCGCCCCGTTCGTCGCCTACACCGACTTTCCCGACGTCACCCGGGGCATGGTCGAGTGGCAGCAGCGCATGGGTGCCTTCACCAGAAAGACCTCCTTCTTCGGGCTGACCGTCACCGAGCCCAACCGCTGGGCCAACCTGGCCGACAGCTTCGAGCAGCTGGAGGACGACGTCGTGCGTGGCCGCAAGAAGATCAGCGACATGCAGCAGGCCGTGTCCGACTGGAAGAGCAAGGGCGGCGACGACCTGCGCGACTGGTACAAGAAGCTGCTCGACGACACCGGTTCGGCCAAGTGACCCGGGACTGAGGCAAGGAGAAGGCCGTGTCCCACAGCACGGTGCCTCGGAGTGCGGCCGAGGCGAAGACCCCCGCGAACAGCCCGGCGGCGTCCGGCGACGCCTCCCGGGCAGGGGCCGCACCCCGCTCCGGTGACCGGAAACGGCCGGGCAGGCTGAGCTTCCGGCTGAGATTCAAGCGGGACCGCACGCTGCTCCTGATGACGCTGCCGACGGTGCTGCTGCTCCTGGTCTTCAACTACATACCGATCCTCGGCAATGTGGTCGCCTTCCAGGACTACGACCCGTACCTCAGCGAGAACGGCTTCGTCGCCATCTTCCAGAGCCCCTGGGTCGGCTTCCAGCAGTTCGAGCGGATCTTCGCGGACTCGGCCTTCTGGCACGCGGTGCAGAACACCTTCGTGCTGTTCTTCCTGCAGCTGGTGCTGTTCTTCCCGGTGCCGATCCTGCTCGCGCTGCTCATCAACAGCGTGGTCAGGCCGCGGGTGCGGGCGATCGCCCAGGCGGTCATGTACCTGCCGCACTTCTTCTCCTGGGTCCTCGTCGTCACCGTCTTCATGCAGATCTTCGGCGGCGCCGGCATCATCGCGCAGACCCTCCGCCGGCACGGCTACGAGGGCATCAACCTGATGACCAACCCGGAGACCTTCAAGTACCTGGTCACGGTCGAGATGATCTGGAAGGACGCCGGCTGGGGCATCATCGTCTTCCTCGCGGCGCTGTCGTCCGTCTCCCACGACCTGTACGAGGCCGCCGCCATGGACGGCGCGGGCCGGTGGCGGCGCATGTGGCACATCACGTTGCCCGCGCTGCGGCCGGTGATCGCCCTCCTGCTGGTGCTGCGCGTCGGTGACGCGCTCACCGTCGGCTTCGAGCAACTGCTGCTCCAGCGGCAGGCCGTGGGAGTCGACGCCTCCGAGGTCCTCGACACCTATGTGTGGTGGAACGGCATCCGCAACCAGGACTTCAGTTACGCCGCCGCCGCGGGCCTCATCAAGGGCGTGGTCGGCCTGGCACTGGTCCTGACCGCCAACAAGGTCGCCCATCTCATGGGTGAGCAGGGGGTGTACAAGAAGTGACCGCCGTCCTCGACACGCCGGCCGGCGAGCAACCGGCCGCCAGGAAGCCGAGTCCCTGGGCCGCCCCGCCCCGTCCCGCCTGGGAGGAGGAGCCGTCCAAGGCCGGCCTGGCGAGCAAGGGCCTGGTCCTCTCCCTCGCCTGCCTGGCGATCCTCTTCCCTCTGTGGATCATCGTCGTCACCAGCCTCCAGTCGAAGAAGACCATCGACGAGGCCGGTGGTCTGGTGGTGATCCCCAAGGGCATCACGTTCGTCGCCTACCAGGAACTCCTCAGCGGCGGCCAGGTCCAGCGCGCCGCCCTGGTCAGCGTCGGCGTGACGGTCGTCGGCACGCTGTTCAGCATGACCGTGTCGGTGCTGTGCGCGTACGGTCTGTCCCGCACCGGCTCACTCGGACACCGCTGGATCCTGATGACGCTGCTCGCGACCATGTTCTTCGGCGCGGGCCTGATCCCTACCTACCTGCTGGTGCAGGCCCTCGGTCTCACCGACACCTACCTCGCGCTGATCCTCCCGAGCGCCGTGAGCGTCTTCAACATCCTCGTTCTGCGCTCGTTCTTCATGGGCATTTCCCCGGAACTCATCGACAGCGCCCGCATCGACGGCGCCGGCGACTGGCGCATCCTGTGGAAGATCGTGATGCCGCTCTCGCGCGCGGTCCTCGCGGTGATCGCCCTCTTCTACGCGGTGGGCTACTGGAGCGCCTGGTTCAACGCGTCGATCTACCTCACCGACCAGGACATGATGCCGCTGCAGAACGTCATGATCCAGCTGGTCCAGAAGCAGGAACGCCCGGTGGGCCTGTCCGCCCAGGTCAACACCGGCCAGCTCTCCTCCCTCGCCCTCCAGATGGCGGTCATGGTGATGGCCCTGCTCCCGGTCGCCGTCCTGTCGCCCTTCGTCCAGAAGCACTTCAAGAAGGGCATGCTCACGGGCGCGGTCAAGGGCTGAGGCCCCCTTCACCGGGTGCCTCCGGGCGTGGCCGCGCCCCGAAAGGGGCGCGGGGAACTGCGCGACCAGCCACATCACCCGCAACCGCCAACGCACCGCACATCCGAGCTCTTGGGCGGCCACGCCTGCCCCCGCACCCGAGAACGAGGTAAGTCATGCGCACCCCCCACCACAGCAGACGCACCGTACTCGCAGGAACCGCAGCCGCCGCCGCACTCACCGCCCTCCCTGCCCCGGGCTCCCTGGCCCACGCGGCGGAAACCCAGCCCGCCGCAGGCGCCCGGTACCGATGGCGCAACGCAGTAATCGGCGGCACCGGCTTCGTCACCGGCGTCCTCTTCCACCCCTCGGTCCGCGGCCTCGCCTACGCCCGTACCGACATCGGCGGCGCCTACCGCTGGGACCACCGCGCCGCGCGCTGGATCCCGCTGCTCGACCACATCGGCTGGGACGACTGGAACCTCCTCGGCGTCGAGGCGATGGCCGTCGACCCGGCCCACCCGAACCGGCTCTACCTCGCCCTCGGCACCTACTCCCAGTCATGGGCGGGCAACGGCGCCGTGCTGCGGTCCGAGGACCGCGGCGCCACCTGGAAGCGCACCGACCTCAGCGTGAAGCTGGGCGCCAACGAGGACGGCCGGGGGACGGGCGAGCGGCTGCTCGTCGACCCGCGCGACAGCGACACCCTGTGGCTGGGCACCCGGCACGACGGTCTCCTGAAGTCGACCGACCGCGGCGCCACCTGGCAGGCGGTGAGCTTCCCCGCCACCCCCAAGGCCACCGGCCAGGGCATCACCCTCCTCGTCGCCGCCGGCCGCACCGTCCACGCCGGCTGGGGCGACTCCGACGGCACCACCCCGAACCTCTACCGCACCGCCGACGGCACCACCTGGGAGGCCGTCCCCGGCCGGCCCACCGGCACCGCCGCCAAGGTCCCGATCCGCGCCGCGTACGACCGGCACACCCGCGAGCTGTACGTGACGTACGCCGACGCGCCCGGCCCCAACGGGCAGTCGACCGGCAGCGTGCACAAGCTGCGCACCACGGACGGCACGTGGGCCGAGGTCACGCCGGTGAAGCCGGGCGGGACCACGGACGACGGCTCTGCCGACAGTTTCGCCTACGGCGGGGTCGCCGTCGACGCCCGTCGCCCCGGCACCGTCGTCGTCTCCACCAACAACCGCTGGGCCGCGATCGACACCGTCTTCCGCTCCACCGACGGCGGCCGCACCTGGACCTCCCTGAAGGACACGGCCGTCTTCGACGTCTCCGAGACCCCGTACCTCACGTGGGGCGAGGACAAGCCCAAGTTCGGCTGGTGGATCCAGGCGCTCGCGCTCGACCCGTTCGACTCCCGGCACGTCGTCTACGGCACGGGCGCGACCCTCTACGGCACCCGCGACCTCAGGCACTGGGCCCCGGAGATCCGCGGCCTTGAGGAGACGTCCGTGCGCCAGCTGATCTCGCCCCCGACCGGCAAGGCGCACCTGCTCAGCGGACTCGGGGACATCGGCGTGATGTACCACGAGCGGCTCACGGCCTCACCGTCGCGCGGCATGGCCTCGAACCCCGTGTTCGGGACGGCGACGGGACTCGCGCAGGCCGCGGACAAGCCGTCGTACGTCGTCCGGACGGGCTTCGGCGACCACGGCAACGGCGCCTACTCGAACGACGGCGGACGGACCTGGGCGCCCTTCGCGTCGCAGCCCGCCATCGCCAAGGACGCCCCGGGGCCGATCGCCACCAACGCCGACGGCACCGTGCTGCTGTGGGCCTTCGTGCACTGGGACGGCACCAAGTACCCGGCCCACCGCTCGGCGGACAACGGCGCCACCTGGTCCGAGGTCTCCTCCTTCCCCAAGGGCGCCACACCGGTCGCAGACCCGGCCGACCCGGCACGCTTCTACGCCTACGACACCGACACGGGAACGCTCCACGCCAGCACGGACGGCGGCCGCTCCTTCACCGCGCGGGCGACCGGACTGCCCTCCGGCGACGCGCAGTTCGAGCTCGTCGCGGCACCGGGACGCTCCGGCGACCTGTGGCTGAGCGTGAAGTGGAACGGGCTGTACCGGTCCACCGACGGCGGAGCTAGCTTCACCAAGGTCACCAGCTGCTGGGCCGCGTACACCCTCGGCTTCGGCAAGGCCGCCGAGGGCGCAGGCTACCCGGCCATCTACATGGTCGGCTCCACCGGGACGATCACGGCCGTGTACCGCTCCGACGACGAGGCGAAGACCTGGGTGCGGATCAACGACGACCAGCACCAGTGGGGCTGGACCGGCGAGACGATCACCGGCGACCCGCGCGTCCACGGCCGGGTCTACGTCGCCACCAACGGGCGCGGCATCCAGTACGGGGAGCCCGTCTGATGCCGGACCTCGGTGCCGCGACCCGCGGCCGGATCCTCTTCGGCGGCGACTACAACCCCGAGCAGTGGCCCGAGGAGACCTGGCACGACGACGTCCGCCTCATGAAGGACGCCGGCGTCAACTCCGTCACCCTCGGCGTCTTCTCCTGGTCGAAGCTGGAACCCCGCCCCGGCGCACGGGAGTTCGGGTGGCTGGACACGCTGATGGACCTGATGCACGCGAACGGCATCGGCGTCGTCCTCGCCACTCCCACCTCCTCGCCCCCGCCGTGGATGGGCCGGCTGCACCCCGACACCCTGCCCGTCACCGAGGACGGCCGCACCGAGTGGTGGGGCGGCCGTCAGCACTTCTCGCACTCCAGCGCCACCTACCGGCGCTACGCCGCCGCCATCACCGAGGACCTGGCCGCCCGCTACGGCGGCCACCCCGCCCTCACGATGTGGCACATCAACAACGAGTACTGCACCTTCGACCACGGGGACGAGGCGGCGGCGGCGTTCCGCCGCTGGCTCCGCGAGAAGTACGGCACGCTCGACGCCCTCAACACCGCCTGGGGCACCGCCTTCTGGAGCCAGGGCTACGACAGCTGGGACGGCATCCTCCCCCCGCGCCTGCCGCACTATCTGAAGAACCCCACCCAGGTCCTGGACTTCCGGCGCTTCACCTCCGACATGCTCCTGGAGTGCTACGCCGCCGAGCGGGACATCGTCCGCCGCCACACCCCGCACCTCCCGGTCACCACCAACTTTATGCCGCTGTGGTTCGGCCAGGACGCCTGGCGCTGGGCCGAGGAGGAGGATGTCGTCTCCGTCGACATCTACGCTGACCCGCGCGACCCGTTCGGCGCGCAGAACGGCGCCCTGGTCCAGGACATGACCCGCTCCCAGGCGGGCGGCGGCCCCTGGATGCTGATGGAACAGGCCGCCGGACCCGTCAACTGGCGCGGCGTCAACCACCCCAAGCCGCCCGGCCTCAACCGCCTCTGGTCCCTCCAGGCCGTGGCCCGCGGCGCCGACGCCGTCTGCTACTTCCAGTGGCGCCAGTCCCGCCAGGGCGCCGAGAAGTTCCACTCCGGCATGGTCAGCCACGCGGGGGAGGAGGGCCGTACGTTCCAGGAGGTCAAGCGGCTCGGCGCCGAACTCGCCAGGGTCGGCGCGGAGGTGACGGGCGCCCACATCACCGCGGACATCGCCCTCCTGCACGACTGGAACTCCTGGTGGGCCGGCGCCCAGGACGGCCGGCTCTCCTCCGAGGTCGACTACCCGCAGGTTCTGCGGTCCTGGCACCGCGCCCTCTGGGAGGCCCACCTCACCACCGCGTTCGCCCACCCCGAGCACGACCTGTCCGCGTACAGGCTCGTCGTCGTACCGCAGTTGTACCTGCTCACCGACGCGGCGATCGAGAACCTCCTCAGGTACGTACGCGGCGGCGGCACCCTGGTCTGCGGCTTCCTGACCGGCGTCGCCGACGAGGACGACCGCGTACGGCCCGGCGGCATGGACGCGCGGCTGCGGGAGCTGTTCGGCATCCGCACACTGCACGAGTGGTGGCCGCTCGACGCGGGGGAGCACGCCGAGTGCGACGGCTTCCGCGGCACCCTGTGGTCCGAGGAACTCGAAGCGGCGGACGCGGACGTGGTCTCCCGCTACAAGGGCGGCGACCTGGACGGTCTGCCGGCCGTGCTGCGCAAGGGCCGCGCCTGGTACGTGTCCACGCTGCCCGAACCCGCCGCGCTGCGTGACCTGCTGGCGGGCGTGGCGGACGGCGCGGGCGTACGGCCCGTGCTCGACGGGCTGCCCGACCAGGTGGAGGCCGTCCGCCGCGGCGAGGTGCTCTTCGTGCTCAACCACGGGCGCGACCCGGTCACGGTCGACGTGCCGGGAACCCATCGCGACCTGCTGTCGGGGACGACGGTCACCGGCTCGCTGGTCCTCGGCCGGTACGGCGTGGCGGTGCTGAGGCCGTGAACGCGCCGACACGCCACACGCGGTGCTGGGCCCCACCCGCACCCACCGCGTCGAACTCCCAACCTCCTCCGGCGCCGGGCGACTCGACCCCGTCGCCGGAGGACACCACCTCCTCACCGTGAGGGCGTGGTAACTCCCCCCGCGATTCCCCCCACCCATGGAAAGGGACACCATGGCAAAGAGAACACTGCGCAGGGTCACCATGGCGGTGCTGGCCCCGGCGATGGCCCTCGGCGCGACCGTCGGTCTCGCCTCCGCCCCCGCCTCGGCCGCCGTCTGGAACTCCTGCGACCAGTGGGGCAACACGAGCCTGAACGGCTACACGCTCTACAACAACATCTGGGGCTCCGGCGCCGGCAGCCAGTGCGTCTGGGCGAACTCCGGCACCAACTGGGGCGTCTGGGCCAACCACCCCAACACCGGTGGCATCAAGTCCTACCCCAACTCCAAGAAGGTGATCAACAAGTCGATCACCTCGCTCACGTCGCTCAGCAGCAACTACAACGTCACGGTCCCGTCCTCGGGCGCGTACAACACGTCGTACGACATCTGGGACACGGACTACGACTACGAGATCATGCTGTGGGTCAACTACAACGGAGCCGTCGGCCCGCTCGGCACCTCGCAGGGCTCGGTCACCCTCGGCGGCCACACCTGGAACGTGTACAAGGGCAACAACGGCGCCAACGAGGTGTTCTCGTTCCTGCGTACCTCGGACTCCAGCTCCGGCACCGTCAACATCCTGCCGATCCTCAAGTGGATCAAGGACACCAAGGGCTGGATGGGCAACGAGACCATCGGCGACGTCCAGTTCGGCTTCGAGATCACGTCCTCGTCCGGCGGCCTGGACTTCCGGACCAACAACCTGACCGTCAGCGGCAGCTGATCCCGCGGTCCCGGACCGGCGCCGTGTCCCCCACGCGGCGCCGGGCCCGGGCCCACGAACCCAGCGTCAGCGAGGCCTGCACGGGCAGGTGATCGCTGGGGAACCGCCCGTTCAGCGAGAAGGTGTAGATCAAGGCGTCGTGCACGGTGACGCCCGGCGTGCCGAGGATCCAGTCGATGCGGTCACCGCCGGGTGTCAGCGGCCGGTAGCCGTGGAAGGTCGCGTAGAGCTCGCCGCGCTGGGCCGCCGTGTCCAACACACGTAGAACTGCCGGTCGCCGTCGGCCGGATCACGGAAGCCCACCCACGTCACCATCCGGATGGAGCCGCCGCCCCAGGTGTTCGATCCGATCACTGAACCGCGTGCCCGGACGAGCCGGCGCTCGCCCACGAGGGGCCCGGCTCAGGTCTGCTGCTCGTACCGGAGGTTGGCGTATCGTCGGGCGGCGATGTCCTCCCGAGAGCCCACGATCAGGTTCAGGGTGGGCACCTCGTAGTCGATCGCCTGCCCGGCCATTTGCGCGAAGAGTACGAGGTCACCCTCGTCCGGCGCCATGTCCCAAGGGTTGGAGAACCCGCCGATCTGGACGCAGACGCCGGGGCGGGTACCGCCGGAGGCCATGTCAAGGACGGCTTCCTCGAAACGCTTCAGCATGTCCTCGTCTCCATCGCCGTCCAAGAAGGCGCGGGTCTCCGGGGCCTCGTGCCAGTCGCTGTCGAGTGTGAGTCCGACCACTGGATACAGGGCGCACGGTTCGTAGACCCTGACCTGCATGGCCTCCCCGTAGAGTTCGTACGTGGCGGCGTGCTCCGTGGTCCGTGCTCCGGCAGGGACGTGGAGCACCACGGACGACTCCGGCGGGTACTCGATATCTGTGAAGAACAACAGGTGCCCGTCGACGGGCAGTTCGATGTCCAGGACGTCGCGGGGCAGGGCCGCGCAGTCGACGGTCAGCACGAGCGGCTTTTTCCCCTCGGGCCAGCCCACCCCGTCCGGCAACGAGGGAAGCCCGCCCGTGCGTGCGGCCGGCCGGCAGTTCTCCCGCCGGGACGGCGGAACTTCCTCGTACCGCACCAGGTAGAGACACGGCCTGCACCGGGCAATCAGCTCCTGAGCCACAGGGCCGGGAATGCCGTGCTTGCTGGCCGCCTCGTGGACGAGCCACTCGTCGATCGACGTCATGCCCGCGATCGTGCCACAGCCACTGACAAGCACGCCGTCCCCAGCGATCACGCACAGCTCGTTACGTTCAACACAGTGATCAACGACCCAGAACACCTACCGTTTCGGATCAAGGGTCGCGGTGTCGAGTATCCCTGCGACATCGGTGAGTGTCGCGGCCGAGGCACCTTTGAGGCAGACATGGGCGTCGACAGGGAATGACGCCTCGTCAGAATGCGACGTCCATCCCCGTCGGACCAGCTCCTGATCCCCTCCCAGTGACCGGCAGCCCTCGCCGGGGCTGGAGTACGGGCTGGGCTCGACTTTCGTCCCCGAGTCTATGGCTTTTGGACGTTCCGTCTGCCGGAAGGAGATCAGCGCCTCTCCTTCCGCGAGAGTGGACAGGGGTGCGCAGTCATACTCACCAACAGTCGTCGGCGGGCAGGACTTCGTCGCCCCCAAGGGCCGGTTGGCGACGAAGACAGTGGGCGTACTCCGCCGGTCCGCCTGGTCACGCACATACCAGTCGTGGGGCAGGGCGAGGCCGAGTGTTCCGTCCGAGAGGTTGATCCGGCGCTCCTCGGAAGAGGGGGAGGCGACTTGAGTCGGGGGAGACGTGTGCCCCCCGAACAGCTGTGAGCTGAGGGCGCCGTAGAGCAAGGCAATCGCCGTCACACCGGTCACGGTTGCCCCGACCGCCTTACGACGCCGGCTGCGCGCCACCACCCGCCGGCGGACCTGGCGCATACGGTCTGGCGGTGCCTGCAGAAGCGGCACGGTGCGTTCGAGGAGTTCGCGCAACTGCTGCTCCTGCGAGTCCTTCCCGTCAGTGTTGTGCACCCTGCTCACCGTCCTCCCCGTGAGTGTTCAAGGCCGGCACGCCGCGCAGCGCATGCAGTGCCTTGGTGGCCTGGCTCTTGACCGTGCCCGGTCGGCAACCCAGCATCCTGGCCGTCTCCTCGATGCTCAGGTCCTCGAAGTAGCGCAGAACGACCACCGCGCGCTGCCGGGTCGGCAGCGCACGAACCGCAGCAGCGAGCGAATGCTGCAGGTCGACGTCCGCGAACACGTCCGAGGCGGCGGACTCGGGCAGTTCCCCGTGCGGAACCTCGCCGCGCCAGCGTCGCTGCCACCACGACGAGAAGGTGTTGACCAAGGCCTTGCGGGCGTACGCCTCCGGGTTGTCCTCAGCGATCCGGGGCCATTTGGGCCACATCTTGGCCAGTACCGTCTGCACCAGGTCCTCCGCCAGGTGGGCATCGCCGGTCAGCAGCCACGCCGCGCGAAGCAGCCGTGGACCGCGTGCGGTCACGAACTCCTCGAAGTCCGACGGCGAATCCCTCACCGCCACTGACGTCCCGTCACCGTCACGCGCCTGCCTCCCTCGTTGAGCCTTGACGCGGTCGGCCGGTGGGAGAGGCGAGCCGGTCGCCTCGGCGTGGGCAAGTGCCTGGGCGCCTTGCGCCAGCCACACTGCGACTCGTCCTGCTCCGCCTGCGCCGAGCGCTTTCGGTCTGCGGAGGATGGCGGTGCCGGTCAGTTCGCTCCTCACGCCTGCACGCTCGCCACGGTGGGGGCGATCAGTGACCGCAATGTCGCCACGCCCCGCGAGACGAGCGACGATACGGTCCCCCGGGCGCAGTTCAGGTTTTCGGCGACCTGGCCTTCCGACAGGTCGCAGTAGTGCCGTAGCACCACGGCTGTCCGTTGCCGCAGCGGTAGGTGGACCAGGGCGGCTTCCAGCCGAACGCGGTCTTCCACCAAGACGGCCGCGTCGGCCGTCGCCGCGAGATCCGGCAGTTTCTCCGTAGGCCGCTCGCCCCGCCAGCATCGCTTGGCCGCTCGTGCGGCCGAACGCATCAGTATCCGCCGGGCGTAAGCCTCCGGCGCTCCGTCTCCGAGTCGCGGCCAGGCCAGCCACAGCTTGACGAGTGCTTCCTGCAGCAGATCCTCGGCCGCGTGACGGTCCCCGCCCGCCAACGAGCCCGCGTAGCCCAGGAGCGCCGACCGGCGGGCCTTCACGAAATCGTCAAACGCTCGTTCCGGTGCACTTCTCATCTGCATGCGCTGCGCCCTTCCACTGTGCTTCGCCGGTCGGGGGTGCGGCCCTCGCCGCGTGTCCACAGCCTTGTAACCGGGTGGGGACGGGGTACGGCCGCCTGGACCGCGCGAACTGTGGCGCGCATCACATGAGGAACGTGCAGGGAACGAGCACGGCCAGTGCCTTTTCCATGGCGCGGTGGCGTTACGGCGTCGACAACACAAGCCCGACGCGAGAACCCCTCCGGCCCCCGGATGCGGGCAGCGACAGTCGGGCACCGCCTGTGCGATTCGGGCGGCACCCGACCGAGCGCAGACGACCCACGCGACGGGTGACCGGAAGTACCGGTCTCCCGGCCCGGCAGCGTCGAACCACCGCACGACAGCTCCCCACCGAAGGACAAGTGATCACCTTGCGGTTCCGCACTATCTGGATGGTGCTCGCGGCAGCGAGCATGCTGTCCCTGCCGGCATGCAGCCAGAGCGACTCCGACACATCCCCTTCCGCCGCAAGCGACGAAGGGAACGCCCAGAGCGGAGGCGGCCCGTCGGCCGCGCCGGCCGGGGCGCTGACCATCCCTGAGGACGCCGACCCGGACACGAAGAACCACTACCTCACCGAGAACGCCATAGCCGCCTGCATGAAGAAGCGGGGGTTCACCTACACGCCGGATCCCGGCTCCACGCAGAACGAGGCGAGCTCGTCGATCGACGGGGCGGACTACGCACTGGCGAAGAAGTACCGGCAGAAGTACGGATTCGGTATCTACTCGAGCGCCGTCTACCCCAACGATCCGGCGGCACCCGGCCCCGCCGAGAACAAGGACCCCAATGCCTCCTACCGCGATTCCCTGCCCACAGCCCAGCAGGGGGAGTACGACAAGGCGTTGGGGGCGCCGGGTGCAGCCCAGGACAACGGCAGGTACGAGGGTCCCGCCAAGGGCAGCTGCAGCGCGGAAGCCTTCCTGAAGGTGTATGGCCCGGCCAAGTCGGCGGCGGAGCAGGAGCGGGAGAACGCGAAGCGGGCAGAGCGCGACAGGCAGGCTGGGCAGGCTCTCAACGGTGACCAGCAACTCGTCTCCCTCGCCCAGGAGTACGCCTCCTGTCTGCGCAAGGCCGGCATCACGGTCAGCACGACTCAGCCAACCAGCATCGGCGACACGGTGAAGTTCCAGGTGAGCGCCGAGATTCCGCCGGACGCCCAGCCGCTGGGCAAGGAAGAGGCGATGCCGAAGCTCACCCGCGAGATCGACCTCGCACTGAAGGACCTCGAGTGCGGCAAGGACTTCAGGGCCGCGTACTGGCCCAAGTACAAGAAGAACCCCTTCGTCGGGAACAACGGGTGAAGCGCGACACGAAGCGCCAGAGCAGTCGTACGAAGCGCCAGAGCAGTCCTACGAAGCGACTGGGCGTGATCGTCGGCGTGGTCGCCCTGGTCGGGGCGGGCGGCTGGCTCGCCGGCACCCGGATGGAGTCGCCCGCAGACGCCGCGGCCGCGCACCAGCCGCCCGAGGCGGGTCCGGTGACCGTCCCCGTGGAGCAGCGGGCGCTGATCGCCACTGTGGTGGCCCAGGGAAGCCTGGAGTACGGCTCTCCGATGAGTCTCACCCTGGCCGGCACCGTCGGCGCCTCCGAGGAGGGCGGCGAGGGCGATGCCGCGGTCCAGCGGGTCACCAAGGTGCCCACCCGCGGAAGCGAACTCAAGGAGGGCGGTGTCCTCATGCAGGTGAGCGGCAGGCCGGTGATGGTGCTGCGCGGATCGGTACCGATGTACCGGACCATCGGCCCCGGTTCGTCGGGGGACGACGTCAGACAGCTGCAGAGCGCCCTGAACAGGCTGGGCTTCACCACTGGCGGCGTCACAGGGACCTACGGACAGGGCACCGCGTCCGCGGTCAGCCGCTGGTACCGCAGCAGGGGGTATGCGGCGCAGGAGCCCAGCACCGCCGACCGGCAGGAGCTGGGACAACTCGAGTCCGCGGTGTCCGACGCACAGCTCGCGCTGCTCGCCGCCCAGGGCTCCGGCGAGGGAGCACAGGGCGACGGCGGGTCCGGATCAGAGTCGGCTGAGGCGCGGGCCTTGCAGATCAAGTCGGCGAAGAAACAGCTCGAGCTGGCGAACTCCGCTCTGAGCGCCTTCAAGTCCACCTACGGAACCAAGGTTCCGGCAGGAGAGGTGATCTTCCTGCCGAAGCTTCCGGTCCGGGTCGACAAGACCAAGGTGCGCGCCGGCAACGCTCCGGACGGGGAAGTCGCCACCGTGACGAGCTCCGACGTCGTGGTGGAGGCGGTCGTGCCCGGCACGGACGCCGGTTCGCTGAGAAAGGGGATGACGGTGCAGGTCACAACACCGGACGGCAAGGAAGCCAAGGGTGTCCTCAGCGAGATCGGTGGTTCGGGCGCAGGGCCGGAGGGTTCCGCGGAGAACGCCGGGACCGGTGGGGAGGCCGAGGCAGCCGAGGGTTCCGGTGGGGAGGCATCCGCGCCTGTGCCACTGAGGATCTCCATTCCGAAACCCGGCCCGCTGGCAGACGCCGGGGCGGGCGGCGCGGCGACGGTGACCATCAAGGTGGGCGACTCGGACGGCAAGGTCCTGGCCGTGCCTGTCGCCGCGATCCAGACCTCGGTCGGTGGTCAGGCGCGCGTGCGCGTCCAGCGGGGCAAGCAGGTGGTGGGTGTCGATGTCGACCTCGGAATCTCCGCCGACGGGCTCGTCGCGGTGAAGGCAGAGGGCAGCGCACTCAAAGAGGGCGACCTCGTGGTGGTCGGCCTGTGACCGAACCACTCGCACACGGTGACACGCCGGAAGAAGGCGACGTCATCAAGCTGACCGGGGTCAATCGCACCTTCGACTCGGATCCGCCCGTGCACGCACTGCGTGAGGTGAACCTGACGGTCCGGCGAGGGGAGCACCTGTCGATTGTCGGGCCGTCAGGTTCCGGGAAGTCCACCCTGCTGAACACGTTGGGGCTGCTGGACAGGCCCAACTCGGGCGACTACTGGCTCGACGGAGTGAAGACCGGCACCCTCCCCGACCGTCAGCGCACCGCGCTGCGCGGAAGCCGTATCGGCTTCGTCTTCCAGTCCTTCCACCTGCTTCCCTACCGGACTGTGGAAGAGAACGTCATGCTGGCGGAGATCTACCGCAAGCCCCGCCCGGGCAGGGGGCGTCGAAGCCGCGGCGAACGGGCCAGAGCGGCCCTGGACCGGGTGGGGCTGTCACACCGGCACGGCTTCAAGCCCGATCGCCTGTCCGGCGGTGAACGCCAGCGCGTGGCCATCGCCCGGGCTCTGATGAGCGAACCGGCTCTTCTGCTGTGTGACGAACCCACCGGCAACCTCGACAGCGAGAACACCCTCTCGGTCCTGGAGCTCTTCGACCAGCTCTGCGCCCAGGGCATGACGCTGGTCCTGATCACCCATGACGACGCGGTCAGCAGGCGTGCGAGCAGGCGCGTACGCATCAGTGACGGGCGGCTCAGCCAGGAGGCCGTATGAAGACCCGTCACCGTACCGTTGCTCCGGACCCGGGGCCGGCCGAATTCCGCCAGAAGCAGCTGACCGGGCCACAGCGCGGTCGGCGTCCACGGCTACGCTCTGCTGAGGGGCTGGGCACCAAGGGAGCCGAGCGTCCCTGGATCTCTCCCAGGGACCTGGGGGCGGAGGCGCTGTCGGGTGTACTGGCCCGCCCGGTCCGGTCCGCACTCACTACTCTGGGCACGGTGCTGGGCATCGGCACGCTGGTCATCACGATCGGGGTGGCGTCGACGGCCGCCAACCAGATCGTGGGCCGGTTCGACGCCCTCACTGCCACCTCGGTCACGGTGGTGGCGCCGCCTCCACCCCCATCGTCCGACGCCGTCCCGCTGGTGGACTGGCGGGGTGTCGACGCCGTGGACCGGCTGGCCGGGGTGGAGTCGTCCGCCGCGCTCGCAGAGTCCGACAAGACGGCTGCCGTGCAGGTGCGCGCCAACGATGTGGTCACACCCGGTGGCGTCTCCGGCCAGACGCTGGCTGTCGTCGCCGCCTCGTCGTCCCTGCCCGCGGCGGTGCGAGGCGACGTCACCGCAGGCCGGTTCTACGACACCGGAGACATCGACCGGCACGACCGGGTGGCGGTACTCGGAGACCAGGCCGCTCGCGTCCTCGGCATCAAAGGCGTGGAGGACGCGCCCGCGGTCTTCTTCAACGGACACTCCTTCACCGTGATCGGAATCCTCGGCGGATTCAAGCGTGAACAGCGCCTTTCCACCTCGGTGATCCTGCCTCCCACAACAGCGAAGGACCGCCTCGGCCTGGATCTGGTGAACCGTGTCCTGATCAACACCTCACTCGGTGCCGCGCAGCAGGTCGCCAGGCAGTCACCCATGGCTCTCTCGCCCAACAACGCGAAGGCGCTCACCGTGCTCGCGCCGCCCGATCTGTCGAAGGCCCGCAAAGGCGTTCAGGGTGATGTCAACGGCCTGTTCCTGGTGCTCGGACTGGTGTCGCTGATCGTGGGTGCCATCGGTATCGCCAACGTCACGCTGGTGACCGTGATGGAACGGGTCGGGGAGATCGGGCTACGGCGCGCCCTGGGCGCGTCGCGTCGGCAGATCGCCGGGCAGTTCCTCATGGAGTCGACCACGATCGGCCTGCTGGGCGGCGTCATCGGCGCCGCCCTGGGCATGGTCGTCGTGGTGTCCGTATCGGCGCTCAAGGACTGGACTCCCGTACTGGACGGCCGACTCGCCCTCGGCGCGCCGGTCGCCGGAGCACTGGTCGGACTGCTGGCGGGGGTGTACCCGTCGCTACGGGCTTCCCGAATGGAACCCGTCGAGGCGTTGCGCGCCCCGTCCTGAGCGCCGGTTCGAAGTCCCACGGTGTCTGGGCCCCAAGAGTCCACGGCTCAGGCGCTGAAGGGCCTGGTCGGCACATGGGCAGACCGCGCCTCACGCGGCACCTTCAGGGAGCCTCCGCCGCTGCACGATCTGGACCGACCCCGGACCGGACCGTGGGTGTCCCCGTCGACCGGAGGAAGGGCTCCGACAAGGTGACGTTCGGCAACGCGACCGCCTGGGCGCCGAACATCGACCGGATCGAACTGGGCCGGGTCGTCGGCCAGTAGGCCGCCCGGGCCCACGGAGGCCGGCCCCGCGTGTGCGGAGCCGGCCTCCGCCGACGGGACCCGTCGGGGCTCAGGGCCGGTCGACCTCGGCCCGCAAGGCGTTGTAGTCGGTGAAGGCCGACTCGACCTCCTCCCGGGTCAGTCCGTAGCGGGCCAGGTCGTAGCGGTGCGGGCGGCTGCCCTTCAGGCTGGTGGCGACCCCGGGCAGCCGGGCCGCGTCGGCGTCGGTCCAGCGGGCGCCGACGGCCTCGTAGAGCTTCGGGGCGCCCGTGGCCGGGTCGGAGCCGAGCCAGGAGTACGGAACGTCCACCAGCGCCTCGCGGGGCACGTCGGCCCGGGCCGCGAGCCCGCGCCGCACGGAACGGCTCAGCAGGTCGAGCCAGGTGGCGCCGAGGGCGGGCAGGTCGACCTCGCGCCGGGAGGCGGCCATACCGCACTCGACCAGACTGCAGAACGACGCGACGGCGGTGACCGGGTCGCGGTGCGTCCACACGAGCGTGGCGTCGGGGAACACGGTCAGCAGGGCGTCGAGGTTCCCCGTGTGCATGGGGGACTTCAGGATCCAGCGGCGGCGCGGGCGGCCGTACTGGAGCACCTGGAGGCACTGCTTGAGGTGGCGGTAGTCGGGCACGAAGTCCCGCTCGAACTGCCAGGCGTGGTACTGCGGCAGCTTGGCCTGCGACAGCGGCACCAGGGCGTGCGGCAGGAGGAAGGTGCACTCCTCGGGGCCCTCGGCGGTCATGGGGTGGATCTCGCGGAAGCGCGGGGTGAGCAGATACGTTCCGTCGAGCGTCCGGCGCGCGGACCTGATCGCCTTCTGCCGCTCCTGGGGCGAGGGGGCGAGACCGGGGGCGAGCAGCTCCCACAGCCGGGGGCAGCGGTGCTCGTCGGAGAGGGACAGCACGCTGTGGGTGAGCGTGGTGGCGGTGCGCGGCAGACCCACCACGAACACCGGCTTCTCGACGGGCTCCCGCTCGATGGCGGGGTGCTCGGCGATCAGCCGGCGGATCCGGGCCCAGTTGGTGAGATGCCGGCGCACGTGGGCCTGGGCGGACTGCCAGCCGACCGGCGACATGCCCTCGTCGGCCGCCCACTCGCGCAGCAGGAGCCGGAAGCCGTCGGTGAACCACTCGTCCCCCTCCGTCTGCCCGGCCTTCCCGGCGATCCGGTCGAAGACCCGGTCCGGGTCGCGCCGGGAACCGAGCGCCGGCCGCAGTAACAGGTTGGCCAGCGTCAGAGGGAGGGGAGTGGAGGACATGGGACGAGGATTCCTTTCGCGGGGGCGGACCAATCGCTCACCGAACAAGCTTCCCCGACAGCGGAGTTGCCGCGGTCACCGCCCCCGCGCGGGTGGGTTCCCGGCCGCCGCCGCTACTCGGCGACCGGGAGGCTCGCTCCGTCCCGCAGGAACAGCGGGATGCGGTCCAGCGGCGCGTCGACGGTCACCGCCGCACCGCCCTCGTACGTCCGGCCGGTCCACGCGTCGGTCCAGCGCGCCCCCGCAGGCAGGTATGCAGTACGGGTCGTCGCACCCGCCTCCAGCACCGGCGCGACCAGCAGGTCGGGGCCGAAGAGGTACGCGTCGGCGACCGACCACGTCTCCGGGTCCGCCGGGAACTCCAGGAACAGCGGGCGCATCACCGGCAGGCCCTCCTCGTGCGCCTCGCGCATGACCTTGAGGACGTACGGCTTCAGGCGCTCGCGCAGCCGCAGGTACTTCTCCAGGATCGCGCCGGCTTCCTCGCCGTACGACCAGACCTCGTTCGGGCCGCCGGTCATCTCGGGGCCGAGCGGCATGCCCGGGTCGCGGAAGCCGTGCAGGCGCATCAGCGGCGACAGCGCGCCGAACTGGAACCAGCGGACCATCACCTCGCGGTAGGCCTCGTCGTCCGGGTCGCCGCCGTGGAAGCCGCCGATGTCGGTGTTCCACCACGGGATGCCGGACAGTGCGGTGTTGAGCCCGGCCGCGATCTGGTCGCGCAGGGTCGCGAAGTCCGTGCCGATGTCGCCGGACCACAGGGCGGCGCCGTAGCGCTGACTGCCCGCCCACGCCGAGCGGTTGAGGGTGACGACCTCGCTCTCCCCGGTGGCGAGCACGCCCTCGTAGAAGGTGCGGGCGTTCTCCCGCGGGTACATGTTGCCCACCTCAAGGCCCGGACCCGCCCAGTAGCGCAGGTTCTCCTGGAAGCCCGGCTTGATCTCCGGCTCGCCCGCGTCCAGCCAGAAGGCGGTGATGCCGTACGGCTCCAGGTAGTTCTCCTTCACGCGCGACCACACGAACTCCCGGGCCTCGGGGTTCGTGGCGTCGTAGAAGGCGACCTGGACCGTGGAGGCGACCTCCTTGTCGGGCCAGTCGGCGTGGGCCATCGGGCCGTACTGGGTGCCGACGAAGTAGCCGCGCTGCTCCATGACCGGGTGGTTCTCGCTCAGCGGCGACACCGACGGCCACACCGACACGACCAGCTTGATGCCGAGCTCGTCCAGCTCGCGCACCATGGCCGCGGGGTCGGGCCACTCGGCGGGGTCGAACTTCCACTCGCCCAGGTGCGTCCAGTGGAAGAAGTCGCACACGATGGCGTCGACGGGGAGCCCCCGCCGCTTGTACTCCCGTGCCACGGCGAGGAGTTCGTCCTGGGTGCGGTAGCGCAGCTTGCACTGCCAGAAGCCCGCCGCCCACTCCGGCAGCATCGGCGTACGGCCCGTCACCGCGCTGTAGCGGCGCTGTGCGTCGGCCGGGTCGCCCGCCGTGATCCAGTAGTCGATCTGCCGGGCCGAGTCCGCCACCCAGCGGGTGCCGTTGCCCGCGAGTTCCACGCGGCCGATCGCGGGATTGTTCCACAGCAGGGTGTAGCCGCGGCTGGAGGTGAGCACGGGGATGCCGACCTCGGCGTTGCGCTGGACCAGGTCGATGACCAGGCCCTTCTGGTCGAGGCGCCCGTGCTGGTGCTGGCCGAGGCCGTACAGCCTCTCGTCGTCGTACGCGGCGAAGCGCTGCTCCAGGCGGTGGTGGCCGTTGCCGACCGCGGTGTAGAGGCGCGGGCCGGGCCACCAGAAGTGGGCGCGCTGTTCGGCGAGGAGCTCGGCGCCGTTGTCGGTGCGCACGAAGCGGAGCTGTCCCTCGGAGCTGACCTCGACGGTCAGCGCGCCGACGGTCAGCTGCCCGTGCCCGTCCTCGGTCTTGACCGTGCTCTCGGTGGCGGGCGGGTCGTCGAGCAGCGCGCCCGGCAGCCCGTCGAGGACCGGGCCGCCGAGCCGGGCCCGGACCCGGACCGCGTCGGGGCCCCAGGGTTCGACGAGGACGGTCTCCTGGCGCCCGCTCCACTCCAGGGCGCCGTCCCGCTCGCGGAACGTGCCGACGGTGGGGGAGGACTGCGCGAGGCTGACCTGGGGCTGGTTCTGGGCAGGCTGGTTCACGGCGGGTGCTCCTGGAGGACTGCAGACAGGGGGGTGCCGGGCGAGAGGCGCGGCAGGCGAACGGGAACACGCTGATCGGGCGGTACTGGTGGGACGGGAAGCGCTGATCGGACGGTACTGGTGGAACGGGAAGCGCTGATCGAGCGTTCTGGTCGAACAGGAATCGGTGCGGTCAGCCGGCCGACGGGACCGGGCCCGTGCTCGCCCGCACCGTCAACTCCGGTGCGAGCAGCACGACTTCGTCCGCCCCGCGCCCGTCCAGCTTGGCCACCAGGTGCTCCACCGCGCGCCGGCCCATCTCCTGCGCCGGGATGGCGACCGAGGTGAGCCGCACGGACGCCTGGGTGGCGACCTGGTCGGGGCAGACGGCGATCACGGACACGTCCTCCGGCACGGCGCGCCCCTGCTGGCGCAGCAGCGCGAGCAGAGGCGCGACCGCGGACTCGTTCTGCACGACGAAGCCCGTGGTGCTCGGGCGCTCGTCGAAGATCCGGGCGAGGGTCACGGCCATCACGTCGTAGCCGCCCTCGCACGGCCGGTGCAGCATGCGCAGCCCCAGCTCCTGCGAGCGGGTCCTGAGCCCGTCGAGTGTGCGCTCGGCGAAACCGGTGTGCCGCTCGTAGACGGCGGGCGCCTCGCCGATGACGGCGATGTCCCGGTGGCCGAGCATGGCCAGGTGCTCGACACACAGGGCGCCCGTCGCGGCGAAGTCGAGGTCGACGCAGGTCAGCCCGGTCGTGTCGGCGGGCAGCCCGATGAGCACCGACGGCTGGTCCGACTGCCGCAGCAACGGCAGCCGCTCGTCGTCGAGCTCCACGTCCATCAGGATCATCGCGTCGGCGAGGCCGCTGCCCGTGACGCGCCGGACCGCGTCGGGGCCCTCCTCGCCGGTGAGCAGCAGCACGTCGTATCCGTGGGTGCGGGCCGTGGTCGCCACCGCTATGGCGATCTCCATCATCACCGGCACGTACATGTCCGTACGGAGCGGGACCATCAGCGCGATGATGTTGGACCTGCTGCTCGCCAGGGCCCGGGCCCCCGCGTTCGGGTGGTAGCCGAGCTCCTGGATGCTCCGCTCGACCCGCTGCCGGGTGCCGGCGGAGATGGACCGCTTGCCGCTGAGGACATAGCTCACCGTGCTCGCCGAGACTCCGGCGTGCTGGGCGACCTCGGCGAGGGTGACCATCCAGCTCTCCAAGCGTTCTGTGAAGCGCTTCGACGGCGCGTTTCTGAGGACAAGGCTAGTGAGGGTGGCTCGACAGTAGCTCGCCGCTCGGTGGGTGTCCATAGGTTGTCGAAGCGCTTCGACTCCGTCGGGTGCGGGTGGGTGCCAAAGGGGGTGGGGGGCGGGGGATTTGGCGCGTGCGTGTTCGTTGTGGCTTGTCCGCCCGCGCGGCGGAGCCGCACATGTCACAGGCCCGCGCCCCTTCCGGGGCGCGCCCCCGCGGTCGGAAGGCGCCGGGACTTCAGCTTAGGGGCCGGGTGATGAGCGTTGGGCCGATCGCCGCGCGAGGACTGGTGAGGGTGCCCGGAATCGGGTATTACGGTCGAGTAGAACCGGTCAGTAACGAACCGGGCCCATGATCCCTATTCGCGGCGAGGTGAGCCTCATGACCGCAGCACCCGCACCCTCTTCCCGTCCCGCTGTGACCGAGCGCGAGGCCCGCCAAGTGGCGGAAGCCGCCCGTGAGCAGGACTGGCGCAAGCCCAGCTTCGCCAAGGAACTCTTCCTCGGCCGCTTCCGCCTCGACCTGATCCACCCGCACCCGATGCCACCCGACGAGGACGCGCAGCGCGGCGAGGAGTTCCTGGCCAAGCTGCGCGACTTCTGCGAGACGAAGATCGACGGGTCCGTCATCGAGCGCGACGCCCGGATCCCCGACGCGGTGATCGACGGGCTCAAGGAGCTCGGCGCCCTCGGCATGAAGATCGACACCAAGTACGGCGGCCTCGGCCTCACCCAGGTGTACTACAACAAGGCCCTCGCCCTCGTCGGGTCCGCCAGCCCCGCGGTCGGCGCCCTGCTCTCCGCGCACCAGTCGATCGGTGTACCGCAGCCGCTGAAACTGTTCGGTACCCAGGAGCAGAAGGACACCTTCCTGCCGCGCTGCGCCCGCACCGACATCTCCGCCTTCCTGCTGACCGAGCCGGACGTGGGCTCGGACCCGGCCCGCCTCGCCACGACCGCCGTACCGGACGGGGACGACTACGTCCTCGACGGGGTGAAGCTGTGGACCACCAACGGCGTGGTCGCCGACCTCCTCGTCGTCATGGCCCGCGTACCGAAGTCCGACGGCCACAAGGGCGGCATCACCGCCTTCGTCGTCGAGGCCGCGTCCGAGGGCATCACCGTCGAGAACCGCAACGCCTTCATGGGCCTGCGCGGCCTCGAGAACGGCGTGACACGCTTCCACCAGGTCCGCGTACCCGCCGCGAACCGCATCGGACCCGAGGGCGCCGGCCTCAAGATCGCCCTCACCACCCTGAACACCGGCCGGCTCTCCCTGCCCGCGATGTGCGTCGGCGCCGGCAAGTGGTGCCTGAAGATCGCCCGCGAGTGGTCAGCGGCGCGCGAGCAGTGGGGCAAGCCCGTCGCACTGCACGAGGCGGTCGGCTCGAAGATCGCCTTCATCGCCGCCACCACCTTCGCGCTGGAGGCCGTGGTCGACCTGTCCTCGCAGATGGCCGACGAGGACCGCAACGACATCCGCATCGAGGCCGCCCTCGCCAAGCTGTACGGCTCCGAGATGAGCTGGCTGATGGCCGACGAACTGGTACAGATCCGCGGCGGCCGCGGCTTCGAGACCGCCGAGTCGCTGACGGCCCGCGGCGAACGCGGCGTCCCCGCCGAGCAGATGCTGCGCGACCTGCGCATCAACCGCATCTTCGAGGGTTCCACCGAGATCATGCACCTGCTGATCGCACGCGAGGCCGTCGACGCCCACCTGTCCGTGGCCGGCGACCTCATCGACCCGGAGAAGTCCCTCTCCGACAAGGCGAGGGCGGGCGCGAACGCCGGCGTGTTCTACGCCAAGTGGCTGCCCAAGCTGGTCGCGGGCGCCGGGCAGCTCCCCCGCTCGTACGGGGACTTCCACCCCGAGGGCCACCTCGACCTCTCCGGCCACCTCCGCTACGTCGAGCGCAACGCCCGCAAGCTGGCCCGCTCCACCTTCTACGCCATGTCCCGCTGGCAGGGCCGGATGGAGACCAAGCAGGGCTTCCTCGGGCGGATCGTCGACATCGGCGCCGAACTGTTCGCGATGAGCGCGGCCTGCGTACGCGCCGAGCACCTGCGCACCACCGGCGACCACGGCCGCGAGGCCTACCAGCTCGCCGACGCCTTCTGCCGCCAGGCCCGCATCCGCGTCGACGAACTCTTCACCCGTCTGTGGACCAACACCGACGACGTCGACCGCAAGGTCGTCAAGGGCGTCATGTCGGGCACGTACGAGTGGCTGGAGCAGGGCGTGATCGACCCGTCCGGCGAGGGCCCGTGGATCGCCGACGCGACACCCGGCCCGAGCCGGAAGGAGAACGTCCACCGCCCCATCCGCTGAGGACCGGCTGTTTCGACCGTTGACATTCTTCACGGAAAGGCACTGTCGTCCCCGCCGCCCTTCTGCTGCTTGCCGCTCGAAAATTCCGCGTCAACAATGGGCAGAAGGGCGAACGGGGACGACAGATGCGCCATGGAATCGGGGACAGCCACGGAATATCGGTCCAGCTGGTGTACGCACGGCATGAGGTCTGGCGTCACCTCCTGGAGGCGGACCGTGTGCGGGCACTGCGGGCGGTGCGCGACGAAGTGCTCCCGCTCGCCGAGAAGCTGCGCCTGGCGGATCCCGGCGCCTTCGAGACACACCGGGACGCCCTCGCCGTCCTGCTCAACGAGTGCGCGCTGGCCGTCGTCGACGCCGAGCCGAGGCCACCCGTGACCGGCTTCGACGCCGTGCGCGTACGCAGGCTCGACCCCCGCGACGTGGACGCCCTGCTGGACGCCGGGCGCCCCGGCGAGCGGCCGGTGGTCCCCCAGCTCTTCCGCAGCGCCCTCGACATGGTCAAGGACCCCGTGCTGCGCGAGGTGATCACCGCCAACCAGCAGGGCGTCGACATCCTCCGGCGGGCGAACCGCTGGATCCGGATGCTTCTGGACGTCATGGACACCGAAGAAGACGTCATGGACACCGAAGAAATGGAGACCGGTATTTCGCCTGCCCGGAAAGTGTGAACCGGGCCGGAACCCGTAATGCGCGACTCGTGGTACTTGGGGGTTCGGACAATGCCCGCTCTCGGACTGGAAACCGTCACCGGCAAAATCATGCGGGCCGGCGAGGGCAGGATTCTGCGCCGCCTGCACCGCGTCGCCGAACAGGTCGCCTCCATCGAGGAGGACTTCACCGGCCTGACCGACGCCGAACTCCGCGCCCTCACCGACGAGTACAAACAGCGGTACGCGGACGGGGAGACCCTCGACGACCTGCTGCCCGAGGCCTTCGCGACCATGCGCGAGGCCGCGAAGCGCACCCTCGGCATGCGCCACTTCGACGTCCAGGTCATGGGCGGCGCCGCCCTCCACCTCGGCAACATCGCCGAGATGCAGACCGGCGAGGGCAAGACCCTGGTCGCCACCCTGCCCGTCTACCTCAACGCCCTCACCGGCAAGGGCGTCCACCTCGTCACCGTCAACGACTACCTCGCCCAGCGCGACGCCGAGTGGATGGGCCGGGCGTACACGTTCCTCGGCATGTCGGTCGGCGTCATCCGCACGGGATCGACCCCCGCCGAGCGCCGCGCCGCCTACGCCCGCGACATCACCTACGGCACCAACACCGAGTTCGGCTTCGACTACCTGCGCGACAACATGGCCTGGTCGAAGGACGAGCTCGTGCAGCGCGGCCACCACTTCGCGATCGTCGACGAGGCCGACTCCATCCTCATCGACGAGGCCCGCACGCCGCTGATCATCTCCGGCCCCGCCGACCAGGCCCCCCACTGGTACGAGGCCTTCGCCACGCTCGTCCGCCCGATGAACGGCGTGGAGATCCAGGAGGAGCGCTTCGTCAAGCCGCTGGACAAGGAGCGGCTGCGGGAACTGCGCGACCAGTACCACTACGAGTACGACCCCAGGAAGCGCACCGTGGCCGTGCTGGACCGCGGCGTGGAGTACATCCAGGACCAGCTCGGCATCGACAGCCTCTACGAGTCCGACCACACCCCGCTGATCGGTCACCTCAACAACGCCCTGAAGGCCAAGGAACTCTTCCGCAAGGACCAGGAGTACGTCGTCACCGACGGCGAGGTCCTCATCGTCGACGAGCACACCGGCCGCATCCTCGCCGGCCGCCGCTACAACGAGGGGCTGCACCAGGCCATCGAGGCCAAGGAGGGCGTCCGGGTCAAGGACGAGAACCAGACCCTCGCGACGATCACCCTGCAGAACTTCTTCCGCCTCTACGACAAGCTCTCCGGCATGACCGGCACGGCGATGACCGAGGCCGCCGAGTTCCACCAGATCTACGAGCTCGGCGTCGTCCCCATCCCGACCAACCGGCCGATGGTCCGCAGGGACCAGCCCGACCTGATCTACCGCACCGAGGACGCCAAGTTCGCGGCGGTGGTCGACGACATCGAGGAGCGGCACGCCAAGGGCCAGCCGGTCCTCGTGGGCACCACCACCGTGGAGGTCTCCGAGGTGCTCTCCGCGCTGCTGCGCAAGCGCGGCATACGGCACGAGGTACTCAACGCCAAGAACCACCTGCGAGAGGCCCTGATCGTCGCCCAGGCGGGCCGCAGGGGAGCGGTCACGGTGGCCACCAACATGGCGGGCCGTGGCACCGACATCATGCTCGGCGGAAACCCCGAGGCCCTCGCCCTGGCGGCACTGCCGGAGGAGGCGGACGAGGAGGAGCGCCAGGCCGCCGCCGACCGTGTGGCCTCGCAGGTCGCCGCCGAGCGCGGCGAGGTCACCGAACTCGGCGGCCTCTACGTCCTCGGCACCGAGCGGCACGACGCCCGCCGCATCGACAACCAGCTCCGCGGCCGCTCCGGCCGCCAGGGCGACCCCGGCGAGTCCCGCTTCTACCTCTCGCTCCAGGACAACCTCATGCGGCTCTTCCAGGCCCAGATGGTGGACCGGGTGATGGCCGCGGCCAACCTCCCCGACGACGTCCCCATCGAGAACAAGGTCGTCACCCGCGCCGTCGCCTCCGCCCAGGCCCAGCTGGAGCGGCAGCACTTCGAGTCCCGCAAGGACGTCCTGAAGTTCGACGAGGTCCTCAACCGGCAGCGCCGGCTCATCTACGCCGAGCGCCGCCGCGTCCTCGAAGGCGAGGACCTGCGCGAACAGCTCACGCACTTCATGAACGACACCATCCGGGCCTACGTCGAAGCGGAGGCCTCCGAGGGTTTCGCCGAGGAGTGGGACCTGGACCGGCTGTGGTCCGCGGTCGAACAGCTCTACCCCGTCGGGATCACCCTGGAAGACCTGGACGAGGAGTTCGGCGGCCGCGCGAACCTCACCGCCGAGGCCATCGTGGACGCGCTCACCGAGGACATCCACGCCCGCTACGAGGCGCGCGAGGAGGAACTCGGCGAGGACGTGATGCGCGTGCTGGAGCGCCGGGTGATGCTCTCCGTCCTGGACCGCAAGTGGCGCGAGCACCTGTACGAGATGGACTACCTCCGCGACGGCATCGGCCTGCGCTGGACCCTCGGCCGCGAACCGATCATCGAGTACGAACGCGAGGGCTTCGACATGTTCGTCGCCATGACCGACGCCATCAAGGAGGAGTCCGTCGGCTACGTCTTCAACCTCGACCCCACCTCCGAGGGCCTCGCCCCCGGCCCCCAGGACTCCCTCCACTACACCGCGCCGACCATGGACACGGCGGAGGGAGTCGTCGAGGGCGACTTCACCCCGGCGGACGCGACGCCCGACGGCTCCCCGGACGGCGGCCGCACCGCCGGCCCCTCACAGCCCACCGCCCGCCCGGCGAAGGCCAGGACCCGGCAGTCCAGGGCGAAGCGCCGCCGGAAGAAGTAGAGGAGGAGGTGCGGGCAGGTCAGCAGTACTTGTAACCGCTGCCGCGCGAGGACCAGGAGCAGTCGTCGGCCTTGGTCCCGCTCGCCCTGTAGAGCGTGGCCGTGTCCCCGGTGTTGTTCCACACGTACCACTCGCGACCCCAGTACTTGTGGTACGCGTCGTTGGTGCCCTGGCCGGTGTGCACCTTCTTGCTGTTGCCCGCGCCGACCTTCACGTCACCGAAGGTGTACGTGTAGCCGGTCCTGTCCTTGATCTTCCAGCCCTTCAGGGAGACCGTCGCCGACGTGGTGTTCTTGATCCGGATCCACTCGGCGTTGAGGCTGGAGTTCGAGCCCATGTCCGAGCCCGGGCTGTCGTAGTACACGTGGTAGATGTACACCCGCCCGGCCGCCTCGGCCGGCGAGCTGAGCAGCGTACCTGTCAGAGCCACCGCTCCGGCGAGTGCGGGCAGGGCGGCGCGTATCCCTCTGCGCATGGCGAATCCCCCCAGGATGTCGTCCCAGTGACCGGTCGTCCCCCGATCAGGGGAGAAGTAATATCACCTTCACCTTCACGTGTGCTTCACAACCGGAGATATGACCCCGTCGTGTGACACATGGCCGTAAGGCGGTCCGCACCCCGACGCGCCGTCCTGCCCGTCACCACGGGCGGCCACAATGGAGGGATGACCGACAGTCCTGCCCCTCTCGCCGATCCGCATCTCGTCTTCGACCCCGTCACCGGGGTCCGGGATGTCGTCATCCTCGGATCGACCGGTTCGATCGGCACCCAGGCCATAGACCTCGTCCTGCGCAACCCGGACAGGTTCCGCGTCACCGGGCTCTCCGCCGCCGGAGGGAGGGTGGGACTGCTCGCCGAGCAGGCGTACCGGCTACGGGTACGGACGGTCGCCGTCGCCCGCGAGGACGCCGTCCCCGCGCTGAGGGAGGCCCTCAGCGGCCAGTACGGCACCGAGCCGCTCCCCGAGATCCTCGCGGGCCCGGACGCCGCCACCCAGCTGGCCGCCACCGCGTGCCACACCGTGCTCAACGGCATCACCGGCTCCATCGGCCTCGCGCCCACCCTCGCCGCCCTGGAGGCGGGCCGCACCCTCGCGCTCGCCAACAAGGAGTCGCTCATCGTCGGCGGCCCGCTGGTCAAGGCGCTGGCCAAGCCGGGCCAGATCATCCCCGTCGACTCCGAGCACGCCGCCCTCTTCCAGGCCCTCGCCTCCGGCACCCGCGCCGACGTGCGCAAGCTGGTCGTCACCGCCTCCGGCGGCCCGTTCCGGGGCCGTACGAAGGCCGAGCTGGCGAACGTCACCCCCGAGGACGCCCTCGCGCACCCCACCTGGGCCATGGGACCGGTCATCACCGTCAACTCCGCGACCCTCGTCAACAAGGGCCTGGAAGTCATCGAGGCACACCTCCTCTACGACATTCCCTTCGAGAACATTGAGGTGGTCGTGCACCCGCAGTCGTATGTCCACTCGATGGTTGAGTTCACGGACGGATCGACACTGGCCCAGGCGACGCCCCCCGACATGCGCGGGCCGATCGCCATCGGCCTCGGCTGGCCGGAGCGCGTCCCCGACGCCGCCCCCGCCTTCGACTGGAGCAAGGCCTCCACCTGGGAGTTCTTCCCACTGGACAACGAGGCGTTCCCCTCAGTCGGACTCGCCCGGCACGTCGGGCAACTCGCGGGGACCGCCCCCGCGGTGTTCAATGCCGCCAACGAGGAGTGCGTCGACGCGTTCCTGAAGGGCGCCCTGCCCTTCGACGCGATCATGGAGACGGTCACCCGGGTCGTCGAGGAGCACGGCACACCCGGAACGGGAACTTCCCTTACCGTGGCGGACGTCCTGGAAGCCGAGACCTGGGCGCGCGCCCGGGCCCGTGAACTGACCAAGGCCACCTCGACCGAGCGGACCACCGCGGAGGCGCGTGCATGACCACCCTGATGACGATCCTCGGCATAGTCGTCTTCGTGATCGGCCTGGGGATCTCGATCGCGTGGCACGAGCTGGGCCACCTGTCGTTCGCCAAGCTCTTCAACATCCGCGTCCCCCAGTACATGGTGGGCTTCGGCCCCACCCTCTGGTCGCGCCGCAGGGGTGAGACGGAGTACGGCATCAAGGCGATCCCGCTCGGCGGCTACATCCGGATGATCGGCATGTTCCCGCCCGGCAAGGACGGCCGTATAGAGGCCCGCTCGACATCGCCGTTCCGCGGGATGATCGAGGACGCCCGCGCGGCCGCCTTCGAGGAGCTCAAGCCGGGCGACGAGCACCGTCTCTTCTACACGCGCAAGCCCTGGAAGCGCGTCATCGTGATGTTCGCGGGCCCGTTCGCGAACCTGGTCCTCGCCGTCGTGATCTTCGTCGGCGTGATGATGACGTTCGGCACCAACATGCAGACCACCACGGTCAGCAAGGTCTCGGACTGCGTCATCCAGGCCAGCGCCAACCGCTCGACCTGCGAGAAGGGCGACCAGGCCGCCCCCGCCAAGGCGGCCGGCCTCAAGCCCAAGGACGAGATCGTCGCCTTCGACGGCGTCCCCGTGAAGGACTGGTCCACCCTCCAGGAGGACATCCGCGCCAACCCCGGCAAGACGGTCACCCTCACCGTCGAGCGCGACGGCAAGCAGCTCGACCTCACCGCCACCCTCATAAAGAACCAGGTCAGCAAGACCGACGGCGACGGCGGCTACGTCGAGGGCCAGTACGTGTACGCCGGCTTCCTCGGCTTCACCCCCGCCACCGGCATCGTCCCGCAGACCTTCGGGCAGTCCGTTGACCGCATGGGCGACATGATGGAGAACGGCGTGGAATCGCTGATCTCCCTGCCCGCCAAGGTCCCCGCCCTGTGGGACGCGGCCTTCGGCGACGGCCCGCGCGAGGCGGACTCACCCATGGGCGTGGTCGGCGCGGCCCGCGTCGGCGGCGAGATCGCCACGCTGGACATCCCGGCCACCCAGCGCCTGGCCACGTTCCTCATGCTGGTGGCCGGCTTCAACCTCTCCCTGTTCCTCTTCAACATGCTCCCGCTGCTCCCGCTCGACGGCGGGCACATCGCGGGTGCGCTGTGGGAGTCGCTGCGCCGGAACGTGGCGAAGGTGCTGCGGCGGCCGGATCCGGGGCCGTTCGATGTGGCGAAGCTGATGCCGGTGGCTTATGTGGTGGCCGGCGTGTTCATCTGCTTCACGATCCTGGTCCTGATTGCGGATGTCGTTAACCCGGTCAAGATCAGCTAACAACCGGTCGCTTTCTGTCTCGACGGCAATGGATCGCGCCCTTCCCTCGCGTAGCTCACACGAGTGAAGGGCGCGACTCTTCCGTACGACGCGGACGCGGACTTCGTACGTTCTTGCTGTTCATGGGTGACTCCAGAGGCGCGCGAAGCTCGTGATCGAGGGTGGGCGCACGCTCACGGAGCGGAGCGCGGCATTCTTCGGGGAAGCGGTCACGCTGGAACGACTCGTTGCACAGTGCGCGGAGGAACTCGCCGCATTGCGATGCCAGGCGCAGCCCGACCGTGTCACCGCTGCTGCAATGCGGCAACACGGCGTCTGGCCCGACATCGTGAAGCTCCTCGACGATGAGGGGCCGGGCACACCTGTCGCCGGCTACGACGCCACCCCGCAGCTGATGATTCATACGAGCCTCGACGGTACGGCTGTCGGCTGAGTGTTCCTCCGCACGGCGACCCGGTATGGCGCCCTTCCTCGGACTCCTGTCCCCCTGAGGACGGGCGCCCCGTTGGGCGTGCTCCCACTGGACGCCATCGGGACGCCCCAGGAGACGCCGTGTGCTTCCGTTCAGGTCCGTGCCGTAATCTCGGACCCTGGAGCCCGCTGCTGACGGGACCGGATCCTGATCCACAACTTGGGGTTGCACAGCAGATGACTGCGATTTCTCTCGGCATGCCGTCCGTTCCGACCAGGCTCGCCGAGCGCCGGAAGAGCCGGCAGATCATGGTCGGGTCCGTGGCGGTCGGCGGGGACGCGCCGGTGTCGGTCCAGTCGATGACCACGACGCGCACGTCGGACGTCGGCGCCACCCTGCAGCAGATCGCGGAACTGACGGCGTCCGGCTGCCAGATCGTGCGCGTGGCGTGCCCCACGCAGGACGACGCGGACGCGCTCGCCACCATCGCCCGCAAGTCGCAGATCCCGGTCATCGCGGACATCCACTTCCAGCCGAAGTACGTCTTCGCGGCGATCGAGGCGGGCTGCGCGGCGGTGCGCGTGAACCCGGGCAACATCAAGCAGTTCGACGACAAGGTCAAGGAGATCGCGCGGGCGGCCAAGGACCACGGCACCCCGATCCGCATCGGCGTCAACGCCGGCTCGCTCGACCGGCGCCTGCTCCAGAAGTACGGCAAGGCGACCCCCGAGGCCCTGGTCGAGTCGGCCCTCTGGGAGGCGTCACTCTTCGAGGAGCACGACTTCCGGGACATCAAGATCTCGGTCAAGCACAACGACCCGGTGGTCATGGTCAACGCCTACCGGCAGCTCGCCGCCCAGTGCGACTACCCGCTCCACCTCGGCGTGACGGAGGCCGGCCCGGCCTTCCAGGGCACGATCAAGTCGGCGGTCGCCTTCGGCGCGCTGCTGAGTGAGGGCATCGGCGACACGATCCGCGTCTCCCTCTCGGCCCCTCCCGTGGAGGAGGTCAAGGTGGGCAACCAGATCCTCGAATCCCTGAACCTCAAGCAGCGCGGCCTGGAGATCGTCTCCTGCCCGTCCTGCGGTCGCGCCCAGGTCGACGTCTACAAGCTGGCCGAGGAGGTCACCGCCGGGCTGACCGGCATGGAGGTCCCTCTGCGGGTCGCCGTCATGGGCTGCGTCGTCAACGGCCCCGGCGAGGCTCGCGAGGCCGACCTCGGCGTCGCCTCCGGCAACGGCAAGGGCCAGATCTTCGTCAAGGGCGAGGTCATCAAGACGGTTCCCGAGTCGAAGATCGTCGAGACCCTCATCGAGGAGGCGATGAAGATCGCCGAGCAGATGGAGGCGGACGGCGTGATGTCGGGCGAGCCGTCGGTGGCGGTGGCGGGCTGAGCCGGGAACCGTGCCCCGCAAGGGGCGCGGGGAACTGCGCGACCGGCCACATCCAACCCGTACCGACCCACCCCCCCCCACGGGGGGCATGGGGGCGCAGCCCCCGGGGATGGGACGGGTAGGGGCGGCGGGGGCGAGGAAATCCAGCCGGGCCCCGACCCCCATCAGCAACCCGCACCCCACCTACCCCATCCCGCCCGCAGGGCAGGCACATCGGGGCGGCGCGCCACAAATTCGCCAGGTACAGTGCGGAGATCAGCAGCTCCCAGGGTGAGGCCCCCGCACGTGTTGACCCAGACGACCACCAGGGTCCTCGAACCGAGTGACCTGGACGCCGCACTGGCCGTCCTCGACCGCGAACCCGTCGCGAACGCCTTCGTGACCTCGCGGGTACAGGTCGCCGGCCTGGACCCCTGGCGCCTCGGCGGCGAGATGTGGGGCTGGTACGAGGGCGGCATGCTCACCAGCCTCTGCTACGCGGGCGCCAACCTCGTCCCCATCTGCGCCACCCCCCGCGCCGTACGCGCCTTCGCCGACCGCGCCCGCCGCGCCGGCCGCCGCTGCTCCTCCATCGTCGGACCCGCCGAACCCACCGCCCAGCTCTGGCGCCTCCTCGAACCCAGCTGGGGCCCCGCCCGCGAGGTCCGCGCCCACCAGCCCCTGATGGTCGCCGACCGGCTCCCCACCACCGACGTCGTCACCCCGGACCCGTACGTCCGCCGCATCCGCAAGGACGAGATGGAGACGATCATGCCGGCGTGCGTGGCGATGTTCACCGAGGAGGTCGGAGTCTCGCCCCTGGCCGGCGACGGCGGACTCCTCTACCAGGCCCGGGTCGCCGAACTCGTAGGCTCCGGACGCTCGTTCGCCCGCCTCGACTCGAACGGCAAGGTCGTCTTCAAGGCGGAGATCGGCGCGGCCACCGCCCAGGCCTGCCAGATCCAGGGTGTCTGGGTCGCCCCCGAGTACCGCGGCCAGGGCCTCGCCGCCCCCGCCATGGCAGCCGTGCTCCGCTACGCCCTCGCCGACGTGGCCCCTGTGGCGAGCCTCTACGTCAACGACTTCAACACCGCGGCCAGGCGCACGTACCACCGGGTGGGCTTCCAGGAGATCGGCGCCTTCATGAGCGTGCTGTTCTGATCGCCTGCGGCGGCGCGAGCAACCATGACCGACCCGTGGGTGACCGAGAACCCCCAGCACCCACGCTCCCTCGGCTGAACCCGGCGGAGCGCCCAGGTAGTCTCCCCGGCATGCTGCGCTTCCCCGGACAGGGCCCCCGCAACCCCGACGACGTGGTCATCGGCCCGCTGGATCTCGCCGCGCGCGTCGACGAGGCGCTCGCCGTGCAGGCCCTGGCCTTCGGGCTCGGCGCCGACGAGGTCGCCGTCCGCCGGCAGATCGTCCTGAGGCACGTGACCTACCCGGGAGCCCGCGCGCTCGGCGCCACCACTCCCCAGGGCAGGCTCGTCGGCTTCGTCTACGGCATGCCCAACGACCGCGCGCACTGGTGGTCCACCGTCGTCGAACCGTATCTGCGCGCCCGCGGCAACGAGGACTGGCTCGACGACTCCTTCGTGATCACCGAACTGCACGTCCACCCGCACTACCAGAACCACGGCATCGGCCGCGCCCTGATCACCACCATCACGGACGGCGCCGCCGAACCCCGCTCGATCCTCTCCGCGATCGACACCGACAGTCCGGCCCGCGGCCTCTACCGTTCCCTCGGCTACGAGGACCTGGCCCGCCAGGTGTTGTTCCCGAGCGCACCGAAGCCGTACGCCGTGATGGGCGCTCCTCTCCCGCTGCGCCGCCGCTAGAGGAGCCCGGCCGCGGGTACCCGGCCAATTTCCACCGGGAAGCACGCCCCGGCTAACCTCCTTGGCATCATCCTTACGCAGCAGGAGTACGAGAATCATGGCGAACGCACCGGTCCAGCGCATGTCCCAGTTGATGGCGAAGACGCTGCGCGACGACCCGGCCGACGCCGAGGTCCTCAGCCACAAACTGCTGGTCCGGGCGGGCTACGTACGCCGCACCGCCGCGGGCATCTGGTCCTGGCTGCCGCTCGGCAAGAAGGTCCTCGCCAACGTCGAGCGGATCGTCCGCGAGGAGATGGACGCGATCGGCGCCCAGGAAGTGATGCTGCCCGCGCTCCTGCCGAGGGAGCCGTACGAGGCGACCGGCCGCTGGAGCGAGTACGGCCAGGAACTCTTCCGCCTCCAGGACCGCAGGGGCGGTGACTACCTCCTCGGCCCCACCCACGAGGAGATCTTCACGCTGATCGTGAAGGACCAGGCGTCCTCCTACAAGGACCTGCCGGTGATCCTCTACCAGATCCAGACGAAGTTCCGGGACGAGGCCCGCCCGCGCGCCGGCATCCTGCGCGGCCGCGAGTTCCTGATGAAGGACTCGTACTCCTTCGACGTCGCCGACGAGGGCCTCGCCCAGTCCTACGACCTCCACCGCCAGGCCTACCAGAGGGTCTTCGAGCGCCTCGGCCTCGACTACCGCATCTGCGCGGCCACCGCCGGCGCCATGGGCGGCTCCAAGTCGGAGGAGTTCCTCGCCCCGGCCGCCGCCGGCGAGGACACCTTCGCGGACTGCCCCGCCTGCGACTTCGCGGCCAACACCGAGGCGATCACGTACGAGTTGAAGCCGGTGGACGCGGCGGAGGTGCCCGCGGCCGAGGACATCCCGACCCCGGACACCCCGACCATCGAGACCCTCGCCGCCTCGCTCGGTGTCCCGGCCTCCGCCACCCTGAAGAACCTCCTCGTGAAGGTGGACGGCGAGATCGTCGCCGTCGGTGTTCCCGGTGACCGCGAGGTCGACATGGACAAGGTCGAGGCGCACTTCGCCCCGGCCGTCGTCGAGATGGTCACCGAGGCGGACTTCGCGGGCCGCCCCGACCTGGTGCGCGGCTACGTCGGTCCGCAGGGCCTGGGGGAGAAGGTCACGTACATCGCCGACCCGCGCGTGGCCCCCGGCACCGCGTGGATCACCGGTGCCAACAAGGCGCACACGCACGCCAAGAACGTCGTCGCGGGCCGTGACTTCGAGGTCGACGCCTACGTCGACGTCGTGGTCGTCCAGGAGGGCGACCCGTGCCCGAACTGCGGCACCGGCCTCAAGCTCGACCGCGCCATCGAGATCGGCCACATCTTCCAGCTCGGCCGCAAGTACGCCGACGCCCTCAAGCTCGACGTCCTCGGCCAGAACGGCAAGCCCGTCCGCGTCACCATGGGCTCGTACGGCATCGGCGTCTCGCGCGCCGTCGCGGCACTCGCCGAGCAGAGCGCCGACGAGCAGGGCCTGTGCTGGCCGAAGGAGGTCGCCCCCGCCGACGTCCACGTGGTCGCCGCGGGCAAGGCGCTCCAGACCGAACTGGCCCTCGACGTCTCCGAGAAGCTGCGTTCCGCCGGTCTGCGTGTCCTGGTGGACGACCGGGCCGGCGTCTCGCCCGGCGTGAAGTTCACCGACGCCGAACTCATCGGCGTCCCGCAGATCCTGGTGGCCGGCCGCCGCTCGGCCGAGGGCGTGCTGGAGCTCAAGGACCGGAAGACCGGTGAGCGCGAGGAACTGACGGTCGACGAGGCGATCGCGCGCCTGACGGCGTAACGGCGTCTGACCCGGACTCCCAGCCTGCTCCCCGACCGCGGGACGTGACGACACCACGTCGTCACCGGATTCACGGAGCGACGGAGGGGAGCAGCAGCGATGGCCGGCGGGGAACGGGAGCCCGCCGCGGCGGTGCGCAGAGGCGCCCTGCGTACGGCGGCAGCGGCGGCGAGTTCGTCGAGCAAGGGAACACATCGTCGTCCTCGACCTCGTCGGACTCGCCTGCGACCTGCTGCCGGCCGGGCACCTGGCCGAGGTGGACGCCACGTGCGGCCGTAGCCGGGGCGCGGTCGTCCGGGACCGCGTCCTGACGTTCAGCCGGAGTGCTGATCGCGCTCACGCACTCCGGTGACGAGCACTCCGACGGCGAAGACCAGGACGAGGACGAAGATGGCGATGCCGAGGACGTCCTGGAGCCCACTGGCCAGGCCGCTGTAGCCCACGTCGACTCCGAAGACCACCGAGCACACACCGGCAGCGAGAGCGGTCCAGCCCAGCCAGTTCGCGATCCGGCGACCGGTGAGAATCGCCGTCCCGAAGAGCGCGAGGGTCAGCCCGAGCAGCATGCGGAAGTAGCTCTGGAACCCCCATTCCAGCCAGCGCACCGTCTCGGCGTTGGCGAAGCGGATCTGCCTCTGCGCGCCCGAGGCGCTGACCCAGGAGTCGACGGCCTGCTTCAGCCCCACGCCGTCCAGCCCCTGCAGCACAGCCCAGACCGCGGCGGTCGCCACCGCCGCCGCGGCCGCGAGCCGAGCGACCAGAAGGGACTCGCCGTCAGATCGCAGGACGCGGTACAGCACCAGCAGGCCGCTCAGCGTCACCAGAACGCCGATGAACTGACCGAGATGAACGGCGACCCAGCTGCCGCTGTCCGCGTACTCGGTGAAGATCGCGGGGTGGTCGTCCTCGTCTCCGGACGGATGAAGGGCGGCGGTCAGGATGACATTGAGCAGGAAACCCCCGGTCATGAGCCCGCCGGCGATCGTCAGTGTCCGGCCTTGCCCGCCGGCTGTTTCCGGCCCTTCGCCGGCATGCGTGTCCGGACTCATGAGCAGGCCCCAGTCCTCTCCACCTCGGCGACCGACCTTCTGGAAGATCAACAGATGGAGCCCGCTCACTCAAGAAGCACAGCTTCCTCTCACCCGAACGAGGGCCGAGCGCAGCCGATTGCGCCGGATCACACGCGCCCGGGCCCAGAGCCGGCCGCGTCACCACCCTGTCCGAAGGACTCCTACAGCCACCCCGCGAACTCCAGCAACAACTCCGCGTCCCGCGCCCGCCCCACCCGGCGCGCCCGAACCCCCGACTCCACCGCCCGGAACAGCGTCCACCCGCGCAGCCGCTCCTGGTCCACCTCCAGGGACTCCGCCAGCCGCTTCACCCGGCGCCGGGTCGTCGCCGCCCCGGAGGGCGAGGCGATCACGTCCTCCACCCGGTCCCGTACCAGCCGGGCCAGGTCGAAGGCGCACTCGCCGACCACCGGATCGGGCCCGACGGCCAGCCACGGCATTCGCTCACCGGCGAGCACCTTGCTCTGCCGGAAGGTCCCGTGCAGCAGTCGCTCCTCGGGCGGTGAGGCGAGCAGCCCGTCACGTGTGGCGAGCGCGGCGTCGACCAGCGCCGCGACGTCCCTGTCGGCGGCGGCGCTCGCCCGCATCGCCTCGGCCTGCCGCCCGGTACGCTCGGCCACGGTCTCGAAGAGGTGCCCGTCACCGTCCGGCGGTTCGACCCACAGCCGCCGCAGCACCCCCGTCGCCTCCAGCAGCGCCTTCGCCTCGGGCAGGGACCGCACCGACAGGTCGGGGTGCAACCGCTCCAGCAGCAGCACGCCCGGTGTGTCCCCGGGATTGAGGAGCCGCACCGCACCGCGCCCGTCCCAGTGACCGAGGGCCGCCCGCTCGCTCTCCGGCCGCGCCCGGTCCGGCGCCAGCTTCAGCACGGCGGGCGTCCCGTCGAACTGCCGCACCAGCAGCACGAGGCTGCTGCGCCCGCCGGGTGCTTGGACGCGCTCGACGGTCAACTCGCGCTGGGCGACGGCCTCCCGGACCAGCTCGGGCAGCTCGTCCAGCCAGTCGCCGACCCCGTCGGCACCGCCCTGCCGCGCCTCGGAGAGTGCCCGCACGAGGCGCTGCGGCGGTTCGAAAGCCATGCGAGCCATGTGCGAGTCGTTCCCTTCCCGGGTCGCGTTCAGGTGTGCGGTGCCGCCGAAGGAGGAGGCGTGGCGGCCCGCTCGGCCAGACCAGGGAAGGCTACGCTGCCGCCCCGCCACCGGACCGCCCGCACCGCCGCCTCACGCAGTGCCTGGGCGGCGGCCCGTCTCCGGTCGCCCGCGGAGGCCCGTACGAGATCGGAGTACACGCCGGCCACCCGCTCCTCCAGTTCGGCGGCGAGCCGTACGGCGCTGTCGGGGTCCCGCACGGGGAAGGGCAGCGCGTACGCGGCGTCCGCGGCCACGGGCCTGCCGCCCAGATCCCGTACGGCCCGCACGAGTTCGTCGCGCCGGGCGCGATGGGCGTCGTAACCGTCCCTGGCCTCCCCCCGCCTCGCCTCGCCGATGGTGCCGCCCACGACCCCGTACCCGTACACGGCGGCGTGCTCGGCCCCGAGCGCGGCCTGCAGCGCCTTGAGCTCGGCGGCCTCCGCCGCCGTGCGGTCCGTGCCGGCCGTCCGTCTCACTTCGCACCCTCCGTCAACAGGAACACGTGCCCCGCTCCGGCCGCGGCCACGGACGCCATCAGCCGGGCCAGTTCGCCCGGCACCTCCAGCAGTGCCTTCGTACGGCGGTCAGCGAGCCGCTTCTCGGCCGCCGCCAGCTCGGCGAGCGCGGCCTTCTCGTCGGCGGGAACGGGGGAGGGGCTCGCCGAGCCCGCCTTGGCGTCGGAGGCCGACGGCGTGGCCGAGGCGCCGCCCCCGAACGCCTCCGCGTGCCGGACGACCTCCGCCCGCAGCGGCTCCAGCAGCTCCGCCAGCGCCGGGTGCGCGGCGAGCACGGCGGCATAGCGCTCGGCGAGCGCCTCACTGTCCCGCGCGACGCGCGCACGTGCCCGGTCGGCGTCCGAGGGGCCGGCCCCGGCGGTGTCCGACCCGGACCCGGATGAGCAGCCCACGAGCACCGCCGCGCCCGCGGCCCCGGCGAACAGGCTCCTTCTGCGCAGCCCGGACGGGGTACGCGACGGCAGAGTGAACGGCACGGCAGACGTCCTCGGAAGGTCGTACGAACAGAAGAGCGGCGTGATCACCGTACCCGCGCGCCCCCCGAACATATGCCACCGGCTCGGCTCAGCGCCCCGTAAGGGGCGCGGGGCTCACACGCGCGAACCCGCCCGCCCCCTGACGCGGCCCATGGACGGCAACACACCCCGGGAACCGATACGCTTTGACCTGACACGCGACCTTCCCACAACAGCACACGCGGCCGAGGAGTCACCCGGATGAGCACCACCCAGAGCGAGAGGCTGCGAGAACTTCTGGAACCGCTCGTACGCTCCCAGGGCCTGGATCTCGAAGAGATCGCACTGGACTCCGTCGGACGCAAGCGTGTGCTGCGCGTCGTCGTCGACTCCGACACCGGCGCCGATCTGGACGCCGTGGCCGATGTGAGCCGCGCGCTCTCGGCGAAGCTCGACGAGACGGACGCGATGGGCCAGGGGGCGTACGACCTGGAGGTCGGCACCCCGGGCGCCGAACGCGCCCTCACCGAGCACCGGCACTACGTGCGCGCCACCGAGCGCCTGGTGAAGTTCCAGTTCCACGAGGGCGGCGACCTTCTCGCGCGGATCCTCGCCGTGGACGAGGACGGTCTCGACGTCGAGGTCCCCGGAGTCAAGGGACGCAAGCCCACCACCCGCCGCCTCGCCTTCGCCGACATCGCGAAGGCGCGTGTCCAGGTGGAGTTCAACCGCAAGGACAAGAAGGACATGAAGGAAGAGGAGGAGGCGTAGCCGTGGACATCGACATGAGTGCCCTCAGGGGCTTGGTTCGGGAGAAGGAGATCTCCTTCGACCTGCTGGTCGAGGCGATCGAGTCGGCCCTCCTCATCGCCTACCACCGCACCGAGGGAAGCCGCCGCCACGCGCGCGTGGAGCTCAACCGGGAGACCGGCCATGTGACCGTGTGGGCGAAGGAGGACCCCGAGGACCTGGAGGAGGGGCAGGAGCCCCGCGAGTTCGACGACACCCCGTCGGGCTTCGGGCGCATCGCCGCCACCACCGCCAAGCAGGTCATCCTGCAGCGCCTGCGGGACGCGGAGGACGACGCGACGCTCGGCGAGTACGCCGGCCGGGAGGGCGACATCGTCACCGGTGTCGTCCAGCAGGGCCGCGACCCGAAGAACGTCCTCGTCGACATCGGCAAGCTGGAGGCCATCCTGCCGGTGCAGGAGCAGGTCCCGGGGGAGACGTACCAGCACGGCATGCGTCTGCGGTCGTACGTCGTGCGGGTGGCGAAGGGTGTCCGCGGTCCGTCCGTGACCCTCTCCCGCACGCACCCCAATCTGGTGAAGAAGCTCTTCGCGCTCGAAGTGCCGGAGATCGCCGACGGGTCCGTCGAGATCGCCGCCATCGCGCGTGAGGCCGGTCACCGTACGAAGATCGCGGTCCGGTCCACCCGTTCGGGCCTGAACGCCAAGGGTGCCTGCATCGGCCCCATGGGCGGCCGTGTGCGCAATGTCATGGGCGAGCTGAACGGTGAGAAGATCGACATCGTCGACTGGTCGGACGACCCGGCCGAGATGGTGGCGAACGCGCTGTCCCCGGCCCGGGTGTCCAAGGTCGACGTCGTCGACATGGCGGCCCGCTCCGCCCGGGTGACGGTTCCCGACTACCAGCTGTCCCTGGCGATCGGCAAAGAGGGGCAGAACGCCCGTCTCGCGGCCCGGCTGACCGGCTGGCGGATCGACATCCGCCCCGACACCGAGCAGCCGGCCGAATAGCGCCTTCCGGGTACTTCCCGGAGGGCGGGGAATAGATCCAAGCCGCAGGTCGGTTGGATCACGACAACGTCCGTTCAATTCTTGCCCCGCAGGGGTGAGGTCGGTGCGGGGAGGTAGACTGAGGAGTGTCTGGCCGGACGCGTGCCCGCGTATGCCCTGAGCGCACCTGTGTGGGGTGCCGGGAACGGGCGGCCAAGAGCGATCTGTTGCGGATCGTGGCGATCGAGGAACAGTGCGTTCCTGATCCTCGCGGTACGCTGCCCGGCCGGGGTGCTTACGTACACCCGGCCCAGGTCTGTCTCGACCAGGCGGTACGCCGCCGGGCGTTCCCGAGGGCGCTGCGCGTCCCCGGACCGCTCGACGTAAAGGCGTTGCGCCGTTACGTCGAGCAGACAGACAGTTGCTGAGCAGCGGTTGTGCTGAGCACGCAACACCGTAAGACGTGTCGTACGGAACCCCGTGCGGCCAGGTACCTCGCGAGTCGGAAGTAGGTCGAGATTGCGATGAGCACTCGATGAGTACGCGATGAGTACGCCCATGAAGTAGCGACGGTCCGGCCGCAACCCGGACCTAAAAGGAGCGAAGTGGCTAAGGTCCGGGTATACGAACTCGCCAAGGAGTTCGGGGTTGAGAGCAAGGTCGTCATGGCCAAGCTCCAGGAACTCGGTGAATTCGTCCGTTCGGCGTCCTCGACGATCGAGGCGCCTGTAGTACGCAAGCTGACTGACGCCCTCCAGCAGGGCAATGGTGGGGGCGCCAAGTCGGCGGCCCCCCGTAAGGCTGCCCCGGCGAAGCCGGCGGCGCCCTCTCCCGCGCAGGCCGCCCGTCCGGCCCCGCGCCCGGGCCCTGCGGCTCCCAAGCCGCCCGCGGCCGAGAAGCCCGCGGCCCCGACTCCGGGTCCGCGTCCGACTCCCGGCCCGAAGCCGCCCACGCCGAAGCCCGCCCCGGCGGCTCCGGCTCCGGCGCAGCCCGAGTTCACGGCGCCCCCGTCGCCGCCGGCGGCCCCGAGCCCGCGTCCTGAGCGTCCGGGTGCCCGTCCCGGCCCCGGCGCCCCGAAGCCAGGTGGCGGCCGTCCTGGTGGCGGTCAGGGCCAGGCGCCCCGGCCCGGCGCCCCGCGTCCGGGTGGTCAGGGCGCGCCGCGTCCCGGCGGCCGTCCGGCAGGTCCGCGTCCGGGTAACAACCCCTTCACCTCCGGCGGCTCCACCGGCATGGCGCGCCCGCAGGCGCCCCGGCCAGGCGGTGCCCCGCGTCCCGGCGGCCAGGGTGGCCCCGGTGGCGCTCCGCGTCCGCAGGGCGCCGGTCAGGGTGGTCCCCGCCCGCAGGGCGCGGCCGGTGGCGGCCCGCGTCCGCAGGCTCCGGGCGGTAACCGTCCGACGCCGGGCGGCATGCCCCGCCCGCAGGGCGGCGGCCCGCGTCCCGGCGGCGGTCCCGGCGGTCCCCGTCCGAACCCCGGCATGATGCCGCAGCGTCCCGCTGCCGGCCCGCGTCCCGGTGGCGGTGGCCCCGGCGGCCGCGGTCCCGGTGGCGGCGGTCGTCCCGGTGGCGGCGGTCGTCCGGGCGGCGGCGGCTTCGCCGGCCGTCCCGGTGGTCCCGGTGGCGGTGGCGGCGGCTTCGCCGGCCGTCCCGGTGGTCCCGGTGGCGGTGGCGGCGGCTTCGCCGGCCGTCCTGGCGGTCCCGGTGGTGGCGGCGGTGGCCGTCCCGGCTTCGGCGGTCGTCCCGGTGGTCCGGGTGGCCGCGGTGGCACGCAGGGTGCCTTCGGGCGTCCCGGCGGTCCCGCGCGCCGTGGCCGCAAGTCGAAGCGGCAGAGGCGCCAGGAGTACGAGGCCATGCAGGCCCCGTCGGTCGGCGGCGTGATGCTGCCTCGCGGCAACGGCGAGACCATTCGCCTGTCGCGCGGTGCGTCGCTCACCGACTTCGCGGAGAAGATCAAGGCCAACCCGGCCTCGCTCGTCGCGGTCATGATGAACCTCGGCGAGATGGTCACCGCGACCCAGTCCGTCTCCGACGAGACGCTCCAGCTCCTCGCCGACGAGATGAACTACACGGTTCAGATCGTCAGCCCGGAGGAGGAGGACCGCGAGCTGCTCGAGTCCTTCGACCTGGAGTTCGGCGAGGACGAGGGCGACGAGGAGGACCTGGTGGTCCGCCCGCCGGTCGTCACCGTCATGGGTCACGTCGACCACGGTAAGACCCGCCTGCTCGACGCCATCCGCAAGACGAACGTCATCGCGGGCGAGGCCGGCGGCATCACCCAGCACATCGGTGCCTACCAGGTCACGACCGAGGTCAACGAAGAGGATCGCAAGATCACCTTCATCGACACCCCGGGTCACGAGGCGTTCACCGCCATGCGTGCCCGTGGTGCCAAGTCGACCGACATCGCGATCCTGGTCGTCGCGGCCAACGACGGCGTCATGCCGCAGACGGTCGAGGCGCTCAACCACGCCAAGGCGGCCGAGGTCCCGATCGTCGTGGCGGTCAACAAGATCGACGTCGAGGGCGCCGACCCGACCAAGGTGCGCGGTCAGCTGACCGAGTACGGCCTCGTGGCCGAGGAGTACGGCGGCGACACGATGTTCGTCGACATCTCCGCCAAGCAGGGTCTGCACATCGACTCGCTGCTGGAAGCGGTCATCCTGACCGCTGACGCCTCGCTCGACCTGCGGGCCAACCCGAAGCAGGACGCGCAGGGCATCTCGATCGAGTCCCGCCTCGACCGCGGCCGCGGTGCCGTGGCGACGGTGCTCGTCCAGCGAGGCACGCTGCGGGTCGGCGAGACGATGGTGGTGGGCGACGCCTACGGCCGCGTCCGCGCCATGCTCGACGACAACGGCAACAACGTCACCGAGGCGGGCCCGTCGACGCCGGTCCAGGTCCTGGGCCTGACCAACGTCCCGGGTGCGGGCGACAACTTCATCGTGGTGGACGAGGACCGTACGGCCCGTCAGATCGCGGAGAAGCGCGCCGCCCGTGAGCGCAACGCCGCGTTCGCCAAGCGCACGCGCCGCGTGTCGCTGGAGGACCTGGACAAGGTGCTGAAGGCCGGCGAGGTCCAGCAGCTGAACCTGATCATCAAGGGCGACGCTTCTGGTTCCGTCGAGGCCCTCGAGTCCTCCCTGCTCCAGCTCGACGTCGGCGAAGAGGTCGACATCCGGGTCCTGCACCGCGGCGTCGGTGCGGTCACGGAGTCCGACATCGACCTGGCGATGGGCTCGGACGCGATCGTCATCGGCTTCAACGTCCGCGCTGCCGGGCGCGCGCAGCAGATGGCCGAGCGCGAGGGCGTGGACGTCCGCTACTACTCGGTCATCTACCAGGCGATCGAGGAGATCGAGGCGGCCCTCAAGGGCATGCTCAAGCCGGAGTTCGAGGAGGTCGAGCTCGGTACGGCGGAGATCCGCGAGGTCTTCAAGTCGTCCAAGCTGGGCAACATCGCGGGTGTTCTCATCCGCTCCGGCGAGGTCAAGCGGAACACCAAGGCCCGCCTGCTCCGCGACGGCAAGGTCATCGCGGAGAACCTCAACATCGAGGGCCTGCGTCGCTTCAAGGACGACGTCACCGAGATCCGCGAAGGGTTCGAGGGCGGTATCAACCTCGGCAACTTCAACGACATCAAGGTCGACGACGTCATCGCGACGTACGAGATGCGGGAGAAGCCGCGGGTGTGAGCCCGCTGCTCGGGCCGGCCGGAGAGAACAGGTTCCCTCCGGCCGGCCCGCCGTCCGCCCCGGTGGCCACAGGGTTTTGATCGCCCCCGCCGCCCCTACCCGTCCCATCACCAGGGGCGCTGCCCCTTCGACCCCGCTCGGGGCTCCGCCCCGGACCCCGCTCCTCAAACGCCGGAGCGGCTGATCTTTCAGCCCGTCCGGCGTTTGAGGACGAGGCCGAAGGCCGACAAGCGGGGCTCTGGGGGCGCAGCCCCGAGAGATGGGACGGGTAGGGGCGGCGGGGGCGAGAACAATCCCGTCGAGCCGCCCGCAGGGTTCGATGTACGGTTCTGGTGTCCCGCCCCACACGGCCGGCGGGGCCACCGATCCCGTACCGGCGGGTCATCCGGACACACATGTATGTGGGGACTCTGTCCTTCGACCTCCTGCTCGGCGACGTCCACTCGCTGAAGGAGAAGCGCTCCGTCGTCCGCCCCATCGTCGCGGAGCTGCAACGCAGGTTCGCGGTGAGCGCCGCCGAGGTCGACCATATGAACCTGCACCGCCGGGCCTGCATCGGCCTGGCAGTGGTCTCGGGCGACGCGGGACACCTGACCGACGTACTGGACCGGTGCGAACGACTCGTCGCCGGCCGCCCGGAGGTGGAACTGCTCTCGGTGCGGCGCCGTTTCCACGGCGAGGACGACTGAACGACATCACACAAAGCACCACCACAACGCACAACCGCAACGCACCACCACAGAGCAGAACCACAGAACAGCAGGAAGAACGAGGAGACGGACCAGTGGCCGACAACGCGCGGGCGAAGAGGCTGGCGGACCTCATCCGAGAGGTGGTGGCCCAGAAGCTGCAGCGAGGGATCAAGGACCCGCGGCTCGGCTCCCACGTCACCATCACGGACACCCGGGTGACGGGCGATCTGCGGGAGGCGACCGTCTTCTACACCGTGTACGGGGACGAGGAGGAGCGGAAGGCCGCGGCCGCCGGACTGGAGAGCGCCAAGGGCATCCTCCGCTCCGAGGTCGGCCGGGCCGCGGGCGTGAAGTTCACGCCCACCCTCGCCTTCGTCGCGGACGCCCTCCCGGACACCGCCCGGACCATCGAGGACCTCCTCGACAAGGCCCGGGCCTCCGACGCGGCGGTGCGCGAGGCCGCGTCCGGCGCCCAGTACGCCGGCGAGGCGGACCCGTACAAGAAGCCGGGCGAGGACGAGGACGACATCGCCGAATGACCCAGAAGACCCGTAAGACCACCACGCCCGACGGGCTTGTCATCGTCGACAAGCCGTCGGGCTTCACTTCGCACGACGTCGTCGCCAAGATGCGCGGCATCGCGAAGACCCGCCGCGTCGGACACGCGGGCACCCTCGACCCCATGGCGACCGGCGTGCTCGTCCTCGGGGTGGAGAAGGCGACCAAGCTCCTCGGCCACCTCGCGCTGACCGAGAAGGAGTACCTGGGAACCGTCCGCCTCGGACAGAACACGGTCACCGACGACGCGGAGGGCGAGATCACCTCGTCCACCGACGCCTCCGCCGTCACCCGGGACGCCATCGACACCGGCATCGCCAAACTCACCGGCGACATCATGCAGGTGCCGTCGAAGGTGAGCGCGATCAAGATCAACGGCGTGCGGTCCTACAAGCGGGCGCGCGAGGGCGAGGACTTCGACATCCCGGCCCGCCCGGTGACAGTCTCCTCCTTCGCCGTGTACGACGTCCGGGAAGCGGTCGCCGACGACGGCACCCCCGTGCTCGACCTGATCGTCTCCGTGGTCTGCTCGTCCGGCACGTACATCCGGGCGCTCGCCCGGGACCTGGGCGCCGACCTCGGTGTGGGCGGCCACCTCACCGCGCTGCGCCGGACGCGCGTGGGGCCGTACAAGCTGGACGCGGCGAAGACGCTCGACCAGCTCCAGGAGGAGCTGACCGTGATGCCGATCGCCGAGGCCGCCGCGGCGGCGTTCCCCCGCTGGGACGTGGACGCCAAGCGCGCCAGGCTGCTGCTGAACGGCGTCCGGCTGGAGATGCCCGACGCGTACGCGGGTGCCGGTCCCGTGGCCGTCTTCGACCCGGAGGGGCGGTTCCTGGCCCTGGTCGAGGAACTGAAGGGCAAGGCGAAGAGCCTGGCCGTGTTCGGCTGATACCGCGTGCCCCGCGTGCCCCGCGTGCCCCGCGTGCCCCGCGTGCCCCGCGTGCCCGCCAGATCCGCGCGTCCCCGCGCCTCTCGGTGTTTCCCGTGGAGCGGCGGTCACGGGGACTCCATCCCGCCGCTCCACGGTCCCCCCTCGGTTCCCCCACCCAAGGTGTATCCATCCACCCCCGGCTATTCACCCCAACGAGCAGGCGCTCGGAGTGAACCGAGGGAGCGGAAGGGGGCGCGTTCGCCCGGCGATCTGTTCCGCTGATCATCGCTTCCCTACCGTCGGAAGCACTGCACGACGGGGAGGTTCAGGCATGGGCGGGCAAGGCCGTCTGGCGGCGTACGACGGCCAAGAGGCACGGGACGACGTCCTGGTACGGATCTGCGACCCGGCCGGACGACCACGCGGTACGGGGTTCGTGGCCGACCAGCACGGCACGGTGCTGACCAGCCACGAAGCGGTCGACGGGCTGGACCGGCTGGTGCTCCGGGCCCCCCGCGGCCGAACCTTCGCGGTGACCGCCGACGAGGTGACTCCGCTGCCCGCGCTCGATCTCGCGCTCGTCCGCACCGACGGGCTCGGCCTCGCACCGCTGCCCCTCACCGTACGGGACGCGGTCGAGACGGGTACGTATGTGCGGATCGCCGCCGGTGGGTGGCGCGAGGCGCGGGTGCTGGGCGCCGCCGACGTGACGTACACGGCCCGGGGCGGCTCCCATCTCCTCTGCGGCGCCCTGGAGTTGGCGATCGGCACGGCGGGACGTGAGGCGTTGCGCCCGGGCGGTGGGGCGGCCGGCGGGCCCGTGTTCGACGCCACGACCGGCACCGTGATCGGAGTGCTGGGCACCGCGTTGCGCACCGAGCACGGCGCGGCCGGCTTCGCGGTTCCGTTGCGAGCGGCCGCGGACGGGCCACTGGGGGAACTGCTGGCGCGCAACGTGGCGACCGTGCCCGCGTACGGCCCCGACCTCAACCTGGCGGGGATTCTGGAGCTGACGGCCACCTCGGTGGGCTCGGAAGGACCCTCGACGGCCGTGGACCCGGTCGAACGCGCCGATGTCGTCCGGCAGTTCGCGGCGTTCACCGACGGACAGGCCCCCGTCCTCGGACTCGTCGGCGCCCCCGGCAGCGGCCGTACGACGGAACTGGCCGCCCTCGCCCGCCGACGCGCACGCGACCCCCGACCGGCGCCGACGCTCTGGCTGCGCGGTGCCGACCTGCGCGAGGCCGACGAGTCGGTCGAGGACGCGGCCGGGCGGGCCCTGGAGCGGGCGGGCCGGATCGTGGCCGCGTCGCGCGCGGACGAGGGCCTCCCGCCGGCGGTTCCGTCCCCCGGCGAGTACGGCGGCGACCTCGGCGACATCACCCCCGAGCGCCTGTCCCGCCTCGCCCGCGCCGCCGGCCGCCCCCTGCTCCTCCTCCTCGACAGCCCCGAGGACATGCCCCTCACCCTCGCCCACCGCCTCCACGAGTGGACCGGGGGAACGGCCGGCTGGCTGCGCGCCACGGGCGCACGACTCGTGGTCGCCTGCGGGGAGGAGTACTGGGAGGAGTTCGTGGAGGCAGCCCGTCCGGCGTTCGAGGACGAGGCCGCAAGGCCGAAAGGGGCGCGGGCAACTGCGCGACCAGCCAAGGACAACCCGCAGCAAACCGATGCGCCCGCACCCACCACCCAGCCACCCACCGGGGGGTCTGGGGGCGCGGCCCCCAGGGATGGGACGGGCAGGGGCGGCGGGGGCGACGCACCTCGACGCGAACCCCCGCCGGCCCGCACGCTCCCCACGCCCCCGCCCCGCATCCACCTCGGCGACCTCCGCGACGACGAGGCCCGCGAAGCCCGTGAACGCTACGGCATCCCCGAAGGCACCCTCACGGAGCGGGACGCCCGCCACCCCCTCACCCTCCGGCTGTTCTCGGAGATCCGGGCCGCCCTGCCCGACGCCCCGCACGCCCCCGCCGACCGCCACGACGTCTTCTCGGCCCACCTGGACCTGATGTGCCTGCGCGTCGCCGTACGGCTCGCCGCCGAGAACGGCCTGCGCGGCACGGCCGTACGACGCCTCGCGGCCCGGGTGGCCGGTCAGGTGCACGAGGCCGCCCGGCGCTGCCTGGGGCCGGGCCGGGGCGAGTTGGACCAGGCGTCCTTCGCGTCCGTGTTTCCCTGGGGACCCGTGCCGCGCGGGCGGCGGCTCGGCGGAACCACCGGCTGGGCCTCCGCCGTGCTCACCGAGGGCCTGCTCGTCCCCGCGGGCAACGGCTACCGCTTCGCCCACGAGGAACTCGCCGACTGGATCCAGGGCGCGCACCTGGACCTCGACGCGGCGCTGAACGCGCTGGTCTACGGCAACCGGGGCCGCACCCCGGACAACGCCCCGGAACGCACCCCGGCGCTCCCCGTCCCCCGCCACCGCATCGGCCCCGTCGTCCAGGCCCTCCTCCGCCTCGAGCGCGAAGAGGGCCCACTCGAACTCGCCCACCGCCTGGAGGCCTTGCTCCTCGCCGTGGACGCCCTCCTCCCGGAGCGGCCCGCGCCGCACGACGACCCCACCTGGTGGGCCACACACCTGGTCGCCGGGACCCTCCTGCGCGTGCCCGACGCGCTCGCCCACCTGGGACTGCTCCGGCTGCTCACCGACTGGATCGTCCTGTGGCGTGCCCAAGGGCGTGGCGTACCGGGGGAGTTCGGGCCGGACTTCTGGGAGGCGCTGCCCCTGCCCGAGGAGGAACGACTCGACCTGCTGCGCCGCCTCGTCGTCGCCGACCCGCCCACCCGCGAGGGCCCCCGGTTCCTGGACGCCGCCTCACGCCTCCTGGCGGCCGCGCCCGCCGCCGTGCAGCCGCACCTCATCCGCTGGTTCTCCGACGACCGCCCCCTCGCCGCCACCCCCGACGCGACCGTGGCGACGGCGGCGCAGGCGCTGCTGCACACCCACCGGCGCCAGGCCCTGGACGACCTGACGGAGGCGCTCGCCGACAGCGTGCACCCGCGCGGCGACGAACTCCTCGCCGTCCTCGCCGAGGAGGAGCCCTCGGCGGTGTGCCGCGCAGTGGTCCGCTGGGCCCACGACGAGCGGACGGCGCGGCGGGTGGCGGCCCTCACGTACGCGCTGCGGGCCGTGCCGCACGTGCGCACGGAGGCCGACCGCGAGCTGCTCCGCCACGCCGCGCTCGCCCTGCTGGACCGCCCCGCCGACGTCACCCTGCACGGCGGTGCGCTCGCCCTCCTCGTCCGGGACCCGCGGACGCGCCCCCGCCACCTCCCGCGGGCCCTGGAGCGCTTCGTGGCGGGTGATCCGCACCTGCCGGTGAGCGCGCTCGTGCCCGCGTTCGCCACGCACGCGGACCAGGTGCTGGACGCGTTCAGGCTGCGGCTGCGCTCCCCGCGGCCGGACTCCGGCGAGGTCCTGAGGACCCTGGCCGACGTCACCACCCCCGTCCTCGCCCGCCAGGTCGCCGCCCTCGTCCGTGAGGTCGTGGAGCTGCGCCCGGAGGCAGCCGCGCAGGTGGCCGAGTACGTCGACCGGCGGCTGGAGCACGGGCCCGCCCCACGCGGGGTGCTGTTCCCGCTGGTCGCCGGTCTGCTGGCCGGCGGTCCCGCGCCGGTGCGGGCGGAACTCGCCGCTGTCCTCGCAGTACCGGACACCCCGGCCTCGGGCGGGCTGCGGCGCGAGCTGCTGGACCTGCTGCTGGCGAGCGAGAGGGACCCGGTCGTGCTGGAGGCGGCGCTGCGTGCCGCGGTGGGCGGGGCGAGCCGCGGCGGGGGCGCCGGACCGTCGTTCCGCGAGCTCGTACGCCGCACGGGTCTCCTCCTCGCCCGTACCCCCGAAGGCGCCACCCGCTTCGACCGCGGTCTCGTGGAGCTGGCCCGCCACGTCCCGGGCTTCGCGGTTCAGGTGGCGGGATGGCTCAGCGCGGCACCGGCCGAGTGGGCCGCGGTGGTCGGACCGAGCGCCCGCCGGACGATCGAGAACCTCGCGGGGGTACGGGTCCCCGCGTGAACCGGCCGCAGCGCCGCCGCGCCTCCGGCACCGCCCCGCCTCCGCCGCCGTCACCGTACGCGTGTCAACCGTCACAGCCCCATGCCGATGCGGGCCGACGGTGCCCGGCATGGCACCCTTAGAGCTGCGTACGCGGCAACCAGGGACACGGGTTCGACACGTTCCGACGACAAGTTTCGACAAGGAGCAGGCACAGTGCAGCGCTGGCGTGGCTTGGAGGACATCCCCCAGGACTGGGGGCGCAGCGTCGTCACCATCGGCTCCTACGACGGGGTCCACCGCGGGCACCAGCTGATCATCAGGCACGCCGTGGACCGCGCCCGTGAGCTGGGCGTTCCGTCCGTGGTCGTGACCTTCGACCCGCATCCCAGCGAGGTCGTCCGGCCGGGCAGCCACCCGCCGCTGCTCGCCCCGCACCACCGCCGTGCCGAGCTGATGGCGGGGCTGGGCGTCGACGCGGTGCTCATCCTTCCCTTCACCAAGGAGTTCTCGAAGCTGTCGCCGGCCGACTTCGTGGTCAAGGTCCTGGTCGACAAGCTCCACGCCAAGGCCGTCGTCGAGGGCCCGAACTTCCGCTTCGGCCACAAGGCCGCCGGCAACGTGGCGTTCCTCGCCGAGCAGGGCAAGACGTACGACTTCGAGGTCGAGGTCGTCGACCTGTACCTGACCGGTGAGGCGGGCGGGGGGCAGCCCTTCTCCTCGACCCTGACCCGGCGGCTGGTGGCCGAAGGCGACGTCGAGGGCGCCGGCGAGATCCTCGGACGCCCGCACCGCGTCGAGGGTGTGGTCGTACGCGGCGCGCAGCGCGGCCGCGAACTGGGCTTCCCCACGGCCAACGTGGAGACGCTCCCGCACACCGCCATCCCCGCCGACGGTGTCTACGCCGGGTGGCTGCACGTCGAGGGCGAGGCCATGCCCGCCGCCATCTCGGTCGGCACGAACCCGCAGTTCGACGGCACCGAGCGGACCGTGGAGGCGTACGCCATCGACCGGGTCGGCCTCGACCTGTACGGGCTGCACGTCGCCGTCGACTTCCTCGCCTTCGTGCGCGGGCAACAGAAGTTCGACACGCTTCAGGCTCTGCTGGAGGCGATGGCGGGCGACGTCAAGCGCTGCCGTGAGCTGGTCGAGGCCGCCGAAGGCTCCGCCTGACGGCTGCCCGGGTTTGTAGAATCTCCCTGTCCGTAAGGTCAGTTGAACGGAGAGTGCACCCGGTGGCGACCGAGCAGGAGAAGGAAGCGCTGTACGCCATGGACATCAGTGGCGTCGAATGGGTCGGCTCGCCTGACGGGCCCCAGGACGAGCGGGTCGAGATCGCCTACCTGGAGGGCGGTGCCGTCGCGATGCGCAACTCCGCGGACCCCGACACGGTGCTGCGCTACACCGCGGCGGAGTGGCGGGCGTTCGTACTCGGGGCGCGGGACGGGGAGTTCGACCTGCAGCAGTGACGTGGCAGTGACCGAGGGACGGATACGCCCGAGGGCCGGCACCTTCACGGTGCCGGCCCTCGGGCGTTGCCGGACGGCCCGCGCTGACCGCGGCCCCGCCGTTACTGCGTCCAGCCGGGCGGTACCGATCCCTGCTGCGGCTGGCTCGGTGGCGGGTCCTGGGGCGGCTGCTGCTGCCATCCCTGGCCGGGGTCCGGCTGTTGCGGGGGCTGCCCCCAGCCCTGCCCCGGCTGGGGGGCGCCGCCCGGCGGGGCGTAGGGCTGCTGGGGGTGCTGCGGATGCGGGGGCTGCTGTGCCTGCTGCTGGGGTGCGTACCCCTGCGGAGGCTGCTGGTACTGCATGTTCGGGTTGCCGAAGCCCTGCTGGGTGCGGGCGATGTCCTCGGCGATGAGGGCCGCGAGGTCGAAGTAGGCCTCGCGGGTCTTGGGACGCATCATGTCGAGGTCCACCTCGGCGCCCGCCGCGAGGTGTTCGTCGAAGGGGATCACGACGACACCGCGGCAGCGGGTCTCGAAGTGCGCGACGATGTCCTCCACCTTGATCATCTTGCCCGTCTCGCGGACCCCGGAGATCACGGTGACCGATCGCTGGACGAGATCCGCGAACCCGTTCGCCGACAGCCAGTCGAGGGTGGTCGAGGCACTGCTCGCACCGTCCACCGAGGGGGTGGAGATGATGATCAACTGGTCGGCGAGGTCGAGGACTCCGCGCATCGCGCTGTAGAGCAGACCGGTACCCGAGTCGGTGAGGATGATCGGGTACTGGCGGCCCAGCACGTCGAGCGCGCTGCGGTAGTCCTGGTCGTTGAAGGTGGTGGAGACCGCCGGGTCCACGTCGTTGGCGATGATCTCCAGACCCGAGGGCGCCTGCGAGGTGAAGCGGCGGATGTCCATGTAGCTGTTGAGCTGCGGGATCGCCTGCACCAGGTCACGGATGGTGGCGCCCGTCTCACGCCGCACCCTCCGGCCGAGGGTGCCGGCGTCCGGGTTGGCGTCGATCGCCAGGATCTTGTCCTGACGCTCGGTGGCGAGCGTGGCGCCCAGCGACATGGTCGTCGTCGTCTTGCCGACGCCGCCCTTGAGGCTGATCACCGCGATCCGGTAGCAGGACATCACCGGCGTACGGATCAGACCCAGCTTGCGCTCGCGCTCGGCCGCCTCCTTCTTGGCGCCGAGCTTGAAGCGCGACGGGCCCTGGTTGTTCTTGCGGGCCTTCGGCTGGTTGCGCAGCAGCCGGTCGGACGACAGCTCCACGGCGGCGTTGTAACCGAGCGGGGTTCCGGGAGCGGCTTGCTGCTGCTGGGGGGCACCGGGTCCGGCCTGGGGGCCGGGTGGGGCGGTCCAGCCCTGGCCGCCCTGGTTCGCCTGGTTCCCGTAGGCGGCGGGCTGCGCCGGAGGCTGCTGCTGGGGTTGGGGCTGCGGCTGGGCCGGAGGCTGCTGTGGGGGTGCCTGCTGCTGCCCGGCGGGCTGCGGGTAGCCGTAACCGGGCTGCTGGGGCGGGTAGCCGTAGCCGGGCTGTGCGGGGGGCTGCGGCTGTCCTGGGGCCTGGGGGTAGCCGTATCCGGCGGCCTGGGGCTGACCGGGCTGCGGGTGTCCGGGCTGGGCCTGCTGCTGCCCCGGCTGGGGCTGCCCGGGCTGGGGCGCCTGCTGCGGGTATCCGTAGCCGGCCGCCTGCGGGTGAGCGGGATGGGGCTGCGGCTGTGCCGGCTGGTGGGCCTGCCGCGGGTCGACCGGTGCCTGCGGGCCGCCCTGCGCCGGGTAGCCGGGCTGCGGCTGGGCGGGGCCGAACGTGCCCTGGGGCGGGGCCTGGTGCGGCGGCTGAGCCGGGGGCTGCCCGGGGGCCTGGGGGTAGCCGTAACCAGCCGCCTGCGCGGCGGCTGCGGCGGCGGCCTGCTGGTCCGGGTGCCCCGGCTGCTGCGGTGCTCCCTGAGCGGGCGCCTGCGCGGGCCCCTGCGCGGGCACGTAGCCCTGCGGCAGCGGGGGGAGTGCCTGGTCGCCCTGCGGCTGTCCCTGGGCGGCGGGCTGGGGCCCGGGTGCGGCGGGCGCGGGCCCGGGTGCGGCGGGCGCGGGCGCCGGAGCGGCGGGCGTCGGTTCTGCCGGAGCCTCTGCCTCGGGTTGTACCTCCGCCGTGGCCGGCGCGGCCTCGGCCTCGGGCTGCGCGGCGGACTCCGCGTCGGACGGGACGTCCGTGGCCTCGTCGCTGCCGGCACCGGACGCGGAACCGGCCCCGGAGCCGACTCCGGACCCGGCCGAGTCACCCGACTCCGCCTCGCCGCCGCGCTCCTGCTCCTGCTCCGGCTCGTCGTCGCCACCGCCGAACAGCCTCGCCGCCTCGGCGTCGGCGGCGGCGTGGTTGAGCTCGCCCACCGGCTGCTCGGGGGCGGGCTGTTCAGGGCTGTGCTGTACGGGGACGCCCGCCGCCGGGGTGGCGGCCTGAGGCGGGGTGCCCTGGGCCTGGGCGTCCTCGTCGACCGGCCGCAGCACGGGGAACCCCGGCGAGGCGGGCGGCTGGGCCGGCGCCTGCTGCTGGGGGTAGCCGTAGCCGCCGGCCGCCGGGGGAGTGCCCGGAGCAGACTGCTGACCGGACTGCTGCTGAGGGAACCCGTAGCCACCCGTGCCGTGCTGACCCGTGTCGTGCTCACCCTGCGAGGGCTGCGCGTGCTGCGGTGGCTGCGTGGACTGTGCGGACTGCGGGGGCTGTTGGGGGGCGCTCTGGGCGTGGGGCTGTGCGGGCGCAACCCCTGGGGGCCCGTTGGGCGGTCCGGGGGGTGATCCGACGGGCGGCCCGGTCGGCGGTGGTGGTGACGACTGCCCGGCGTCCTGCTGTCCGCCGGAGGTCGAACCACCCGTACTTTGTGCGTACCAGGCGGGCGGCGTGTAGACGATCTCGAACTCGCCTGTCAGATCCACCTCGGGCTCGTCCCCGTCCGAGGACGGGCTGCCGCCGTTGTACTCGGACCGATCCCTGTTCACTGCATGCCTCCTGGTCAGCCACTGTTGCTGAGTTGGTCGTCGTCGCGGCCGGGCGGACCGGGTGGCAAGTCCCACGCGGCTGCGATCGTCACCGCCTCACCAGAAGACTAATCACTCGCATCGCGGTACGGAAAAGCACCCATGGGCACAGCCGGTCCGCCCTCCCCGGTCTTCTCCCCGGCCTTCCCCCCGGCCCTCTTCCTGGCTCCCACCGTGTTCCCACCGTGCTCCCGGAGGGCTTTCGCAGGGCTTCTGGCGGGCTCCGGGAGGGTTCCTGGAGCAGACGACGCGTCAGTCCCCGGCGCGCCAGTCCGGACGTGCCAGTCCGGAGCGCCAGTTCAGACGCGTCAGCGTAGACGCGTCAGTCCATTCGACGGGCCACGCCGAGCAGGCCCGTCTCCGCGTCCGTGGGTTCGGTCATGACGAACTTGCGGTGCTTGCGGGTGCACCACAGGGCGACGCCGTCATGCAGGGTCGGCAGATGCTGGAGATTGTCGTCCGGAATGCCCAGGGTGTCGCGTACGACCTCGGTCTCCTGGGGCGAGATGCGCTGGATCCCGACCAGATCGGCCTGGGCCAGCCAACGCGGCGCGTGCTCACTGACGAAGGGCAGCAACGTCACCACGGCCTGCCACGGCACGGAACTCACCCGCCCGCGCGGCGGGCGGATGCCGCAGTCGCGGATCAGCACCACCGGACTCGACACGGAGGGTCCCTGCGCGGGCACCCGTCCCACCGGATAGACCGTCACACACTGCTGGCCGCCGCCCGCCGCCTGGGCGAGCTGCTGCCAGGCCTGCGGACGACCGGTCTCCACACCCACGCGCGCGCCCGTCGCGGCGGCGCGCAGCGCCAGCACCTGGGCGAGCCAGAGGCCGCCCACGATCACCACGTCGAAGGAGGTCGGACGCGACAGGCCGAGCACGGCCGGGTGCGACTCCGGGTCGGTGCCGATGATCACGCCGTCGTCACCGAGCGGCATGCTGATCGCCGCGAGCTCGTCGGCGGTGACGACATGACGGTTCCGGCGCGGCCCGCGCAGCCCGAAACCCGGGCTGAAGATGCGCCGTTGCTGCTGCCCCGGCTGCGGCTGCCGGATGATGGGGATCATGCCGGTGTCGGTGGGCGAGGCCACGTGCGCGGGCGTACGCCCGGAGGCGTTCCGGCCCTGCTGTCCCTGCCCCTGTCCCGGGGGCATGGTCGAAGCGGGGAAAGACATCAGTACGTACCTCCGAGCGGCAGAGTGGCGAGGGCTCCGGGGACCTGCTCCCGGTCGAGGCGTACCAGACCGGCCTTCGCGGCACTCGCGGCCCGCTCCAACTCACGTCCCACCTGGCCGAGTTCACTGTCACCGCGGGCGGTGACGCGGATGTGCCCGGTGAGGGCGACGCCCCGGCTGCCGGCCTTGCTCAGGGTCACGCTGAACGTCGTGGCGAGCACCGGCAGCGAGGTGAACCGCGTGATCAGCTCGGGAAGCGACACCCCGCCCTGCCCCAACTGCGGCCAGCGGGACAGCCAGTACGTGGTGTGGTACCGGTCGTCGACCCGCCAGGTGCGCACCGACTCGACCGTACGGCGCTGGGGCTGGCGGCCGTCCTGCGCGTGCTGCGCGTTGGCGCGCGGGTTCAGGCAACTGGACGTCGCGAGCGCCTGCACCAGTTCGTTCTCGTCCAGGATGGTCGCCTTGAAGCCGGCTCCGGCCAGCCGGCTCGCCAACTGGTCCGCCACGCGCAGCAGTGCGCGCTGCGTACCGGGAACGCCGTCCCCGCGGGCCTTGACCGCCTCCGGGCACAGCTCCGGGTCGAGCTTGAGGGCGACCCACGTGAGCCGGAGCGCGGGAGAGCCGGCCCGCGCCTGCAGGGGGCCGTACGACCGGGCGGCGATCGACTGCTCGGGCAGGTGCGGCGCGGGCGCCGGCTGGGTGTGCTGTACGACCTGTGCGGACGCCAGACGGATCCCGTCGACCTCCAGGGCGTCCTGGACCAGCTGGAGCGGCAACTGCCGCCCCGCGGCGTCGGGACGCAGCGGATGGTCCGCCGGCTGCACGAACAGCACGGCGGTCAGGAAGGTCCCGTCACCGATCATGCCGATCGCGCGGTCGTCACGCGACACGAAGCTGTACGTCCGCAGGGCCGGGTCGCACTCCACGACAGGGGCCAGCATCGCGTCGGTGCCGGGCGGCACGGGCTGCTTGGCGTCACGCCGGCGCTGCCTCAGCGCGCGCGTCGTCTCGTACCACTCGGGCAGCGGCCGGCGTCCCCGGCGCAGCACCGCCAGAAGCAGCAGCAGCGCCGCCACGGCACCGGCCGGGGCCAGCAGCCAGGACACGTCGGTGACCCAGGCCGCCAGCATGACGGCGGCCGCGAGTTCGACCAGGATCAGCTGCTGCAGCCGTACCGGACCCAGACCGCCCGGCCGCGGCAGCGTGCGCGGCGACGCGGCGGTGGGAGCGGGAGCCGGCGGGCGCGAGGAGCGCGACGAGCGTCTGCGGTCCGGACCCCCCTGTTGCTGCTGTGCGCGGCGATCGCGCCGAGTGCTCGTAGCGCTGCTCATCCCCCGAGACATCCCTTTCGCGAAGTGGTGGCCGTGCGCCGTCCGGGGATACCGAGGTGCGGATCCCGGCGACGGGGCCAGGGGCGCCGATGGCCCGACGTCATCCATGCGAGTGGCTCACGGTACCCGCTGCTGCTCGTGGGGCGACACAGGGGACACCGAAACCCCAGGTGGCCAGCCTTTCACGGAGCGAGCCCGCGTGGTGGTGCGCTGTGGTGAAGCTCTGTGAAGATGCGGGGGCGGCCGGACACCTGATGGTCCGTGGCCATGCGGCGCAGTGCATAGTAGGTGCCTGCGCCTGCGCGTGCGTGCTCACCGAGTGGCGCGCGTGCTCATCAACTGTCGGGCAGCAGCGACGACATGGAGCACCGGCGACGGTGGGGCGCGACCGGCGAACCAGTACCGGCGACGGTGGGGCGCCAGCGGTGATCCGGTACCGGTAACGGTCGGGCGGCCACTGGCGATCCAGTACCGGCGACGGTCGGGCGTCACGGGCGATTCCGCACCGGTAACGGTCGGGCGCCACCGGCGATCCTGCACCGGTAACGGTCGGGCGTCACGGGCGATCCTGCACCGGTAACGGTCGGGCGCCACCGGCGATCCTGCACCGGTAACGGTCGGGCATCGCAGCCGATCGAGCACCAGCAACGGTCAGGCATCGCGGACGATCGAGCACCACAGACACGATCGAGCACCACTCAACGGGAGACACGGGGACCATGGCACAGCAGCGTCGGGACGAGCTCGCCGCCTACACGTTCGCTCGCAAGCGCACCGTCGCGGCGTTCCTGGCGCCGTCGCCGGGAGGCTCCGAGGAGGGCGCGCCGCGTCCTGTCCGCACGGTGATGCCCAGCCTCGCGGTGGGGGTGGTGCTGGTGATCGGCTTCATCGCCTGGGGCGTGATCAAGCCGGCGGCGCCCAAGGGCTGGGACACCCCGGGTGAGTACATCATCGTGGACAGCGACTCCACGACGCGCTACGTCGTCCTCCCCGACAAGGAGACGAAGAGCAAGACGCTGCACCCCGTCCTCAACTACGCCTCCGCCAAGCTCCTTCTGGACAAGGGCAAGGGCAGCGTCATCGAGGTTCCGGGCAAGGAGATCGACAAGAGCGGCATCCCGCACGGCGCGACGCTCGGCATCCCGTACGCCCCCGACCGCCTGCCGTCCAAGGACGACGCGGAGAAGGCCAAGACCTGGGCGGTGTGCGAGCGTCCGGCCCCCGGATCCGCCGGCTCCTCCGGATCGGAGGGCTCCATCGACCGAGCCGTCTTCGTCCTCGACTCCGACGACGCCAAGGTGCTGGACGACGACAGGAAGGTCGACGCCCGCGAGGCCCTGTACGTCATGGACTCCGAGACCAAGCAGGAGTACCTGGTCGACGGCAAGGGCAACAAGTTCCTGCTGGGCGGCGAGTCGGGCCTCGACACCACCACCATGGACCAGCTGCGCTCCGCCGTCATCGGCAGTTCGGCAAGGCCGCAGCCGGTGAGCGAGGAGTGGCTGGCGACGCTGAATCCGCGCGGCGTCATCACCTTCCCGACGGTTCCGGACATCGGTGCCACGACGTCGGTCGAGGGGCTCCCCGAGGACGCCCGGACGGTGGGCCGGGTGCTCAAGGCGAAGGACGCGCAGGGCGAGCAGTACTACGTCGTCCTCAAGGACGAGATCGCCGCCGTCACACCCTTCGTGGCCAACCTCCTCAAGAGCTCGCCCGAGGCTGAACAGGCGTACGGCACGGACGAGATCGAGGACATCGACGTCGGCACCGCCTCCTCCATCATCGCCGCCAACAACGGCCAGCCGGACGCCTTCTACGGTGACAAGGGCTGGCCCCAGGACCTTCCGCGGCAGGCCAACCCCGCGGCGACGGGCACCGACGAGGCACGCACCACCTCGTGCAGCGTGTACGACGGCAAGTTCGGCGCCGACAGGAAGCCGCAGCTCGCCGCCTGGGCGGGCGCGACCTACCCCAAGAAGGTCATCGCCGACTCGCTGAGCGCGTACGTCTCGTCGGGCTCGGGCCTGCTGTTCAAGGAGGTCACGGGCGCCGCGGCAGGCGGCGGCAGGACGTATCTGCTGACGGACACGGGCCTGCGGTACTCGCTGCCGTCGAACAACGACAGCGAGGCGCAGGGGAGGGAAGGCGGTTCGTCCTCGTCCGGGGACGGCTCGTCGGGAGACGGCTCCTCGTCGAGCGGTGAGGCGAGCGAGACGGACAAGGCGCGTACGAGGCTCGGGTACGAGAAGCTTTCGAACCCGGCGATCGTGCCGCAGACGTGGGCGACGTTCATCCCGAAGGGCCCGATGCTGGACACGGGAAGCGCTTCGCAGCCGCAGAGCCAGTGAGGCGCTGCCGCGGGCCGGCCGGCCCGCGGGGCGCGGTGGTTGAGCCGCCGGGCCGGTCATGAGCTCATGGGTGACCGGCCAACAGGCTCCTGAGCGACCGGCCAACGGGCTTGCGGCGGAACGCACTTGACTGTAAGACGGCAGCTGGGTCACAGGATGATCGCTCAAGTGTGTGAGCCGTGTAACTGATTGCTCTTGCCTGTAGATGTGCGACAGGCGGACGATAGAGTGTTTGCAGCGCTCTAGGGTGCGAAGCTTCTCCGGGCACCAGTGCGGTTTCCCGGATCAACGACGACATGGGGGAAGGTTCACATGGCCGGCCAGTTCCGGGTAACAGAGGACGAACTCACCAAGCTCTCCAATGACATCAACACCGTGAACGGTCAGCTGCAGGGCGAGATCCGCCGCCTCAACGGAGTGATCGACCAGATCGCGGGCGGCTGGAAGGGCCAGGCGGCCACGTCCTACCACCAGCTGCAGGAGCGCTGGAACGCGGACGCGAAGAAGATGAGCGACATCCTCAACGACATCAAGGAAGCCGTGGACTCCACGCGGAGCAACTACTCCGCTTCGGAAGAGCAGCAGAACTCCGAGATCAGCAAGATCATGTCGGACTTCGGCTGATCGAGCCAGGCAGGGCTGACACCTCGTCAGCTCCTCAACTGAGCTCCGCAACCGGGCTCTTCGCCTGATCCCACCGATGTCCGACGGTGCTCACTGGCTGACACGGATGCTCACGGAGTCCCGCCCGGTTCCATCGATTCCGTTGGTCCATCGGTTCATCGGCTCCATAGGCAACCACTCACTTCCTTGACTCTTCCTGAAAGGGAACGACGATGTCGATCCTCGTCAATTACGCAACCATCACCAACGCCTCCACCGACGTGAAGACGACCGCCGGGCGGATCAAGCAGCAGCTCGACGACCTCGAGGCCGCGGTCAAGCGCGTCGCCAGCACCTGGGAAGGCGAGGCGCAGGAGGGCTACCAGAACAAGCAGCGCCAGTGGGACCAGACCGCTCAGGACCTGCACTCGACCCTGCTGAAGATCTCCACGGCCCTGCAGAGCGCCGCCGAGAACTACCAGGCCACTGAGAAGAGCAACGCCGCGACCTGGGGCTGAGCCCGTCGGCGACCCGAGGCGCATGACGTGAACCCGAGTCCGAGGGACATGCCATGAAGAGGATCGGCCCAGCGAACGCCACGGCGTCCGCTGGGCCGACCCTGTGTCAGGGGTCGCACACGACGGCACCGGGGAATGCGCGCATTCTCCGTCACGTCTTCACAGCACCTTTTCAAAGACAGATGACCCAGCTTCGAAGGAAGCAAGGAAGCCCTGGGGGCCTGAACATGGGGGGCCTGACAGCCCGTTCACGTCGGCACGTGAGTGGAACCCGCGCACTGCAGCGGGCTTTTGGCGTGCTCGCGGTCACCGGTATCTGCCTCGCGTCGACCCCGTCGGCACTCGCCGACTCCGGCGGGTCCGGCAGCTCTCGAGCGTGGGACACCCGGGGCACGGTCGACTTCGGCCTGGCGGCCAGCTCGGAGTGCGAGTTCGGCGGCGACGTCATCGCCTCCACGCCCTGGTCGCTCCAGCGGATCCTCCTGGACCAGCTGCACGCGCAGGCGGAGGGCAAGGGCGTCACGGTCGCGGTGATCGACACCGGCGTGGACGACTCGAACCCACAGCTGCGCGACGCGATGGCTTCCGGCGGCAAGGACTACGTCGGCTCCACCGACGGCACCCAGGACCTCGAAGGCCACGGCACCCGGGTCGCGGGCATCATCGCCGCCCGCCCGATGAAGGGCACGGGTTTCGAGGGCATCGCGCCGAAGGCCAAGATCCTCTCCTTCCGCTACACCGGTGGCGAAGGGGAGAAGGGACAGGGCAACTCGGCCACGATGTCCGAGGCGATCCGCGCGGCGGTCGCCAAGGGCGCGAAGATCATCAACATCTCCTCGGACACCGCGAACAAGCAGGACAACGCGGGCCTGGCGAGCGCCGTGGCGGACGCCGTGAACGCGGGCGCCCTGATCGTGGCGGCGGCGGGCAACGACGGAGCCGACGGCAACCAGGCGGACACCTACCCCGCCTCCTACCCGGGCGTCCTGGCGGTGGCCGCCTCCGACCGCAACGACGAGCGCGCCTTCTTCTCCCAGTCCGGCGACTTCGTGGACGTCGCGGCTCCGGGCGTCGGCATGGTCTCCACGGTCCCCAAGGGCGGCCAGTGCACCGCGGACGGCACGAGCTTCGCGGCCCCGTACGTCGCGGGCGTCGCGGCCCTGCTGAAGGAAAAGAACCCGGGCTGGACCGCGGACCAGATCGCCACCCGCATCGAGGAAACGGCCCAACGCCCCGGCCGCGGCCCGGACCCCTTCATCGGCTGGGGCGTGGTCGACCCGGTCGCCGCGCTGTCGGACGACTCCGAGCCGGCCAGCTCCCCGCGACCGGACCCGCCTGCGGCGGTGCGGTCGAGCGGCGTCGTCCCCATGGCGGTGACGATCGGCGAGAGCGAGGCCGAGAAGGAGCGCCGGACCGCGATGTACGTACTGGGCGCGGGACTTGTGATGGTCCTCGTGGTTGCGGGGAGCGGGGTGGCTGTGCGGGACTGGCGTAGTAGGCGGGTTGGCGGAGCTCGGCGGGTTGGGCGGACGGACTAGGCGATGCGAGCAGGGTGGTCGGGTTCAGCTCGGCTCGACGTGACTTGGCACCGGGCTGGTGCTGACAACTTGAGAAATAGGGGAGAGGACAACGGGGTATGAGCAACGGAATGCGGGTCGATCTGAGTGCGCTGGATGAGGTCATCCGGAAGCTCAACGGCCTTCTCTCGGACATGGACAAGGCCAACACGAAGGCCAAGTACGAGACGGACATCCCGAGCACGGCGTTCGGCAGCATGAAGTTCTTGGAGTCCAATGAGCTTCACAGCGCCCACCAGAAGCAGAAGACCAGGATCGAGAACATGATCAGGGATCTTCACAAGCTGATCGACGACTTCGGCACGAGCACCTCGAAGGTCAGGGACAAGTACAGCAACCAGGAGCAGGCGAACTCGCAGGGTGTGAGTGCGGCTCCCAAGGGCGGGTCCACAGGGTCGGCCTACTAAGCGATTCAGCGACCGGTCACTGACAGAGGGGACGTTCCAAATGTATGGCTACGGCTACCAGAGCCCGGAGCAAATCAAGGCCGCACAAGAGGCGCGAGAGCAGCGGATCCAGGACAAGCACGACGAGAGGCTCCAGGAGCTCCCCAACGGAGGTATGGGGGGCCCGGACCGCAGCCAGCTCAGCACGCCCTTCATGAAGATGAGCATCCCTGAGCTGCGCTCCATGATCCTTGATGCGGATCCCGACCGCATCTACGAGGTCAGCCAGCACTGGAAGTCGATCCACAACATTCTGTCCGGCGGCGATGGCGACGGCAAGAGCGGTGGTGTGGACTCGGTCTCCGCGAAGGACAGCGTCGCGGGCCTGATGCAGAGCGCGGTCGAAAACGTCCTCGAGCACTGGGAGGGCGACGCGGCTGAGGCTTTCCGTAAGAAGGCCAATGAGATCATGCAGAACATCCGGAACGGAGCTGCGTGGGCCAACCACTACGGGGCAGCCATGGAGGCCGTCCAAAACGACCTGCGGAACTCCATGGCCAAGATGCGGGAGGTCGAAGAGCCTTCCGGTTGGGACAGGGCCTGGGACAAACTCACTGATGATGAGCGCAGTGATGAGCAGCTGCTGGAAGACATCAACAGGGGCGTGAGTACGGACGCCGCTCGCCAGGCGAACGCCGACTCCCTGTCTGCGGGGAAGGAAGCACAGCTGCAAGGGGTGGCGATCATGGAGCAGCTGGGGGTCAATTACAAGGCTTACTCGAAGGGCGGTGGCGGTTACGACGACACGAGAGACCCCTTCTCGCCCCCAAATCCTGACACGCCAATGCCTACCCCCATCTCCATGCCGTCTTCGGGTAGTACGAGGCCAGGTACGGGAAGCGGCGCTGCCAAGCCGTGGAGCGCAGGGCCGACAACCAGCGTCAAACCAGCCCCTGCGGTGCCCCGTGACCCTGGCATCACTGGGGGCTCCCAGCTTCCGACGGCAAAGACGAAGGTGGACAGCATCTCCCCTGGTTTGACCGGGACTGGTCCCAGCACGGGTATTGGCGTACCCAGCGGCGGTGGTGGCGGCGTCGGGACCGGCGGCGCTCAAAGCCCGGGATTCATTGCGCCTGGCGGAGCGTCTGGTCTCGCGGGCGGCGCTGCCGCGCGCGGCAGCATTGGAGCCGCGGGCGGTCGTGGCGGTCTGGCTGGTAGTGGCGCGGCGGCAGGCCGCAGTGCCGGAGGTCGAGCTGGCATGGGCGGTATGGGCGGCGCCGGAGCCGGCGCAGCTGGCCGAGGCGGTGCTGGTGCTGGAGGCCGTGGCGCCCTAGCAAGGTCTCGTGGCGGTGTGGTCGGTGCGGCCAAGGGCGTCGCTGGCACGGGCGCCGGTGGTGGTGCGGGCCTGCACGGCAGCCGCGGTGGAAGCCAGCGGGGCGCCATGGCGGGCGGAGCTGGCGGTATGGGCGGCCGCAACGGTCGACGGTCCGAGGATGAGAACAGCAGGGGCGACCGTCCCGACTACCTGGTCGAGGACGAAGAGACCTGGATCTCGGAAGAGGACCGCAACCGCAACGTGCCGCGGACGATCGAGTAATCACGCAAGCGGGCCGGACGGGGCGTCGTCGTCCGGCCCACTCATGAAGGCTGGTGCACCAGCCATGGCTGAGTGAGGAGCAAGGATTTGGGTTTCAAGGGAGTCTGGTCCACGACAGGCGTCGTGGCGTTGACGGGAGCCTTGCTCCTCACTTCAACCCCCACTGCATCGGCGGACCAAGTTCGAGATGCACAGTGGCCGCTGACCGTCTATGACGCCGAAAAGGTATGGAATACCTCCCAGGGAGCAGGTGTAACCGTTGCTGTAGTCGATTCAGGTGTAGATGCCAGTCAACCTGATCTCACTGGGCAGGTCTTGGCAGGCAAGGACTTCACTGGCGCGCGCAATCCTCATGAGGACAATGACGGGCATGGCACTGGGATGGCTAGCCTCATCGCTGGTCATGGACATGGAGCAAATGGTTCTGCTGGCGTAATGGGTCTCGCGCCGAAGGCAAAAATTCTTCCAGTGCGAGTAGACACGACTGAGGACAAGGTTGATACGGCAGGCTTGGCGGCTGGGGTTCGCTACGCCGTTGACCAGGGTGCTTCAGTTATTAACCTCTCACTTGGTGACCCCAGTGCTTACCCCGGATCGAAAGCTGCAAAGGCTATTACCTACGCGCAAGAGCATGATGCCGTCGTCGTAGCGGCTACAGGAAACGATTCAGGCACCCTTAGCTACCCGGCGGCACTCCCAGGAGTCGTTGCTGTTTCTGCTGTAGACAAGGGTCTCAACTTCTGGTCGAAGTCAAACACGGGGAATGTCACCGTTGCAGCGCCCGGCGTGGAAACGGTCCAGGCTGACCCGACGAGCAACAGCGGTTATGCGGTGGCAAGTGGAACTTCCGGCTCTGCCGCCTACGTCTCAGCCATCGTCGCCCTCCTCCGCTCCAAGTACCCCGACCTGACCGCAGGTCAGATCATCAACCGCTTGGTCAAGTCAGCATCCTTCCTGAACAACAAGGGCAAGACGGCCCCAGACAAGGAACTCGGCTACGGTATCGCCCGCCCGGGTTCGGCACTCACGATGGACATCCCCAAGGGCCCCAAGGAGGGCCCCCTGGCCAAGGCCTCGTCGTCCACGTCCGCGAATTCCGGCACCGGTTCGGACGACAGCGACAGCACGAGCCAGGCCAAGAAAAAGAAGAAGTCGTCCTCCGGAGGCATTCTCTTCATCGCCGGCATCGCAGCTGCCGTGGTCGTCATCGCCATCCTCTTCGCGGTAATCCGCAGCCGCCGCAACGGCCGTAACGGCGGCTCCGGCCCCAGCGGCGGAGTCCCGCCTCAGGGCACCGGCTACCCGCCCCAGCCCCCCATGGGCCACCAGCCGTACCCCAACTCGACTCCCAACCAGGGGTACCCCACTCCTCCGGGCCAGCCCTCGCAGCACAATCCCTATGCCCAACAGCCTCCGCACCAAGGGCAGTAGGACTACTCACCATCCGTGATGGCGAGGCGCTGCGCCGCTGCTCGCCTCCGTGCGTTCCTCACGCACCGCAACGACGGTTGTTGGTGCACACCCGCGTCCGCGACTCCCGTGAGTGCGAGCAAATTTCTCAAGAAACCGGTAGCGACCCGAACGGAAGGCATCCCTGGTTCGCATCTGGAGGCATGCGTAGCCCGACCGGGCCGCCGAGGAGTAAAGAATTGAAGATCAAGCGAGTCTGGTCCACGACAGGTGTTGTGGCGTTGACGGGAGCCTTGCTCCTCGCTTCAGCACCAACTGCCTCGGCGGACTATGTCAGAGACCAGCAGTGGGTCTTGGACGTGTTCTCTATGAAAAAAACGTGGGCAGAGACCCAGGGGGAAGGCGTGATTGTCGCCGTCGTTGATAGCGGCGTGGATGCAAATCACCCTGATCTAACTGGGCGGGTTCTTGCAGGGAAAGACTATACCGGCGGTGGGAACGCCCGCGAAGACATCGTCGGGCATGGAACCGGCATGGCGAGTCTGATAGCTGGGCACGGTCACGGATCGGGCAACTCATCCGGCATGGTGGGACTCGCGCCAAAGGCGAAAATCTTGCCACTGCGCACCATGAAGTCGGATGATGACGAGATTCCAGAGGATTCGTGGGCCGACGCAGTCCGCTATGCAGTGGACCACGGTGCGAAGGTGGTCAACCTTTCCTTTGCTGATGACTATGCACAAACCGGCCCGGACGGTCGGCAGGCAATTGCATACGCGCAGGCGAACGACGTAGTCGTTGTTGCGGGGACCGGAAACAGTGGTGGTGATGTAGCGTACCCTGCAGCGTTGCCAGGCGTTGTTGCTGTCGGAGCAGTTGATAAAAAAGCCAACCTCTGGAGTGGCTCTAACACCGGGAAACAGGTAGCCCTTACGGCCCCGGGCGTGGATATTCTTTCAGCAGATCCAGACCGGTCGCCTGGGTATCGTCTGGCTACGGGTACCTCGGATGCCACAGCCCTTGTCTCGGCTACTGCCGCCCTAGTTCGTGCAAAGTACCCTAAACTCACTGCTGGCCAAGTTGTCAATCGCCTCATCAAATCGGCCTCGTTCCTCGGGCACAAGGACCTGAAGGCGCCCAATGAGGAATACGGCTACGGGATCATCCGCCCCTACCAGGCGGTCACGATGGACATTCCCGAAGGGCCCGAGGCGAATCCGCTAGGACGGATCCAAATTGCCGATGATGCATCCGTGGGCAACGACAGCACAGCGATTCAGTCCGAGAACGAGAAGGGATCTTCCTCAATGGGCTTCATCGCCCTTGCCGTCGGCGTCATTGGCCTCGGAGCCGTAGTCGCCGCCGTAACCGTCTTCGCGGTTATCCGCAGCCGCCGCAATTCCAGTAACGGCGGCCCTGGCAACGGAATTTACTCGCAGAACATGGGCTACCCGCCCCAGCAGCTGATGTACCCAACCGCCCAACAGTCGTACCCCACCGCATCTCCTAATCAGGGGTACCCCACTCCTCCCGGTCAGCCCCAACAGAACCCCAATCCCTACACCCAACAACCGCCGTACCAGGGACAGTAGGGGCCGGAGTCGCCTGTTCATCAGAGGAGTGGGTGGAGGCGCATTACGTGTTTTCCGCCGAACAAGTTCCTGCTGGCGGCTGAATCTAGAGTGTGGCTGATCACAAGATCGCGTGAACAGCTTTGGCGTGAAGTGCGGCATGGCCTCGGGGGTACAAGCCCGGCCAGCAAGACGCATTGACGGCGGTCTCCCGTGCCTGGCCCCAGTCACACGCAGGCGACGGTCGCGTGGCGCTCGTGTGGCGGTTTTCCGCAAGGCCACGGGGACTCGGTGAGGAACACCCAGTCATTGCATGTATGGTGCCAAGCAGGCCTAGGTGATCAGTTGAGTCGCCTGGGCCTGACGTATCCAGAGCCGAACGGGGAGGAACTGTCCCATGGGGGACCACTTCAAGACGGACATCGGGCAGCTCGAACAGTTCCTGGCAAATCTGGAGAGATGCGTCGACGAGTTGAACGAGGCGCGGTCCGCCCTCGATCACGTGCGCGCCGACCAGATCGGAACCGCCCGACTCGACGAGGCCTGTGACAAGTTCCAGGAGGAGTGGAAGTACGGGTCCGACAAGACCAAGGAAATGATCGACGCGATCAAAGAGGGCGTGAAGTCCAACAAGAAGGGCTATGAAGAGGTCGAGGAAGCCTTGGAGAAGGCTCTCAAGCAGATCGCGGATCAGAGCACCTCGGGCGGCAACGGGGGTGGTAGGTAATGGCAGCCAACCCGTACCCCAACATTGGCTGGAACCCCGTACCGGGTATCCCCGCTGAGGTCACGAAGCTGCAGCAGAAGGTGTCTGCGGCCGCGACGGCTCTGGAAAACACGCACCGACAGCTGACTAAGCTCACCAGCGAGAGCAGCTACTGGGAGGGCGACGCGGCGGAGAAGTTCCGCGAGGCCCTGGATGGCGATCTGCCGAAATACATCAAGGACGCTGCGGCCTCCCTGCGCACCGCGGCGACTCAACTACACAAGTGGGACGGTCACCTGACCTCCAACCGTGAGTTGGCGCAGAAGTACGACGCCGCGATGGCCGAGAAGAAGTCCGCGGCCGACAAGGCCAAGAACGCGTACGACCAGGCCGCCCAGCATCCGGACCTGAAGCTCGCGGGCCAGACCTTCCCCTCGCAGGAGGAGGCCGACGCCGCTACCGCTCGGTTGCGCGCCGCCGAGCGGGGGTTGAACGATGCGAACACGGCCCTCACCAAGGCCAACAACGAGTACGAGTCACTCAACGGCAAGATCAAGGAACTGGAGACAGAGCACACCAACGAGGCCGAACTCGTCGCCAAGGCCCTGGATGGTTCAACCAAGAAGGCTCCTGATGAGCCGGGCTTTTGGGACAAGGTCGGCGACGTCCTCAAGTCGGTCGGCGAGTTCCTGCTGGAACACGCGGGCACTATCGGTGCCATTGCCGGTCTACTCGCTCTCTTTCCGACCCCGCTTGCCCCGCTGTTCGCGGGTATCGCCATTGTTGCCAGCGCGGCGTCTATGGCCAAGAACTTTTCGGACCCGGAGTTCCGGGACGCCTTCTTGCCCTGGGGCGACAAGTTCGGCTGGAACATGGACACCTTTTCCGCATGGGCCTCCGTCGGCAGCGACGCCGTCGGCATGGTGCCCGGAGGCAGGGCGCTGAGCTCGGCGGCCGGCAGCATCCGCGGTGGGCTCACCGAGGCCGCGGAGATGGGCGTCAGCGTCACAAGCCGCGAGGTCGGCACGGAGTTCGTACGGGAAGTTGGGCACGTGCTGCGCACGGCTCCGAGAACCGCCGCGGAGGATGCGTGGCAGGCCGCAGGGGAGAGCGCTGCAGGCTCGGCCAAACTCATGACCGACATCAGCGTGAACGGCCTCAACGTCGCCGCGAACCTCATGCCCGAGGAGGGCGCGGCGGGCAATGCCGCGGAAATCACCAAGGCCGGAGCCGGAGCCTGGGCCGGGCAGGACATCGTTCGGTCCCTCCTGGCGGCAAGTTAGCCGAACTGAGAGGTGAACGAAGTATGACTACAACCGCCGCCCCCTCGGGCTCCGACGCACGAGGCGCTACCAAACCCGTCTTTTGGTACGGCATTCCTCACGGCTACGCGAAGCTGGACCTCGATCCGCCGCGCGAGCGCATCGAGGAACTGGTCCGGGAGCTGAACGCGCTGCCCGCAGAGCAGCGGGCGCAGGCCTCGCAGGTCCTCCAGTTCTATGCGGGCCTGATCACTACGCTCAATGCACAGAACGTGCATATGTGCGCGGTCGGTTATCACCCGGACGACGACGGCACCATCGTGACGTCCACCCTCACTATCTCCACTGTCTCGACGTCTGGTCACAGTGCGAAGCTTGTGATTGCCGGTCTCGCGGGAACAGCGGCCGACGACCCAGACTCCGGGTTGCGCCCAATTGAACTGCCGTGCGGCCTCGGATACCTCGCGGAGGAGAAGAAGCGCACGGTCGCGCCGGGCAGGGACCCCGACAGCTCCGAAGGCCCCCTGTGGGGGGACGTGTGGCAGGGCACGGTCGCGGTCGCTGGTTCGGGCACCCCCGACATCATCGTTGTCCAGCTGGTGACGCCCGCTCTCCATCTCGCGGACGTGTACCGGGACATCCTGCTCGGGGTTGCTCGTACGCTGACGTTCACCGACCCGACGAAGCCGGCGCCGTCATGGAACGAGCCGCGGGCGGGCTCGGCCGAGGCGGCCATGCGCAATGATTTTGGATAAGGACGGAAGCCGCATCATGGACAATCGACCCGTGGCGCCTGACGTTGCGCAGGTACTCAAGCACAACCGCACGCTGCTGTACCGGCACATCGCCACGCGCCTCGCGCTCGCCGTGGTCCTGTGCGCGGTGCCGTACGTGGCATACCTGGTCGGCTATAACGCTGCCCTGCCCGCGTTCGGTATCCCAGCCGCTCTGTTCGTGTTGATTTTCCTGATGCTCCGGCTGCGCCACGGGTCCCGTCTCAAGGTATGTGAGAAGGTGCTTCGCACCTATCCCCTGGAGTACCGCACCCGGGTGTCCAAGAAGGGCACGGAGTGGAAGTACATCGGCAATGTGCACACCGTCCGGCTCTCGGTGCGTGGGCAGCACGGCGCCCCTTCTCTGCGTGCGCTCAACGCCTCGACGGTGCGCCGTTGGCCGAAGGGTGCCGAAGAAGGCGGCGCGTGGTTCGCCGGTGACCTGGCCTTCGGCGGTGTCATGATTTTGCCGGGGAGTAACGACATGCTCTTCCTGCAGCCCGCGGACTGGGAAAAGTTCGAGCAGGAGCGCACCCAAGCTGACGCGCAGCGCAGGGCCCTCGCAGAACAGGCCGGTATCTCCCGACGGTTGGAGAGGGAGCCGCGCATCTTGGTGGGTGGGTGAAGCGCGTACTCGGCTGGGTATGCGGCGGCATCCTGGCCCTCGTGACCGCCTTCTGGTGTGTCACGGCGACCGCCGACCTCGCCCTGTCCGCAGGACTCTATGGCACCCCTGGTACGTACAAGGTGGATACCTGCTACGACACCGGCAACAGCCGGAAGTACTCCAATTACGACTGCTATGGGGACTTCATGCCGGACGGCGGCACCGTCGCCGACGCCGTCTACGTGCATCTCAAGGACACCGGGCACGATTACCCGGACGGCACGAAGTTCGACGCGCGACAGGGGATCGAGTCGCAGACGCTTCAGCGAGTCGGCTTCTGGGGTGTCGTCGGCGAACTCTGGCAGGTTGCAGTCAGCGTGGCCATTCTCGCGAGCCTCGGGTACCAAGCGATCAAGCCGAGGCAAGAGTCGCGCCGCCGAGAGCCCTCGCGGCGCCAGAAGGTGGCCGATCGTGTGGGTTACTCCGTTGTAGTCGCCATTCCCGTTTGCATCCTGAGCTTCATCGCCATGCTCGCGGAGCCGAACCGGTAGGCGGGATGCCGGTGATCGAGGTGGTCTTCCAGCGGATCAGTCTGCGCTTCGTCGCTTCAATCAGCTTCACGCGGGGATGCGTCCGCCCGGACCGGGCTGCCGTGCTCGGCGGGAGGACCATGGTGTTCAACCTGGTCTGCTCAAGTAGTCGAGCCTTGCTCGTCACGTTTCCCTACCTGCGGCGACGCCACTCAGCCCTCGCGCCCAGTGATCCGTACAGTCACCGGTGCCCCTGCGTCCACCCGCACCGGGAGACCGTCATCCAATACCAACACCATCACGAACCCACCGGAGGGACACCGCTCGCCCCGGACACGGCGGATTGTCTGCCACACTCCCGACAGCTTGACTTGGTTTCCCGGCTGAAGCGTTACAGCCGCGATCTCTCTTTCAAGGGGGACAGCTGTGATGTGCGGGGCCTTGAACTCCGCCCACACCGTCTTCCCGATGCCGCCCTCCCGTTCCTGCACCCCCCAACGGAGGGCGAGGGCCTCCACGAGTAGTAGCCCGCGCCCGCCGGTCTCGTCCTCACCTGGGGTCCGTACCTCGGGCCGGCCTTCCCCGGCGTCGCTCACCTCCAGCCGCAGCAGCCCGTCGTCCTCCGTGTGCGCGATGCGGACGCCGACCTGGCGGCCACGCGGCGCCCTTGCCCGCAGGGCGTTGGTGACCAGATCCGACAGGACCAACTCCGCCGTGTCGAGGGTTTCTTGATCGATACACCAGCCTTCGAGCACAGCGTGCAGCACCGCTCGCGCTCTGGGAACGCTGCTGCGATGGCGTGAGAGTCGAAAAGCTACTTGGTTCACAACGGGCATGGCAGTCCCCAGAGTTGTCGAGGTGTGACCGGCATCCCGCATACCGAGAGGGAGTTGAGCGGCGGGACAAGGCTCATTGGGCAGCAGGATGGATGCGCATCACGCGAATCTGCAACGTTTCCAGTTGAAATGGGCGTGATATTCCCTCTTTCGAATTAGGGCCGTTTCACGCCCACTCCTGCTCTGCTAAAAGGTGTTGGCATGCCTGCCAAGAGCGCGACCTCGAGCCCGTCGACCGTCCTCGGACGCCAACTCGGAGACGACCTCCGCCGGCTGCGGGAAGAGGCTGGAATGACGACCGTTCAGGCAGCCGATGCACTCGACTGCACCAAGGGCAAGATCAGCCGTATTGAGAACGGGCGAGTCGCGGTTCGTCTCCCCGACCTGATGGCCATGCTGCGGGCATACCAGGTGTCGGACGCCGAACTGCAGGAGCGCCTGACCGCCTTGGCCCGCAAGGCCAACCGGCGCCGCAGGCAGGGGTGGTGGAATCAGTACGGCTCCGTCCTTGCCGACACCTATCGCGACTACATCGCCCTGGAGATGATGGCGGAGTCCATCCGTACTTTCCAGGCGCAGCTGGTCCCAGGCCTTCTCCAGATCCCGGAGTACATCCGGGCCGTGACGGTGGCATCACGGCAGTGGGAGACGGGGGACGAGATCGAGAAGTTCGTGCAAGTGCGCCTGGCGCGTCAGCAGAGGCTGGCCGGTGACTCACCGCTGCGTCTCTGGGCGGTTCTGTCGGAGGCCGTACTCCTCCAGCAAGTAGGCGGGCATCAAGTGATGAAGGCGCAGTTGCAGCATCTTGTGAACGCCTCGGAACTTCCCAACGTCACCGTTCAGGTACTGCCGTTCTCCCGCGGCGCCCATGCGAGTATGTTCGGCCCGTACGTGGTGCTGGGCTTTCCTGAAGAGGGAGCGCTGGACGTGGTGTTGGCGGACAACCCGACTGGCTCCACGTGGCTCGAGCGAGAGGCAGATGTCGCCCGCTACAGGGACCTGTTCGACGCCGCGCGCACGTCCGCGCTCTCCCCGGTGGAGTCTCGCGCCCTCATCCACCGCAGGGCCAAGGAGAATGGACCATGATGAACGCCCGCCACAGCACGCCCGATCTGTCAGGCGCGAGGTGGCGCCGCAGCACGTACAGCGGCGGCAACAACGAGTGCGTTGAGGTCGCCGACGACCGTCCCGGCATAGTGCCCGTACGTGACAGCAAGAGCCCGACCGGCCCGGTGCTCGTCTTCAGTCACCAGGCGTGGAGCGCCTTCCTCGGCCGCCTTCAAGGCCGACCGTAAGCCGTATGCCCGCTACCGGTGGTTCATAGCGGCGCGGCTAGGGTTGCGCCCCATGGACCCAACCGCGTACCTGATCATCTTCCTCGTGTCTATTGGCTTGTGGGGCACCCTCGAGTACAAAGTCCGTTGCATCGACCGGAGAACTGCTCGGATGGAACAGAAAGTCGATCTTCTCCTTGAGTCGTTGGGTGTCGAGTATGCCGACCCGGTGCTGGGCGAGGTCGGCACTCTTGTCAGAAAAGGGAAGAAGATCCAGGCGATCAAGCGCTATCGGACCATCACTGGGGCAGACCTGGCCACGGCCAAGGACGCGGTCGAGCGAATCGAAGGGGAGCTGGCCGGGTCGACATGACGGGCCGACTGACCGACGCGTAACCAGGCGCGCGCATGCGGTCGTCGCGCTGCCGCGGTGCCTGCCTCCCAGTGTGGCAAGCTCAAGGGCAGAGCCAGTAGCACGCGTCACAGAGGGTGCTCACTCAACTCTGTTAGCAGGCGGGCCAACTCACGCGCCGCCGATGTGTTCGCGTCCAAATCCGATACCTTTCGCTCCACAAGGAACCCAAACAACACGGGGGATATGGCATGTCAGCCGGGACGGAAATCGAGGATCCGGCAGCACTCAATCGCGCAGGCAACGGCGCACGCGCGATCGAGGGGCAGACGCGAACCGCCGGTGCTCATCCGGTGGGCGAGACGCGCTCTGCATCCCGGGACTTCAGGGCGGGCGACTGGGACGGTGGGCTGGGCGGGGCGCTTACCGGGCTGGCGGAGACCTGGACGGCTCAGGTCGCTGCACTCGCGGCCGACTGCGACAGTCTCGCCAGCCAGTGCGGCGCATCAGGAGTGCTATATCAGCGCACTGAAACGGCGAACACGCAGACCATGCACTCTCTGGCGAGTGACTTCGGCTAGAGCAGGCCCTCCACTCACCGCCTAGTTCCACCCTGACAAGACACACGACTCGACGGGGGACTCGCCGAGCTCATGCCGACGTACGAGCAGCTGTACCACCTCAACCTCAGCAATCTCAAAGCGGCCGCCGACCGTTGGGAGGAGACAGCCGCCAAGTTCAAGGGGCTGCACACCGCGTACGGCGACCAGGTCGCTCGCCCCTTCAGACAGGCGGGCTGGACCCAGCCGGTCCTGATCGTGGCCAAGGCCAGCAACGACATTAGCGCCGCCCAGCAGCAATTCGAGAGCGCCTACAAGGAAGCGAATGGCATCGCCGGCGTTCTCACGTCACTGCACGCCGAGTTGAAGAAGGCCAGGGACGACCTCCACCGCCTCGCTGGCGTCGAGGCCAAGGAACAGGACCTCCACGTCAGCGCCACCGGCACCGTCACTCCGCGCCATGACCTCTCCCAGGACATCGGCGCTCGCCATGACCCCGATGGCCAGGCGGCCATCCGTGAACAGCAGAAAGCCTGCGAGGCGTTCGCCCGCCGACTTGAGGCTGTCCTGGGTCGCGCTGCCGAGGCCGACGAGACGGCATGCTGGGCCCTGCGCCGCGATCTCGGCAACAGCCGGAGCGACTTCAACTCAAGGGTCGTCACTTCCCTCGACGACGCGAACACCACTCGCGCGGCCGAGTCGAAGAAGAAGGACGCCCGAACGAAGACTGAAGGGTGGGTCGCCGAAGGCGAGGCCGAAGCCTCCGGTCTCGGGGCCGGGACATCGGTCACTGGGTCAGACACCGGGGCCGGCAAGCTGGGCGAGGCCGAGGCGCATGCCGATCTCGGCCGCACGAGCACGGAGGGTACGCTCACCAACGGCCCGATGCAGCTCGCCGGGGCGTCTGAAGCCTATGCGGGTGCCAAGGTCTCCGCGGCTGGCGGTATCACCAACGAGGGCATCAGGGGCGAGGTTGGCGCCTTCGCAGGGGGCGAGGCCTCGGCCAACGGCCGCGCCGATGCTGGCCCCGTCGGGCTGTACGGACGGGCCGAGGCCAAGGCGGGCGCTGAGGCCGGCGCCAGCGCCGGGGTCGACCTCGAGGGGTTGCAGTTGGGCGCCGAGGCCTTCGCGGGTGCGAAAGGCGGCGTCTCCGGGGGCGCTGACATTGGGGGAATCGGGGTGGGCGCCACAGCCGAGGGATGGGCGGGGCCTGGAGCAGAGGCAAGCTTGAACTTCGGCCAGGATGCCAACGGTGCATGGCACTTCGCCCCCAAAGTGGGTGTCTCTCCCATCCTGGGCGGAGCCGTGGGCCTCGAGGTCACCGTCGACCCTGGGAAGATCGCAGATACCGCGAGCGATGCGGCCGATGCTGTGGGGGACGCGGCCGGGTGGGTCGCCGACGGTGTCGGCAGCCTGCTCTGATGAATGCCCCCGCAGGCCCGTTGCCGTAGTAAGGATGGTCCGAGATGCCCACGACTTTGCCCGTACCGATCCAGTTTGAACTGCCCGAAGGCTGGCGCGCCGAACCGCCGGATGCAGTCGGTGCCCCGGGTGCGGCCTTCGTCGCACGGTACCCGCAACCGGACGCCGGTTTCACCGCGAACATCACGATCGACGGAGAGTATCGCCCGGACGCGGCGACGCTGCCCGAGATCGCCCACGAGTCCGTGGAGCGCTTGCGCCAGGCCGGCACCTCGGTCGGGGCCGTTGGGCACCGTGAGATCGGCTCCGCCGAAGCGCCCGGCCTCACGCAGACGCTGGCTGTCTCGGCCGTAGTCGGCGGTGTGCACCGCGACCTCGTCCAGTCGCAGGTGTACCTCTCCATGCTGGACGTCGCCGATCCGCGCAAGCGGGCAGTGATCCGCCTGATTCTGACGGCCACCGCCGCCCAACACTCCTCTGTCCTACGTGACTTCCAAGACTTTGTGCGCACGGTCCGCCCTGACACTGGCGCTGCTTCGTAGCACGTCTCGGACAAGCGGCAACTTTGAACCTGCACCCCGACACTCTCAGAGGTTGACTTCATGGGACTCTTCGACAAGCTGACCGGAACAAAGCACCCCGACGACGGCGTCGCCCCGCGATCGGCCGCCGAGGTACACGCGGCCCTGCTGGGCGTCAACCGGCCCGATGCCCCGTACGTCATCCGCGACGGAGCCGCGGAAGACGCCGACCTGGTGGCGGAGTGGCGGGTGGCGGAGCCCGCGTGGCAGACCTTCTTCGTCGCGTCGCAGCTGACTCGCGCAGTCCGGATCCGGATGCGCCTGGTCCCGGAGGACCATGAGGTCCGGGTCCTCGAGGAAAGCTGGGAGGTCACCCGGGTCGGGGATCCGCCGCAGATCAAGATCTCAGGGGCGTACTCGCGCGGGCCCGACAGGACCGTCTCCAGCCGCTACAGGGTCGAGCGCGGAGACAGCGGTGGCTTTGAAGCGACGGAGACCTTCCGCTTCGACAGTTCGGAGCTGCGCGACCCCCTCCAGAGCGCCGTCCTCAAGTCGGGCTGGACCTGGCGCAGCGTGATCTTGGGCAAGCTGTGAGATGGGCGGGACCACACCACCTGCCTGGGGGTGTCTGATTTCTGGCCGCTACTGCGGGTGAGTGACGCAGGGATGTCAACTCCATCGTAGAAAGGAACGGTGCACGGCCTGGATGTGGTCGCTCCGGAAGCCGCGCTCGCTGGTTCGATGGGGTGGCCGTACCGCAAGCAGGTCAAGGTGCTGGTGCGGTGCCCCAGGTTGCGCGGCACTCGATGCGTGGCCTCAGTACGTGCGCCTACGTCGAACGCGTGGTTGTCGCCACGCCTACGGAGGCCGAGCGGGCGGAGCGAACGGCCCGGGGTGTCGCGTACGTCCAGGCCGACCGTGTGAGGACTTCACCGAGGCTGACGTGCGCGAGGCGCAGGAATGGCGTGCCGCGATCGCCTCCAGGCAACTGGGGGAGCGCCGGTGATCATCGTGGACCACACGGCGGTAGTCCGCCCTGTGTCGTGGTCATCGGCTGTTGTCCGGTCTGGCTGTCGTCGAGGTCGACGAACCGGACCGGCGTGCGCAGATTCCAGGCTGTGTCTGGTGGCTGCGAGTCTTCAACTCCCTGGTGCAGCCGCACATGTCGGAGCGCTGCCCGGCCTCGAATCCCTGCAGCTCGACTTCGTCGGTACACTGACGGCTCAGCCCCCTGGTACGGCTTGGTCGGGCTCGCTCACCGCACGCATGTACGTTGCGTGGGCGACGAGGGGCGGGGGTGTCGGGCGGAGGCCAGTGCGTGTGGATTCTGTGCCCCCGGCACGGTCTGTTCGCCGCTTCATGGCATGATCTGCCCATTCGACCGCCGGTTGTCGTTTGCCGATGCGACCGTCGAAGCGCGTGAACGGGGAGGCCTGCGTGGGAGACCACTTCAAGACCGACATTGATCAGCTCGCCACATTCACCAAGGATCTCAAGGACGCCAAAGACTGCCTTGAGCAGGTGCGGACGGCTCTGCAGCACGTCCGCTCCGACGAGATCGGGACGCCGGAGCTGGACGAGGCGTGTGACGAGTTCCAGGAGCGGTGGAAGTACGGCAACGAGCAGATCAAGGAGCGTATCGACAAGCTCACCGAAGGTCTCCAGAAGAACACGGACAACTACCGCGAAGTGGAGACCTCCCTGGAGGAGAGCTTCAAGCGCGCCGCGGCTGCGGGGAAGTGATCACGGTGGCACAGAATCCGTACATGCACCTCGGGTGGAACCCGGTGCCGGGGCAGCCGGGCGAAGTCGAGAAGCTCCGTACCCAGCTCGTCAAATCGGCGAGCGCGCTGCAGACCGCGTACCAGAAGATCGACAAACTGCTCGGTGAGTCGAGCTTCTGGGAGGGTGACGCCGCTGTCGGCTTCCGTGAGGCGCTCGACGGTGATCTGCCGAAGTACATGAAGGACGCCCACAAGTCGCTGACTCTGGCCGCCGGTCATCTGGGGACGTGGCACGGCGGGCTGACCAGTCGCAGGGAGCTGGCGCACAAGTACGACCTCGAGGCGGCCGACCGGAAGGGCGACCTGAGGACCGCCAACTCCCGGCACGACGCGGCTGAGAAGGACCCCGACCTGAAGCTCGCGGGGCAGACGTTCGCCGAGGGTCCCGAGCTGGAGTCCGCTCAGGCCCGTCTCAACGCGGCCAACGACCGGCTCAGCGACGCCGTCACCGCCGTCAACAACGCGCAGGGCGCCTTGGACGAGGTGATGCGCAAGGCGCGGGAGCTGGAGAGCACGCACGAGGCGGAGGCCCGGGACCTCGCCAAGAAGCTGAAGGACTCCACGAAGGATCTGGCGCCCGAGGAGCCGGGGTGGCTGAGCCAGGCGCTCAGCTGGATCGGGGACAACCTCACCAACATTCTGAGTGTGCTGGCGGCGGTGGCGGGATTGCTCGCGCTGTTGTGCACGGGGCCGTTCGGGATTGCCATGCTGCTGGCAGCGGGTGCGCTGAGCCTGGCCACGATGGCGTCCAGGCTTTCCGACCCCAAGGTGCGGGCTTCTCTCGCGGACGGGTTCACGAAGGGTGAGTTCGACGCGGACTTCTGGGAGAACTCGGTGGGACTCGTCGGTGACGCACTGGGGGCGGTGCCGGGCGTCGGGGCCGCGTCACGCGGTCTCAACGGTGCGATCCAGTCGACGCGCTACGCATCCGAGGCGGTGAGCGCGGGGCAGTTCCTGGGCCGGTTCGCCGACGACACCGTCACGGCCGCGAACAGGATCGCGACTGCGGGTTCCTACAACCCCGTCGGAGACTGGGTGGCGCAAGCAGCGGGGGGTAGCCAGGCGGTCAGAGTGGGCATGGACTATGTCTCGCCGGTCGCAGGTGTGCTCACCTCCGGCTACGGACTGGCCGCCGAGAACATCGACGCCTTGGACAGCGACAGTGGCAAGAACACCGCCACGGGGGTCGACGCGGCCCGCGCCGGCCTGTTCGACGGTCCTGCGGCCTTTTCCATCCTCGGGAGCACCATGGCGGCTCTGCGATGACACAAGAAGCCGCTGAAAATCCGATCCGTCTGGTGATCGACGACACGGCCAGAGACCCCAGCTCGAAGATCTGGTACGCGCTGCCGGCCGGGTTCATCGGCGTTCCGATCGACGCTCTCAACCCCGAACCGGGGTCGGAGCAGGAAACGCACCTTGAGCATGCACTGGCACTGGTCCTCGAGCTTGCGCCCGAGGGCCAGCGTGACCGGTACACCGGCGCGCTGCGGGACGTTCGGTTCATGGCTTCCCAAATGCGGAGCGAAGGTGTCATCGCCTGCTCGCTCGGAATGCACTACGCGGACGACGGGTCCTCCGCATCGTCCGTGTTCACAGTGGCGCTCCGCGACATGGAGTGGGCCCCCGCCAAGATCACCGCGGTGCGCGCGGTTTCCCTGCGTGAATGCGCTGAGAACGTCGGGCTGTTGACGCTTCCTGGTGGTCGTCCGGCGTCGATCTCCGACACCGTGATCACCATGCCCGCTCTGGAGGGGGTTCCCACCCAGGAGCTCTACCAGTGCAATCTCTATATCCCGGCCCCCTCGGGTACTCAACTGGGCGTCCTCACCTTGAGCAGCACGGCCGTGGGTTCCAGGAGGCATTACCGCGCCATGATGGAAGGCATCGCGCACACGGTGTCCTTCCACGATCCGCTGCCGGAAATCGAGCGCGCCGCACGTCGCGACACGGCTGACAGCGCGGGCAGCGTCGCGGACGACATCGCCTCCGACTTCGGCTGACCTGGGATGTGCGAGTGGTCATGAACTTGAACAAGCAGGGCTTCGACGGTCCGGTGGCGTGGGGCACGCCGGGCACCCGACGTGCTCTCCTCCGCTACACGGCGCGGAACGCGGTCAAGTCGCTGGGCTGGGTGGCGCTGTGGTGGGGGGCGGTGTACCTCACCCTCCTGTTGCCCGTAGCGGCAGTCGTGCCCATGGTGCTGGTCCTTGCGGTGATCGCAATGCTGACGGTCCTGGCATTCGGCCGGCTTCGGGCGGGATGGAGGATGCGACGCATCCTCACCGTCTACCCATGGCGTCAGCAGTCGGGTGCCGTCCGGATCACCCAGGGCAAGGATGCGCTTTTCGTGCTGCCCGACCCTGACAACCCCGGGACGACGGTGTCGCTGAAGGCAGCCGCCGGGCTTTTCCGGACCTACAGTCGCGAGGCCCTGAAAGAATACGACGAAGAACTCTGGTACGCGGGTGACCCCCGCTTCGCCTGTGTGGTAGCCAAGCCCGGCCTACGCGGACTGGGCTGCCTGGCCCAGCCCACCGCGTTCAACCCCCGCACCTCCCCCCGCCGCAAAGGCCTCACCCCCGAAGCACGCCGCCGCGCCCGGGCCATCGGTGCTCGAGTCGCCGATTAACGCACCGTGAGCCCAACCGACTCCAGGGCTGGAAGCTCAGCTACCCGAAGTCGGCCCTGACCTGCTGGGCGATAGGCCCCTTCTCCTCGCCGCCCCCTCTGTCCGCAACGGCCCCCGCCCCCGCTCCGCCGGTCACCACCAGCTCGTGAGCGGACCTCGACAGCAGCGAGACGTAGAAGGGCAGGTCAGGCAGGGACGGCGTGGTGAGGCTCAGGAAGAGCAGCCGTCCCATCCGCGGCAGCGGCAGGTAGACGTCGGCCCGGGCGAGGGGCAGGGACGGGGCCGTGTCGTCCTTTGGGGCCGATTGGCTCCAGCATGAGCGGGCAGGAGAGCGCCGGGGTCGGCGTAGCCGAAACGAGAAGTCGCCCTCGCCGAGCCGCCGTTCGCGGTCTTCCGGGGACTCGACTTCGTACCCCCGGCGCAGCTGTCGGACGCAACGTCAGACGAAGTAACTGACCAGGAACGACACCCCCGCCCCCACGATCCCCACCCCGATCATCCCGAGCACCACCAGGCGCGTCACCCCACGCCCCGACGCCTCCCACGCCACGTCGTACGAGATGCGGCTCTGACCGAACGGGGCGTAACCCGTGGCGAGGCAGAAGACGCCGAGGCCCGTGAGGACCCAGCCGCCGAAGAAGGCGCCGAAGAAGCGCCAGGCTCGGTCCGTGCCGCTCTGGACGTAGTCCCCGTCGCCGGCGGCAGCCGACGTCGGCGGGTCCGTCCGCTGCACCGACAGCGCGGTGCCCTGCGCGTACCGGCGCCTGAGCTGCACCCCGGCGCTGGTGTCCTTGCCCTTGCCGTTCTCGGAGACGAAGGTGCCGGTGCAGCGGATGGGGCGGCGGTTCTTGCGGCTGCTCCGGGAGGCGTTGTTCGGGTAGCTCACCTCGCACCGCTTCACCGTCAGGGTGCCGTGGGTGCCCGCCCAACCCGCCGCGTACGCCCCCTCGTACGCGCCCCAACCGCTCAGGGCGAGGCCTGCGATGAGGAAGACCAGGCCACCCGCGCGCCCGAGGCGGCCGAAGGCTCTTCCGACGAGGTTGGCTGCTGAGCTGTCTTTTCGCGTGCCTTGCGTTCGGGTCATGACAATGCCGTCCTTCTCCTCCGCGGCTGCGACTACCTCTGGGGCTACCTCTGCGGTTTCCTGTTCGGCCGGTCGGGGCAGTGCGCAGTCAGCATGGCACCCATGCCTGTGGGCGCCGAGGGGAGGGTGCGCCACCGTGTCGGTCGCGGAGGCGGGGGATACTGCGGGGGGACGCGCTATCGCGGAGAGACGAGGAGAAGCGAGATGACCAGGCAGCCCGACAACTCCCCGAACCCGCAAGGCTCTTCGCCGGAGCGCGGCGTGCTGGACGAAGCTCTGGAACCGGGACAGATACGTTCCCTGAACTCCGCCCTGCGCAGGCTGTCCGAAGCCGACGGCGGCGCGAGCAAGGAGATGCAGGAGGCGGCGAAGAGGCTGCTCTCCGGCCGGCTCGCCCTGCGCGACGCCCTGGACGACCCCGCGGTGGCACGCGCCCTGGGCGGCGGGGGCATGGCGTCCCTGCGCGGCCAGTGGGAGTCGCTCTCCGAGGAGGAGCGGGAGCGGATCAGGAGCGGTGAGGTGCCGCCGAGCGGTGACGGTGGCCCGGCCCCCGGGGCCTCCGAGCCGAGGCGCTCGGAGGGGGAGTCCTCGTCGCAGTCCGGCAAGAAGAGCCCGGGGCGGCACAGTGGTGGGTTCTCGCTGTACTGAGCGAAACCCGGACCGCGGAGCAACGCGGTCGAGTCAGGCCCGGCGGCCCCTGTTCCCGACGACGTAGGCGAGACCCCACGCGGCGGCCGCGGCGACCACGAGGCCGAGCAGGGAGATCCATGTGCTGTCGTTCGAGCTGCCCCACCAGGCCTCGGCCGGGAAGAACGGGTCGTTCTCCAGCATGTCCCCGATGACGGAGGGAGCCTGGCTCTCGGCGATGACGAGAGGCACGGCGTTGGTGTAGCCGAAGAACGCGCCGAGCGGGGCGATGATGGCCGCGCCGACCCGGGCGCCGTTGCTGCGACGGCCCACCAGGCCGGCCAAGGCGCCGACGACCACTCCGTTGAGGAGCGCGTGGCCCACGTAGAGGGTGTGGGCCGTGGTCTCCGACTGGTCCTTGTACGTGGCCACGATGGTGACGCTGTAGAACAGGGAGATGAGGACCGAGGCGCAGAACCCGAGGAGGACCGCGCCGACCGGACTCCCGCCGCCGGTGTTCGGCTGCTGTCCGAAGTGCGGTGCCTGGTACGGCGGTACGGGGTGCGCCGGGTGGGGCTGCATGGGCGGCTGCCCCGGCACAGGTGGCTGCCCCGGAACGGGAGCGGGGCCGGACTGCATCGGTGGCTGTCCCTGGACGGGCGCCGGGCCGAACCCCGGCTGCGGCTGCGGCTGCGGCTGCTGCGGAGGCGCGGGCTGGCTGTACGGGTTATAGGGATTCTGCGGCGCTTGAGGTGGCTGCTGAGGCGGCTGAGGCGGCTGCGGTGGCGGCTGGAACGGCGGCTGGCTCATCGGGTCCCCACGTTGTGAACTGACTGGAGCAGCAAGCTATCAGTGAGATCAGGAGGGGCCCGTCGGAGCCCGAGCGGGCTCCGTGAAGGGCACCCCGGCACCCTGCGGCACGTAGGGAACGGGCCGGACCAGGAAAGTACTCTCCGGCCCCGCCCCCAACGCGCTCAGAACAACCCGTGCCACATCTGCTCGACGATCAGCGACCACCACGTCTCCGCGTTCCCCAGCGCGGACGCGTCGACCGCCGCCAACTGCTCCTGCAGCGCCGCCACTTCGCTCCCCGCCGCGACCGGGTCCAAGCCCCGCATGCGCTGTCGTGCCGTGGCGAGCAGGGCCAGGGAGCGGGCGAAGGCGGCGGCGGAGATGTTGACGTACCGGGCGGCGGCGGTGACCGGATCGACCGCCCAGACCGCGCCGAGGCCGTCCGGTTCCGTCGTACCGGGCAGGCACTGCACCGCGATCACCGCGACGCCGTCGAAACCGATCCGCGACAGGTGTGCCAGGACGCCGATCTTCTCCTCGCCGGCCGGACTGCGGCGCTCCCGCAGATTCGTGGAGACGTCGGTGAACAGGCCGCCGGCCGGAGGGGCGTCGGGCCGGTCGGCGGTGAAGAAGAGAGGCAGATGGGCGGGGAGCCCCGCCCAGGTGAGCGTGGCCTTGGTGGTCTCGGGAAGCGGGCTGCCGGAGACGTCATCGGCGTCGTAGCGGCGTACTCGGTCCTCACCGAAGACGTCGACGAGGTGGCGGCCGAGGACCACGTCGGGCATCGGCTCCGCGGGCGTCACCTGGGCCGGAACGGGGACGCGGTGCGGGCGGGGCGGCGGCTCCTGGCCGGCGATCCGGTGCGTCGTCTCGACCTGCTCCACCAGCGCCGCGACGCCCTCGGCACGCGCCCGCGGAGCGGCACCGTAGTTCTGCGAGCAGGAGAGCTGGGCGTGGGGGAAGGTGTTGAGGAGTTCGGCGGTGTAGCCGCCGGGGAGCAGGCTGGGACGCAGGTCGGTGTGGATGGCCAGGACGTTGTCGACGGGTACGTTCATCTGCCGAAGGTCGGCCCATGCCTGGTGCTCGGCGGGGGGCAGGCCCGGGCCGGAGTTGCGGAAGAGGGTGGTCTCCTCGCCGTTGGCCGGGTCGACGAAGGTGAAGACGGCGGTGTTGCCGGGGCCGGTGACCGGACGGGCCGCGCCTTCCGACCCGCCTGCGCCCTGTGCGTCACCGCCGTGCGCGCCCCCGTGCTTCTGCCGGTACATCCGCACCACCTCGTCCACCGGCACCGACGGCCAGACCGTCAGCTCGCCGGTACGGCGGTCCACGACCCCGCACGCGTCGCCGATCTCGGCGGGCGGCCGGCGCTCCCCGGTCTCCGGGTCACGCTCGGGCGCCGCGGGCGGGCTCCACACGACCCAGCCCAGGTCGAACTCCTGCATCCTGACCTCGCGGCGCGGCTCCGCCGAACCTTCCGGGTTGAGCCAACGGTCGGCGACGGCGAGCGCCTGCTCCTGGCTGGTCACGGGGAGGCTCCTTCGAGAGTTCGGAGGTGTCGGCATCGCGGTTGATCGAGGGGGAGAAGCGATGTGGGAGGGGGAGAAGCGATGTGGGGGGAGAAGCGATGTGCGTGTGTGGGAATCCGTGTGTCATGCGTCTACGAGGCTATCGCTGGGCCGCCGGGCGGATGCGGAGGGCCTTGGCGCCGCGCTCGGTGGCGAGGAGGAGGATGCCGTCGGGGGAGAGGTCGGCGGCGGTGAAGGGGACGTCGGAGATCAACGCGGCCACGACATCCTGACTCTTCCGGTCCCACACGCGCACGTAGTCGGCGCCCCGGCTCAGCCCGAGCGGGGCGGCGGTCCGTTCGTCCTCGGAGGGGCGAACGATCTGCCTGGGGTCAAGGCCGGCGCCGCTGAGATCGTCCGGTCGTACGAGGCCGAGGACGAGCACCGCGGAACGGCCCGCCTCGATCTCCTCGCCCATCTCGCCGAGGGGGCGCGCGCCAGGCGTGTCCGCGGGCACGACGAGAACGGCGACGGGGGCGGCCTGCCCTTGTGGCTGCGGCAGGCTGCCGACGGTCACGCCGATGACCCCGGAAACGGGCCGGCTCCACAGGGTCTGCCACGGCAGTTCGAGACCGAGGCGACTGCGTACGGCATCGGCGTACTCGAGCAGACCGTCCTCGACGAACGCGGTCTCGAGCAGCGCGGCGCGCAGCGTCGCGGACGCCTGGGTACGGGTCAGCAGGGGCGCCGTACGCAGATACGTACGGGCCGCTGCGCCGAGCTCCTCGGTCGGTACGGTCTCGATGGCGGCGCGCAGCGGCACTGGGTCGGCGTGCACGAACAGGCCGGGGTCCGTGAGGAGTTGGGGCAGCAGGCCCGCCTCCAGGGTGTGGCCCGCGATGTGGTCGCGTACGTAGGGATCGGCCTTGCCCCAGTCCTGCTCCGGCACGGCCTCCAGTAGCGCCATCGCGATCTGTGTCTGAGCGGCGCGGACGTTCGGCAGGCCGGCGCGGATCTCGTCGGCGATGGCCGGGTGCCGCAGGCGGAGCAGCATGCGGCCGCCGTTTTCCCGCCCGCCGTCCCGCCCGCTGTCCTGCCTGTCGTCCTGCCCGCCGTCCCGCCCACCCGCCTGCGTGTCCTCTGCGCCCGCCACCTCCGCGGGCTCTACGAAGGGCGCGGCGAGCAGCATCCCGTCGGCCATGGCCCGGCCCATGTCCTGTCCGGCGACCGCGTTCGCCAGTCGCGCCCACATGTGGGTGGGGATGCCGTCGGCCTCGGCGAGGGCGAGTGGCGCCAGCATCAGGCGCAGCGTCCGAGGGTCGGCTCCGAGTCGTCGGGCGTGCAGGTCGAGGGCCTCGCCGACGGAGGTCGGCAACAGGCTCTCGTCGGCGGGGTCGAAGCCCTCCGGGGCCATGAGGAGGCAGTGGACGGCGAGCTGTACGACCAGCGGACTCGTCCCGGCCCGGCGGCCGATGGCGGCCCCCAGGGCGAGCCGGGCGGCGGGGTCGACGGTGAACGGCAGCTCGGGGGCCCCGAACTCGGGGCTGAGCGCCGCCTGGGCGTGCAGCACCAGGCCCTCGGGATCGGCCCATTCCGGTTCGTCGAGGTCGATCACCTGCACGGTGCCGGGCGGCAGGACGGAGGCCGACCCGGAGGCCAGTTCGACGGCCAGCGGACGCGGCACCTCGGCCAGGAGCCGGACGTTCTCGGTGGCGGCGAGAGGTGTGAGCACCTCCCGTACGAGCCGTGCGGGCTCACCCGCGGCCCGCACTGGACCGGCCCGGTCGACGTCCGGCACGACGACGGTCACCGGCTCGCCGAGCGCGGCGAACTCCGCGTACACCTCCGCGGCACTGGTGGCGTTCAGCTCGAAGTGGTCGGCGAGCAGCCACAGCACCTGTGCGGCGGTCAGTCCGGCGGCGGTGGGCACGGCCGGGGCGGGCAACTCCGGCGGCACCGTGGACGGGTCCATCTGCTCCAGCGGCAGCTGCTTGCGGTACTCCGGCTCGCACAGCATCAGAAACCCGGTGAGCAGCCGCGAACGCCCGCTGCCCGAGTCGCCGGTGAGCACGACCACGCGCGGTGCGCCGGGCGCGGCCCCGCGCCACGCCGCGAGCGCGCGCAACGCGGCGGTGCGGCCGCCTATGTGGGGGTGCGGTGCGTAGTCCTCGGTGTCCGAGGCGTCCTCGGTCGAGCCGGTCATGGGTCCCCGTCCTCCGCCATGTCCTTCGCCGTTGCGGGCTCGTTCGTGTACGGCGCCGATCTTAGGCGCCGATCGGTCGATCGTAGGGTGGCCGGGTGGCCGGGTGGCCGGGTGGCCGGGTGGCCGGGTGGCCGGGTGGGCGAGGGCGGTGCCCTGTGACCCGCGCGCCCTTTCGGTTCCGCTACGCGTTCGGCCGTCGCGTCTCGCGCTGCTTGCGGTACAGGGCGATGGCCGTGTCTGTCGGGTAGTTGGGGACCGTGACGGTCTCCCCCGTGTCCTTGGCGACCACGATCTTGCTACCGCCCGGGGCCGAGGGGCGCGGCTGGCCCGTGGCGTCCGTGGTGGGCGGGAAGGTCGCGTACACCAGGTAGCCGATGTCGAATTCATGGACGTGCAGGGGGGCCGGGGTCCCGTCGGGCAGCTTGGGCTGGGCGTAGCGGCTGCGGACGATGGCGAGGGCTTGCTCGGGGGTGCTCGGGGGAGCCGGGTTCTCCGGAGGAGCCGGGTTGTCCGGGGTCATGGAGCTGGTCTCCTTGTTGTGGCGGTCCGGCGTTGTGGCGGTCCGAGACCGTGGCGGTCCGAGATCGTGGCGGTCCGAGATCGTGGCGGTCCGGCGGATGCCGGACGCCGCCTGATCCCGGCGATGAGAGGTCAGATGGGCAAGGCGCCCCTGAAGTGCGAGTTGGGCGCTTCGGGGTGTGTGGTGGCAAGCCAACCGTGCTCGTGTGTCTCGCTCTCGGGCATGAAGCCCACGTCGACGGACAGATGACGGGCTGCGACGTTCGCGTCGGTCACACCATGCGTGCCGATCTGCGACGGATCGATCCAGACCCTGCCTTCGAGGTAGTCGACTTCGAAGGGCAACGGGTCCCCCTCCCACTCCGGTTCACCCCAGGTGGCATGGCGGCGCACCACGTGGCCCTTTCGGGCGACGCACCACGCTTGGGTGTCGTGGTACGTGTCGATGGAATAGAAGTGGGCTTCACCGCACTGCCCGCTGGCCTTCTCGGCGAGGTACTCACCTCCGAACGCATCCAGGAACGCGTTGCCGTACAGAAGACGCCAGTCACCGAATCGGGGCGTGATGAAGACACGGTAGGCCGTCTCCCTCCTGCCCTGTGACGTTTCGAACTCCCATGAGTCGTGGGCCCCGGAGGCCTCCGTGGCAGCCAGTCCCATGACCGTGGTGGCGGGCCGGAGGTCATGCAGTCCCAGCGCGGTCACGACGGCCTCGAACTGGTCCGCCGGGAAGGCCATCCAACGGCTTTCCGGCGGCAGTGTCACCGGGCGCTCGGACCGCAATTTGATCCGCACCAGCCGTTCGACGACTCGACGGTCGGGCAGGTCGAGTCCTTGCTCGCCGCTCAGGTCGGCGATGAGCCGCAGAGCCACTCGCCGCAGAGGTCCAGGCCCGTGACGTCGGATCTCCCTCAGGCGCGCAACGGCCTCGTCGCCCAGGCGCCCGAGTACGGACTCGGCGCGCAGAGCGTGACTGCGCGGCCTGCCGGCGCGGACGACGGACAGCAGGGGCTCGACGACTTCGGCTCCCAGCGCCACCAAGCCGTCCTCCGCGGCGGCCCGCCGACGGCGGTCCCGATCACCGAGGTCGTGTACGAGGGATTCGATGGTGTCTGGCATGTGGCCCAGCCTAGTTGTGTTCCTGGAGCGGCGATCAGCGAGTGCCGTTCATCTTTCCGTTGACCGTCAATTTTTCAGTTGACCATTTGGGGGCGCAATTTGTCCCAAATGCCTTGGAGGGCTTCCATGTGCCGAGTCATCTCGGCGATCATTGCGCGCTCTTCGTCGGTCTTGGTTGCTTTACGGTTCGCGTCGTGTTCGTTGGCGATTTCGTTCTTCAGGCGCTGCCTGGCTGCTTCGGGCGTCAAATCCTCAACTTGTTTGAGATTCTTCGGGAGGGCCGGTGAATTCGGAACGAGCCGTTGACGCGTTCGCTGCTCCAGCGCTTCCTTGACTTCCTGATCCGACAAGCCGTCGACCGCGGCCACCGCTTTCGCCTTCTCAGGGAGCATCGCGTCCCTGATTTTCACGCCTTCCGGGTCCTGTCGGTAGGTGGTGCTGTAATGAATGGGGACGTCCTCGAGCCGCTCGTCGAGGAGCACCTCCGAGCATTTCGCGTGCCCTCTGCCCTCTCCGCAGGGCTCGCGTTCGGTGTAGAGGCCGAGTGGCGTGTACCGGTCGGCATCCGGGTCGATGCGCTCAAGCCAGTCCATCAGGTGCCGCTCTGAATGACGTGGGCTGACCCCTGGCGTGTTGGCCGGAACGGAGGAATCGACGATGTACGAAACCTCGCCGTCCGGTCCTTGGACCTCGAGTACGGCGAAGTTCTTGTCGGTGAAGTCGGGGCCGTTTTTCTTGAGTGCCTTCGCGTCGTCCTCCGGCAGTTTCTTGAACTCTGCCGCCTTGAACAATTTGTTGATCGCCATACGGTGCAGGCGCACACCGAGAGACTGTTTCGACCGCTTGGCGCTCCGGTCCTTCGTGCCGGGCTCGGGGTCCGGCTCTCCCGGCTGACGGTAGGGGTGGGTGACCGGTTCGGGACTGCGGCCGACACCGTGCTGCTCGTGGAAGGAGAGACTGAGCCTTGCCACGGATGCGACGACAGCCTGCTGTTCACCAGGCGAGAGATCGTTGAATCCGTCCAGGTTGTCGCCGAGTTGGGACCTGGTGAAGCGGCGCATGCCAGGGGGAGCGTCAGGATGCGGCGCATTTCCGGACGTCACCTGGAGAACACGGGCGAGTTCACCTGATTCCGTCCACCTCTCGAGCTGGTGATGGACGCGGTCCAGCTCGACCCTGTACACCTCCCTTTCCGCTCGGAGGTTCTGCTGCAGTTGGTCGGGCTCGATGCCGTATTCCCTGGAAAGCTCGTCCTCGGGATGCTCATGAGTCCGTGACGTGTCGCTTTCCGGGCCGTCCTGGGTGACCGAGCGGCTCTGTTCCGAGGTGTCGCTCGTGCCCCGGTCGTGGGGGTCGCTGTACGGCTGCTTCTGAGAGTCCTTCTCGTTGCTGGTGCCGTCTGCGGGGCTTTCCCCGTCGTTGGTCTTCCCCGCGGGGTTCTCGGGAGAACGGCGGTCGGGGCTGCCGGCTGACGTCCGTGGCGTCTCGTTGGCCGTGGTGGGCCGGCCCGAGGGGCGCTGGCCAGTCGTGTTCGACTGCTCCGGGTTCCCATGGGTCGGAAGGTCGGTCGGCACCGATGGCGTGCGCTGCTCCGGGGCAGCGGTTCGCCCGGGACCACTCGAAGCACCGGTCGACTCGCTCGACGCCGCATGCGGGGCCGGCGAGCCCGCGTCGTTCGTTGCGGTGCGGGTGTCCGCGTCGCTGGCCTCGGTCGGAGACGGCGGGGTCTGCCGGGGGTCCGGGTCGGTGGTCTCAGGGCCGAGGGTGTTGGCTTCGCCCGTTCGTACGATGCTGTCCGGCGCCGACGCGTCGCCCACCGCCGGGGGCGCTTCTCGCTTGCTTCCGTTCTCGGCCCTGCTCTCACCGTCGGAGTCCGAGGGGGCGTCCGACGTGTCACCCGAGGTGTCGCCCGACGGAGCGGTCGCGGTGGAGTCCTGGCCGTCGCTGCTCTCAGGCGAGTTGTCCGCCTCTGCTGGGGAGGTGTCGGACCCTTCTTGAGGCGTCTCCGCCGTCTGCTCCGAGCCGCCTTCGGAGTTCTCGGCGCCTTCGGAGTTCTCGGCGGCCTCGGAATCCCCTGCGCCTTCGGAGTTCTCGGCGGCCTCGGAATCCCCTGCGCCCTCGGAGTTCTCGGCGTCCTCGGAGTCCTGCCCTTCGGACTGGGTGGTGTCTATCGGGTTCCGGTCGGCGTCCAGCGGGATGTGCCAGACGTGTTCGGCGTTGTCGATGTGGAGGGGCTCGTTGCTGACCGCTCCGCTCTGGGTGTCGATCCAGACGATGTTGCCGTTGTGGTTGACGACGTTGAAGGCGTGGCCGCCCCCGCCGTTCGGCCAGTCGACCTGGACGATGGCTGCTGAGCCGTGGCCGGCCTGCTGGAGGACCGACGCGATGTTGTTGGCGGTCTCTGGGTCGCCGCCCGGTCCGGCGTAGGTGTGTGCGGCGCCCGACCAGCGGATCTGGTTGTCGTTGGCGTTGTCCTCGGGGGTGAACGGGTCGTGGTTGCCGTTCTCGTCGTAGTCGGGGGTTCGGGCGGCTGAGACCTGGGGGTTTCCGTACCAGGTCTCCAGGAAGGAACGGGAGCAGTCCGCGCAGTTGTTGCTGCGTCCGGGGACTTGGACGCCGCCGTCGTTCTGGAGCTGGGACCAGGGGCCGAAGGGGTCCGGGAAACGTTCCGGGGTGCCGTCTTCGTTGTGCGGGACGGCGTCGACCAGTGCCTGCTGGTCGGCGGGGTCGGGTTCGGACAGGCCCCCCGGGTAGTGGTCCAGATCGGCGCGGATGTTCTCCAGGCTGTCCTGCTGGGGCTGCTGCTGGTGGTTCGGGTCGCCAGAGTTGGCCTGGGGCGAGCCCGGCGCGTGTGGCGTGGCCGGGCCCGCGTGTGACGGTGACGCCGAGGAGCTCGGGGTGGTGACGACCGTGTGGATCGGTACCGCCGTCACCTGCTGTTGCTGTTGCAGGTTGGGCGGTGTGTTCTGCGGCGTCTGGGGCTGCGCGGCCGGCTGCTGCGGCGCGTTGGGGGTGTGGGGCGGGTGGGGGCTACTGCCCGCGGGCTGCTGGGGCGGCCTGGTGGGGGTGGCGGGCGCACCGGTGCCTGGCTGGTGGTGGGTGCCCGGGGTGCCTGGCGTGCTGGACGTGCTCGGAGCGCTGGAGGTGCTCGGCGTGCCGGACGTGCTCGGCGTCTGAGCCGGGCCCGGCCGTGTCGAGGAGTTCGGGGTGCTGCTGCTCGGCGTGGAGGTCCGGTCGCTGCCGGTGCCCGTGCCCGTGCCGGTCGACGTGGAAGGCGTCGCCGTGGGGGTGCTCGTGCCCGTGCCGGTCGACGTGGAAGGCGTCGCCGTGGGGGTGCTCGTGCCCGGGTTCTGCCCTGGCGCGGGCGTCCGCGTGCCGGTCGGGTCGGGGCTGGTGCGCGGCGGCGTGCGGTCGCCGGGGGTGCGGTCGCCGGGGGAACGGTCGCCGGGGGTGCCGGCGGGTGTGTTCCGGGGCGCGGTCCCGTCGCCCGGGGCCGTACCAGGGGTCCGCTGGGTCGGTATGCGGCCGTCGGGTGTGCTGGGAGTGCCGGGCGTACGACCGTCCGCCGTACCGGGTACTCGGCTGTCCGGCGCCGGAGTCGTGACCGGAGTCGTCCGCGGCGTCGACGCCGGGGACGTGGGACTCGGAGTGGATGCGGGCCCCGTCCCCGTGGGAGACGGCGCACCGGGCGTACCGGCGGACGGATTCCTCGCCGCGCCGGAGTTGGGCGCCGGGCCGGCCGGGCCCGTGCCCGAGGGCGTACTGCCCGCCGTACCTCCCCCATGGTGGGTGCCGGGCACGGCTCCACCCGCCGTGGAGGGCGCCACCGGTGACGACGGTATGGACGAGCCGCCGTCCGCCCGGCCCCCGGCCCCGGTACCCGCGGGCGACGGGTCGCTGGTCGTCGGCGTGGGCGCCGCGTTCGACTGGGTGGGGACGCCGGCCGCCAGGCTGTCGATCGAGGTCCCGATCGCGCCGCCGCTCGGTGGCGACGACGTACTGCCCGCCGACGCCGCAGCCGGCGCGGAGTGCGGGGTCGGCGACGCGATGCCGGAAGCCGGCGAACCGCCGCCGGTGGGGGACGGGCCGGACGTGCTCGGAGTACCTGACGAACCGTTCGAGTCCGCGCCACCGGGCGGCGTTCCGCCGGGCGAGGGGTCGTCGAAGTCCGCCAGCGACGGCCCGGACAGGTTGGGCGTCGGCCTTGGAGCCGGCGCGTCCGAGGAAGTGCTCTGGCCGGCCCCGGAGTCGGAACCGCCGCCCGAGTCCGAGCTCGGGCCCGCGCCCAGGTCCGGCGCGGCTATGCCGCCACCGCCCGTGTCGGCGGATATCCCGCTGCCTATGTTGACGCCCGAGCCGTTACCGGAACGCGTCGACGTGGAGGAGTCCGACGAGCCGGGGCCGTTGGAGCCGGAGTTCGAGCTGGAGGACGAAGAAGGGGACGAAGAGGAATCGGAAGGCGATCCCGACGACGGACTGGACGACGAATCCGAAGAGGAGGAACTGGACGACGAATCCGAACCCCCGTCACTCCCCGAGCCCCCCGAAACCCCGGAGCCCGCGTCATAGCCGTCGATCCGGCTGTCGATCGCGTGGTGCGCCCTGCTTCCCGCCTTCGACCCCAGGCTGTCCCGCACACCCTCCGCCAGCGTCTGCGGAGTCTGCTTGATGGCCTCCCAGCCGCCCTGGGCACCTGCCTTGGCGGTCTGGCCGAGGTCGTAGCCCTCCTGGGCGCCGAAGCTGACGTTCACCGTCTGCCGCACGAGGTCGGTGATGATCGCCTCGATCGCCGAGACGGCCGGCTCCTTCATCGCCTCGACGATCGCCTCCATGAGGGCCTCTTTGAGCTCGTCGAGGAGGCGGCGCACGATCAGCCGGGTGGCCTGGGTGGCGCCGAGCGCGGCGACCTCGGACAGGCCGAAGGTGAAGGGCGCGGCGGCCTGGGCGGCGAAGATCTCGATGGCCAGCGCGATCAGCTGGGCGATCACAGCCCATTTGGCGAACACGACGAGGTTCGCGCAGGCATTCATCACGTTCGCGATGATGTACGCCGCCTCGGCCGCGTTCGCGAGGTAGCCGTCGCCGCCGCTGTCGAACTTGTCGTACACCTTGGTGAACGCGTCGATCGACTCGCCGCCGTTGTGCGCGGTCACGTTCCTGGCGGCGGAGTTCGCCGACTCGTGCAGCGTGACGACGTCGTCGCCGAACTTCCGCCACAGCTCCGCGGAACTTCTCAGCTTGTCCTCGTCCGCTGTCGGCCAGCGGTAGCCGAGCATTTCGAGGACCCACTCGAGCTCGTCCGGCAGCATCATCGACACAGCAAAAGCACCCCCGTCAGCCGACACGGCCGTACAACTGTCCCCGTTCGCAAGGGAGAACACACAGATGTACAGCCGTGCACAGAGTTTACGGACACACCCGCAGGCAGGTTCACGGGATCGCTGTCACAAATCTGTTGCAGCACAGACCTCTTGGGGACCCACCACGAGGCCGGGGCCCTGACACAGGCTCAGTGGTCCTGGTGCGGCTTCAATGGTCCTGATGCGGGCTCAGACGCCCTGCCACCGGCCCGGGCGCGGGCTCAGAGCAGGTCCTGGTGCGGGCGAAGCCTGGCGTGGACGGTTCCCGACGGCACCTTCACCTGACCGTCGTACTCGGCTGTCGTCGACCGCCAGATCTCTTCCTCCCTGGCCTCGTTCTTCTCCTGGGCCACGCCCATCTTGGTGAAGGCGACGCCCATCCCGGCGATGCGCGTCGCCAGGCTGCCCATCGACTCGTACATGCCGTCACGCAGGCCCTCGTAGACGACGCCGAACTTCTCGCCGATGTCGTCGTCGCCCCACGGCGGGGTGTCACCGTTGCCGCCCTCGAGACGGGTCAGTCCGTCCTTCAGCGCATTCACGGCCTGGGCGAAGTTCTGGCCGACCGTGAACATGTTGAAGCCCTCGTCCTTGAGGACCTTGAAATCGGAGATCGTGTAGTCCGACGGCACAACTGCCCCCCGTGGCTCGTCTTTTCTGTCGCAACGCCAGACTAGCGGCCGCACCGGACCCAACCCACCCCGCACACGTAACAGAGGGGCGGCACCCACCCGGGTGCCGCCCCTCTCACCACCTGCCGATCAGAACCGCGCCGGCAGCCACCCCGTCTGGATCAGCTGCCCGCCCCGTCGGCGCGTGTGGAAGTACCCACGCCCGGGCGGCAGTTGCGACGCCGTGATGTTGCCCAGCAGCGCACCTTCCGACCGATCGCCGGAGAGCACGACGCCCTGGGCGCCGAGCTCGCGCAGGCGCTGCATCACCGGCTCGTACAGTGACCGGCTGGCACCGCCGGAGGCACGCGCGATGATGACGCGCAGGCCGATGTCGCGGGCGAACGGCAGGTATTCCTGCAGCGGGGACAGCGGGTTCATGCCCGTCGCCACCAGGTCGTAGTCGTCGATGATGACGAACGCGTCCGGGCTGCTGTACCAGCTGCGGTTGCGCAGCTGCTCCGGCGTGACGTCGGGACCCGGCATACGGCGGCTGAGCGAACCGGCCAGCCCCTCCAGCGTCTCGGAGAGCGCGGGAGCCGACGCGCAGTACCGCGACAGGTGTGTCTCCGGCACGCCCTCCAGGTGGGCGCGGCGGTAGTCACCCATGACGATCTTCGCCTGCTCCGGCGTGTAGCGCTCGCAGATCTGCTTGATGAGCAGCCGCAGCACCGAGGACTTCCCCGACTCGCTCTCACCGAACACGATGAAGTGCGGGTCCGTCTCGAAGTCGACGAAGACCGGCGCGAGCGACGACTCGTCGATGCCGATGGCGACACCGCGGTCCGGGTGCTCGAAGCCCTTGGGCAGCCGGTCCGACGGCAGGAGCGTGGGCAACAGCCGTACGGACGGGGCGTGGTTGCCCTGCCAGTTGTCGTTGATCCCGCGGATGAGGATCGACGTGGCCTCCGACAGGTCGTCCGTCTCCGAGGAGCCGTCGACCCGGGGCAGAGCCGTCATGAAGTGGAGCTTGTCCGGGCTCAGACCGCGGCCGGGCACGGTCGCCGGCACGTTCTGCGCGACCTTGCGGTCGATCTCCGACTCCGTCGGGTCACCGAGCCTGAGCTCGATGCGGTTCTGCAGCATGTCCTTGAGCGCGGGCCGCACCTCGGTGTAGCGGCTCGCGGTCAGGATCACGTGCACACCGAAGCCGAGACCGCGGGTGGCGATGTCGGTGACGGTGGACTCGAGCATCTCGTAGTCCGTCTTGAACGTGGCCCAGCCGTCGACGATGAGGAAGACGTCTCCCCAGGGCTGGTCCGGCAGCTGGCCCGCGGCCCGGCGCTGACGGTACGTCTGGACCGAGTCGACGTTGTTCGCGCGGAAGTACTCCTCGCGCGCGTTGAGGATGCCCTCGACCTCGCTGACCGTACGGCGCACCTTCTCGGCGTCGAGCCGGTTGGCGACCCCGCCGACGTGGGCCAGCTCCTCCATCGCGATCAGACCGCCACCACCGAAGTCCAGGCAGTAGAACTGCACTTCGGACGGCGTGTGGGTGAGCGCGAACGACGAGATGAGCGAACGCAGCAGCGTCGACTTGCCGGACTGCGGACCACCGACGAACAGACCGTGACCCGCGCCGCCCGAGAAGTCCCGGTACAGCACGTCACGCCGCTGCTCGAACGGCTTGTCCACCAGGCCGACCGGCACGTTGAGCCGGCCGAGCGCCGTGTAGTCGGGCGCGGTGAGGCCGCGCTCCTGGGTGACGGCGAGCTGGGGGAGGAGCTGCTCCAGCGAGGGAGCCTCGTCCAGCGGGGGCAGCCACACCTGGTGGGCGGGCGGCCCCTGGTTGACCATCTTGCCCACGATGACGTCCAGGACGGTGTCGGCGAGCGCGTCGTCCACCCTGTTGTCGGCCTCGGGCTCCTCGATCACCGGCTGCGGCGGCAGCGCCACGTGGTTCGCCGTGAACAGCGCGGGCCGCAGCTGCGTCGAACGGCTCACCCGGGACGGGCCCTCGCCGTGGTACGGCCCCGACACGTACGCGGCCTTGAAGCGGACCATGGTGTCGGTGTCGTACCGCAGGTAGCCGGAGCCGGGGATCGACGGCAGGTGGTAGGCGTCCGGGACACCGATCGCCGTACGGGACTCGGCGGCGGAGAAGGTCCGCAGACCGATCCGGTACGACAGGTAGGTGTCCAGGCCGCGCAGCCTGCCCTCCTCCAGACGCTGCGAGGCAAGCAGCAGGTGCACCCCCAGCGAACGGCCGATACGGCCGATCTGGATGAACATGTCGATGAAGTCCGGCTTGGCGGTGAGGAGTTCGGAGAACTCGTCGAGCACGATCACCAGCGAGGCCATCGGCTCCAGAGCGGCGCCGGCCGCCCGCGCCTTCTCGTAGTCGTGCAGGTTGGCGTAGTTGCCCGCCGTGCGCAGCAGCTCCTGCCGGCGCTGCATCTCACCCGTGATCGCGTCCCGCATACGGTCCACGAGCGTGAGGTCGTCCGAGAGGTTGGTGATGACCGCCGCGGTGTGCGGCATGTCCGCCATACCGGCGAAGGTGGCACCACCCTTGAAGTCCGCGAGGATGAAGTTCAGCGTCTCCGAGGAGTGCGTCACCGCGAGACCGAGCACCAGCGTCCGCAGCAGCTCCGACTTACCGGAACCGGTGGCGCCGACGCACAGGCCGTGCGGGCCCATGCCCTCCTGCGAGGCCTCCTTGAGGTCCAGCATGACCGGCTCGCCGTTCTCGCCGACACCGATCGGCACCCGCAGCCGCTCGTGCAGTGTGCGCGGACGCCAGGTGCGCGAGACGTCCACGGAACCGGCGTCGCCGATGCCCATGAGATCCGTGAAGTCCAGGTTGGACAGCAGCGGTTCGCCCTCCTCCGCGGAGCCGACCCGGAAGGGGGCGAGCTGCCGCGCCAGGGACTCGGCCTGCGCCGGGTTCAGCAGGTCCGGCTTGCCGGAGTACGCGGACTCGTGGCCGACGAACAGCCGCATCCGGTCCGGCTTCACATAGGCCGTCAGACCCGCGCGCAGCTCCTCCTCCAGTTCACCGGGCGCGATCTCCAGGAAGGTGACGCCCTGCAGGCCCTCGGCGCTGGCGAGTTCGGAGTCCGGCGGCACGGTGCCGCCGTCGAGCACCACGATCAGGTGCGGCTGGTCGTAGACCGGGTTCGCCTCACGGTTCCAGCGGGGCCGGTCGTCCAGCTGGTCCGCCAGCGCCTCCTCCAGCTCGCCGAGGTCGTCGAACAGCAGCCGGGACGAGCCCGCGCCGTCCTTGGCCTTCGGGTGCTGGCTGTGCGGCAGCCACTTGATCCAGTCCCAGTCCGCCGCCGCCGAGGGGTGCGCCACCACCGCGATCATCAGGTCCTCGGGCGAGTGCAGCGTCGCCAACTGGCACAGCGACGCACGGGCGTTGCCGTAGACCGTGTCGGTCTCCCCGCAGATCGTCACGTGGTAGAAGGCGCGCAGCGAGACGGACACGGGCAGGTCGTTCAGACTGCCGTGCGCGTCGAGGAAGGCCTTCATGGCCGCCGCCGTCAGCGGCTCCAGCTCGTCCTTGGGCGCCGTCTCCGGCGCGACGAGCGGCGTGTTCAGCTGCTGGATGCCACGGCCGATCCGTACGGAGGCGAAGTCCGCGTCGGTCGGGCGGCGCTCCCACAGACGCTTGCCGTCGGCCGCCACCGCCCACAGCTGCTCCGGGTCCGGATGCTGGAACAGCTGGCTGCGCCGCTGAAGTTCGGCGGTCTTGTGCACGTCCTTGCGGACCTGTTCGAGGTAGCGGAAGTAGTCACGCCGGTCCTGGGCCATCCCCGCGCCGCCGCCCTGCCGGGACTTGGCGAACTGGGCGATGGCCATGGCCAGCGTCGAGGCCAGCATCAACCCGCCGACCACCCTCATGTAGGAGGGCAGGTTGGGCATGAAGAAGAAACCGACGGAACCCAGCATGCCCATCATGGGCAGCAGGTTCATCAGCATGCTCTCGTCGCCCTCGCGCGGGATCTCGGGCGGCGTTTCCAGCTTGACCTCGCCGTCCGGTACCACCGGGGGCGCTATCCGCGGTGGCCGTTTGATGATGACGACGCTCACCGATGCACTCATCCTTCGCGATTGATACGTCTTGGCATGACGCCCCCGTGTACCGCGACGTCTTGTCGTCCGCGTTAGGCGCCGTCCGCGTAGGCGACGATCCTACTGATGCGGCCAACGCGCCAGGGAGCCAGGAGGATGGAGATGCCGAGGGGGTCCGGGGAGAATTGTTGGAGGCCGCCTCTGTGCCGCACGCCGCAGCAGATATGGTGGCGCTCCGCGTCGTAGGAACGGCGCGAAGAAGCCTTTCCACAGGGGGATGTACCAGGTGAGCACGGGGACTTCGACAGGTTTCTGCCGAATCACCATCGCGGCGCCGGACAGCCGGGTCGATGTGGCACTGCCGGAGGACCTGCCGATCCAGGACCTCTTTCCTGAGATCGTCAGACTCTCCGGACTGACGCAGCCGGACACCAGCCCCGCGGGCTACCACTTGGTACGCCGCGAGGGTGAAGTCCTCGACGCGAGCCGATCGTTGCTCGAGCACAGGGTCAGGGACGGCGAGGTGCTGCTGCTGCGCACCTTCGCGGACTCGCTGCCGCCGGCCGTCCACGACGACGTCGTGGACGCGATCGCCGCCGCGGTCAAGCAGGACATCCGCAGCTGGAACGACAACCTGATGCGGATCGCCGGTCTCGTCTCCGGCGCCCTGCTGCTGGTCATGCTCGGCTTCGTCTTCTGGTTCGCGGACCCGGTCCGGCACGACATGCACGGCCTGCAGGGCATCCTCGCCGGCGTCGCCGCGGTGGCCCTGACGGCACTGGCCGGTGTACGGGCCCGGGTGTACGACGACCGCGGCAGCGCCGTCGCGCTCGGTATCTCCGCGCTGCCGCACGCGCTCATCGCCGGCTCCGGCATCATCGCCCAGGACCCGGGGGAGGGCCCCGGCAGGATCCAGTTCCTCGTCGGCTGTGTCGCCGTCCTCCTCTTCTCCGTCGTACTGATCATGCTGCTGCCACAGGGCGACGCCCCGTTCGTGGCCGCCGCGCTGGCCGCCGCGATCGGCACGCTCGCCGTGTTCTGCGGTGTGCTCACCGAGGCCGAGCCGCGCGAGATCGCCGCCGGCACCGCGGTCGTCGCCCTGGCGGTCGTCGGCTTCCTGCCCGGCTGGTCGGCCCGCTTCGCCAAGCTGCCGATCGGTTTCCGCAATCCGGAGGACCTCGCCAGGGCCCGTCGCGAGGGCCAGGAGGGCGACCTGGAGGCCGTCGACGTCCAGCGCATCGTCGCCCAGACCAGCCGCGGCCACGAACTGCTGCTCGGCCTGGTGGGCGGCTGTGCCGCGGTCATCATCGGCGCGGGCGGCGCGGTACTCGGCTTCAGCGACAGCGGCTGGGCCCAGCTGCTCGCCCTGTGCACCGGCCTCGCCGCGATGCTCCGGGCACGCCTGTTCCGGTACACCGCCCAGGTCACGTGCCTGTTCGTGGCCGGTGTCGTCACCCTCGGCCTGCTGGTCCTCGGCCTCGCGATCTCGCCGCCGGCCGACATCATCGTCGAGCTGCTCCAGGGCAACTCCGGTCCCGTCGACGTACGCACCCTGTGGCTCGGCGCCTCGGTCGCGGCCGGAGTGCTGCTGCTGATCGCGATCGCCCTGATCGTTCCCCAGAAGGGGCTCTCCCCCTTCTGGGGCCGCATGCTCGACCTCGCGGACTCGCTGGTGCTGCTGTCCCTGATCCCGGTCTGCCTCGCCGTCCTCGACGTCTACAGCAAGGTCCGCGGCGGCGTCTGAGCACCGCGGGCCACGTGGGAATCCGGCCACGTCCGGGCTGGTACCCTGTGTGACGGACGTTTGTGTACGCGCTCCTGGTTCTGCCGGAGACCGCGCCGGACGGATCCCCGCCTCCCGAGTTCGTGGAAGCCCCCCTGAGAAGAAGACCAGGGGGCACTCGGTGGCAACAAGACGACCCACGAGGAGTACGAGTGTCGCTCGACACCGCCACCAAGAAGCAGATCATGGCCGAGTTCGGTACCAAGGAGGGCGACACCGGCTCCCCCGAGGTCCAGGTCGCCATGCTGTCGCGTCGGATCTCCGACCTGACCGAGCACCTGAAGACCCACAAGCACGACCACCACTCCCGCCGCGGTCTGCTGATCCTGGTCGGCCAGCGCCGCCGCCTGCTGCAGTACCTCGCCAAGAAGGACATCCAGCGCTTCCGTACGCTGGTCGACCGCCTCGGCATCCGCCGCGGTGCGGCGGGCGCCAAGTAAGACGCCGTGAAGGGAGCGGTTCCCGGGAGTTGGGGGACCGCTCCCTTTGCCGTACGTAGGGAAACGTGCGGAGTGTCACCACGGCTTTGTAGGGTGGTAGCACAACGCAAGACGAACAACACAGCGTGACTGAACCCGGGACGCAACGGACACCCGGTCGACGTCACGCCCACTGAACGAGGAGAAGCGCACCTCGCCGCCGCCGGTCCTCGGTAGTGGCCCCCGGGGGGAAGCGAGCCCCGGGTGCTTCGATCGAAGACCGGCCCGCACCAGACGGAGCGCTTCTCCACCACCGTCCCCCTGCCACACGGGCGGGATAAGGACGAAAGACGATACGTAACGGAGAAAACGCTAGTGGAGAACGAGACCCACTACGCCGAGGCCGTCATCGACAACGGCTCCTTCGGCACCCGCACCATCCGCTTCGAGACGGGCCGCCTGGCCAAGCAGGCCGCCGGCTCCGCCGTCGCGTACCTGGACGACGACACCATGGTGCTGTCGGCCACCACCGCATCCAAGAACCCCAAGGACCAGCTCGACTTCTTCCCGCTGACGGTCGACGTCGAGGAGCGGATGTACGCGGCCGGGAAGATCCCCGGCTCCTTCTTCCGCCGTGAGGGCCGCCCCTCCGAGGACGCCATCCTCACCTGTCGTCTCATCGACCGCCCGCTGCGCCCGTCCTTCAAGAAGGGCCTGCGCAACGAGATCCAGGTCGTCGCCACGATCATGGCGCTCAACCCCGACCACCTGTACGACGTCGTCGCGATCAACGCCGCGTCCGCGTCCACGCAGCTGGCCGGCCTGCCCTTCTCCGGCCCGATCGGCGGCGTCCGCGTCGCGCTGATCCGCGGCCAGTGGGTGGCCTTCCCGACGCACACCGAGCTCGAGGACGCCGTCTTCGACATGGTCGTCGCGGGCCGCACCCTGGAGGACGGCGACGTCGCGATCATGATGGTCGAGGCCGAGGCCACCGAGGAGACCATCAAGCTGGTCAAGGGCGGCGCCGAGGCCCCCACCGAGGAGGTCGTCGCCGCCGGTCTGGAGGCCGCGAAGCCCTTCATCAAGGTCCTGTGCAAGGCCCAGGCCGACCTCGCCGCGAAGGCCGCCAAGCCGACCGGCGAGTTCCCGATCTTCCTGGACTACCAGGACGACGTGCTCGAGGCTCTCACGGCCGCCGTCCGCACCGAGCTCGCCCAGGCGCTCACCATCGCCGGCAAGCAGGAGCGCGAGGCCGAGCTCGACCGCGTCAAGGGGCTGGCCGCCGAGAAGCTGCTCCCCGACTTCGAGGGGCGCGAGAAGGAGATCTCCGCCGCGTACCGCTCGCTCACCAAGCAGCTGGTCCGCGAGCGCGTGATCAAGGAGAAGAAGCGCATCGACGGCCGCGGTGTCACCGACATCCGCACGCTGGCCGCCGAGGTCGAGGCCATCCCGCGGGTGCACGGTTCCGCCGTGTTCGAGCGTGGCGAGACCCAGATCCTGGGCGTCACCACCCTCAACATGCTCCGCATGGAGCAGCAGCTGGACACCCTCTCCCCGGTGACCCGCAAGCGCTACATGCACAACTACAACTTCCCGCCGTACTCCACCGGCGAGACGGGCCGCGTCGGCTCCCCCAAGCGCCGCGAGATCGGCCACGGCGCCCTCGCCGAGCGCGCCCTGATCCCGGTCCTGCCGACGCGCGAGGAGTTCCCCTACGCGATCCGCCAGGTGTCCGAGGCGCTCAGCTCGAACGGCTCGACCTCCATGGGATCGGTCTGCGCCTCCACCATGTCGCTGCTGAACGCCGGTGTGCCGCTGAAGGCCCCGGTCGCCGGTATCGCCATGGGCCTGATCTCCCAGGAGATCGACGGCGAGACGCACTACGTCACCCTCACCGACATCCTCGGTGCGGAGGACGCCTTCGGCGACATGGACTTCAAGGTCGCCGGCACCAAGGAGTTCGTGACCGCCCTCCAGCTCGACACCAAGCTGGACGGCATCCCCGCCTCCGTCCTGGCCGCGGCCCTGAAGCAGGCCCGTGACGCCCGCCTCCACATCCTCGACGTGATGATGGAAGCGATCGACACCCCGGACGAGATGTCCCCGAACGCACCGCGGATCATCACCGTGAAGATCCCGGTCGACAAGATCGGCGAGGTCATCGGCCCCAAGGGCAAGATGATCAACCAGATCCAGGAGGACACCGGCGCCGAGATCACGATCGAGGACGACGGCACCATCTACATCGGTGCCGCCGACGGCCCGGCCGCCGAGGCCGCCCGCACCACGATCAACGGCATCGCCAACCCGACCATGCCGGAGGTCGGCGAGCGCTACCTGGGCACCGTCGTGAAGACGACGACGTTCGGTGCGTTCGTGTCGCTGCTGCCGGGCAAGGACGGTCTGCTGCACATCTCGCAGATCCGCAAGCTCGCCGGCGGCAAGCGCGTGGAGAACGTCGAGGACGTCGTCGGCGTGGGCGCCAAGGTCCAGGTCGAGATCGCCGAGATCGACTCCCGCGGCAAGCTCTCCCTCATCCCCGTGATCGAGGGCGAAGAAGGTACTGACGACAAGAAGGACGACGCCGACAAGTGACGTCGCGTAGCTCCACGGCGACGGCCCGCACCTCCTCGGAGGCGCGGGCCGTCGCCCGTACCCAAACCCTCATCAAGGGCAGCAACGGCATCGGTACGGTCCGTAAGACCACCCTCCCGGGCGGCCTGCGCATCGTCACCGAGACCCTGCCCTCCGTACGCTCGGCCACCTTCGGCATCTGGGCGCACGTCGGCTCCCGCGACGAGACGCCCGCGCTGAACGGCGCGACGCACTATCTGGAGCACCTGCTCTTCAAGGGCACCGCGCGACGCAGCGCGCTGGACATCTCCGCCGCCATCGACGCGGTCGGCGGCGAGATGAACGCGTTCACGGCGAAGGAGTACACCTGCTACTACGCACGCGTACTCGACACCGACCTCCCGCTCGCCATAGACGTCGTCTGCGACATGCTGACGGGCTCGCTGATCCTCGAAGAGGACGTCAACGTCGAGCGCGGCGCCATCCTCGAAGAGATCGCCATGACGGAGGACGATCCGGGCGACTGCGTGCACGACCTGTTCGCGCACACGATGTTCGGCGACAACCCCCTCGGCCGCCCCGTTCTCGGCACGGTCGACACGGTCAACGCCCTCACCGCCGACCGCATCCGCCGCTTCTACAAGAAGCACTACGACCCGACACACCTCGTCGTCGCCTGCGCGGGCAACGTCGACCACAACAAGGTCGTCCAGCAGGTCCGGGCCGCCTTCGAACAGGCGGGCGCACTCACCCGGTCCGACGCCACCCCGGTCGCCCCGCGCGACGGCAGCCGCACCATCCGCACGGCGGGCCGCGTCGAGCTCCTCGCCCGCAAGACCGAGCAGGCCCACGTCGTCCTCGGCATGCCCGGCCTCGCCCGCACCGACGAGCGCCGCTGGGCCCTCGGCGTGCTCAACACCGCGCTCGGCGGCGGCATGTCCTCCCGGCTGTTCCAGGAGGTCCGCGAGAAGCGCGGCCTGGCCTACAGCGTGTACTCGTACACCTCGGGCTTCGCCGACTGCGGCCTCTTCGGGGTGTACGCGGGCTGCCGGCCCTCACAGGTCCACGACGTACTCAAGATCTGCCGCGACGAGCTCGACCAGGTAGCCGAGCACGGCCTGCCGGACGAGGAGATCGACCGTGCCGTCGGCCAGCTCCGCGGCTCCACGGTCCTCGGCCTGGAGGACACCGGCGCGCTGATGAACCGCATCGGCAAGAGCGAGCTGTGCTGGGGCGAGCAGATGTCCGTCGACGACATGCTGACCCGTATCGCGGCGGTCACCCCGGACGACGTCCGGTCCGTGGCCCGCGACATCCTGGGACAGCGCCCCTCGCTGTCGGTCATCGGCCCGCTCAAGGACAAGCAGGCCTCCCGGCTGAACGACGCGGTCGCGTGAGTCGCGGCGGCGAGCATCGGCGGTAGGTTCACGTACGTCCTCGACAACCCGCATTCCCGTAAGGAAGCAACAACATGAGCAAGCTGCGCGTGGCGGTCCTCGGAGCCAAGGGCCGTATCGGATCCGAGGCGGTACGGGCCGTCGAGGCCGCCGAGGACATGGAGCTGGTGGCCGCCCTCGGCAGCGGCGACAAACTGGAGACGCTCGCCGAGACGGGAGCCCAGGTCGCGGTCGAGCTCACCACCCCCGCCTCGGTCATGGGCAACCTCGACTTCTGCGTCCGCCACGGCATCCACGCGGTTGTCGGGACCACGGGCTGGACCGACGAGCGCCTCGCGCAGCTGCGGAGCTGGCTGGACAGGTCCCCGGAGACGGGCGTGCTCATCGCCCCCAACTTCTCCATCGGTGCCGTGCTGACCATGAAGTTCGCCGAGAAGGCCGCGCCCTACTTCGAGTCCGTCGAGGTCGTCGAGCTGCACCACCCGAACAAGGTGGACGCCCCGAGCGGCACCGCCACGCGCACCGCCCAGCTCATCGCCGCCGCTCGCGAGCGCGCCGGCAGCGCCCCGCAGCCCGACGCCACGGTGACCGCCCTGGACGGAGCCCGCGGCGCGGACGTCGACGGCGTGCCCGTCCACGCCGTACGCCTCCGGGGCCTCCTCGCCCACCAAGAGGTCATGCTCGGAGGCGAGGGCGAGACCCTCACCATCCGCCACGACTCCCTCCACCACAGCAGCTTCATGCCGGGCATCCTGCTGGGCGCCCGGCGCGTGGTCACCACCCCGGGCCTCACCTTCGGCCTCGAACACTTCCTCGACCTGGACTGAACGGCCGGCCCGAACCCATGCGCGCGAAGATCACGTACGCCGTCACGGCCGCCGTCCTGGTCGTCTACTTCGTCCTGGTCGGCAGCCGGGGCGTCCTCCTGATCGAGACCGGTGCACCCGTCACGATCGCCTTCGGGGTGGCGGTGCTGGTGCTGCCGGGGATCGGCCTGTGGTTCCTGTGGAAGAACACCCAGTTCGTCCGCAGGGCCAACCAGCTCGCCGCCGAGCTCGACGCCGAAGGCGGCCTGCCCGTGGACGAGTTGAGGCGCACCCCGGGTGGCCGCATCGACCGGGACTCCGCCGACGAGGTCTTCGCCCGGCGCAAGGCCGAGACCGAGGACGCCCCCGACGACTGGCGCAGCTGGTTCCGCCTCGCCGTCGCCTACCACGACGCCCGGGACACGCCCCGGGCACGCAAGGCGATGCAGCGGGCGATCGCGCTGCATGACGGAAAACCCGTCCAGGCCGCCTGAGAGCGCCACACACGAAGGGGCCGGTCCGCGCACGCGGACCGGCCCCTTCGCTGTCTGCTCGCTATCGGCCCCGCGCGTACTCCGCGGCCCACGCCTCCACCGCGTCCGCCGCCCGCTCGAAGGCGTCCGGGCGCGCCAGGAAGTCGGCGTTGTGCGAGGTCATCAGCGCCGGCACGGCCTCGGGCCCCCGGTCCCCGCGCACGAGAACGACGGCCTGACCCTGCACCGTGCGCGGCAGCCCGAGCCAGCGCACCGGCTGCTGAACGGTCCGCGCCGACACGACCTGCTCCCAGGGCGCCGTGCGCGTACCGAAGAAGCCCACCCTGCGCAGCCCCCGCGCGCTCACCCAGATCCCCACGCGCAGCAGCCGCAGGGCGCAGGCGATCACGAGGAGTGCCACCGAGAAGCAGACCGCGCCCCCCGACAGGGTCCCGGCCACCGCGATGATGACCGCCGCGACGAGCACGTACGAGGCGAGCAGCAGCAGGATCGCGGCCGCGCCCACCCGCCACGGGCCGGGACGGTAGGGCCGCCGCCAGCGGTCACGATCGGCGAACGGCAGCGCCTGGTCGTCCACCGCCTCGTCGAAAGCGCGGTCGGCGGTCAGGAAGGGCAGGGGCACGGTTGATCCTCACTCGATCCGAACTCAATCGGAACTGAATCCATGCAGGGACATCGCCGAGGAGGCTATCGAGCCGGATGCCCGCCCACCACCCGCGGGGGGCCAGGGGGGTGCGGACCGCGCCGTTCGGCGGTCGACGCGAGCCGCAGCCCTCAGCGGTTCTGGGATGCCTGGGACTGCTGCTGGGGCGACTGGTCGAGCGACATCGCGGGCAACCCGAGGACCAGGGAGCCCACGAGCCCCGCGACCACGGTGAGACCTATCAGCCACTGCCCGGCCACCTCGCGTGCGGAGGCCCGCGCGCGCGGCGGGGGAGTGACATTGCTGCGGAACTTGTCGGCTTCGGCGACAAAGGCGAACGGTACGGGCTCGCGCCGACGGAACATGGGTGGTGCTTCTCCTTCTAGGAACGCGTGTCTGTCTGGGACGCGTGACGAAACAGCCGACTCGAACGGTCGCTGTCATCTACACAGACGCGCGAGTGCCCCAAATGGTGCCCGCTATCGCCGAATTCACAGAAGTTCGCCGGCGAATGTCGCGGACCGCCACCGAACGCCCGTTGTCAGTGCCGGGCCGTAGAGTGGGCGCCGCCCCAGAGATGTGATGGAAGGACCTGTCGAGCCGTGACCGACACACCCGACGACGACCTCAAGCCCAGCTTCCGCAGCGACGTCACCGTCGAGCTGGTCAAGCACAGCGCGGCCGACTCCGACGTCCTGTGGGCCGCCCGCGTCTCCACCGCCGGCGAGCAGTCCCTGGACGAGCTGAAGAAGGACCCGGAGCGCTCCAAGGGCCTGATCAACTACCTGATGCGCGACCGGCACGGCAGCCCCTTCGAGCACAACTCGATGACCTTCTTCATCAGCGCCCCGATCTTCGTCTTCCGCGAGTTCATGCGGCACCGCGTGGGCTGGTGCCTCGCGGGCGACACCGAGATCACGCTGGAGAGCGAAGCGGGCAACCTGCGACGACGTACGATCGCGGAGCTCTACAGGCTCTGGCACCTGGGCGTCGAGGACCAGCTGCCGCACTCCGCCGGGGGAGTGACCTGGCACAGCCGGGCCGGCAAGTGGATGGCTCAGGTCAGGCGCCGTGAGACCAACCATTACCTCGGCCTCTACGAGAGCCGTGAAGCCGCCGAGTCCGCCGTCGCGGAATTTCGCGAGCAGCACCCGAGCACCCGCCTTCGCAAGCTCGAATCGGTGCGTCGTAACCACGTGCGCTGCTATGACGAGGAGACTCTGCTCGCCCAGCGGGCCAGGATCGTCGATGTGATCGAGTCCGGTGTGAAGCCCTTGATCAAGATCACCACGGCTTCCGGGAAGGTGTTGCGCTCCACCGTCGATCACGCCGTGTTCACCCCCGAGGGCTGGCGCAAGGCGGGAGAACTGGCTGTCGGTGACGCCGTCATGGCGGCCGGCACCGTCCCACGCCCCTCGCAGGCCCTCATCCCGCCGAGTCTGCGCCGTGGCATCGGCGTATGGACCTCGATGCAGCGGCAGCGCCTGATCAAGGAGGCCGACACCTGCCATCTCTGCGGGCAGGACTTCCCGCGCGACCAGCTCGCGTTGGACCACGTCGTCCCTGTAGCCGGTGACCTGACGCGAGCGCTGGACGAGAAGAACCTCGCGCCTGCCTGTGAGCCCTGCCATACCGCCAAGAGTGCCGGGGAGCAGGCACAGGCCCAGCGCGGCGGCAAGATCGCAATGGCCGTGCCGGACGTGATCGTCGCCATTGAGGATGATGGCGAGGAGATGACCTACGACCTGTCCGTCGAGGGCCCCTGGCACAACTTCCTGGCCAACGGGGTCGTCGTACACAATTCGTACAATGAGGAATCCGGCCGCTACCGGGAACTCCAGCCGGTCTTCTACGTCCCCGACGAGTCCCGCAAGCTCGTCCAGGAGGGCCGCCCTGGGAAGTACGTCTTCGTCGAGGGCACCCAGGCGCAGCAAGAGCTGGTCGGCCGGGTCATGGACGACTCGTACGTCCATGCGTACGAGGCGTACCGGGAGATGCTCGCCGCCGGCGTCGCCCGGGAAGTCGCCCGGGCGGTCCTCCCCGTCGGCCTGTACTCCTCGATGTACGCCACCTGCAACGCCCGGTCGCTGATGCACTTCCTCGGCCTGCGGACCCAGCACGAGCTCGCCAAGGTGCCGTCCTTCCCGCAGCGGGAGATCGAGATGGTCGGCGAGAAGATGGAGGCGGAGTGGGCCCGGCTCATGCCGCTCACGTACGCCGCTTTCAACGCCAACGGCAGGGTCGCCCCCTAACGGCGCCCCGACCGTGTGCGTGGCTCTCGTCGCCGAGGGCACACAGGTACGGGTCAGCCGAGTGAAGTGTCCGTATTGCGGCATTTCGCGAAGTTCATCTAGCCTGATCGAACGGACCCGGCACTGCTTGAACCCCCGAGCAGGCAGTGCCGGGTTCCACCTTTGTCCGGACTTTTACCGCCCCCCGAGGGCAGACCGCGCCCTGAGCACCGAGTAGCGTGGTACCCATGGCTCCGACCTCCACTCCGCAGACCCCCTTCGGGCGGGTCCTCACCGCCATGGTCACGCCCTTCACGGCGGACGGCGCACTCGACCTCGACGGCGCACAGCGGCTCGCCACCCACTTGGTGGACGCAGGCAACGACGGCCTGATCATCAACGGCACCACCGGCGAGTCGCCCACCACCAGCGACGCGGAGAAATCGGACCTCGTACGAGCCGTCCTGGAGGCCGTCGGCGACCGCGCCCACGTTGTCGCCGGCGTGGGTACGAACGACACCCACCACAGCATCGAGCTGGCCCGCGCCGCCGAGAACGTGGGCGCGCACGGCCTGCTCGTCGTCACGCCGTACTACAACAAGCCCCCGCAGGAGGGCCTCTACCGGCACTTCAAGGCCATCGCCGACGCCGCAGAGCTGCCGGTCATGCTGTACGACATCCCCGGCCGCAGCGGTGTCCCGATCAACACCGAGACGCTCGTCCGCCTCGCCGAGCACCCGAGAATCGTCGCCAACAAGGACGCCAAGGGCGACCTCGGACGCGCCAGCTGGGCCATCGCCCAGTCCGGCCTCGCCTGGTACTCCGGCGACGACATGCTGAACCTGCCGCTCCTCTCCGTGGGCGCGGTCGGCTTCGTCTCGGTCGTCGGTCACGTCGTCACCCCCGAGCTGCGCGCCCTGGTCGACGCGTACGTCTCCGGAGACGTCCAGAAGGCCACTGAGATCCACCAGAAGCTGCTCCCGGTCTTCACCGGCATGTTCCGCACCCAGGGCGTCATGACCAGCAAGGCGGCGCTCGCGCTCCAGGGCCTGCCGGCCGGGCCCCTGCGCGCCCCCATGGTCGAGCTCACGCCGGAGGAGACCGTCCAGCTCAAGATCGATCTTGCCGCCGGCGGGGTACAGCTCTGACAACGGACTTCACAACTGAATAAGCAGGACGACAGTGCCTGCATCCCATACAAGACAACTGCTTCTGCACGAACGTCACGCGCGCCACGTGCCCCACAGGTACGTGGCGTGTGTGGTGAGGAGAGTCTTTTGAGTCATCCGCATCCTGAACTGGGCCCGCCGCCGAAGCTCCCCAAGGGCGGCCTGCGCGTCACCCCCCTCGGCGGCCTGGGCGAAATCGGCCGGAACATGACCGTCTTCGAGTACGGCGGCCGCCTGCTGATCGTCGACTGCGGAGTGCTCTTCCCCGAGGAGGAGCAGCCAGGAATCGACCTGATCCTGCCGGACTTCTCGTCCGTCAGGGACCGCCTCGACGACATCGACGGCATCGTCCTCACACACGGCCACGAGGACCACATCGGTGGCGTCCCGTTCCTGCTCCGCGAGAAGCCGGACATCCCGCTGATCGGCTCCAAGCTGACCCTCGCCCTCATCGAGGCCAAGCTCCAGGAGCACCGCATCCGCCCGTACACCCTCGAGGTGGCCGAGGGGAACCGTGAGCGCATCGGCCCCTTCGACTGCGAGTTCATCGCGGTCAACCACTCCATCCCCGACGCCCTGGCCGTCGCGATCCGCACCCCCGCGGGCATGGTGGTCCACACGGGCGACTTCAAGATGGACCAGCTTCCGCTGGACAACCGCCTCACGGACCTCCACGCGTTCGCCCGGCTGAGCGAGGAGGGCATCGACCTCCTCCTCACCGACTCCACGAACGCCGAGGTCCCCGGCTTCACCCCGCACGAGCGCGACATCTCCAACGTCCTGCGCCAGGTCTTCGCGGGCGCCCGCAAGCGGATCATCGTGGCGAGCTTCGCCAGTCACGTCCACCGCATCCAGCAGATCCTGGACGCCGCCCACGAGTACGGCCGACGCGTGGCCTTCGTCGGCCGCTCGATGGTGCGCAACATGGGCATCGCGCGCGATCTGGGCTACCTGAAGGTTCCGCCGGGCCTCGTGGTGGACGTCAAGACACTCGACGACCTCCCGGACGGCGAGGTCGTCCTGGTCTGCACGGGCTCCCAGGGCGAACCGATGGCGGCCCTGTCCCGCATGGCCAACCGGGACCACCAGATCCGCATCGTCCAGGGCGACACGGTGATCCTGGCGTCGTCGCTGATCCCCGGCAACGAGAACGCGGTCTACCGCGTCATCAACGGCCTGACCCGCTGGGGCGCGAACGTCGTCCACAAGGGCAACGCCAAGGTGCACGTCTCGGGCCACGCGTCGGCGGGCGAGCTCCTGTACTTCTACAACATCTGCCGCCCGAAGAACCTGATGCCGGTCCACGGCGAATGGCGCCACCTGCGAGCGAACGCCGAGCTCGGTGCCATGACAGGCGTCCCGCACGACCGGATCGTCATCGCCGAGGACGGCGTCGTCGTCGACCTCGTCGAGGGCAAGGCCAAGATCTCCGGCAAGGTCCAGGCCGGTTACGTGTACGTCGACGGCCTCTCGGTCGGCGATGTCGGCGAGCCCGCCCTCAAGGACCGCAAGATCCTCGGAGACGAGGGCATCATCTCGGTCTTCGTCGTCATCGACTCGTCGACCGGCAAGATCACGGGCGGCCCGCATGTCCAGGCCCGCGGCTCGGGCATCGAGGACTCGGCCTTCAACGAGGTGATCCCGAGGATCACGGAGGTACTGGAGAGGTCGGCCCAGGACGGTGTCGTGGAACCCCACCAGCTGCAGCAACTCGTACGCCGCACGCTGGGCAAGTGGGTCTCGGACAACTACCGGCGCCGACCGATGATCCTCCCGGTCGTCGTCGAGGTCTGACCCACCGTCACGTACGGCCGTCCCACGGCCGTACGGACCCTCATGGGTACGAACTCCGGGCGGGGCCCCTCGATTTGCATCGAGGCGCCCCGCTCCAGTACGTTTACGGCTCCACCGGAAGGGGAACCCGGGTGCTTCAGGCGCCGGGGAGCCAACCCCCAGACCGGGTGGAAATTCCGACTCAGAACTTCTGATAAAGTCGGAGACACCGAAGGGAAGCGCCCGGAGGAAAGCCGCGAGAGAGTCTCTCGGGTGAGTACGAAGGAAGCGTCCGTTCCTTGAGAACTCAACAGCGTGCCA
>NZ_JBVIEE010000006.1:17652-444246 GCF_055572015.1 Streptomyces sp. NPDC030840 | reverse complement strand
TTCGTGGGCCCGGCAGCCTCGGACTCGGACACGTTCTCACTGGTCATCGATGCATCTTCCATGATCGGGAGTTACACCGAACGATTTACAGTCCCTACCGCTGTCTCAGAACAACTACCGCGGCCCTAGAAGGCTCGGTGGGTGCCGACGCCCGAGCCGGTCAGTTGCCGGGGACGCGCTGGGCGGTGTGCGGTGCCCGCACGCCGTCCAGGACCCTGGCCTCGGGTGCGGCGGACGTGCCGCCCGAGGTGGCGCGGGCGAACGCGGCGGCGCCGCCGAGAAGCGGGACGCTAACCGACGTACGAGCCAGGTCCAGGGTGAGCGTCGGGGTGGTGGACGGCGGGTCGATCAGGTTCTTGTCCGTGCCCGCGACGATCAGGGCCAGGCGGTGGCCCTTGGGGACGACGTGGTCGGTGGCCGCGAGGTCGAGCGTGATGGTGTAGGCCTTGCCCGGGGTGAGCGGGACCCCCTTGCGGTCGGAGGCGTAGTTGCCGAGGTCGGCCCACCCGCGGCTGAACACGGTGTAGTCGACGGATGCCTTCTTCGCCCGGGTTGCCTTGAAGCAGGCGCTGTCTCCGGTGGTGCTGCTGCCCCAGCAGGTGCGGTTGGTGAGGGTGGTGATGCCCTCGGCCTTGTGGGCGTAGTCCCGGATGGTGTCGGGGCCGAGGTCGACGAGGACGGCGGACAGATGGGCCGTCGAGGTGGTCGGGGTGGCGGTGACGGTGACCTTGGAGGAGCCGGACAGACGCAGGTCACGGGTGAGCGGCTTGGTCACGAAGCCGACTTTCTCGGGCGTCGTGCTGCCGATCCGTGCCGCCCAGTCGGTTTCGCTGCGCGCCCGGTTGTCGGTGAACCTCTCGGTGCCGGTGCCGGTGCCGGTGCCGGTGCCGGTGCCCTTGCTCAGGCCGAGGGTCCCCACGCCCGGCCGGCTGCCGGTGGCCGGGTGAAGGGTGGTGGTGTGCGTGTCGCGCGGCGGCCACACGTTCGAGGTGACCCACTGGTCGGGTTGGCGCTCGATGTCGGCCATGGGCTCACGGTCGATGCCGTTGTCGTAGCCGAGGAGTTCGTGGTCGAACCAGCGGTGCAGGGCATGGACCCAGTCGGCGCGCCGGAAGTCGAAGGGGTCGACGTGACCGGTCTGGGAAAGCCAGATCTTGCGCTCGACGCCGTTCTTCGCGAGGGCTGCCCACCACTGCCCGAAGTGCTTGGCGCGGACGTTGAGGTCCTGCATCCCGTGCACGAGGAACACGCTCGCGCGAACCTTCGCCGCGTCCTTGACGTAGTCGCGCTCAGTCCACAGAGGCGTCCAGTCACCGCTGCGCGGGGCCCCGTCGACGAGCTTGCGCTCCATGGCCGCACAGCGCCTGGCTGCGTCGTCGCTCTGCACTGCGAAGGACAGCCAGTCGGGGCCGAACTCGGAAAACGGGGCACCCTTGGCGAAGTAGTAGTCGTACCAGGAGGAGATCGCGCTGATCGGAACGATCGTCTTCAGGCCCTTGACGCCGGTGGCGGCGACGCCGTTGGCTATGGTGCCGTCCCAGCTCTTGCCGATCATGCCCGTGCGGCCGTTGGTCCAGGTCGCCTTGACGGCCGTGCCGCCGCGGCGGCTGGTGTAGGCCCTGGCACGGCCGTTCAGCCAGTCCACAACGGCCTTCGCGGACCGGATGTCGCTGCGGCCTCCGACATCGACGCAACCGTCGGAGCGGTTGGTGCCGACGAGGTCGACGCCGACGAAGGCGTAGCCACGGGGAACGAAGTAGTTGTCGTAGAACAGCGGCATCCGTACGACGTCGCCGTTCGCGTCGTACGTCTTCTTCTGGTCTTCGTTGCCGCGCCCGCAGCAGGAGTAGTACGGGCTGGCGTCCATGATGACGGGGACCTTGCGGCCCTGCCGGGCAGGTTCGCGGGGCCGGACGATGTCGGCGGCGACGCGGTCGTTCCTGCCGTCGCCGTCGCTGTCGAGGCCGGTGTCCACCCAGACGGACTCACGGACGGCATGGGCGTAGGAGTAGACCGGTCGGCTCTCCTTAGGGGCGGGGGCGGCCTGGGCCGCCATCGGGGTGAGGAAGGCGGCCAGCAGGGCGGCGACGGACGCGGTCGCGTACGTTCTCCAGATCGTCAAGCGCGTGCGTTTCCGCGTACGCGGACGCGCCCCAACGACCGCGAACATGCCGAACACCGCCAGCGCGCGGGCCAGGTCCACCCCGACCAACCGCCCTACCGATGGCTGCTGCTCGACCACGCCGGCGGGTTCAGCCGGTGCCCCGTGCCGCGGAGGCGGCGTTTCGTGCGAGATCTCTGTCTGAGTCATGCGCCCAACGTCGCCGGTCCGGACGCCCTGACGCGTCTGCCAAGCTTCCGGACCACGCCCCGCCGAATGGCGGAGGACGCCGAGCCGATCGGCCATCACCGGGAGCGACTCCGGTGCCGCAGCGGGAGCCGAGACGCGCCTGCATCGTGTCCTTGCAGCCCTCCATCCGGGCCGGCAGCCCGCGCCGTGCAAGAGGCATGGGCCGCAGTCGGCGCACACCTGGCATGACGATCCATCAGAACGACGATGATCCAGGGCACGAGTACTGCACCGGACACCGGCCTCGACGGCGATGGCGGCGACGATGCCGTCGGCGGAGCCTGGAAGAGCACCGCAGTGATCAGAGTGTGAGAACCCTGGACTGGCCCGCCGAGCAAATGCTCAGTTCCGTCATCCCGTTGGCAGGCGTGCACCCAGCGGGCGGGCGGCAGCCTTCTGCCGGGCGTCGACGGCGTGGGCCGGCGGGGCGAAGTCCGGCTCGTCGACCTCACCCGCCGGAACACCGCCGCCCTCGACCTCGTCAGAAGTCACGGCGACGCCGTCGAACGCCTGGAGACCGGCGCGTCGGCCATCACCCCCCCAACTCACCGAACGCGGCCGCCGCGAACGCGTCCGCGCCTACTACGGCCACGTCCGCACCACCGCCGAACTCACCGACTTCACTGCCCTCGACGAACTCACCACCCGCCTCACCGAGCTCGACCTCACCAGCGTCGACGGTCCCTGGTGGGCCCTGCGCCCCGACTCACCCGTCCACCGCGCAGCGCGCCGCACCGCCGTCCACGACGCCGTCCGCCGCGCCCGCGCGTACGCCGAGGCCCTCGACGCCACCCTTGTCGCCCTCGTCGAGCTCTCCGACAGCAGCCTCAACGCCCCGGTGCCGGCTGACTACGGCCCGTACGGCGCCGTCAGTGCCGAGAGCCTCGACGGAGCCGAGCCGCCAGACGCCATACACCTGCAACCCGCACGACAGATCGTCACCGCCCGAGTCGAAGCCCATTTCGTCATGACCCCACCACGACTGTGACCGAAGCCGCTCCACTCTCCGGCGCACACCAGAGGGCCGCACTGTGCAAGACGACACAGAAGTCACCGACGCCGCCGGTCAGGTGGTCGAGACGGGCAAGCACCGTACGTCCCGAACGACCGGCACGGCGTCACCGTGAACCACTCGGGTGCGGTGACGGCCGCGGACTTCATCGCGTCAGCCCCTCCTGCCCTTTGCCGGCTGTCGCGGGAGGGAGATGGCGCAGCTTGTCCGGGCCGAGGTCGAAGGTTCACTGGTGCTTGAAGCTCGTGAGTCAGCTTGCCCCTGGCAGCCGCGCGTTTCGGGAGTCGTGGATTGTTGCCGTAAGAGCACGAGTGCCAGATTCGTTCATTGCCTCCCGCAGCTGCCGGCCCGGATGGAGGGCTGCAAGGACACGATGCAGGCGCGTCTCGGCTCCCGCTGCGGCACCGGAGTCGCTCCCGGTGATGGCCGATCGGCTCGGCGTCCTCCGCCATTCGGCGGGGCGTGGTCCGGAAGCTTGGCAGACGCGTCAGGGCGTCCGGACCGGCGACGTTGGGCGCATGACTCAGACAGAGATCTCGCACGAAACGCCGCCTCCGCGGCACGGGGCACCGGCTGAACCCGCCGGCGTGGTCGAGCAGCAGCCATCGGTAGGGCGGTTGGTCGGGGTGGACCTGGCCCGCGCGCTGGCGGTGTTCGGCATGTTCGCGGTACACGTCGCCCCACCTGCCGAGGACGTGGGTGGCTTCGGCGGCTGGCTGCTGGAGCTGACCGAGGGCCGGTCGTCGATCCTGTTCGCCACCCTCGCCGGGTTCTCGCTGATGCTGATCGCCGGCCGTCGGGAGCCGAAGACCGGCCTGGCCGGCCGGCAGGCGAAGGTCCGGATCGCGATCCGTGCTCTGGTCCTGCTGGTACTGGGCACCGTGCTGACGATGCTCAAGACCGGGATCCTGGTGATTCTCGCCTTCTACGGGGTGTACTTCCTGCTGGCACTGCCCCTGATACGACTGCGGGCCAGGACCCTCGCGATCATCGCGACCGTGCTCACGGTCGTTGGCCCGCAGGCGGCGTTCGGCCTGAAGCGGCTGCTGGGGGGATCGACGGCGAAGACCATCGACGCGTACGACCCGATCGCCCGGCTCGGCGGCGACGGACTGCTGGGTCTGCTGCTCGACGGTTATTACCCGGCGATCACCTGGATGCCGTTCGTGATCGCCGGCATGGCACTGGCCCGGCTCGACCTGGCCGCCGGCGCGGTGCAACGCCGACTGGCCGTGCTCGGCCCCGCGCTGATGGCGCTCGGATACGGCACCGCCTGGCTGACAGAAAAGCTGTACCCGCCCATTCAGGCAGACAAGGCCGCTCTGAAGGAAGCCTTCGCGAACCTGGATCCGAAGTCCATGGAATCCCTGCGACCGGGATCGCCGGCCTTCGACTACATCAACAACAAGGTTACGGACAGCGCGGACATGGCCCTGTCGCTGCTGGGAGCCGAGCCGCACAGCGGTACGACGTTCGAGATCATCGGCGGTCTCGGCGTGGCGATCACCGTGCTTGTCTGCGCGACCGTGGCCATAGCCCGGTTGGCGTGGCTGCGCCGGCTGGCGAGTCCGCTGATCGCCGTGGGCACCATGTCCCTGACGCTCTACGTCGCCCACGTCGCCGCCTACGCCATGCTGCCCGAGGACGCCACCGGCACCTTTGTGCCGCTGCTCGGGTTCATCGCGGGGGCGATCCTGTTCGCCACCGTCTGGTCGCGCTTCTTCAGCCGCGGACCGCTGGAGTACCTGCTCAACAGCACCACCAAACTGGCGAAGTTCGTCCGGTGAGACGCGGCGTGTCAGGGCACGCTCGCCCTTCGCTGGAGCGAGGTCGGCCCTGGCTGAGCCCGGATACGATGACCACGGCCCCCGTCCTCGGGTACGGTCGGCGCGGATCACGGGCTACCGGTCATCACCGCTGCACTGCTGTGGCTGGTGACCCCGGCCGGCGTGGCCCGGACGCGGCTGCGCTCATCGGTCGGGCGACCGCCCGGCTCGGCGGCCACCGCCGTCGTCGTGGAGGTGCCGTGGCTGGTTGGGCGAAACTCGCCGAGGTCGTCACCGCCGAGGCGGTGACGACCTGGCAGCACCTGGCCCGACAGGGCAGGTTGCTGCTGGCGTGGTGGTTGTTCCTGCCCGCCACGGCGATCGTCACCGGCGTCATCAACGTGCCCGGGCAGCCCGCCACGGCGATCGGCCTGCTGGCCGCCGCTGTTGCCCTGCTCTGCCGGTTCACCTGGCCGGTCACCTCGCTGCTGGCCGGGACCGGCGTCGCGATAGTGCCGTTGATCTGGCCGAGCATGACCCTGTCGGCTTTTCTCTGGCCGGTGAGCGTGGTGCTCGCCTATGCGGTGGGCCGCCAAGTGCAGGACACCCGCCTCGCCGTGGCCGCCTTGGCGCTCACCACCGGCGTGCAATCCGCGGCCAGCCTCGTCGAGCTCGCCGGGCTGACGGTTGACCTAGAGGATGTCGGCCGCATCGTCGTCATCAATGTGCTGCTGGCGGTACTGCCGGGCGCCATCGGTATGCGGCAGGGGGAGCGAGCCCTGGCCATGGATGCCCTGCACGAACGCAACGCCCTACTGGAACGCGCCAACCTGCTCGGCGAGTCGCAGGCCCGGATGCAGGAAAGGGCGCGCATCGCCGGCGAGATGCACGATCTGCTCGGGCACCGGCTCAGCCTGATCGTCCTGTACGCCGGGGCCCTGGAGATGCGCACCCGCACCGCGGCCCCCGAGATCAACGAGCAGGCCGACCTGCTGCGGACCACCTCCCGGACCGCACTCGAGGAGCTTCGCACCGTGCTGGGCATCCTGCGCCTCGACGGCGCCGAACCACCGGACGGCACCGAATCCGTGGTCGGCACGCGCGAGGATGTCACCGACCTGGTCGCCGAGGCCCAGCATGCGGGCCTGCCCATCACCCTGTCCTGGCGCGGCGGCGACCTCACCGACGCCGACGCCGGCGTCCGCCGAGCGGTGAACCGCATCGTGCGCGAAGCCCTCACCAACGTGCACAAGCACGCCCCGGGTGCGCCCACGCGGCTGACCGTCACCGTCGGCACCGAAAGACTCACCATCAGCGTACGCAACGTCGCACGCCCGCCCGCCGTCCCACCGCCCAGCAGCGGCCTGGGACTGGCCGGCCTGCGCGAACGCGCCCGCCTGGCCGGCGGCGACTTCACCGCCGGCACAGACCCGCTCACCGGCGACCACGCCCTCACCGCCACCCTCCCCCTGCGCCGTAAAAGCCCCGGCGCCATGAGCTCCACCATCGATCAATCCGCCCCGGCGGACCGGCAGATGCTCCCCTCCCGTACCGGGGCCGAGGACGGGCCCCACCACGACGCATCACGAAGGAAGACCAAGACGGCCTTCCTCGCCCTCGCTGGAGCGGCCGTTGCGGTCTGCGGCGGCCTCGGCTTCAGCGTCTACGACTACCTCCAGTCCGCCGTCTCGCCGCACACCTACCGGCAGATCAAGATCGGCGACACCCAGGACAGGGTGCGCGAGCTGACGGGCGGCGACAGCATGACCGCCCGCACAGCGGTCCAGGCTGAGCAGCCGGCGGCGCCGTCCGGCACCACGTGCGACTACGCGCTGGCCGAGGGCTTCGGGCACGTGTTCCGGTTCTGCTTCAAACACGGCAAGCTCGCACAGAAGGACGAGCTTGGGAGGTCGTAGGCGGAACCCGGCAAGCCGACGCTTGGCGTGGGCTCGACGAGGCGGATCAGGAACGGCTGCTGGGCGGAAGAACTCCGGCGTCGTGCGCCAGGATCGCCGCCTGGACCCGGTTGGTGCAGCCAAGGACGGAGAGGATGCGGCTGACGTGAGACTTGGCGGTGCCTTCGCTCATCAGCAGCGCCTTGGCGATCTCAGCGTTCGAGCAGCCCTCACGCAGCAGGCACAGCACGTCGCGCTCGCGGTCGGTCAGAGCCGCGACACGGCGCCGCGCCTCGTCGGCCTGGCTCAGGTCGCGGTTGACGTGGCGATCGATCAACTGCTTGGTGACCCGGGGCGACAGGACGGGCTCACCGGCGGCCGCCGCCCGGACAGCCCTGATCAGGTCGTCGGGCGGGGTGTCCTTGAGCAGAAACCCAGCAGCGCCGCAGCGCAGCGCCCGGGTGACGTACTCGTCCTCACCGAAGGTGGTCAGCATGACCACGCTTGTCCGCGGTGCCACCGTCCCGATCTCGGCGGCCGCGGCCAGCCCGTCGACGCCGGGCATGCGAATGTCGAGCAGTGCCACGTCGACGAGGTGCTTGCGAGCGAGCTCGACGGCGCCCGCACCGTTGTCCGCCTCGGCCACGATCTCGATGTCATCGGCGACATCGAGCACGAACCGTATCCCGGCGCGGATCAACGCCTCGTCATCGGCCAACAGCACCCGAATCACCCTGCCACCCCACTCAGTCGGCCGCGACGTCCCCGACGGCCGACGCGCGAGCCGACTCCGGTCAGAACGCGGTGAGTGCCGCAGGCGTTGGCACCCAATTATCGACGGACGGCATGGCGGTGCGCATCGAACGGCAAAGTGCGGCATTTCAGGCTGGTCTGATGGCAATTTCCCGCCCCGTCGCGCCAGCACCTCGCCGAGGGGCAGCTCCCCGCCGTCATGCGGTGCGCCGAGCCGGCGCGGTCACCCCGGTCAGCCGGCGTCGTATCGCCGCGGTCATCGCCCAGCACACCCGCGACTCCGAACTGCGCGGGATGCGTTTCACGACCTCCACCTCGATGCCCACCGACGGGAGGCGCTGCCTATGTGGCTCGGATGACGAAGGAGTCATCATCATGGCTCGGCATCGCGGTGTGCTGCGCGGCGGCACCGTCCTCACCATGGATCCGCACCTGAGGAACCTGCTCAGGGCGATGCGCTGATCGGGGACGGTGTTGAAACGTCTCTTCTGAGGTGTCGGAGCGTCAACCTTCCCTCGGCGGACTGAATCCGCTGCTCGTGTGTTCGGCGGCGAGTCGCCGGATGACGGCACACACCGAGCTGACCTGCATGAATGCGCCGGATCATGGTGCGGTGAAGCCTCAGCAAAGGCCTCGGTGAGGAGCCGGAGGCGAAATTGAGGACGCTGTGAGGACACAGGTGCCGTGAAGGCTTGCTGCGAAGCCACCTCGGCCGAGTCCACTCAGGCTGTGCCGGGCCGGAGCGAGGGTGCTGTGACGTGGGTGCCGAGAGATGCCTGGAGCCGGCGGTCGGCTTCGTGACCCCTTCCAGGCGCCGGGGTAACGGCCCGTACTGGAAACGGCCCAAGGAGCACCCCGCTCACAGGCTCTCCAGTCTCGCGGGTCGCAGGCGCGGTGATCCCCGCCCTTCACATGGCGCGCAAGGCGGCTGCTGAAGCAATGAGGCGTCGCGTTCCAAGAGGTCGAGGACGTCGGCGATCGTGGGCTGCCGCCATGGGCACCACCGGCGCCCGAGCCGGGTGGCCCGGCGGAGCAGGTCAACGTGACGCGCTCCGCCGGGCCGGTGGTCGAAGACGGAGAGCTGGGAACTCTGCTCGCTCCGGGGGGTGGGGGCAGGGCTCACTTGAAGGTGTAGCCCTTGCCGCTGGGGCCCTCGAAGGTCTCGCCCAGCTTGAGACCGCCCGGTGTGTCGGCGTCCGCAGGGGAGATGAAGACATTGCGCGTCGGCGGCTGCGACGGGTCGGTGTAGTCGAGAGGCGTGGTGAGCAGGCCGTCCAGGTCGAGGTCGGAGGTCTTCCGCATCGCTTCCACGACACCCTCCGGGGTGAGGTTCCCGGCCTTGCAGGCGCCCTTCATGGCATCGGTCAGCGGCTCCGCCTGCGCGTACGCCAACGGCACCTCAAAGCCCTTCGCCCCCTTGGGCGCGGCGGCCTCGTAGAGGTCCACGGCCTTCTTGCCCCCCCGGCTCGTCCGAGCTGTACGGGGCCGTGCTGGTGAACGCGTAGTAGTTCTTCAGCAGGGCCGGGCCGGCCGGGCTGTCCAGCAGGGCCGGGTTGAACGTCGGGGCGTGACCGATGACCGGGATGTTCACCTTCTGGGAGGCGAGGACACCGGCGAGCGAGGCGAGCTGCGGGGGAGCGGCAGCGAGGATCACCGCCGATGCCCCGGCCTTCTTCAGCGCCGACGCCTGAGCGGACATGTCGGTGTCCTTGGGGGTGATTTCCTGCGGCACGATCTTGAGGCCGCGCTTTTCGGCCGCGTATTCCGCACCGGCCAAGGAGTCGTTGCCGTAGTCCCCAGTGAAGTAGACGACGCCCACCTTGTCGCCCTTCTTCACTCCGAGCTCGTCGACCAGGTAGTCGATGGCATTGGCGGCCTCGACGCTGTGCTGAGCAGCAGCGTGGAGAAGATCGGGTAGACGAACAGCACCAGCAAATAGACGACGACCGGCAGCGCGTACAGGATCCCGACCCGCGTCCGGCGTGAGGCAAGCGCGAAGATCCCGGAGAACCAGATCACCGACCATGCCGTCCGGCAGCGGGAGGAAGCCGTGTTGACCTTGGACAGGGGTGATGTAGTAGCCCAGCGAGAGGATGAAGCTCAGCAGCCCGGCACTGGCCAGACCCGGCGCGACCAGGGGCCCACGACGGGGGCACGGCCACAGCCGTCGCGCCGGGTGATCGCCTGCGCCAGGACGAACCCGAAGACCAGGACCGTCCAGGACGTCCGCCCCGGTGGGCGGGGCGGCGCGGGCGGCGAGTTGCTCCAGGGGCGGTTTCGGGGGTGTACCGGATGTTGTGAGAGCGCCGGCTGCCGTGCGAGGCGGCGGGGCCTCTGCCACATGGCCCGACCACCGCGCGGCTCCTGGACGGCCCCTGAAACGCTCGGCAGGTCGGTCTCGGCCAGGAACCATCAATCCCGGGCCGTCACGCATCAGCCGTCCCGCCTCAAGACATTTCCGCAGGCCGTGATCACGAAAGACGACCGCCACCAGCAGCAAAGAATCCGCTGGTCAGCCCCGCCCCCGGCAGCCGACCACCGCCATTCAGTGCCTCTTCAGCGGCTCATCGGCCCGACTGTGCGCCGCGCCATCCCCATCCGCAAGGCGAACCAGCACTCGGACCTCACACAACCCTGACCAGCGGCAACAGGCTCAACAGCCTGAAAGGGTGCGGATTCGACCCGGATTCGACCCGATGGCCCCAGACTCCAAAACGAACAGCAGTTGACCTGCAGTGATGCTGATTCTTGCCGCTGTACCGAGCATCCACCGATAGAGGAGTATCGCAATTGAAACCAAGTAGACATTATTGGGCGATTAACGCCACGCTGTGAGTAGTCGCACTCGCCGTCGCCGTCTCCGACTCCCCCAAGCGCGAACCGAAAGCCGCACCACGCGGCACTCCACTCTGGCGACTAGGGGTTGACAGAACAAGGCTCTGACCAGCCTCTTTATAGAAGTCCTTCCGCCTGACAGAAGCCGCCTTGCCGACCTGACGCAAGCCTCACGACCCTGATCCCAACCACGGCACGCGGGGCGAAGACGCCCCGCCGACAGGGACGGAAAGCCCATGCCTCACACCACCGCCTTCGCCAGGAACCAGTGGTACGTCGCCGCCTACTCCCACGAGGTCGGCCGCGAGTTGCTCGGCCGTACGATCCTCGGTGAGCCGCTCGTCTTCTACCGCACCGAGGAGGAGGGCACGCCCGTCGTCCTGCACGACCGGTGCGTGCACCGCCGGTACCCGCTGTCGGAGGCCCCGACCCGCCTCGACGGTGACCGGATCGTGTGCGGCTACCACGGCTTCACGTACGACACGACGGGCACGTGTGTGTACGTGCCGGGGCAGAAGCGTGTGCCGCGCACCGCCCGCGTCGCCTCGTACCCCGTCGTCGAGCAGGACTCCCTGATCTGGGTGTGGATCGGTGACCCCGCACTCGCCGACGCGGACACCATCCCCCGGGCGAAGCACCTCGACTCCCCCGGCTGGGTCACCGTGCGCGGCATGGAGACGATCGACGCCGACTACGGCCTCCTGGTCGACAACCTTCTCGACCTGTCCCACGAGACGTACCTGCACGGCGGCTACATCGGCACCCCCGAGGTCGCCGAGACGCCCATCACCACCGAGGTCGACGAGGGCGCGGGCATCGTGCGCGTGAGCCGGCACATGGACGACGCCGAGTGCCCGCCGTTCTACGCCAAGTCGACCGGCATCGAGGGCCGGATCACGCGCTGGCAGGACATCGAGTACCACGCCCCGTGCCTGTACCTGCTGCACAGCCGTGTCGCTCCGGTCGGCGTGGTGCCCGAGGCGGACGGCAGCGACCCGAACGGCTTCCACACCGAGGTCACGTACGCGATCACGCCGTCCGCCGACGGCAAGGTGTACGACTTCTGGATGGTCTCGCGCGACTGGGCGACGGAGGACGAGGAGGTCACCGAGTTCCTGCGGAAGAACAACCACACGGTCGTCATGCAGGACGTGACCGCGCTCAACCTGCTGCAGAAGACGCTCGGCACCGAGCGCACCGGCTACCAGGAGCTCAGCATCAACATCGACACCGGCGGTCTCGCGGCCCGCCGTATCCTGGCCAGGCTGGTCGAGGAGGGCGCGAAGCCCGTGGAGAAGGTCCAGTGACGTCACCCTCTACGTTCAAGACCGGCGAGATCTACCGCATCGACTGGCTGCCCGGCACGGACGTCCTGCACGGCACCTGCCACTGCGGCCGCGAGCACACCGCGCAGGACCCCGTCGAGATGTGGGAGTGGATGCTCGCCCATCCGCGAGGACACGAGCCACAAGGACACGAGCCGCAAGGAAACAGCTCATGACCCTGTACGAAGCCGAACTCGTCGTCGACCGCCGCGAGGCCGCGGCCGACGGCGTGCTCGCCCTCATCCTGCGCCACGCGCTGGGCGAAGAGCTCCCCGCCTGGGAGCCGGGCGCGCACATCGACGTGCTGCTCGGCCCCGGCCTGGAGCGCCAGTACTCGCTGTGCGGGGACCCGGCGGACCGGCGGACCTGGCGGATCGGCGTGCTCCGCGAACCCGACGGACGCGGTGGATCCGCCCACGTCCACGAGGAGTTGAGGGACGGCGACAAGGTCCGCGTACGCGGCCCGCGCAACAACTTCACGCTCGAACCCGCCCCGCGTTACCGCTTCGTCGCGGGCGGCATCGGCATCACCCCGATCCTGCCGATGCTGGCGGCGGCGGAGGCGGCCGGAGCGGAGTGGACGCTGCTGTACGGGGGCCGGACCCGTGGCTCCATGGCGTTCACGGAGGAGCTGGGCTCCTACGGCGATCGCGTGACCATCGCGCCGCAGGACGAGACCGGGCTGCTGGACCTCGGTCCGGTGCTCGACGACGTGCCCGAGGGCACCCTCGTGTACTGCTGCGGGCCGGGCCCGCTGCTGGACGCGGTCGAGGAGCGGTGCCCGCGCGGAGTGCTCCACGTGGAGCGGTTCCAGCCGAAGGAGCAGGAGACCGGACCTGACAGCGAGTTCGAGGTCGTGCTGGAACGCACGGGCAAGACCCTGACCGTGCCCGTGGGCGTGTCCGTGCTCGACACCGTGCGGGCCGCGGGCGTCGAGGTGCTCTACTCCTGCACCGAGGGAACGTGCGGGACCTGTGAGACGGACGTCCTGGAGGGGACTCCGGACCACCGCGACTCGGTGCTCAGTGACGAGGAGCGCGAGGCCGGCGAGACCATGCTCATCTGTGTGTCCCGGTGCCGGGGGCAGCGGCTGGTGCTCGACCTGTAGCCGCGGTCGCCGCTCGCAGGTCTGCCTCGATCCGGGCGACCGTGGCCAGCAGATGCGGCAGCAGGTCACGGCGCACGGACTCCACCGAGTTGCGGCCGGCGGCCACGGGGATGTTGACGGCCGCCACCACCTCGCCGTCCCGGTCGCGCACCGGGGCGGCGACCGACCTGAGCCCCTCCTCCAGTTCCTGGTCGACGATGGCGTATCCCTGCCGCCGTACGCGCCGCAGTTCGGCCGCGAGCTGCTGCGGCGAGACGATCGTGCGCGCGGTCAGGGGCCGCAGGTCGGTGCGGGCGAGCCGGGTCCCGATCTCCTCGTCCGGCAGGTGCGCGAGGATCACGCGGCCCACCGAGGTGACATGGGCCGGGAAGCGGGTACCGACGGTGATCGTCGCGGTCATGATGCGCCGGGTGGGCACCCTCGCCACGTACACGATGTCGTCGCCGTCCAGGACGCACAGCGACGACGACTCCCGTACCTGCGCCACCAGGTGCTCCAGATGCGGCTCGGCGAGCTCGGGCAGCGTGAAGCCGGCCAGGTACGCGTAGCCGAGCTCCAGCACGCGTGGGGTGAGCCGGAACAGCCGGCCATCGGTGTGGACGTACCCGAGATCGACGAGGGTGAGCAGGAAGCGGCGGGCCGCCGCCCGGGTCATGTCGCAGGAGCGGGCGACGTCGCTGAGCGTCAGCGAGGGGTGGTCGGCGTCGAAGGCGCGGATGACGGCGAGACCACGCTCGAAGGACCGGACGAAGTGCGGTTCGCGGGGTCCAGCAGGCATCGTCGCCTCCACGAGGACGACGCACGGGGTGTGCGTTCCGTACGCACGAGTGTGCGTTCTGCGCACGCTAAGAGCACGCTTTGGGAACTGTCAACGGCCCCGGCAGTCCGGGGCATTGACCATCAGGATTCCTGGCTTTACGTTGCCGCTCAGTACTTCTGTTCGGTCTGCGCACACACGTGCGCGGTGCCATCGGAACACCGGCGTTCCCCTCAGGAGGAGTCATGCGTCGTCTGCTCGCCGGCCTCGGTGCCGGCGTCATCCTGGTCGGTCTCCCGGCCTGTGGTTCGTCCGAATCCTCCGGGTCGTCGGCAAGCTCTTCCGGCGGTACCACCAGGGTCAAGGTCGGAATAATCCCCATCCTGGACGTGGCCCCCGTCTATCTGGGCCAGAAGAAGGGCTTCTACGCCAAGCGCGGTCTCAAGCTGGAGCTGACGCCTGCCCAGGGCGGGGCGGCGATCCTGCCCGCGGTCGTCTCCGGCCAGTTCCAGTTCGGCTTCAGCAACACCACGTCCCTGCTGATCGCCCAGTCCAAGAACATGCCCGTCAAGGCCGTGGCGAACGGTGTCGCCTCCACGGCCAAGGAGGGTGCCGACTTCATGGGGACCACGGTGAAGAAGGGCAGCCCGATCAAGTCCCCCAAGCAATTGGAGGGCAAGAAGGTCGCGGTCAACACGCTCAACAACATCTGCGACACGTCGATCAGCGAATCGATCCGCAAGGACGGCGGAGACCCGTCCAAGACCGAGTTCGTCGAGATGCCGTTCGACCAGATGCCCGCCGCGCTCGAGGGCGGACAGGTCGACGCGGCCTGCACGCCGGAACCCGCGCTTTCCACCGTCAAGGCCGCGGGCGGCACGTCCATCGCGTCGAGCTTCTACGACGTCGACCCGAACCTCACCGTGGCCATGTACTTCACCTCCCAGCAGTACGCCCAGAAGAACCCGGAGGTGGTGAAGAAGTTCCAGGAGGCGACGATCGAGTCGCTCAAGTACGCCGACAGCCACCCGGACGAGGTCCGCGAGATCGTCACCACGTACACGAAGATCCCGGACACCCTTCTGGACAAGCTCACCCTGCCCCACTTCCCCGCCGAGCCGGACCGCGCCTCCATCGAGCAGCTCGCCGAACTGGGCGTGCGGGACGGTCTGTTCAAGGAGACCCCGGACCTGGACAAGCTGCTGCCGTGAACCAGACGCGACCCGACGACCTCCGGCCCGAGTCCGCACCGCCCCGGCGGGCCGGGCGCCCGGGACTGACGAACGCGGCCCTGGGGGCGGTCGGCCTGGCCGGATTCCTCGCCCTGTGCGAAGCCGTCCCGCGCCTCGGCGTCGTCTCCGAGGACTACTTCCCGCCGCTCACCCGTGTCGCCGACGCGCTCGTCACCGAGTTCGGCGACCAGGCGTTCTGGACCGCGCTCGGCGACACGCTCACCGGCTGGGCGCTGGGCCTGCTATGCGCGGTGACGGCGGGAATTCTCGCCGGGGGCGTGATCTCGGTGGTGCCGTACCTGCGCGAGGCGACCGCCTCCACCATCGAGTTCCTGCGCCCGATCCCGTCGGTCGCGCTGATCCCGCTCGCGGTCCTCCTCTACGGCACGGAACTGCGCTCGGTGCTCCTGCTGGTGGTGTACGCATCGTTCTGGCAGGTGCTGATCCAGGTGCTGTACGGCGTCCAGGACGTCGACCCGGTCGCCGAGGAGACCGCCCGCTCCTACGGTCTCGGCACCTGGGCCCGGGTCCGTCACGTCCTGTGGCCCACGGCCCTGCCGTACGTCATGACCGGCGTCCGCCTCGCCGCCGCCGTGGCGCTGATCCTGGCGGTGACCGCCGAACTCGTCATCGGTGCGCCCGGGTTGGGCCAGCGCATCGCCGTCGCCCAGACCTCGCAGGCCGTGCCGGAGATGTACGCGCTGGTCGTGGTCACCGGGATGCTCGGGCTGCTGATCAACGTGGGCGCGCGGGCGGTGGAGCGCCGGGCGCTGGCCTGGCACCAGTCGGTACGCGGGGAGGTGGTGGTGTGAAAGGCCTGGTCCTGCGGCTGTTCTTCGTGGTCGCGCTGCCCTTTGTGCTGGTCGTCGCCTGGTGGCTGGCGTCCTCGGGAAGTACCGATGTGTACTGGCCGCCGCTGCGCACGATCCTCACCACGTTCCCCGACGTGTGGACGGGCGAGCGGCTGCGCGCCGACGTCGTCCCCAGTGTGCTGCGGCTGCTGGCCGGTTACGCATCGGCGGCCGTGGTGGGCGTCGCGCTGGGCACGGTCATCGGCTCGTACCGCCGGGTGCGGGCGGTGTGCGAACCGGTCCTGGAGTTCCTGCGCGCGGTACCGCCACCCGTCCTCGTGCCGGTCATCATGCTGTTCGCGGGCATCGGCGACACCATGAAGATCGCCGTCATCGCGAGCGGCTGTGTGTGGCCGATCCTGCTCAACACGGTCGAGGGCGTGCGGGCGGTGGACCCGGTGATGTCGGAGACCGCCCGGTCGTACGGCGTCACGGGCGTCGCCCGCCTGCGCGACGTGGTCCTGCGGTCGGCGAGCCCGCAGATCTTCGCGGGGCTGCGGCAGGCCCTGTCCATCGCCATCATCCTCATGGTGATCAGCGAGATGTTTGCCGCCAGCAACGGGCTCGGCTTCACCATCGTCCAGTTCCAGCGCACGTTCGCGATCCCCGACATGTGGACCGGCATCCTGGTCCTGGGCCTCCTCGGCTTCCTGTTGTCGGTCGTCTTCCAGCTGGTCGAGCGGCGGATGCTCGGCTGGTACCACGGTCTGCGCGCGGCTTCCCGGCGGTCGTCGTGAAGTCCGGGCAGAAGCTCGAAGAGGGGCGGTCCATGCTCGACGTACGCGGCCTGAAGAAGGTCTACGAGGGTTCCGGCCGCCGGGTGGAGGCGGTGCGGGACCTCACGTTCACCGTCGACCCCGGCGAACTCGTCTGCCTGGTGGGCCCGTCGGGCTGTGGCAAGACGACGCTCCTGAAGTGTGTCGCCGGGCTGCTCACGCCCACGTCGGGTGAGGTCCTCCTTGAGGGGCGGCCCGTGAGCGGTCCGCCGCCCGGCATGGCGGTGGTCTTCCAGGAGTACGGGCGCAGTCTGTTTCCGTGGATGCGGGTGAGTGAGAACGTCGAACTGCCGCTGAAGCAGAAGTCGTTGAGCAGGGCTCGGCGTCGTGAGCTGGTCGCCGGCGCGCTCGACTCCGTCGGTCTCGCGGATGCCGCCGGGGCGTACCCCTGGCAGCTGTCCGGCGGTATGCAGCAGCGTGTGGCGATCGCGCGGGCGCTCGCGTACGAGCCCGATGTGCTGTTGATGGATGAGCCGTTCGCGGCCGTGGACGCGCAGACGCGGGCCGACCTGGAGGACCTGGTGCGCGGGTTGTGGCGGGACCGGGGGATCACGATTCTGTTCGTCACCCATGACATCGACGAGGCTGTGTACCTGGGTGAGCGGGTACTCGTTCTGTCGGCGTCGCCCACCGTCGTGCAGGAGCAGTTGAAGGTCGACCTGCCGGACGAGCGGGATCAGCTCCACACGCGGGTCACTCCTCGGTTCGCGGAGTTGCGTACGCGGGTGTACGAGCAGATCCAGGCGGCCAAGCGGGGGGTTGTCGCGGGTTCCTAGGAGCTCGGTCGGCTTGTGCCTGTCTTGAGGCCGCGGGTTGTCCGTGTTTGCTCACGCGTTTCCCCGCGCCCCTTGCGGGGCACCAGCTCTCGCCCACAGGCCTCGTACGTGGCCCAGGTGTTGCGTCATCACCTTTCGCGCTGCCTCCGTGTCGCGGGCCACCAGCGCGTCCAGAAGCTCCAGGTGCTCCTCGGCGGACGTCCGCAGTCTCCCCGCCTCGGCCAGTGCCGTCAGGCCGTACAGGCGGGAGCGGCGGCGCAGGTCTCGTACGACCTCCACGAGGTGGGTGTTGCCGGACAGGGACAGCAGCTCCAGGTGGAAGCGGAGGTCGGCCTCGACGTAGGCGATGAGGTCGCCTGCCGCGGCGGAGGTGACGATGTCCTGGGCGAGCGGGCGCAGTGCCTCCAGATCGGCGGGGTCGGCGGTGGCCGCGAGGTCGGCCGTCGTGGGTATCTCGATCAGGGACCGGATGTGGGTGTACTCGTCGAGTTGCTTCTCGGAGACGACGGTGACCCTGAAGCCCTTGTTGGGGACGGTGTCGACCAGGCCGTCCTTGGCGAGGTCGAGCATGGCCTCGCGCACCGGGGTGGCGGAGACCCCGAAGCGGGCGGCGAGGCCGGGCGCCGAGTACACCTCGCCGGGGCGGAGTTCGCCGGCGATCAGCGCGGCCCGCAGCGCGTCGGCGACCCGTTCGCGGTGGCTTCGCTTCAGGCCGCCCAGAGCCGGCAGGGACGGGGCGCTGGATCTCGGGGTGGGCATGGTTCGGCTCCGTGCGGTCTACAGGACGAATCCGGAGGGGAACGGATCGGTCGGGTCAAGAAGGTACTGGGCCGTGCCCGTGATCCAGGCGCGGCCGGTGAAGCTGGGCAGGACGGCGGGGCGGCCGGCGACCTCGGTGGTGCCGAGGAGCCGTCCGGTGAAGTGGGTACCGATGAAGGACTCGTTGACGAACTCGGTGTGCAGCGGGAGTTCGCCGCGCGCGTGGAGCTGGGCCATGCGCGCACTGGTGCCGGTGCCGCAGGGCGAGCGGTCGAACCAGCCCGGGTGGATCGCCATCGCGTGACGTGAGTGGCGGGCCGTCGAACCCGGGGCGACGAGGTGGACGTGGTGGCAGCCGTGGATGGTCGGGTCCTCGGGGTGGACCGGCTCGTCCTCGGCGTTGATGGCCTCCATCAGCGCCAGGCCGGCCTTGAGGATGTCGTCCTTGCGGGCCCGGTCGAAGGGCAGGCCGAACTCCTCCAGCGGCAGGATCGCGTAGAAGTTGCCGCCGAACGCGAGGTCGTACGTCACCGTGCGGCCGTCGGCGAGTGTGGCCTTGCGGTCGAGGGCGACGGAGAACGACGGCACGTTCTGCAGTGTGACCGCGGTGGCGTGGCCGTCCTCGACGGCCACCTCGGCGACGACGAGGCCCGCCGGGGTGTCGAGGCGGATCGTCGTGACCGGCTCGGTGACCTCGACCATGCCGGTCTCCACCAGCACGGTCGCCACACCGATCGTGCCGTGCCCGCACATGGGGAGGTAGCCGGAGACCTCGATGTAGACGACGCCCCAGTCGCAGTCGGGGCGGGTCGGCGGCTGGAGGATGGCTCCGCTCATCGACGCGTGTCCGCGTGGCTCGTTCATCAGGAGCTGCTTGATGTCGTCGCGGTGCTCACGGAAGTACAGCCGCCGCTCGTTCATGGTGGCGCCAGGGATGGTGCCGATGCCGCCGGTGATCACCCGGGTGGGCATGCCCTCGGTGTGCGAGTCGACGGCGTGCAGGACGAGTTTGCTGCGCATGACCCTGACCCTCCTTACGCGCTTACGCGAGCCCCGCGGCTACGGCCTTCTCGGTGGCGGACCGGATCGTGGCCTCCTGCTCCGGCAACAGCGGCACCCGCGGCGGGCGGCAGCGTCCCCCGTGACGGCCCACGATGTCCATGGACAGCTTGATGGCCTGCACGAACTCGACCCTGGAGTCCCAGCGCAGCAGCGGGTGCAGCTGCTCGTAGAGCCGCTTGGCCGTCGTGAGGTCACCGTCCACGGCCGCGTGGTACAGCTCCACGGTGGCGGCGGGCAGCGCGTTCGGATAGCCGGCCACCCAGCCCTTCGCGCCCGCCAGCGCGAGCTCCAGCAGGACGTCGTCGGCGCCGATCAGCAGGTCGAGTTCGGGGGCGAGTTCGGCGAGCTGGTAGGCGCGGCGGACGTCGCCGGAGAACTCCTTGACGGCCTGGATGTACCCCTCGCCGTGCAGCCTGGCGAGCAGTTCGGGGACGAGGTCGACCTTGGTGTCGATGGGGTTGTTGTACGCCACGACCGGCAGGCCCGCCCCCGCGACCTCCTCGTAGTGGGCGAGGACGGAGCGCTCGTCGGCGCGGTACGCGTTGGGCGGGAGCAGCATCACGGAGGTGCAGCCCGCGTCGCGAGCCTGCTCGGCCCAACGGCGCGACTCGGCGCTTCCGTAGGCGGCCACACCGGGCATGACCCGCGACCCGCCGATCGCGGACACGGCCGTCTCGACGACCTTCGCGCGCTCCTCGGGCGTCAGCACCTGGTACTCGCCGAGGGAGCCGTTCGGTACGACGCCGTCGCAGCCGTTCTCGACGAGCCAGGCGCAGTGCTCGGCGTACTTGTCGTAGTCGACGGAGAGGTCGTCGTTCAGCGGGAGGGCGGTGGCGACGAGGACGCCGCGCCAGGGGCGGTGGGCGGAGACGGTCATGGGGGTCCTTCCTCGGTGGGGTGGCCGGCCTCGGTGAGGTTGTCGGTCTCGGTGAGGTGGCCGGTCACGGGGAGGTCGTGGGTCTCGGTGAGGTTGTCGGCCATGGGGAGGTCATCGGTCACGCGGAGGCCATGGGCCTCGGTGAGGTTGTCGGTCACGCGGAGGCCATGGGTCTCGGTGAGGTTGTCGGTCACGCGGAGGTCGTGGGTCTCGGGCAGGCAGTCGGTCTCGGTGGGCCGGTCGGTCTCGGTGGGCCGGTCGGCCTCGGTGGAGTGGCCGGCCTCGGTGGAGTGGCCGGCCTCGGTGGAGTGGCCGGCCCGGGCGAGTACGCCCAGCGGCACCGGACGGGCGAACGGCCGTCTGGCCGGTGCCGGGTCGCATCCGGCGAGCCCGGCGACCGCCGGCCCGCACACCCGGCCCTGGCACCAGCCCATCCCGGCACGGGTCAGCAGCTTCACCGTGCGCAGGTCGCCGGCGCCCAGCTCGCGGACCGCCTCGCGGACGGCCCCCGCCCGTACCTCCTCGCAGCGGCATACGACGGTGTCGTCGGTGACCTGCTCGGTCCAGTGCGCGGGCGGTGCGCAGGCGGAGTCGACGGCGGTGAAGAACTCCCGCAGTCGCGTACGGGACCTGCCGGCCGCGGCCCACGCGCGCGGGTCGGGCGCGGTGCCCCTGAGGCGGGCGGCGATCGACCGTCCGGCGATGTGCCCCTCGGCGAGGGCGAGCGCCGCGCCGCCGATGCCGGTGGTCTCGCCCGCCGCCCACACGCCGGGAACGTCGGTGCGCTGCTCGTCGTCGACGTGGACGTCCACCCCGTCGAGACGGCAGCCGAGCGCCTCGGCGAGGTCGGTGTGCGGGAGCATGCCGTGCCCGACGGCGAGGGTGTCGCAGGGGATGCGCCGCCGGGTGCCCGGCCGGACGCGTCCGCCGGGGTCCAGCGCGGCCACGGTGACGGCTTCGAGGCGGTCGTCTCCGTGTGCCTCGACGACGGTGTGCCCGGTCATGAACGGCACGCGGTGGCGGGCGAGCCGGGCCGCGTACCCGGCGGCCTCGGGGAGTTTGGCGGCGAGTGCGGGCAGGTGCCGTACGAGACCCCTGGGTTCGGCGGACTCGACGAGGGCGGCGACCTCGACGCCCGCGGCGGCGAGTCCGGTCGCGACCGGCAGGAGCAGCGGACCGGTCCCGGCCACGACGGCCGCCCGGCCCTGCACGACCAGCCCGCCCTTGAGCATGGCCTGCGCCCCGCCCGCGGTGACGACACCGGGGAGGGTCCAGCCGGGGAAGGGCAGCACCTTCTCGTAGCCGCCGGTGGCGAGGAGGACGGCGTCGGCGCGCACGGTGGCGGGCTCCTCCTGGAGGGGCCCGTGCAGGGCGTGCACGGTGAAGCCCTCCTCTCGCCGCTCCACGCACCACACGTGATGGCCTGTCAGGTGCCGTACGGAACTGGCGGCGAGCCCGTCCCGCAGCCGCTCCCACGTGCGCCACTGGTGGTGCAGCGCCTGCGGACGACGGGCCCGCAGTCCTGCGGCGGGCTGCCGGTAGAACTGACCGCCCGCTTCCGCGGCCGCGTCGATCAGCGTGACGCGGACTCCCCGCGCGGAGGCGGCCAGGGACGCGGCGAGCCCGGCCGGACCCGCGCCGATCACCGCGAGATCAGTCCTCATGGCCCGTGCCCTCCTGGGTGCGGATCGCGTCGCCGGGCCGCGCGGGGACCAGACAGGCCCGTTGGTTGGGGCGGTCGTTGACGGTCACGAGACAGTCGAAGCAGACGCCGATGCCGCAGAAGATCCCGCGCGGGCGGCCCTCGCCCCGTGTCGTGCGCCACGAGGTGACACCGGCCGCCCAGAGCGCCGCGGCGACCGTCTGACCGGGCAGGGCCTCGATCTCCCGGCCGTCCAGGGTGACGGTGAAGGCGGGGCCAGGCTCCGCCGACGCGAGTTCCATCGGGTTCACGCGGCCTCCTCCTCGAAGCGGTCCGGGCGGAACGGCGCGAGGTCCAGGTCGGGCACCTCGCCACCGAGCGCCTGCGCGATCAGCTGCCCGGTGCCGGTGGCGAGGCCGATGCCCGCACCCTCGTGCCCGCAGGCGTGGAAGAGCCCGGGGACACGGGGGTCGGGGCCGATCACGGGCAGGTGGTCGGGCATGTACGGCCGGAAACCGACGTAACTGCGCATCGCGCGCACCGTCTCCAGGAAGGGGAACAGCCGGGTGGCGCCCGCGGCCAGCGCGCGGACGGCCGGCAGCGAGAACGACCGGTCGAAACCGACCCGCTCCCGGCTCGCTCCGATCAGGACCGGCCCGGCCGCCGTTCCCTCGACGACCGGTGAGGTCTGCAGGGCCGCCGAGTCGCTGGCCACGTCGGCCACGTAGTCGGCCGCGTACACCTTGTGCCGCACCCTGCGGGGCAACGGCTCCGTGACCAGGACGAAGCCGCGCCGGGGCAGGACGGGCAGACGGACGCCGGCGAGCGCGGCCACCTCACCGCCCCACGTCCCCGCCGCGTTCACGACGGCCGGGGCGTGCACGTCGCCGTGGCCGGTACGCACCCCGCGTACGGCACCGTCCGCCGTGCGCAGCATCTCGGTCACCGTCCGGCCGGTGAGCAGCCTGGCCCCCGAGGCGCGCAGGAAGTGCGCGGCGGCGAGGGTCGGCATCACCTGGCTGTCCTGCGGGTAGAGCACGCCCCCGGCGAGGCCGGGGGCGAGGTGCGGTTCCAGGTCCTGGAGCCGGTCGGCGGCCACCGGCTCGGCCACCACACCGGCGGCGCGCTGGCCGGCCACGAGGCCCGTGAGGGCGGCGAGCCCTTCCTCCGAGGACGCGACGACGACGCCGCCCTTCGCCTCGTACTCGATCGCCTCGCCGACCTCCTCGGCGAGGCCGGCCCACAAGCGGCCCGACAGCAGGGCGAGTTCGAGCTCCGGTCCGGGCTCCTTGTCGGAGACGAGGAGATTGCCCTCCCCCGCGCCCGTGGTGCCGCCGGCCACCGGGCCGCGGTCCACGACGGTCACGTCCAGCCCCGCCCGGGCCGCGTACAGGGCGCAGGCCGCGCCCGTCATCCCGGCCCCGATCACTACGACATCGCAGGTCAGCCGTGTGCTCACGTCAGTACTATGTCACATGGTCCAGCCACGGGGAATGGTGCCGAAGGCATCGGAACAGCGCTGCGCGGTCCGGCGCACACGGACAAAACCCCGACGCCGCCGGCGACCTGAACGCCGGCGGTGTCGGGGTTTTTCGGGACGGGCCTACGCCTCGGGCGCGGGCACCACGCTGAGATGGTTCGCCGTGTGCCGGGCACGGCGGGGCCGGCGCGGAGCGACCGACGGGCGCTTCGCCTCGCGCAGCACCAGTGTCATCCTCGTGTATCCCATGTGCTGCAGGGTCTTGGGGGTCTCACCGACGACACGGCAGTCGGTCCTGCCCCAGCGCGGGTCGGGGTGGACCAGCGGGCGGACGGCGCCGTCGTGTTCGGCGGCCTCCGGTCCGACCGCGCGGAGCCAGTGCGGCAGGCCGTGCCGGTAGGCGGCGTCCATGATGGGGTCCTGGGCGATGTCCCGGCGGATGGACTGCAGACCCCTGTCCTGGCCGTGCCGCTCCACGGCGGCGGCGAAGTCCGCCAGCATGGGCAGGCACCAGCTGGACTCGTGCTCGCCGAGGACCGTCGCCGCGTCGGGGTGGAAGAGCACGAAGCGGAGGAAGTTGTCGCCCGGCATCGCGGTCGGGTGCGGGCCGACCCCCCGGAACAGCTTGTCGTAGGCGCTGTTGGCCAGCACGACGTCCCAGCGGTGGTCGAAGACGACGGACGGGAAGGGGACGGCCTCCAGAAACGTGGCGTAGTCCTGCAAGTACGCCTGAGCCTCGAGACTCTCGGGGACGGGTCGCGGTTCGGACCGCTGCCCTCCTGCCTGATATGCCATCGGGAGGTCACCCCTCTTGCCTATGCGGCCTTCACGCGGCTTCTTGATCCTGAGGCCCGCGAACGAGTCGTGTCAACTATCGTGGCATTCCGCGCCCGTTGACGGCTGAATCTCGCCACAGTTGTGGCGATGCCTGGATGTGAGTTCGAGTCAGGGGCTAATCTCCGTGCAGTTCACGGTGGTTGACCGTGCCCCGGGGGCTCGCGTTCCGGGACATTCGGCCCCATCATGAGATTGGCTTGAGAGAGACGTAGGAGATCTGTCGGTGACGGATGGCTTCGAGGTTCCGGACGCCACGGCGACGGTTCTGCTGCCGGCCGTCGTGGCCCGTGTCACCGCGCTCGCCGACCGGCTGGGCGTGGCCCACGGCGAGGTCTTCGACGCCCGGCGCCTGTCGGTGGCCTCCGGAGTGCCGGAGTCCGTGGTGAAGGCGCTGCTGAGCGGCCGGCCCGCCGGCGAGCCGGATCTGCAGGCCCGGTTCCTGCAGCGGCTGGCCCTGCTGCGGCGCACCCGCCTCAAGCCCAACGGGCGCAAGTACACCCAGCAGGAGATCGCCGACGGCGCGGGCATGTCGCGCCAGCAGGCGGGAGCCCTCATCAACGGCGACCGGCGCCCCACGATGGAGCACTGCGACGCCATCCAGCGCTTCTTCAAGGTGCACGCCGGTTTCCTCACCGCCGAGGACCCGGAGGCACTCGCGAGCGCGCTCATGCGCACCGAGCAGGAGCTGCTCCAGCAACTCGCCGACCGCGACCGGGAGGCCGCCCGGACGGCTCAGGCCCCCGAGGACCCGCTGGAGCGGCTGCTCCAGGACCACGGTGTCCGCGGCATCGCCTGGCGGGCGGCCCAGCTACCCACCGACCAGCACCGCGACAAAGTGGCGGAGTGGCTGGACATGCTCCTGGAGAGCGTCAAGCGGCCCGAGTCCTGACCCGGGGGAGAACAGTGGGCATCGGAAGGGAAATGCGCCGCCTGTGCGGCGAGTTGGTCGGTGAGCTCACGCTCCCGGCACCGGCGGAGCCCGCCGGCCTCTACTCCGCGCTGTGCGACGCCATGAGCAGACGCCGTGGCCGCCCCGTCCGGCACCGTACGGCCGCCTTCCCGCCCGGCACCGCGAGCGGGCTGTGGCTGGACATGGCGGAACAGGACCTCGTCGTGATCGAGGAACGCACCGCGCCCGACCACCAGTTGGTGATCCTCGGCCACGAGCTGTGGCACATGCACGCCGGGCACCGCGGCCACCACGTGGAGGGCGCCGCGGTCGCGACGCGCTTATTGAGCGCCGACAGCGACGACGACGCTCTGCGGGCGACCGTCCAGAAGGTCGCCGCGCGCACCCGGTTCGAGGTGAGGGACGAACAGGACGCCGAGGCCTTCGGCCTGCTGCTGGCGAGCAAGTGCCGCACGTGGCTGGCGAGTTCCGCACTGCGCGGCCCCGTGCGCCGCGACCGGCTGGCGGGGCGCATCGAGGCGTCCCTGGGCTATCGCGGGCCGCAGGGCTGAGCCGCCGCACATGGACGGGTCCAGTTACTACTTCCCCGCCGTGGCGATGGCGGTCGTCCTCGTCGTCAAGACGCCCGCGCTGCTGCGCGACTGGCGCGATCCGCTGCTGCGGTCCGTGTGCGCGCTGCTCCTGCTGGCGGGCCTGGTGTTCTGCTTCGCCGCCCCGCCGACGATCGCCGAGGTCAACCGCGTCACCGGCATCACCAACTTCTCGGCCCCCTTCGTCTACGTCCTGCTGAGCGCCTTCAGCGCCTCCTGCCTGGTGCTGATCATCAACTGGCGCGGGGGGCCGCCCGGGGTCACACGTCGGCTCACGCGCCGCTGGATCGCCGGTTACGGGGCGGTGAGCGCTGCCATCGTGGTGCTGTTCGCGCTCGGGGACACGCCGGTGGAGCGGCTGCGGGACCTGGACACGTACTACGCCAACACGCCGTTCATCCGCGAGATGATCGTGCTGTATCTCGCCGCGTTCTCCGTGGCGGGCATCGCCATGGTCGTCATGTGCTGGCGCTGGGCGCTGCAGGTACGCGGCTGGCTGCGCGCCGGACTGCTGATCATCGCGGTCGGCTTCCTGTCGAACGTCCCCTACTCGGCGATGAAGTTCACGGCCGTGGTGGCCCGCTGGAACGGCGGGAACCTGGACGGCCTGAGCACGTACGTGGCGCCGCTGGTCGCCTCGGCCGGGGCGCAGATCAGCGCGCTGGGCTTCTGCCTGCCGCTGGCCTGCCAGCGCATCGGGGACGCGTGGACGACCTGGTCGACGTACCGCAGGCTGGGCCCGCTGTGGCGGGAGCTCAGGCCCGTGGCCGACCAGGGCGAGCGCGCGGTGCGGATGTCCTGGTGGTCGCCGGCCCAGCTCCAGGTGACGCAGCGGGAGTCCGACATCCACGACGGCATGCTCAGCCTGCATCCCTACTTCGACTCCGAGGTGCGGTCGAGGGCCTACGAGGCGGCCGTCGCGTCGGGTTCCGCGCCCGACGAGGCGCGGGCCGAGGCCGACGCGGCGATGGTGACGGCGGCGGTGCGGGCCCGGGCGGCGGACCCGGAGGGCAGGGTCGTCAGTGCGGCGGAGACCGGCACCGCCCCCACCCCGTCGACGGACGGTCCGCGCGACCTTGTCCGGCTGTCCCTGGCCCTGCGCCAGTCACCCGTCGTCGCGGCTGCCCGGGAGCACGCCGCGGCCCTGCCAGAGAGCGACCTTCATGAGTGAACCCGTTGACGTCCCGGGATCGACCGTGGCGTCGGAGCCCCGCCGGGCCGTCGTCATCGGCGGGGGCCTGGCCGGTCTGCTGGCCGCCGCCGCGCTGCGTCCCCACGCCGACGTCACGGTCGTCGAGCGTGACATCCTGCCGGAGGGGCCCGAACCACGCCGGGGTATCCCCCAGGCCCGCCACGCGCACCTCCTGTGGTCCGGGGGCGCCCGCGCGATGGAGGAGCTGCTGCCGGGGGTGACCGACGCCTGGCTGGCCGCGGGCGCCCGCCGGATCCCGCTGCCGACGGGGCTCGTCTCGCTGTCGGCGCAGGGCTGGGTGCGGCGCTGGCCGGAGATGCAGTTCATGATCGCGTGCAGCCGGGACCTGCTGGAGTCGGTGATCCGCGCCGAGGTCGTCAGGCAGTCGCGGATCACCGTGGTGCAGGGCGCCGAGGTGCGGGGCCTGGAGGGCGGTGCGTCCCGGGTGACGGGCGTGCGGATCCGCGCGGCCGACGGTGAGGAGCGCGTGCTGGCGGCCGACCTGGTGGTGGACGCCTCGGGGCGCGGCTCGCGGGCCCCGACGTGGCTGGAGGCGCTGGGCGTGCCGCCGGCGCCGCTGGGTGAGGTCGACTCCGGGCTCGTGTACGCCAGCCGGGTCTTCCGCGCGCCGGCGGGCACTGAGGAGTTCCCCGTCGTCAACGTCCAGCCGGACGCGGCCCAGCCGGTCCCCGGGCAGAGCGCGACCCTCGTGCCCATCGAGGGCGGGCGCTGGCTGGTGACGCTGTCGGGTACGCGCGGTGGCCGGCCGACCGCGTCCGCGGAGGAGTTCGAGAGCTTCGCGAGGAACGTACGGCACCCCGTGGTGGGCGAGCTGCTGGCCCGCGCGGAGCCCCTGACGGACGTGGTCGTCACCCGCAGCACCGTCAACCGGCGGCGCTTCTACGAGAAGGTCACTCGCTGGCCCGAGGGGTTCGTCGCGATCGGCGACTCCGTGGCCACGTACAACCCGCTCTACGGGCACGGGATGTCGGTGGCCGCGCAGAGCGCCCTGGCGTTGCGCGAGCGGGTGGCCGCGCGCGGGGTCACGGCTCCCGGGCTCGCGCGGCGGGTGCAGCGGGCGGTGGCCGGGCCGGTGGCTATCGCGTGGCAGCTGGCCACGGAGACGGACATCCGCTACCCGGAGGCGGTGGGCGAACAGCCCGGGTTCGTCCAGCGCCTGCTCACCCGTTACATGACCCGTTTGATGCGCGCCGCGACGGGCCGGCCCCTGGTCTTCCATGCCTTCCTCGGCGTCATCACGCTCTCCAAGCCGCCGAGCGCCCTGCTCACACCGGAGGTGCTCCTCGCCGTCGTGCGCGGGCCTCTCAAGCCGCCGCTGACGGGTCCGCCGCTCACGGAGGGGGAACGGGTGGCGGTGTTCGGGGGGTCGTCGGGGGCGTAGGCCTGCGGCGGGGCGGTGCGGTGCGCTTCGGTGCGGTGCGAGGGTTTTCGCCCCCGCCGCCCCTACCCGTCCCATCCCCCAGGGGCTCCGCCCCTTCAACCCCGCTCGGGGCTCCGCCCCGGACCCCGCTCCTCAAACTCCCCCAGCTACCGCTGGGATGTGCCCCCAAGGGGCTGGATTTTCCAGGGCGGTGGGGGCGGAATACGCCCGCTACGTCGCGCTGCGTTCGCTCGCCTCCCTCAAGTCCCGTTCCCCCGCGGGGCCGCGCCCCGTGGCCGGGCGGCCGGACACCAGCAGTTCACGCCAGTGCTCCCGGCTCCAGTCCGCCGCAGGCGTCGTGCTGGTGAAGTCCTCGACGAGGGCGAGGAAGCGGCGGGGATCGGTGTGGAAGGGAAAGTGACCGGCGCCCTCGAAGATCTCCAGGCGGCTGCCGGGCATCGCCTCGTGCGCCCCGTACGCGTGCCCCACCGGCACCACGCTGTCCCGGTCGCCCCACAGCAGCATGGTCGGCATGCCCTCGGTGAGGTAGCACCGGTCCAGCATGGTCACCGCCTGTCCCCGCCAGTCGACCACGGCCCGCAGCGTGCGGATGAAGGCGCTGCGCGAGGTGGCGTCCGGCAGGGCGTCGACGAGCGTCAGTATCTCCGCCGCGTCCTGGCCTAGATCGGTGTCCAGAAGCTTCATCAGATGGGCGAACAGGCCGACTTGGAGCCGCATGCCCGGCAGCCGCAGCGTGGAGAGCAGGAGATGGGCGCCGGGAAGTGAGACGGCCCGCAGCACGGGGTTGACCTCCCGTCCCACTCCCCCGGCACTCACCAGGATGAGCCGCTCGGTGCGCTCGGGGAACTGGTAGGCGAACTGCATCGCCACGCCGCCGCCGAGCGAGTGCCCGACCAGTGTCGCCGACTCGATGCCGAGCGCGGTGAGCAGATCGCGCACCCCGTTGGCGTACGCGGCCACCGAGTAGTCGGCCCGCGGCTTGTCGGAGGCCCCGTGGCCGAGCAGGTCGGGTGCGATCACGGTGTGGGTGCGGGCGAGGTCGGGGATCAGCCCGGCCCAGGTCGCCGAGGAGTCCCCGATGCCGTGGATGAGGACGAGCGCCGGGCCCTGACCGGCGAGGCGGTACGCGCGGCGGTAGCCGTGCACGACGCGGTACCGCAGGCGGAGTTCCCCGTCGCCCACCGGGCGCAGACGGGCGCCGTGCGGGGGTCGCCGGTGGGGTGCGTCGGCCACGGTTCGGCCTCCTGTTCCTCGGGCCGCCGAAGCGGCCGAAAGCCCTTCCCGTCAGCGTAGGAACCCCTGTTCCACCAGGGGTTTCCGTGAGGTTTCGCCTCCGCTAAGCGGGCGAACGTCCGTGGACGGGAACGGGATTGTCAGTGGCGGGCGGCAAGCTGGAGGTGCGCCACCATCGAGCCGGGGCGTACCGACCGACCAGACCGACCGACGACCAGACCGACCGACGACGAGACCGGCCGAACAGACCGACCGATCAGCCGGCCGAACAGGGGAGAGCCGTCCGATGCCGACCGCCGTACTGACCGACCGCGAACGCACCGCCGTGCAGGCCTATCTGCGGCTCCTGCAGACCGTACGAGCCGCGTTCGACGGCCCGCCGGACGGGCGCCGACCACCCATGGTGCCGACCGCCGCGCTCGCCGAGGCCGAGCAGGCTCTGGCGGCCGCCGGACTCGCGGGCAACGAGGAGGAGTTCTTCCGGCTGCTGCGGGACTGGTGCCCGGAGGCCTGACGCCGGGTCAGGTCCGTTCCCGGCTGGGCCGGGAGCGGACCGTACCGGGCGGCTCAGGCCGCCGCCCGCAGGTACAGCGCGGCCGACTGGTCCACGAGCTGCCGCAGGGCCGCCAAGGGCTCCTCGTGGCCGCCCAGTTCACCGAGGAGGCGGTACGCCTCGTCGCGGAAGGTGTCGAGGTCCTTCCGGTACCGGCGGAGCACGGCGGGTGCGAGGAGCAGCTCCGCGAGGACGTGCCGCGCCCGTTCGGACGTCCGCGCGGCGCCGGCCAGTTCCAGGATCCGCCGTGACCCGGGCGGCGCCTCTTCCAGGGCGCAGGCCAGCAGATAGGTGACCGTGCCGTTCCGCAGGTCCTCGTTGCGGCCGGACAGGATGTCCTCCTGGTCGTTGAACAGCTGCCACAGGATGCCGAAGACGTCGCCGAACTCACGCCACAGCCGAATGCGCCCGCTGTCCACGCCCGCCCATATGGCGGCCATGGCCGTGATCATCGCGAACGGAGCCCCGGACTTGCCCCGGTACGCCGCCACGACCACCTCCCGCGCGGCGCCCTCCATGTCCCCCCGCAGGTCCCTGAGCTGGCCCTCCACGGCGGGGAACCAGCAGTTGACGATCTCGGCGGTGAGGGCGTTGCGCACGGCGTCCGGGACCGGCTGTGCCTGGACGATGCGGATGGGCAGCGCCTGCCCGCCGACGACGGCCGCCAGGAGGGCCTCGTTCGCCCCGAGGCCCTCGGGCGTGCCGGTCGTCTGGTTGTCGGCCAGGTCGTCGAGGTAGCAGGCCGAGGTCCACCACAGCAGGTGGACGGCCGACAGGGGGACTGCCGGTCCCGGGGCTCCCGTCTCGGCGGCGTGGACGAGCAGCGGAAGCACCGACAGGGGGTACTTCATCTTCTGGTGGCGCAGCAGTCCGGCGATCGCGTTCCTGACGGACTCCGACTCCGGGCCCAGCGCGTCGAGAGCGGCGCCCAGAGCGGCGTCTATGTCGCCCGATATCCGGCGGTGCAGTTCGACGTAGGACAGCGAGGTCATCCGGCGGCCCCTTCGTGTCCGGCGGGCAGGGGCACGGACACGGCCGTGGCCACCAGCCCGCGCCGTACCGTCCACTTCCCCTCGAAGGACCCGATCCGCCGACCGCCCACCACCGGCCCGGGGACGAGGAGCCGGGCGCGGAAGGTTCCCGCCGTGCTGTCCGTGCCCGCGAACACGTCGATGTCTGCCTCCGAGAAGTCCAGCCACCGGGCGGTGAGGGGAAACCACGCCTTGTAGACGGACTCCTTGGCGCTGAACAGCAGCCGGTCCCAGTGGACCGAGGGCCGGCCCGCGGTCAGGCGGTGCAGCCGGGTCTCCTCGGTGGGAAGCGCGATGGCGTCCAGGACGCCCTCCGGGAGCGGCAGATGGGGTTCGGCGTCGATACCGAGGGACGCCAGGTCGGCGGCGCGGACCAGTGCGGCGGCACAGTAGCCCTCGCAGTGCGTCATGCTGCCGACGAGGCCGTCCGGCCAGGCCGGGGCGCCGCGCTCGCCGGGCAGCACGGCCTGCGGGGGCACGCCCAGCTTCTCCATGGCGCGGCGGGCGCACCCTCGTACGGCGGTGAACTCCCTGCGGCGCTTGGGCACCGCTTTCGCTATGACCGCCTCCTCCTCGGGGAAGAGCGACGTGCCCACGGCTCCCCCGGCCGCGTCGCCGGCGCCGGCGTCCTCACCGTACGCCTCCACGACCACGACCGACTCCGGGAGCAAGTCCTCGATCACCGGTTCCGACCTCCATCGGCAGAATGCGGCGCAGTTTTCCCGGCGGTTGCGGGCGCGGCCGCCACTCGCGGGGGTAACCCACCGACACCTCTTCGAAGCGGACCCCGTCGAGTGTCGTGGTCCGCGGGATGTGCAGATGTCCGTAGACCATCACCTCGGCGCGGAACCTGCGGTGCCAGTCGGCGGTGAGCCGTGTGCCGCACCACATCGCGAATTCGGGGTAGCGCAGGACGTCCGTCGGGTGCCGGTCGAGGGGGTAGTGGTTCATCAGCACGGTGGGCAGGTCCGAGGGGAGGTCGGCCAGCCTGCGCTCGGTCTCGGCCACCCGGGCGCGGCACCAGGCGTCGCGGCTCGGGTAGGGGTCGGGGTACAGCACCTGCTCGTCGGTGCACACGATGCCGGTGCCGTACGCGTACTCCAGTCCCTCTTCCTTGGTCGTGCAGCCCGGAGGCAGGAACGAGTAGTCGTACAGCAGGAACAGCGGGGCGACGACGACGGGGCCGCCCGGTCCGTTCCACACGGGGTACGGATCCTCGGGCGTGGTGACGCCCAGCTCGCGGCACAGGGCGACGAGATGGTCGTACCGCTCGACCCCGCGTAACGCGAGGGTCTCTTTCGGGTGGGTCCACAGCTCGTGGTTGCCGGGCGCCCAGACGACCCTGGCGAAGCGGCCGGCGAGGGTTTCGAGGGCCCAGCGGATGTCGGCCACCTTCTCGGCGACGTCTCCGGCCACCAGGAGCCAGTCGTCGTCGGTCTCGGGACCCATCCGCTCGACGAGGGCGCGGTTCTCCGGATAGCCGACGTGCAGATCACTGATGGCCAGCAAATGCCCCGAACCGCCGGCGGTCGACTCCACCCTCGCTCCCTCCACAACCGGATGGGAACACGAGAACACACGCACATACCACCGGACAAGGGCGGCCCGCCGAGCGCTTGAACAGCACGGGGCACGACCCGCACCAAGGATTAACACGGGCGTGACATCAACCAGGGTCCCGGTGGCCCTATGATCGGGCCCAACGCATCCGCCGCGCACCCTCCCTCGCGTCGGGCGGTTCGGCGTACCTCCCTCCCCCCTGGCCGGGCACGGCCTGTTCAGCCCTGCCCGCGAACCGTGAAAGGCGGCCTGAATGGTCTCTCGCGTACGCGTCTGGCTCAACCGCACGTACGCGGAGAACGTGTTCTTCATGGATCAGCTGCGGAGTAATCCGCAGGGGCGGCCGGTCGAGATCCACGCCACTCACGGTGACCCCGACTCGCCCGTGCTCGCCGCCGCCGACACCGCCGACCTGGAGCCGGAGGGCCTCTCGCCCGCCGCGTACGTCGAGTTCGCGCTCGACCAGTGCCAGCGGCGCGGTATCGACGTCTTCGTTCCCCGTCTGCACCAGGCGGCGCTCGCCGCGCACCGCGAGGAGTTCCGGGCCGTGGGCACGGCCCTGCTCGCGCCGCCCGCGGAGGCCGTGCAGGTCTTCGAGGACAAGGTGACGGCGTACCAGGCGGTCGAGGCGCTGGGGGTGCCGGTGCCGCCGTACTACCGGGTGCGGTGCGCCGACGAACTCGTGGCGGCCGTGGAGGAGCTGGAGGCCGGCGGGCTCAAGGCGTGCTTCAAGCCGGCCGCGGGTGCGGGCGGGGTCGGTTTCCGTGTCGTGACGCGCGCCCCCTTCTCGCTCACGCACCTCAGCGGGTTTCCCAGCCCGTACGTGTCGCTGGACCTCGTGCTGGACGCGCTGCGCGAGGCCGAGGAGGCGGTGGACTGGCTGGTGATGCCCCGTCTGGAGCAGCCGGAGGTGTCGGTGGACTGCCTCGTCGCCCCGGACGGACACGTCCGTATGGCGGTGGGCCGTACGAAGAACGGCCGGCGCCGTGGCTTCACGCTCCACCCCGCCTGGGTCGAGCCGGCACGCCGCCTCGCCGAGGGGTTCGGCCTCCACTACCTCTCGAACATCCAGTTCCGCATGTACGGCGAGGTGCCGGTCCTCATGGACGTCAACACGCGTCCCGCGGGCGGGCTCCACCAGCTCTCCCTCTGCGGTCTCAACGCTCCCTGGGCCGCCGTTCAGCTGGCTCTCGGTGAGGAACCCGGTGAGCTGCTGCCGGCCCGCCTCGGGCCGGACTACACCGTCGTCTCGGGAACGCGTGCAGTGCGTCCCGTCTCGCTTCCGCAGCAGCGCCCGGACGTATCGGCGGCGGTCACGGAGCCGGTGGATGCGCGCCCCCTCGCCCTCGCCCCGGCCCCGGTGGCCCGCCCTCACTCGGCGGACCGCCCGCTGACGGTCTGAGCGGCCTTTCCTCGCCCCCGACGCCCCTACCCGTCCCATCCCTGGGGGCTGCGCCCCCAGACCCCCGCTGTCGGCCTTCGGCCTCGTCCTCAAACGCCGGACGGGCTGAAAGATTCAGCCCCATGGGGGCACCTCCCAGCGGTAGCTGGGGAGTTCGAGGTGCGGGGTCCGGGGCGGAGCCCCGAGTGGGGTCGAAGGGGCAGCGCCCCTGGGGATGGGACGGGTAGGGGCGGCGGGGGCGAGGAGTCTCAGGTGGTGTACCCCCACGCACGCGCCAGTTCCGACAGGCGCGGGGGGAGGGCGGCGTCCGGGTCGGCCCGGCGGGCGGCCTGGATGCGGCCCGACTTGATCGTGGTGGACCAGTCGCCGAGTTGGGGACGGAAGGTTCCGTGGTCCTTGCTGCCGTAGTCGAGCATGGACGGCTCCCAGCCGATACCCAGGTAGTCGCAGATGCCCAGCGTCACCTTCTCCGGCTCGGCGGTCAGCTCCTCGTAGGTGATGACGTGGGCGGGCAGGTTCTGCCGTGCCTCCTCCAGCTTCTCGCTGTAGGAGAGGACCTCCTCGGCGATGGCCTCGTGGTCGGGGTCCGTGCGGCGGCTGGTCAGCGACGCGATCACCGCACCCGGGTGGCGCAGCAGCACGACGTAGCGCGCGTCGGGCCAGCATCGGTGCAGCCGCGGCCAGATGAGCGTGTTCGGCGGCGTCTTGTCGACGATCAGTTCCTTGCCGCTGCGGGTGAGTTCCAGGTGCAGCAGCCTGTCCCACAGCACGTGCTCGATCTCGTCCTTGTCGAGGTCGAGCGCCTTCATGGCGTCCGCGGTGAAGTCCCGGGACAGGTGCACGTGCACCGTGCGCAGATGCATCTCGTGCGGGGCGCGGATCTTGCTGTGGCTGTTCAGCAGCACCCGCAGGAGCGTGGAGCCGGACCGGACCGACGAGAGGACGAACACCGGCGACTCGACCAGCCGCGGGGCGGGCGGGGCGACGTACGGCTCCGCAGCGGCCCCGGCCTCGGTGCCCCGGGGTGCGGGTACCGCGTCCAGGTTGCGCCTGGGCGGGCTCACCGCCTCGGCGATCAGCCGGCCCCGGCGCTTCAGCCCCTTACTGATCGCGGTGATACGCGGGTCTCGCACGATGACACCTCTCGACTCCCACTTTCGTTGCCTCGTATCACAGGGGCAGTGGGCGAACTTCAGGTGTCGTGGAGGGAACACGCGAGGGTCGCGGCGGGCCGAACACCCACCGCGACCTGCACGTTTACCTCTTTCTTAATTCTTGCTGCGCATTCCGCGAAACGGAATCACGGCTTCTGCACGGTCAGCCGCAGCGTCTTCACCTCGAAGGGGCGCAAGCCGATCCGCACCGCGTTCCCCTCCGTGTCCGCCGCCTCCAGCGGGCGCTCCAGGAGGTCCGTGACCTGGCACCCGGCGAGCGGGAAGCCGGTGCGCAGCACGCCCTCGGCGCGGCCGCCGCGGGATTCGTACAGCCGGACCACGACGTCACCGGAGGCGTCGTCGGCCAGCTTGACCGCCTCCACCGTCACCCCCGCGCCGTCGACCGAGACCACCGGCTCCGCCGGGCCCGCCGCGTCAGCGATCCGCAGCGGCAGGTTCAGCGCGTAACCCTCCGCGATCGCGTCCTCGACGCTCGCGCCCGGCAGGAGCGCGTACGTGAAGCGGTGCCTGCCCTGGTCGGCCTCCGGGTCCGGGATGCGCGGGGCACGGACCAGGCTGAGGCGGACCGTGGTGGTCGTACCGCCGTCCTCGCGGACGGTGCGGGAGACGTCGTGGCCGTAGGTGGAGTCGTTGATGACCGCCACTCCGTAGCCGGGCTCGGCGATGTGCACCCAGCGGTGGCCGGAGACCTCGAAGCGGGCCGCCTCCCAGCTGGTGTTGGTGTGGGTGGGGCGCTGGATGTGGCCGAACTGGATCTCCGCGGAGGAGTGGGGCGCGCGGATGTCGACCGGGAATCCCGCCTTGAGGAACTTCTCGGCCTCGTGCCAGTCGATGTCCGTCTCGAAGTCGATGCGGGGGCTGCCGGCCCGGAGAGTGATCGTCTGGGTGATCTTCGAGCCCTTGCCGAAGGAGCGCTCGACGCGGATCGCGCCCCGCAGCGGGTCCTCCTCGACCACCGTCACGGAGTCCGCGTCCAGCAGGTCCGTGTAGCGGTTCTTGTAGTGCTTGTCGACGTCCCAGGCGTCCCAGTAGTTCGGGAGGTCGGTGTGCAGGCGGAGCAGGTTGCCCTTGTCGGCGAGGACCTCGCGGCCGCCGGCCCGCAGGTCGCGTACGGAGGCGAGGGTGCCGTCCTCGGCCACCTCGACCCGGACGAGGCCGTTGTCGAGGACGCGTCCGGTGACGGTCACCGGGTCGGTCCCCTCGCCGGCGCCCAGCGGCGCGCTGCCGTTCGCCGGGACGACCGTGTGGACGAGGGAGCCGTCGGCGGCCCGGACCACTTCGCTGCGCTCCACCGGGCTCGTGTTGAACACGTGTGCGTCGCCCGCGCCGAGTGCGGCGACGGCCTCGGCGGTCAGCGCCTCGACCTCCTTCGCCACCCGGGCGTACTCCGCCTCGGCCTCGCGGTGCACCCAGGCGATCGAGGAGCCCGGCAGGATGTCGTGGAACTGGTGCAGGAGCACCGTCTTCCACAGCCGGTCGAGCTTCTCGTACGGGTAGGAGTAGCCCGGAGCGTGCAGCGCGGCCGTGGTCGCCCACAGCTCGGCCTCGCGCAGGATGTGCTCCGAGCGCCGGTTGCCCTGCTTGGTGCGGGCCTGGGAGGTGTACGTGGCGCGGTGCAGCTCCAGGTAGAGCTCGCCGACCCAGACGGGGGCGTCCGGGTACTCCTCGCGGGCGGCCCTGAAGAACTCGTCCGGGTGCTCGACGACGACCTTCGGGGAGCCCTCCAGGTCGGCGAGCCGGCGGGCCCGCTCCATGATCTCGCGGGTGGGGCCGCCACCGCCGTCGCCCCAGCCGAAGGGGGCCAGGGAGCGGGTGCCGCCGCCCTTCTCCGAGTAGTTGCGGACGGCGCGGTCCATCTCCTCGCCGCTGAAGCGGGCGTTGTAGGTGTCGACCGGCGGGAAGTGGGTGTAGATGCGGGTGCCGTCGATGCCTTCCCACCAGAAGGTGTGGTGGGGGAACTTGTTCGTCTGGTTCCAGGAGATCTTCTGGGTCAGGAACCAGTCGTTGCCTGCGAGCTTGGCGAGCTGCGGGTAGGCGGCGGTGTAGCCGAAGGAGTCCGGCAGCCAGACGCCCTTGGTCTCGATGCCGAAGTGCTCGATGAAGAACCGCTTGCCGTGGATGAGCTGGCGGGCCATGGCCTCGCCGCCGGGCAGGTTGCCGTCGGCCTCGACCCACATGCCGCCGACGGGCGCCCACTGGCCCTTCTTCACCGACTCCTGGATGCGGGCCCAGACGTGGGGGTAGTTGTCGCGCACCCACTCGTACTGCTGGGCCTGCGAGCAGGCGAAGATGAAGTCGTCGTACTCGTCGGCGAGCGAGGTGACGTTCGAGAAGGTGCGGGACGTCTTGCGCTTGGTCTCGCGGATGGGCCACAGCCAGGCGGAGTCGATGTGGGCGTGGCCGACGCCGGAGACGGTGTGGGCGCTGGCGTGGGCGGGCTTGGCCAGGACGGGGGCGAGGACCTCGCGGACGGCTGCGGCGGACCCGGAGACGTCGTCGAGGTCCAGGGTGTCCATGGCCCGGTCCAGGGCGTGCATGATCTCGTGGCGGCGCGGGTCGTGCGCTTCGAGGTGGACCATGAGCTCGCGCAGCACCTGCAGGTCCAGGTCGAGGTGCCAGACGTTCTCGTCGAGGACGGCGATGTCGGCGCGCTGGAAGGTGTAGAGCGGCTTGTCGCCGGCCGTGAGCTTGTCACCCATCGGCGTGATCCTGGAGAAGTTGTCGGCGAGGATGTCCGGGTTGGAGGCCGCCTCGACCAGGTAGTGGATCTCCTCGCCGCCCGCGGCCGGGTTGGCGATCGGCACGTACTGGTTGAGCGGGTTGACCGCCTTGAGCGGCTTGCCGTCCGTGAGGTGGACCAGGGCCTCGGCCTGGTTGCCGGGCCAGTCGCCGATGAAGCCGAGGTCGATGACGGCCTCGACGCGCTTGCCGGCCCACTCGGCGGGCACCTGGCCGCGCATCCGGAACCAGGTGGTGCCCCAGGGCGGGCCCCACGGGGTGTCCATCGCGAACGGCTTGTACGGGGCGGCCGCCGCCTCCTCGAAGGAGACGGGCTCGCCGGGGGCCTGCCAGGCCTCGACCTCGAAGGGCACGGAGGCGGAGTAGATCGCGGGCTTGATGCGCTGGGTGTGGACGCGCTCGACGCGCTCCTCGATCCGGCGGCGTTCGTCATGCATGGAAGAAGGTCTCCTGAGGACTGTGCGGGGCTCGCCTGAGCCCGACCGTACGGGGCTCTACTTGAGGTACGCCATGCCCGGGTGGACGGCCGTGTAGCCGTCGACCAGCCTGCGGGCCACGTTCACGGAGTCGACGAGCGGGTGCAGCGCGAAGGCCTTCACCGCGGTCGTACGGGAGGACGACTCGGCCGCGGACAGGACCTCGCGCTCGACGGCCTTGACCGCGCAGACCAGGCCGGTGGCGTGGTCGGGCAGCGGGTCTGTGGCGACGGGGTGGGCGCCGTTGGCGTCGACGAGGCAGGGCACCTCGATGACGGCCTCGGCGTCGAGGACGGAGAGGGTGCCCTTGTTGCGGACGTTGAGGATCAGGGTGGTGCGCTCGTCGCGGGCGATGGCCCGCATCAGGGCCAGGGCGACCTTCTCGTAGCCGCCGGACAGGTCGTCGGCGTCGCGCTCGCCGGCGCCCGCGGTCTCCCGGTTCTCCGCCATGTAGGTGGCCTCGCGCTCGGCGCGGGTGCGGTCCCAGGTGGTGAGGGCCTCGGCGTCGGGGCGCCGCATCTCCTCGTAGAAGTGGGCTTGTTGCTCGCGCAGGAACGCGCCGCGGGTCTTCTCCGCCTCCTGGTAGGCGCGGACGGCCTCGCGGTTGAAGTAGTAGTAGTGCAGGTATTCGTTCGGGACGGCGCCGAGCGACTGGAGCCACTCGGGGCCGAAGAGCTTGCCCTCCTCGAAGGAGCCGAGCAGGTCGCGGTCGGCGAGCAGGCGCGGGAGTTCGTCGCGGCCCGCGACGCGCAGGCCGCGGACCCAGCCGAGGTGGTTGAGGCCGACGTAGTCGATCCACGCCTCGCGCGGGTCGGCGACGCCGAGCACCCGGGCGATACGGCGGCCGAGGCCGACCGGCGAGTCGCAGATGCCGATCACGCGGTCGCCGAGGTGGCGGGACATGGCCTCGGTGACCAGTCCCGCGGGGTTGGTGAAGTTGATGACCCAGGCGTCCGGGGCGAGCCGGGCCACCCTGCGGGCGATGTCGACGGCGACGGGCACGGTGCGCAGGCCGTACGCGATGCCGCCGGCGCCGACGGTCTCCTGGCCGAGGACGCCCTCCGCGAGGGCCACGCGCTCGTCGTTGGCGCGCCCTTCCAGGCCGCCGACGCGGATGGCCGAGAAGACGAAGTCGGCGCCCCTCAGGGCCTCGTCGAGGTCGGTGGTGGCCATCACCTCGGGCGCGTCGGGCACGTTCGCCGCCTGCTCGGCCAGGACGCGGGTCACCGCGGACAGCCGGTCCGCGTCCAGGTCGTGCAGCACGACACGGGTGACGCGGCCCTCGGCGCGGTCCCCGAGGAGCGCCCCGTACACGAGCGGCACCCGGAACCCGCCGCCGCCCAGAATCGTCAGTTTCACGCCACTACCACCTTTGCCGTACTTCCACCTACCCGGCTCACGCCGGAACCACCTCGACGCCCGCCTCCTCCAGCGACGACCGCGTGGCCGGGTCGACGGGTGCGTTGGTCACCACCATGTCCAGTTCCTCCGGTCCGCAGACCCGCGCCATGCCCGTGCCCGGGAACTTGGCCCGGTCGGCCAGCAGGACGACCTTGTCGCCGGCCTTGATCATGGCCCGCTTGACGGGCACCTCGACGACGGTGGTGTCCATCACGTGCCCGCCGGGCCGCACCCCGCTGGTGCCGAGGAAGAGCCAGTCCGCGTGGAGCTGGCGCAGGTTGTCCTCGGTCAGGAAGCCGACGAGTGAGCGGTACTCGCGGCGGACCATGCCGCCCAGCAGCACCAGCTCGATACCCTCGTCGTCGGCGAGCTCCTCGTAGACCACCAGGTTGCTGGTGATCACGGTGAGCCGGCGGCCGTGGAGCTGCCGCGCCAGCCGGTAGGCCGTGGTGCCGATGTCGAGCAGCACGGACTCGCCGTCCCGGACGAGCGAGGCGGCCTTCGCCGCTATCGCGTCCTTCTCGGGCACGCGCACCTCGGCCACCTCGGCGAAGGGCTGGTCGCCCTCCTCCACCACCGCGCCGCCGTGCACGCGGGTGAGCAGCCCCTCGTCCTCCAGCTTGACGAGGTCGCGCCGGATGGTGGCAGGGCTCACACCGAGCTGTTCGGACAGGTCGGTGACCGCTGCGGGGCCGCCGGAGCGCAGGGCCCTCAGGATGAGTTGGTGTCGTCGTTCTGCCAGCACACGATGAACAGTACTCGTCATCTTCAATCATTTCTATGCTCACTTCTGCGTGAGTCTTGCCAAATCCCCGGGAGACGCGCACGATCCTGTGCAGAAAAATGGCGAGCGGGTGGTGACGCCGCTCAAAACTGATCGAGAACGCCGGTGACGAGAGGATGCGCGCGTGGATGACGACCGGCCCGATGTGCTGCTGACCGGGCTGCTCTTCTACGACCTCGTCCTCACGGGACTGGGCAAACCGCCGACGCCCGGCGAGGAGATCTGGACCGGCGGCATGGGCTGCGGTCCGGGCGGTATCGCCAACCTGGCGGTCGCCGCCTCCCGCTTCGGCCTCGCCACCTCGCTGGCCACGGTCTTCGGCGACGACTTCTACGGCGAGTACTGCCGTGACGTCCTCGACGGCCAGGAGGGCGTCGACCTCTCGCTGTCCCGTACGGCGGAGGGCTGGAACACGCCGGTCACCGTCTCCCTCGCACACGGCACCGACCGGGCGCTGGTCACCCACGGCCAGGAACCCCCGATCACCCAGGACGAGCTGATGGGCGACCCGCCGGCCGCGCGCACCGCCCTGGTGCACATCGAGGCCGAGCCCCGCGAGTGGCTCGCCAAGGCCGCCGCGAACGGGACACGCATCTACGCGGACGTCGGCTGGGACCCCAGCCAGCGGTGGTCCTCGGACCTCCTCGACCAGCTCTCCCTGTGCCACGCCTTCCTCCCCAACGAGACGGAGGCCATGGCCTACACGCGCACCGACAGCGCGGTCGCCGCTCTCGGCACCCTGTCGGAGCTGGTGCCGGTGGCGGTGGTCACGCGCGGCGGCGAGGGCGCGGTCGCCGTGGACCAGACGACCGGCGAGTACGCCGACGTGCCCGCCCTGGCCGTCGACGTGCTGGACGCGACGGGCGCCGGGGACGTCTTCGGGGCGAGCTTCGTCGCGGCCTCGCTGGGCGGCTGGCCCCTGGAGGAACGGCTGCGCTTCGCCGTGCTCGCCGCAGGACTGTCCGTGGGCCACCACGGCGGTGCCCTGGCGGCGCCCGGCTGGTACGGGGTCCACGAGTGGTGGCGCACGCTCGGCGACCCGGCGCTGCGGCGCGCGTACGGCTTCCTCGCGGACCGGCTCCCTGCGGACCCGGGGCCCCCGCTCCCCCACGCCCCGGTCACGCCGCCGGTCGGCACTTCCCACTGATCCTCACCAATCCCCCACCTGATTCAAGACATCCGAAAGGCGGTGGGAGCTTTGCGGCTCTCACGAAGGAGCCTGCTCCGCGCGGGCCTGGCGGGCACGGCCGCCACGGCGCTCGGCGGACTGGCGTCCGGCTGTGCCGTTCCGACCGGGTCGACCGGCCGGAACATGGTCCTCTGGTACTGGAGCGGCGGCCTCAGCCCAAAGGTCGTCAAGGACGCCAAGGCGCGCTACGACAGCGCGATGGACCTGCGGGCGATCCAGATCGGCGGTTACTACCGCTCGAAGCTGATGACCACGATGACCGGACGGGCCCACATCCCTGACATCGTCGGGCTCAAGGGCGAGGACATGGCGTCGTACCTGCCGAACGCGGACCAGTTCGTGGACCTGCGCACCCTGGGCGCGGACAGGCTGAAGGACCAGTACCTGCCCTGGAAGTGGAACGAGGGCATCGCCGAGGACGGCTCGATGGTGGGCTTCCCCATCGACTGCGGTCCTGTCGCCCACTACTACCAGCCCGCCACCTTCGAGAAGGCCGGGCTGCCCACCGAACCCGAGGACGTCTCCAGGGAGCTGGCCACCTGGGACCAGTTCATAGCGGCCGGCGAGCAGCTCAAGAAGCGCGTCCCCGGCGCGTTCATCCTCACCGACGCCCTCGGCATCTACGGCATCTCGGTCAACCAGACGACCAAGCGGTGGGTCGACAAGGACCGGCACTTCATCGGCGACCAGGAGCATGTGCGCACCGCCTGGGACCGGGCCGTCGAGGCCACCCGTCGCGGCCTGGTCTCGAAGATCGTCAACGGGACGCCCGACAACATCTCCGCCACCGAGAGAGGGCTGCTGCCCAGCCAGCTGAACGCCTCCTGGGCGGCCGGCGACATCAAGCTCAACACACCGAAGACCAAGGGCAAGTGGCGGGTGGCGAGCTGTCCGGGCGGACCGTCGAACATCGGCGGCTCGTTCCTCGCGATCACCAAGGCCTGCCGGGAGCCGGAGAAGGCCTTCGAGCTGATCACCTGGATGCTCAACGCGGACAACCAGGCACAGGGGTTCATCGACTCCGTACTCTTCCCGTCGACCCCGGCGTCGTACGGCATGAAGAAGCTGCGCGAGCCCGACCCGTTCTTCGGCGACCAGATCACCATGGACGTCTTCGGCCCGGCGGCGGAGAAGATCCCGGTCGCCTTCAACAGCCCGTACGACATCGCGCTCAAGACCCCGATCGACGACGAGCTGAAGAACTTCTCCGTCCTCGGCAAGGACCCGGAGAAGGCCTGGAAGGACGCCATGAGCAAGTGCCGGCGCATCGCCGACCACCTGGGGGTGACGTACTGATGGCCACCGCACCCGTGCTGGAGACATCCCCGCCGCCCGTGGCCGAGACGCCCGTCGGCGCTCCCAGGAAGGGCATCCTGAGCCACTGGCGGCTGTACGTCGCGATCTCCCCCTTCTACCTGCTGTTCCTGGCCTTCGGACTGATCCCGGTCGGCTTCTCGCTGTACCTGTCCTTCCACCGCTGGGACGGACTCGGCTCGATGGAGTTCGCGGGGCTCGCGCAGTACCGCTATCTGCTGTCGGACAGTCAGTTCTGGTCCTCGATCGGGAACACGATCGTCATCTGGGCCATGGCCACCTTCCCGATGATCTTCCTGTCCATGGTCACGGCGGTGATGCTCAACTCGGCCGTCCGCTTCAAGAACGTCTACCGCTTCGCCTACTTCCTGCCGAACGTCACCTCCATCGTGGCGGTCGCGATCATCTTCGGCTCCGTCTTCTCCACCAACTTCGGCCTGGTGAACGCCGTGCTGGAGGCGGTCGGCCTGGACCAGGTGGCGTGGTTGAACACGTCCTGGGGCATCAAGGTCGCCATCGCCACGCTCATGACCTGGCAGTGGACCGGCTACAACGCGATCATCTTCCTGGCCGGTCTGCAGACGATTCCGGGCGAGCTGTACGAGGCCGCGCGGATGGACGGGGCCGGTCCCGTGCAGACCTTCTTCCGGGTCACCCTGCCGCTGCTGCGTCCGACGCTGCTCTTCGTGCTCGTCATCTCGACGGTCACCGGACTGCAGACCTTCTCCGAGCCACAAGTCCTGCTCCAGACCACCGACAACAACTCGTCGTTCGCGGGCGGTCCCGGACACTCGGGCCAGACCATGGTCCTCTACTTCTTCCAGCAGACGTTCGACAACAACGACTTCGGCTACGGAGCCGCCGTGGCCTGGGGCATCTTCCTCGTCGTCATCATCTTCTCGATCATCAACTGGCGCTTGGTGCAGCGCCGGGGCGAAGACTAGGAGGCCCCGACCATGTCGTCCATCAAGGGTGCGGGCCGCCGTGGCATCGCCCTCCATCTCTGTCTGATCATCGGCCTGGTGCTCTCGGTCTTCCCGTTCTACTGGGCCGTGATCATGTCGACGCACTCGTCGACCGAGATCTTCTCCTACCCGCCGAAGCTGCTGCCCGGCTCGCACTTCCTGGAGAACGTCCGCCATCTCTTCGACAACATCGATTTCTTCGGGTCGATGTTCAATTCCCTGCTCGTCGCCTGCTCGGTGACGTTCCTGGTGCTGTTCTTCGACTCACTGGCCGCGTTCGTCTTCGCGAAGTTCCAGTTCCCGGGCCGCCGGGTGCTGTTCGCCCTGATGATGGCGATCTTCATGGTGCCGGCCCAGCTCCAGGCCATCCCGCAGTTCGTGATCATGGCGAAGCTGGGCTGGATCGGGTCGATGACCGCGCTGATCGTACCGGCCGCCGCCAACGCGTTCGGGATCTTCTGGATGCGCCAGTACATGAAGAGTGCCATCCACGACGAGCTGCTCGACGCCTCGAAGATCGACGGCGCGAGCTTCCTCCGCCAGTACTGGCACGTCGCGCTCCCGGTGGTCCGCCCGGGCCTCGCCTTCCTCGGCATCTTCACCTTCATGGGCCAGTGGAACGACTACGCCTGGCCGTTGATCGCCCTCACCAACCCGGACAACGTGACACTTCAGGTCGCACTGTCACAACTCAACGGCACCCACGGCACCACCGACTACGGAATGGTCATGACGGGCGCGCTCCTCGCCCTCATCCCGCTGCTGATCGTCTTCGCGGTCGGCGCCAAGCAGATCATCGCGGACCTCGGCAAGGGAGCCATACGGTGATGTCCGGTGATCCATTGATCGCGCTGCGCCCGTGGGAGGCACCCGAGGTGACCTCCTGGGGGCGCATGCCCATGTGCGCGGTGGACCGGCGCGAGGGCGCGGTGTCCCTCGACGGCCGGTGGCGCTTCCAGCTGCTGCCGTCGCCCGACGCGGAACCCGGCCCCGCGTGGTCCTCGGCGTCGGTCCCCGGCGCCTGGACCCTGCAGGACACGGACGACCTGCCGCAGTACACCAACGTCCGCATGCCGTGGGCCGAGTTCCCTCCCCACTCCCCCGCCGCGAACCCGACGGGCGTGTACGAGCGGGAGGTGGACGTCCCCGCCGACTGGGCCGGCCGCCGGATCGTGCTGCAGGTCGGCGCCGCCGAGAGCGTGCTGCTCGTGCACGTGGACGGGCGGCCGGTGGGCCTGTCAAAGGACTCCCACCTCGCGGCCGAGTTCGACCTGTCCGGCGCCGTACGGCCCGGGCAGTCCGCGACCGTGCGGCTCACCGTCGTGAAGTGGTCCGACGCCTCGCACATCGAGGACCAGGACCAGTGGTGGCACGGCGGGATCACGCGCTCGGTGCTGCTGTACGCGACGGATCCGCTGCACCTCGCGGACGTGACCGTGCGGGCTCGGTGCGACGGCTCGCTGCGGGTGGACTGCCGGGTGCGGTCGGCGGCGGGCGCGCTGCCCGACGGGTGGTACGTCACCGGGCACCTGGACGGCCTGCCCCTCGCGCAGGACGCCGAGTTCGACCGGCTGAACGCCGCGGAGGAGCGCGTCTCCGACTTCCTGGGCGAGGCCCGCCTGAACACCACCGTGCCCGGCGTCCGTCAGTGGACCGCCGAGACGCCCGAGCTGTACGGCCTGACCGTGCGCCTGCACCGCGCCGACGGCTCCGTCGCCGACACCTCCACCCATCGCGTGGGCTTCCGTGAGGTCGAGATCCGGGGCCGGGATCTGCTGGTCAACGGCGAGCGCGTCTACATCCGGGGCGTGAACCGGCACGACTTCCATCCGCTGACGGGGCGCACCGTGTCGTACGACGACATGCGGGCCGACCTGGTGACCCTGAAGCGGTTCGGCTTCAACGCGATCCGCACCGCCCACTACCCGAACGACCCCGCGCTGTACGACCTCGCCGACGAGCTCGGCCTCTACATCGTGGACGAGGCGGACATCGAGTCGCACGACCACGCCCACGAGATCGCCGACGACCCGCGCTACACCTCCGCCTTCGTGGACCGCGTCTCCCGCATGGTGCTGCGCGACAAGAACCACCCGTCCGTGATCATCTGGTCGCTCGGCAACGAGTCCGACTACGGCGCGAACCACGACGCGGCCGCCGGCTGGGTGCGCCGCCACGACCCGACGCGGCCGATCCAGTACGAGGGCGCGGCCAAGCTGGACTGGGCGGCCACGGACGACGCCTCCGACATCGCCTGCCCTATGTACGCGCCGATCGAGGACTGCGTCGCCCACGCCCTCTCCGGCAGGCAGACCCGGCCGCTCATCCAGTGCGAGTACTCCCACGCCATGGGCAACAGCAACGGCACACTCGCCGACCACTGGGCCGCCATCGAGTCCACCCCGGGGCTTCAGGGCGGCTTCATCTGGGAGTTCTGGGACCACGGCATCCTCCAGCGGGTGAACGACGGACGACCGGCCGGGCCCGCGGGCGCCGGGCTGTACCAGGGCGGTGTCGCCGCGCCGGGCCTGCGCTGGGCCTACGGCGGCGACTTCGGGGAGACGATCCACGACGGCGCGTTCATCGCCGACGGCGTCGTCTTCCCGGACCGCACGCCCAAGCCCGCGATGTTCGAGCACCGGGAGATCGCCGCCCCGGTGCGGCTGTCCGTGGAGGGCGAGGGCACCTGGCGGGTGCTGCGGGTGCACAACCGGCAGCACTTCCGCGATCTGTCGTGGCTGGCCGCCGAGTGGGAGTTCGCCGCCGCCGACGGCGGCAGCTGGACGGTGCCCGCCGAGCTGCCCGACGTCCCGCCCGGCGGCGCGGCCGTCATCGACCGGCCGGAGGTGCTCGACGGGGCCGGCGAGATCTGGCTGACGCTGCGCGTGACGACGGCCGCCGACGAACCGTGGGCGCCGCACGGCACGGAGGTGTGCAGCCCGCAGGTGCGCTGGTACGAGGCGGACGCGGGCGAGCCGGTGGTGGGCGTCGAGCAGGACGCCTCCGGCGGGTCCGCCCGGGACGTCTCCGGTCACCTCGTCGCCGGTGCGGTCGGCCCGGGTGCCGGCCCCGGGACCGACACCGACGGTCTGCTGCTGCACCCGCTGCTCACCGCGCCGCCCGTCCTGTGCCTGTGGCGCGCCCCCACCGACAACGACGTCCTCGGCGGCATGGCCGACCGCTGGCGTGAGTGGGGCCTGGACCGCGCGAAGCGCGAGACCGTCTCCGTGGAGCGGAAGGGCGCCCGGGTCCGGGTGCGCTCCCGGTGGGCCACGGCGGCGGGGCCGGTCGAGCACGAGCAGACGTTCTCCGCACTGCCGGACGGCCGGGTGTTCGTCGAGGAGACGGCGGTGCTGCCCGAGGCGCTGACGGACGTGGCCCGGGTGGGCACCGTCTTCGAGACCGTGGCCGGACTCGACCGCTTCGCGTGGTACGGGCAGGGCCCGTGGGAGAGCTACCCGGACCGGGCCGCCGGGGCGCCGGTGGGGCACTACGCGGCCGCCGTGGACGATCTGTTCACCCCGTATCTGCGCCCGCAGGAGAGCGGTGGCCGTCACGGAGTGCGCCACTTCTCGCTCACCGCGGACGGCGGCCACGGGCTGGCCGTGCGCCTCGACGCGCCCCGCCAGGTCTCCGTGACCCGCTACCGCGCCGAGGACCTTGCGGCGGCCGCGCACCACGACGAACTGGTGCCCCGGCCCGGCTGCGTGGTCCACATCGACGCGGCCCACCGGGGTGTCGGCACCGCCTCGTGCGGCCCGGACACCTCACCCTCCTACCTCGTCCCACCCGGCACCCATCGCTGGAGCTGGACTCTGCGCGCCCTGTGACGCCGGTTCCGCCCGGCCCCAAGAACCCCCGCTGCTTCTCCAGGACGTCGAACCCCCCTCCCCCGCCAGGACGTCGCCCCCGTTCCCCTCCCCGACTCCCACCTCTCACGGAGCAGATGTGTGCACCTCGCACGAGTCCGGGCACGAGCATGCCCAGGAGGCGCCCCAGGCGGGCGCCGGCAGACGCAACTTCCTGCGGGCGACCGCGCTGATCGGAGCGGCCGCCGCGGTCGCGCTGCCGGCCACGACCGCCCAGGCGGCACCGGCCGCGGCCACCACTGAGGGCGCCGTCGGCTGGGCGCCCGACCCGGACAGCCGCCGCTTCACTCTCGTCGTCATGCCCGACACCCAGTACCTCTTCGACGGGCCGAGCATCAACCCCGCGCCGATCGAGGCGTCCCTGCGCTATGTCCTGGACCACGGGAAGGACGACAACATCGTCTTCCTCTCGCACCTGGGCGACCTCACGGAAAACGGCGCGAAGGTCGAATTCGACGCGATCAGCGAGGCGTTCGCCCTCCTCGACCAGAACGGCGTCGGTTACAGCGTCCTCGCGGGCAACCACGACGTCAGGTCGTCGACCGACGACCAGCGGGGATCCACCCCGTATCTGGACGCCTTCGGACCGCGGCGCTTCCAGGGCAAGCCCACCTTCGGCGGCGCGTCGCCGGACGGCTACAACACCTTCCACCTCTTCAAGGCGGCGGGCCGGGAGTGGCTCGTCCTCGCCCTGGACTGGCGGCTGTCGGCCAAGGGGTACGCCTGGGCCAAGGATGTGATCGCCCAGCACCCGAAGACCCCCGTCATCCTCACCACGCACGAACTGGTCTACGCGGACGACACCCTCTCCGACTACGGCCGGCAGCTCTGGGACCAGTTGGTGGAGGACCACGACCAGATCTTCCTCACCCTCAACGGCCACTACTGGCCCGCGGGCCGCACCACCCGCAAGAACGCCGCCGGGAACGAGGTGCACCTGCACCTGACGAACTACCAGAACCGCTACTACGGCGGCGCGGCGATGATCCGCCTCTACCACTTCGACCTGGACCGCAACGTCATCGACGTGGAGACCGTCTCCCCGTGGATCCTGGGAAGGGCCTCCGAGGGGCTCAACGAGCTGGAGCGGCAGGAGATCGAGCTGAGCGGCGACGCCGACCGCTTCTCGGTCGAGATCGACTTCGCCGACCGCTTCTCCGGCTTCGCCCCGCTGTCGCCGCGTCCGTCGCGACCCGTCTCGCAGATACTCGTCCCTGGCACGGTCGCCTACTGGCGCTTCGACGGGCATGACAGCGGCACGGAGGTCGGCGGCACCGTGCGTGATCTCTCGGGGCGCGGCAACGACCTCACCCTCGTCTCCGTGGGCGGCGGAAAGCTGACCTGGTCGTCGGACCACCACCCCGACCAGCCCGGTCACGGCAGCCTGGAGTTCCAGGGCCACAAGGCCCCGGTGAAGGGCACATACCTGCGCACGGTCGACAAAGCTCCGCTCAACTCGGCGACATTCAAGGACGGTTACACCATCGAGGCGTTCTACCGCCTCCCGGCCGACTGGGACGCCTCCCGCAACGCCTGGTCAGGACTCGTCAGCCGCACCGGCACGGGCGGCGGCGCGGGCAAGACCCTGGACGACCCGGACGAGCCGCTGGCCACGCTCTCCCTGTCCGACGGGCCCGGCCCGCAGTGGGCGGTCCGCCCGCTCAACCAGGAGGGCATCGCCACGAACTGGGGCGACGAGACAGCGCGGGAGCTGTGGTGGCATCTCGCCGTCGTCAACGACGGCTCGCACACGACGATGTACGTCGAGGGCTGCCCCGTCGCCCGCAATCCCCACGCCCCCGCCGTCGGGCTCACCTCGCTCGGCCTGCCGTGGCTGCTCGGCGGCTACGAGTACGCCGGTCGGATCGACCAGATCCTGTACGGACGCCTCGGTGACGTCCGGATCGTCGCACGGGCGCTGCCCGTCACCTCCTTCATGAACCACTGAGAACCACTCGAAGGGCTCCGCGTCATGTCCGAACAGCAACTCCCCGCCTGGGCCGACCCGTCCGTCTCCCCCGGCTCCCTGGACGCCCAGGGCGTGTCCAGACGCCAGCTCCTGCGCCGCGCCGGTCTGTTCGGCGCCGCGTTCGCCGTCGGCTCGGCGGCGATACCCGAGGCTGCCGCCGCCGACGGCTTCGGCGGCAACGACCCGAGACTCGCCTACCTCGTCGGTGACCACCACGTCCACAGCGTCTACAGCCACGACGCGAAGTACACCTTCTCCCAGCTGGCCACCGCTGCCGCCAGGTACGGCCTCGACTGGATGGTCTTCAACGAGCACTCCAACTTCGGGCACGCCTACTACGGCGCCAGGATGGAGCACGAGGAGATCCTCAAGGCCCGCGCCGAGAACCCGCGCCAGCTGATCTTCCAGGGCCTGGAGTGGTACATCCCGGCCGCCGAGCACTGCACGGTGTTCGCCGCACCCGGACCGAACGAGGTCGACCTGCTGACGCGATTCGAACTCGCGTACGACGGCAAGCTCCTCGGCTACTCCGACGGCTCGCCGGGCGGCCCGGACACGGCCCGCAACGAGGCGCACGCGGTGAAGGCCATCCAGTGGCTGGCCGAGCAGCGCCGCACCGGTTACATCGACGACGTCCTCGTCATCGCCAACCACCCCCTCCGCCTGGGCATCGATTCCCCGCGCGAGATGCGCGACTGGCGGGACGCCGCCCCCGAGATCATGATCGGCATGGAGGGCGCACCCGGGGCACAGGGCGGCGGCATTCCGGGCTGGCGCGGGCCGACCTCGATCCGGGGCGAGTACGAGAACAAGCCCTCCGCCCAGTCCTGGCCCGGCTACCCGGTGGAGGCGTACGTCACGTACGGCGGCTTCGACTGGGCGACCGCGACCGTCGGCGGTCTGTGGGACGCCATGCTCGCCGAGGGCAAGCTGTTCTCGATCACCACCAACTCCGACGTGCACCGCGTGGTCTTCGACACCTGGAAGAACGGCGACTGGCTGCCGGGGCAGACCTTCGACAACACCGGGCGGCTGCCCGACCCGGTGAACACCGACAGCCCGCAGCCGGGCGGCGACTTCTGGCCCGGCCAGTTCAGCCGCACCCACGTGGGCGTGACCCGCTACGGCTACCGCGCCGTGATGGCGGGCCTGCGCGCGGGCCGGGTGTGGCTCGACCACGGGCATCTGCTCGACGGGCTCGACGTCCGGCTGAAGCGTGACTGCGACGGCGGTCCCGGCGTGACGCTGGGCGGCCGGCTGCGCGTCCGCAAGGGCGAGAAGCTCATGCTCTACGTCACGGTGACCACCACCTCGCGCCCCAACACCCAGGGCATCCTGCCCCAGTTGGCGCACGTGGACCTGATCCGGGGCACGGTGCGCGGCCCCGTGGCCGACCGGGACACGTGGCAGGCTCCCGACACCAGGGTCGTCCAGACGAAGGACGTCTCCGGCCGGAAGGGGACGTACACCCTGCGCATCCCGGTCACCGCCGGAAACGAGTCCTTCTACGTCCGTCTGCGCGGCAGCGACGGCAAGCGCAACGGGGCGGGCTATCTGGGTGCGGCCATCGACCCGCACGGCCCGATCCCGCACGAGCCGGGCAACGGCGACCCGTGGGAGGACACGTGGTTCTACTCGAACCCGGTGTTCGTGGACGTGGTGGGCAACTGAGGCGCCCCGTAAGGGGCGCGGGGCTGTGACATCATGCGGCTCCGCCGCGGGGCGCGACCAGCCACAACGGTCGCGCCCCCCACAGCGCTCAAAACCTGCCGTGCGCGAGAGAACCGCTTACGCGTAGAACCGCGACAGACTCTGCAGCACAGCCGCCGGCTTCGCCCCACCCTCGATCTCAATGGTGCCGTCCACGGTGATCTGCACCCCACCCGGCACGTCCTCGACAGAGGCGAGCCTGCCCACCAGCCGGATCTTCGACCCGACCTTCACCGGCGAAGGGAACCGCACCTTGTTCAGCCCGTAGTTGACCTTCGTCGACACACCCTCGACGTCCAGCAGCTCGGTGAACAGCGGGATGAACAGGGAGAGAGTCAGGTATCCGTGGGCGATCGGCGCCCCGAAGGGGCCCTCCGCGGCCTTCTCGGGGTCGACGTGGATCCACTGGTGGTCGCCCGTCGCGTCGGCGAACGTGTTGATCCGCTCCTGCGTGACCTCGATCCACCCGCTGGCGCCGAGGTCGCTGCCCGCGAGCTTCTTGAGCTCGTCGATGCCGTTGACGGTGATGCTCATGTGGCTGTCCTTCGTTATGAGTCGCGTGACGGGTCGGTGCCGTAGCGCTTGCGCACCCGGGCCTTGAGGAGCTTCCCGGAGGCGGTGCGGGGCAGTTCGTCCGCCAGCACCACCGACTTCGGGATCTTGTACTTCGCGAGGCGTCCGGCCAGGGAGGCCAGCACCTCGTCGGGGTCCACCGAGGCGCCCTCACGGGGCACGACGACCGCGCGCGGCACCTCGCCCCACTTCTCGTCGGGCACGCCGATGACCGCACACTCGACGATGTCGGGGTGGGCGAGGAGGTGGTCCTCGATCTCGGCGGGATAGATGTTCTCGCCCCCGGAGATGATCATGTCCTTGATCCGGTCGACGATGAAGGCGTAGCCGTCCTCGTCGACCCGGGCGGCGTCCCCGCTGCGGAACCAGCCGTCGGTGAAGGACGCGGCGGTCTCCTCGGGGAGCCCCCAGTAACCAGGCATGACGTGCGGGCCGCGGACGACGATCTCGCCGGTCTCGCCGACCTCGACGGGTGTCAGGTCGGGCCGTACGACCTTCACGTCGCTGAAGAAGTGGGGAACGCCCGCCGAACCCGCCTTGCTGATCGCGTGTTCGGCGTCCAGGAAGAGCGTGCCGGGGGAAGCCTCCGTCATGCCGTAGCCCTGGAGGAAGGTCAGCCCGCGCTCCTGGTACCTGGCGATCATCGCCGTCGGGACCGGGGAGCCGCCGCACGTCAGGATGCGCAGCGACGACAGGTCCGCACCGGCCCAGCGCTCGTGCCGGGCCACCTGGTCGAACATGGTGGGCACCCCGAACATGAAGGTGATCCGGTGCTGTTCGATCAGATCGAAGGTGGCCGCCGGGTCGAACGCCTCGACCAGGACGCAGGTGCCGCCCTTGAGCAGGACGGGCAGGGTGAGCATGTTCAGCCCGGCCGTGTGGAACAGGGGGGCGGAGACCAGGGCGCGTTCGTCGGCGATCAGGTCGTGGTCGACCAGGACGTTGACCGCGTTCCAGGTAAGGTTGCCGTGCGTGAGCATGGCGCCCTTGGGGCGGCCCGTCGTGCCCGAGGTGTACATGATGATGCAGGTGTCGTCGGGCGTGACGGGCTGGTCGATCGGCTCGGTCTCGGCACCGGCGAGCAGTGCCTCGTACTCGGCACCGACCTCGACGTACGTCCGCACGTCGGTGTTGCCCGGCAGGCCCGCGACGAGCCCGGCGTGCGAGGGCCCGTAGACGAGGGCCTTGGCTCCGGAGTCGGCGAGCTGGTAGGCGATCTCGGGTCCGGCGAGGCGGGTGTTGAGCGGGACGAAGACCGCGCCGAGCGTGCCGGCCGCGAACATCGTCTCCAGGTACGAGGGGTGGTTGGGCCCCAGATAGGCGATCCGGTCGCCCCGGCGGACCCCCGCGCCGCGCAGGGCGTGGGCCAGACGCGTGGTGCGCTCGTACAGGTCGCCGTAGGTGAGCGTGGTGTCGCCGTGGATCAGGGCGGTGCGGTGCGGGGTCTTGCGGGCCCGGCGCGCGGGCCACGACCCGATTCCCTCATTGCGCATCTCGTTGCCCCTGTCCGTCCTTGCACATGGGGTGTCCCTTACGGTTTGGTCAGCCCGAGCAGACGGGCGGCGTTCTCCTTGAGGATCTTCGGTCTGACCTCGTCCTTGATGCTGAGCTTCTCGAAGTCGGCGAGCCAGCGGTCCGGGGTGAGGACGGGGTAGTCGGAGCCGAAGAGGACCTTGTCCTTGAGCAGCGTGTTCGCGTACTGCACGAGCTGCGGCGGGAAGTACTTGGGCGACCAGCCGGAGAGGTCGATGTGGACGCCCGGCTTGTGGGTGGCCACCGCGAGGGCCTCGTCCTGCCAGGGGAAGGACGGATGCGCCAGAATGATCTTCAGATGCGGGAAGTCGGCCGCCACGTCGTCCACGTGGAGCGGGTTGGAGTACTTCAGCCGGATCCCGCCGCCGCCGGGCACGCCCGCGCCGATGCCGGTCTGGCCCGTGTGGAACAGGGCGATCGTGCCGGTCTCCTCGATGACCTCGTACAGGTCGTAGGCCACCGAGCGGTCGTTGGGGAAGAAGCCCTGGATGCTGGGGTGGAACTTGAAGCCCTTGACCCCGTACTCCTCGACCAGACGCCTGGCCTGCTTCACGCCCGCCTTGCCGCGGAAGGGGTCGATGGACGCGAAGGGGATCAGCACGTCCGGGTTGGCGGCCGCGGCCTCGGCGACCTCCTCGTTGGGGACGGGCTCGGTGCCGGTGGCGGACTCGGCGTCGACCGTGAAGATCACGGCGGCCATCTTCCGCTCGCGGTAGTAGGCGGCCGTCTCCTCCAGGGTGGGCTTCCGCTTGCCCTCGACCTTGAAGTAGGCGGACGACGCGTCGTGCAGGTCGTCGTCGAGGGAGGAGTTGCCCTTGGAGGAGACCTCGGCGTGGGTGTGGACGTCGATGGCGACCAGGTCGTCCGGGTTGATGGCGGAGGGGCCGGGAGTGCCGGGGGTGCCGGGGTTCATCACGCCTCCGGGATCTTCGGGGCGGGGATGCCGACGGTCTCCGGCTCGGCGCCCAGCGAGGTCGGCCAGACGTCGGCGAGCGCCTCGGGGGTCCAACCGCCGTTCGCGTACGCCGTCCTGATCTCCTTCGGATGCGACCAGAGTGCCACCTTGTCACCGCCGATGCCGATGGCCTGGCCGGTGACACCGCGGGCGGCCTCGGAGGCGAGGAAGGGGACCAGGGCCGCGCAGTCCTCGGGGGTGCCGAAGCCCTCGCCCTTGCGCAGGAAGTCGGGGAACGGCTTGCCCTCGCGCAGGGCCTCCACGTACGGGGCGAAGACCGGGATGGTCTCCGTCATGGCGGTGGCGGCGACCGGGACGATCGCGTTGACGGTGATGTTCGCACGGCCCAGTTCCATCGCCCAGGTGCGGGCGAAGGCGGCGATGCCCGCCTTGGCGGCCGCGTAGTTCGTCTGGCCGAAGTTGCCGCGCTGGCCGGCCGGGGAGCCGACGAGGATCAGGGAGCCGCCCTCGCCCTGCTCGCGCATGCGGATCGCGGCGGCGCGGGCGCAGGTGAAGGTGCCCTTGAGGTGCGTGGTGATCACCGCGTCGAAGTCGTCGTCGGACATCTTCCACAGGACCTTGTCGCGCAGGATGCCCGCGTTGGTGACCAGGACGTCGAGCCGGCCGAACTCCTCGACCGCGCGGTTCACGAGCCGGTCCGCCGCCTCGGAGGTGCCGACCGGGACCACCTCGGCGACGGCCTTGCCGCCCGCCTCGGTGATGGACTTCACGGCGGCCTCGGCCACGGCCTCGTCGATGTCGTTGACGACCACGGAGGCTCCGTGGGCGGCCAGGGCCTGCGCGTAGGCCAGTCCGAGGCCACGGCCACTGCCCGTGACGACGGCGACCTTGCCGGTGAGATCGATGCTGGGCACGAGGGGGTCCCTTCGAACGATGACGAGGAGATGCGGCTGCCGACCGGGGCGGGGGCTACGGCCACAGCCACGGCTACGAGATCGAAGCTAAGGACAATCATTGTTGTCGTCAATAGTTGTTGCTGTGTCGGTGTTGCGGCATGCTGGACGCAGACGCACGTACCGCCCCACCGGGGCCCGGCCCAGGGAGCCAGTCATCGCCGGCCAGCAGCACGCCACCGACAACGCGGTAGGCCCCGCCCTCATCGACGCACAGGAGCCGTGGATGCGCACGCTGCACACGGACACGGGGTACCTGCTGTACCGGCTGGGCCTGAGGTCGGGGCAGCTCTTCAACGCGTTCCTGCAGGAGTCGGGGCTGCGTCTGCGCCACTACGCGCTGCTGCGTTTCCTCGCCACGTCGGAGGGCGCGCTGCAGCGCGAGCTGAGCTCGCGGCTCGGCTACGACCCGAGTGCGATCGTCGGGCTCGTGGACGATCTGGAGAAGCTCGGGTTCGCCGAGCGCCGCCCGTCACCGGACGACCGCCGCAGCCGCATCGTGGTGCTCACGGAGAACGGCCGTGCCTTCCTCCGCGACACCGACGAGGCCGGGCTGCGCGTCACGAACACCCTCCTCCAGGCCCTTGACCCGGCCGAGCGGGACACCCTGCATACTCTGCTGCAGAAGGTCGCCGAGACCGAGCTGAGCTGAGCGAGAGAGCGCCGCCCTGGCAGAGACGGAGCCGATGCCATGCCGATGACCGCCGACACCGTCCCGTCTCCGACACCTCCGCCGTCGTCCGCGCGGTCCTCGTCACCGCGGTCCTCGGCGTCGCAGCCCTCGGCGTCGCGCTCCGCTTCGCTGCGGTACTCGTCCGCGCCGGTGCCGTCCGCCTCCACGTCCGCGGCGCGGTCCGCGCCCGACCGGCTGCTCGCCGTGCTCGCCGCCTTCGACCACGACCACCCCGCGCTCTGCCTCACCGACATCAGCCGCCGGGCGGGACTCACGCTCACCACGACCCACCGGCTGGTCGGCGCGCTCACCGAGTGGGGTGCCCTGGAACGGGACGACTCCGGCGTCTACCACGTGGGGCTGCGGCTCTGGGAGGTCGCCGCGCTCGCCCCCCGTGGGCTGGCGCTGCGGCAGATCGCGCTGCCGTACCTGGAGGACCTGTACGAGGCGACCCACGAGAACGTGCAGCTGGCGGTGCGGGACGGCGGCGAGGTCGTCTACATCGAGTGGCTCTCCGGCCGCTCGGCGGTCGGCGTCCACATCCGCGTGGGCGCCCGCTGGCCCCTGCACGCCACGGGCGTCGGCCTCGCCCTGCTCGCCCACGGGGACCCGGCGGACCAGGAGGAGTACTGCGCGGGGCCACTGGCCGCGTTCACGCCGTGCACCATCACCGACCCAGCCCGTCTGCGGCGTGTCCTGGCCGAGGTGCGGCGCACGGGCGTCGCCGTGAGCAGTCGTCAGGTCACGGACGACGCCCTCTCGGTGGCCGCTCCGATCCGTGGACAGGACGGCACGGTCGTGGCGGCCGTCTCGGTGGTCGTGCCCCAGGAGGGGGCGCAGGTTCCGGTGCTGGTGCCTGCGGTGCGGCTGGCGGCGCGGGGGATCTCCCGGGGGCTGGGGTGGCAGCCGGAGGCTGCCGCCCGCTGAACCGGTCCGGTCTCGTCTGCCGGGTCCTGTCCGGGGCGGGCTGCGGAATCGTTGTGGCTGCGCGCCCACGCGGCGGAGCCGCAGACTAGGCACAGCCCCGCGCCCCTGAAGGCATGAGCGCACCCGGCCCCCGAGCGTGCCCGCCGACCGGACTCCTACTGCGCCACCACCTGCGCCGCGTACCCCACCGGCACCCCCGCGTGCGTGGCCGTGCCCCGGCAGGTCAGCCAGCCGCGCTTCGCGTCCGCCGAGGGGGTGACCGACCAGCGGGTGGTGAGGCGGCCGCCCACGGGGACGCGGTCCGCGGTCGCCGGGTCGAGGGTGCGCACCTGCCAGCGGTCGGGCGCCTGGAGGGCGAGCCCGGCGGCCGTCCAGGGCCGGGCGGAGCCGTTGGCGAGGGTGGCCGTCACGACGAACTCGTCACCCTGCCGGGTCACTTCCAGGGTGACGCCGAAGGGCTTGCGCTCGTAGGTGTCGGCCCACGACTCACGCATCAGCCGGACCAGTTCGTCGGCCTCACGCGGCCGCGCCGCCGCGAGGTCGTCCCGTTCCCCGGGGTCCTTGGTGAGGTCGTACAGCTCGACCTGCCAGCGGTCGTCGGGCGCCCGCCGGTCCTGACCGGGGGCGAACCGCACCGCCTTGAGGTCCCCCCGGCGCACCGCCTCGGCCAGGCGCCGTGCGCGCCCGCCGTCGACGGCGTCCGCGCGCGGGGTGACACCGCTGTGGTTGCGGTAGAAGTACAGGTGGTCGTGGCGGGCGCTGTCGGCGCGACCACGCAGCAGCGGCGCCAGCGAGAGGCCGTCGATGTCCGTGGGGACGGGCGCGCCGGCGAGGTCGGCCAGGGTCGGCAGCAGGTCGGTCAGCGGGGTCGGCCGGTCGGTGGTCCCCGCCGGGACGCTCCCCTTCGACCAGGCGATGAGCGGGACGCGGATGCCGCCCTCGTAGAGGTTGCGCTTGTAGCCGCGCAGCGGGCCGTTGCCGTCGAAGAGGTCGGGGTCGGTGCCGCCCTCCTCGTGCGGGCCGTTGTCGCTGGTCACGAGGATGAGGGTGTGTTCGGCGAGACCGTGCTCGGTGAGCCGGTCGACGACGCTGCCGACGAGGGTGTCGAAGGACGTGACCTGGGCGGCGTGCGCCTTGTCGGGGCGGGGCCAGGGCCGGGTCGCGTACGTGCCGAGGCGCGGGTCCTGGCTGGGGGCGTGCGGGACCGTCGGCGCGAGGTAGAGCAGGAACGGCTCGTCCTTGTGCGCGTCGACGAAGTCGAGCGAGCGCTGCTGGATGAGATCGGGCGCGTAGACCTCGCGGGCGCCGTTCCGGTTCGCGGGGATCTCCTGCCGGGTGCCGTTCTCCCAGAGGTAGTCCGGGTAGTAGTCGTGGGCGTGCCGGTGGGTGATGTAGCCGTAGAACTCCTCGAAGCCCCGGGAGTTGGGGTGGCTCGGCTGATCCGGCGTCTCGGGGCCGAAGCCCCACTTGCCGATGAGGCCGGTGCGGTAGCCGCGGGCCCGGAGTGCCTCCGCGAAGGTGAAGTCGTGCTCCGTGAGGCTGCCCTGACCGCCCGGCCCCCACGGGTTCTCGCGCACGGTCGCGTGACCGCTGTGCAGTCCGGTGAGCAGGGAGCAGCGTGAGGGGGCGCAGACGGGGGCGGCGGCGTACGCGTCGGTGAACCGCAGTCCTTCGGCGGCCAGGGCGTCGAGGCGCGGCGTGCGGATCAGCTTCTGCCCGTAACCGCCGAGTTCGCCCCAGCCGAGGTCGTCCGCGAGGACCACCACGAAGTTGAGCCGCTGGGCCTTGGGCTGGGCGGCCGGGACGACCGAGGCGGACGGGCGGACGGCGGGCGGCGCCGCGTCTCCGCCCCCGGCCTGCTTGCCCGTGGAACACCCGGCCGCCGCTCCGGTCACGCCGAGTACGGCGGACCCGGCGAGGAAACGACGGCGGCTGGGCATGCGGGACTCCTGTCGGTTGCGGGGTTGGTCGTGAACCGATGATCGGCGGGACCGTGCGGGCAGAACCATGCACAGGGCATGAACACCTTGTTGCAGGTCATCGGGTGCCGCCCGCGGCCTCGGGGGGAGCTTCGGGCGACACCCGACCCTAGAGAGGGGGAATCCCGGGTTCTGGTTCCCTCGGCGTGGGTGATCTTCGCATGAGTACGGCCACACCGTTGTCAGGGGGCCTGGGTCCGGCCTAGACCGAGAACCCTTCGTACGCGGCCGCCAGGATCAGGAACGCCCGGTCGTCGCCGAGCGAATCCTGCTGGAGCATCTGGTTCATCACGTACGCCACGGTCATCCGTGCGTCGAGGTCGACGAGGACCATGGAGCCGCCCCAGCCGCCCCAGAAGCAGGTGCGGGGGTTGGGCAGTTGGCCGCTGTTCAGTCCGTACCCCAGTCCGTACCGCATGGGAACGCCCAGCACGCTGTCCTCACCAAGGAACTGCTCCTCGAACACGCGCTCGCAGCCGGCCTCCGAAAGCAGCCGCACGCCCCGGGCCGTTCCGCCGCAGGCCAGCACCGACTGCACGGCGGCGACCGATCGGGCGTTGCCGTGCCCGTTGGCGGCGGGAATCTCGGCGCGCCGCCAGGCCGTGGTGTTCGCGGTGGTCGGCGGCAACGGCGGATTGCCCGGGCGATCGCGCGGGTCCCGGGACCCCGGAGACGGCGGCGGTGGAAGCACCGGGGCGACCCTGGGGTCGTGCTCGGCGCCCAGTCCGATGTGGAAGTCGGCGCCCAGAGGGCCCGCCACCTCCTCGGCGAAGAACGCGCCCAGAGTGCGACCGGTGACCCGGCGGACGACCTCTCCGACCAGATACCCCTGCGTGAGGGCGTGATAGCCGGCCTCGGTGCCCGGCTCCCAGGCCGGGGCCTGCGCGGCGAGGCGGGCGGTGGCGGTGGGCCAGTCGTACAGGTCCTCCACCCGCATCGGCTCCGTCCAGGCCGGCAGCCCCGCCGTGTGGCCGAGCAGATGCCTGACCTGGACCTTCTCCTTGCCCGCCGCGGCGAACTCGGGCCAGTACGCGGCGACCGGGGCGGCCGGGTCCAGCTCTCCGCGGTCGATGAGAATCAGCGCGCACAGGGCCGTCATGGTCTTGGTGGTGGACCAGACATTGGTCAGGGTGTCCCGCTCCCAGGGAACGGTCCGCGCCTCGTCCGCGAACCCGCCCCACAGATCGGCCACGGGCTCCCCGTCCACGTACACCGCCACGGAGGCGCCCACGTCATGGTCGGCCAGCGTGGCCGCCAACGCGTCGCGTACGGAGGTGAATCGGTCGGTACACATGCCGTGTATGTCCGTCATGAGGGGACGCTAGCGGGGTGCCTCCGGCGGTTCCAGCGAATATCGTCTGCCGAATTCTGCCTGTGGGCGGCCGCGGATGTGCCGGGCTGATCGCGCAGCTCGATCTCCGCGGCGGCCCCGGGAAGCCGGGCGCGCGACCGGGCCTCCGGCGTCGCCTGCCGTTCCCGCTCGATGCGTTGACAGCCGTCCGGCTCCAGTCTCGCGGCGGTCACGGTGCCGGGCGGCTGCCGGACGCGGAACTCATAGCAGTCCCTGACGTGTGGCCCCCTGCCCTTGTTCCTGGCTCCCGACAGCCATACGAGAGCGGTGAACCGGCCCCCCTCCAGCTCCGTGTCCTCGACCTCGATGCCTGTGGTCGTCCACACGTCCGCCGTCCGGGCGCCCTCGACACCGCCCGCCGTCACCGCGGCCCGCAACTCGGCGACGACGTCCTCCGCGACGTCGGCCGGGTCACGATAAAGCCACCGGGAGTCGTACCCGCAGGCCTCGTACGGCAGTTCGCGCACAGAGACGGGCGGTTCGCCGACCACCGGGAGGACCTCGAAGCGGTAACAGCCGTCGGCGTCGCCGGAAACCCCGAACCCTCCTCCCACGAGCACGAGAAAACGCGTCGTCACCGTCACCCGCCGACCGTCCCGCCGGACCTCGCTCCAGCTCTTCTGCCCGCCCGCGACGGCCCGCCGTATCTCCGTCCCGACCAGCACGCCGTCGGCGGCCGCCCGCGACAGCCCGTCCCGCGTGCCGGCCACGGCCGAGGCCACCTGGTCCCGGGCCTCCTGCTCAGCCTCGCGGTCATCCCACTCGATCGACACCATCGCGCTCACCACCAGCACGAGCAGGATGCCGGCGACCACCGCCACAGCCATAGCGCCCGCTCCCACACATCCCCCGCGTCTCCCCATGCCCGGGAGGCTGCCCGACCCGGCCCGCCGGCATCGGCCAGGTACCCGACTCGTGATCGAACAGGAGCGCGAACGAGATCGCGGCCCGCCCGCCGAGCCTCCTTCACTGGATGAACCCACTCCAGCCCGTCGAACTTTCACTGCTTCACCTCTTGACGACCCGAGTGACCGGGAGCACATTGGCTCCGCACCTCTCGTGAGAGCGCTCTCAGAAACGGCCCTCCCCCAACGGCGCCAAGCAGAACGCTCACCTCAGTACCCGCGCACCCCACTTCCGTACGCAAAGAGGTACTCATGACGACAACCCCCACACCCCCCGGACGCGGTCCTCTGCGCCGCACCCTCCTCGCCCTCGTCAGCGCCCTGTGCCTGGCCGCCGCCGGCGCGTCGGTGGCGCAGGCGTCCGCGCCCACGCCGCCGTCCGGCTGGACCCAGGTCTTCGTCGACGACTTCAACGGCTCCGCCGGTACCGGCGTCAACACCTCCAACTGGCAGTACGCGACCGGCACTTCCTACCCGGGCGGCCCCGCGAACTGGGGCACCGGCGAGGTCGAGACGATGACCAACAGCACGAGCAACGTCTCACTCGACGGCAACGGCAACCTCCGCATCACCCCGCTGCGCGACTCCGCCGGCAACTGGACCTCGGGCCGCATCGAGACCAACCGCACCGACTTCCAGCCCCCGTCGGGCGGCAAGCTCCGCGTCGAGGCCCGCATCCAAATGCCGAACGTGACCGGCACCGCCGCCGAGGGCTACTGGCCCGCCTTCTGGATGCTGGGCGCGCCCTACCGGGGCAACTACCAGAACTGGCCGAGCGTCGGCGAGCTGGACATCATGGAGAACGTCCAGGGCCTGAACCGCGTGTGGGCCACGATGCACTGCGGCACCAACCCCGGCGGCCCGTGCAACGAGACCACCGGCATCGGCAACTACACCGCGTGCCCGAACACCACGTGCCAGTCGGGCTTCCACACCTACACCATGGAGTGGGACCGCTCGGTGAGCCCGGAGGCGATCCGCTTCTTCGTCGACGGCACCAACTTCCACACGGTGACGGCCAACCAGGTCGACGCGACGACATGGGCCAACGCCACCAACCACGGGTTCTTCATCATCCTCAACGTGGCCATGGGCGGCGCCTTCCCGGACGCGTTCGGCGGCGGCCTGGACAGCGCGACCGAGCCGGGACACCCCATGGTCGTCGACTACGTCCAGGTCCTGTCCAGTGGGAGCGGTACCACGCCCCCGCCGACCGGCAACCGTGACGCGTACAGCCCGATCCAGGCGGAGTCCTACGACGGCCAGAGCGGCGTCAGCACCGAGTCCACCTCCGACTCGGGCGGCGGCCAGAACATCGGGGCCCTCGCGAACGGCGACTGGGCTCTCTACCGAGGTGTCAACTTCGGTTCCACGGCGGCCACCCAGTTCAACGCCCGCGTCGCCAGCGGCGCCGCGTCGGGCGTCAGCGGCCTCGTCGAGGTCCGCCTCGACAGCCGTACGAGCACTCCCGTCGGCAGCTTCGCCGTCGGCAACACGGGCGGCTGGCAGTCCTGGCGGACGATCCCGGCGAACATCAGCGGGGTCACCGGGACCCATGACGTCTACCTCACCTTCACCAGCGGCCAGGCGCAGGAGTTCGTGAACGTCAACTGGTTCAGCTTCGGCCGCTGACCAGCGGGTTGCGCAGGCGCCGGGCCCGGTCGGAATGCCTTACCGACCGGGCCCGGCGTCTGCGTCACCGCGAAGAACCCTCCCTGCCGCGTCCCCTCAGCTCAGCTCCGCCCGAAACGCCACCGGAGTCATGCCGGTGTGGAGCTGGAAGAACTTCGAGAAGTTGGCCGAGTCCGGAAACCCCACAGCCGCGCCCACCCGCCCGATCGGCAGGTCCGTATGGGCCAGCAACCGCTTCGCCTCCAGCACCACCCGCTTGTCGATGAAGCCCTTGGGGGTCTCCCCCGTGGCGGCGCGCACGGCGCGCACCAGCGTGCGGCGGGAGTATCCGAGCGCGTCGGCGTACGCACTGACGCTGTGGTTGGCCGCGAACCCCCTCTCGACCGCATCCCGGAAGCGGGTGAAGGTGGTGTCGGCGTGCGGGCGCTCGGCTTCGGCCGCATCCGCCGAGCCGGTCGCGAGGTGGGCCAGACGCAGCAGGAACGCCGTCAGGGAGTGCCGCAGCACGGCGGTGTGCAGGGCGAGCGGGAGGGTCTCGGTGTCGGTGTACTCGCGTTCCAGCTGGTCGAGGGAGTACCGCAGCGCGGCGAGCTGGGACGCGTCCGGGCGCAGAAGCGGCGGCAGATCGTAGCGGTAGAGGCCGGTCGCCTCCACGGTGGCACGCGGAAGGAAGCCGGGCTGCATGGTCAGCACCGTCCCGCGGTACTCGGCCGTGCGGGAGAAGCGGTGGACCTGGCCGGGGCGGATCCACAACAGGTCGCCGTCGGAGGCCTCGTACTCGGCGAAGTCGACCATGTGGGTCACGGGGCCGCCGGCAAACAGCATGACCACGTGGAAGTCGATGCGGTGCACACGCTCCAGCGGCACGTCCGGGTGCCAGGTGCGGTCCTGGTTCATGCGGCCGACCTGCATGCCGACGCCGGAGAGGCTGAGGTCGACAGGGAAGGGAAACGTCTTGATCCCATCGCCGTCCGGGCTCGGGGAGGTCGTCCCCGGGTCCTCGGGGGTTCTGTGCACCATGCCCCTCTCGCTGCGGCTCGGCCCTGCGGTCCTCCCGGCAGTCTGCCCTGAGGTCCGTGTCCCACATTCACCGGAGGCTGACACAGGCAGACCTTTCGCAGAATAAGTCAGACTTTTAGTTTTGAAGGCGAACCGGCAATGGCAACGCGCTTTGTGAGGACTTCCTGAAGATGAGTGCGCAGACAGCTCAGACCTCTGATCACCTTGAGTGGACCGACCTCGACCGCCGTGCCGTCGACACCGCCCGGCTTCTCGCGGCCGACGCCGTGCAGAAGGCCGGCAACGGCCATCCGGGCACCGCGATGAGTCTCGCTCCGGCCGCGTACACCCTCTTTCAAAAGGTGATGCGGCACGACCCCGCGGACCCCGAGTGGACCGGCCGCGACCGCTTCGTCCTCTCTCCCGGGCACACCTCCCTCACGCTGTACACCCAGCTCTTCCTCGCGGGCTACGAGCTGGAGCTGGACGACCTGAAGGCGTTCCGTACGTTCGGGTCCAAGACGCCCGGTCACCCGGAGTACGGGCACACGGCGGGCGTCGAGACCACCACCGGCCCGCTCGGCCAGGGTGTCGCGAACGCGGTGGGCATGGCGATGGCGGCCCGTTACGAGCGCGGTCTGTTCGACCCGGACGCCCCCGAGGGCGAGTCCCCCTTCGACCACACCGTCTGGGCGATCGTCTCCGACGGCGACCTGGAGGAGGGCATCTCCGCCGAGGCCTCGTCGCTGGCGGGTCATCAGAAGCTCGGCAACCTGGTCTTCCTCTACGACGACAACCACATCTCCATCGAGGGCGACACGGCCACCGCCTTCTCCGAGGACGTGCTGAAGCGGTACGAGGCGTACGGCTGGCACGTCCAGCGGATCGAGCCCGCCTTCAACGGTGACGTGGACGTCCACGAGCTGTACGACGCGCTCAGGGCGGCGCAGGCCGAGACCACGCGCCCCTCGATCATCGCGATGCGCACGATCATCGCCTGGCCCGCCCCCAACGCGCAGAACACCGAGGCCGCGCACGGGTCCGCGCTCGGCGACGACGAGGTCGCCGCCACCAAGCGCGTCCTCGGTTTCAACCCGGACGAGACGTTCCAGGTCGCCGACGAGGTCCTCGCCCACACCCGGCAGGCCCTGGACCGGGGTGCCGAGGCGCACGCCACGTGGAGCAAGCAGCTGGACGAGTGGCGCGCGGCCGACCCGGAGCGCTCGCAGCTGTTCGACCGGGTGGTCGCCGGTCGGCTGCCCGAGGGCTGGGAGCAGGCGCTGCCGGCCTTCGAGGAGGGCGCGTCCGTCGCCACGCGTGCCGCGTCCGGCAAGGTGCTGCAGGCGCTCGGCGCGGTCATCCCGGAGCTGTGGGGCGGCTCGGCCGACCTGGCCGGCTCCAACAACACCACGATCGACAAGACGAGTTCGTTCCTGCCGGCGGACAACCCGCTGCCGGAGGCGAACCCGTACGGCCGCACGATCCACTTCGGTATCCGCGAGCACTCCATGGCCGCGGAGATGAACGGCATCGCCCTGCACGGCAACACCCGTATCTACGGCGGCACGTTCCTGGTGTTCTCCGACTACATGCGCAACGCGGTGCGCCTGTCGGCGCTGATGCAGCTGCCGGTGACGTACGTGTGGACGCACGACTCCATCGGCCTGGGCGAGGACGGCCCCACCCACCAGCCGATCGAGCACCTCGCCTCGCTGCGCGCGATCCCGGGCCTGAACGTCGTCCGCCCCGCCGACGCCAACGAGACCGCCGTCGCCTGGGCGGAGATCCTCAGGCGGCACTCCACCCACCCGGCCCCGCACGGCTTGGCGCTGACCCGCCAGGGTGTGCCCACCTACGCCCCCAACCCCGAGGCGGCGAAAGGCGGTTACGTCCTGCGGGAGTCCTCGACCGGGACCCCGGACGTGATCCTGATCGCCACCGGTTCCGAGGTGCACGTCGCCGTGGCCGCGCGCGAGCGGCTGGAGGCCGAGGGTGTCGGCACGCGAGTGGTGTCGATGCCGTCCGTGGAGTGGTTCGAGGAGCAGCCGCGCGCGTACCGCGAGAGCGTGCTGCCACCGGCCGTGAAGGCGCGTGTCGCGGTGGAGGCGGGCATCGGGCTCACCTGGCACCGCTACGTCGGGGACGCAGGGCGGATCGTCTCCCTGGAGCACTTCGGGGCCTCCGCCGACGCGAAGACCCTGTTCGCCGAGTACGGCTTCACCCCCGAGAACGTCGTCGCCGCCGCAAGGGAATCTCTTACCACTGTCCGCGGTTGACGCGAGCGCCTGAAGGAAGATGATCACTGTGACCACCGAAGCAACCGTGGCGAGCACGGCCGCGGAACCCCTGAAGCGCCTCTCGGACGAGGGCGTGTCGATCTGGCTCGACGACCTCTCCCGCGAGCGCATCACGTCCGGCGGTCTCGCCGAACTCATCGAGAAGAAGCACGTGGTGGGTGTCACCACCAACCCGTCCATCTTCCAGGCCGCCATCGGCTCCGGCGAAGGCTATGAGGAACAGCTCGCAGGTCTGGCCGCGCGCGGTGTGACGGTCGACGAGGCCGTACGGATGATGACGACGGCCGACGTCCGAGCCGCCGCCGACGTCCTGCGCCCGGTGTACGACGCGACCGGCGGGCGCGACGGCCGGGTCTCCATCGAGGTGGACCCGCGCCTGGCGCACAATACGGCGGCGACCGTCGCCGAGGCCCAGCAGCTCGCCTGGCTGGTGGACCGCCCGAACGTCATGATCAAGATTCCGGCGACGAAGGCCGGGCTCCCGGCGATCACCGAGGTCATCGGCCTCGGCATCAGCGTGAACGTGACGCTGATCTTCTCGCTGGAGCGCTATGGCGAGGTCATGGACGCCTACCTCGCCGGTCTGGAGAAGGCGCAGGCAGCCGGCCTCGACCTGTCCGCGATCCACTCCGTCGCCTCCTTCTTCGTCTCCCGTGTCGACACCGAGATCGACAAGCGGCTGACGAAGCTCGGCACGGACGAGGCCCTCGCCCTGAAGGGAAGGGCGGCCCTCGCCAACGCCCGTCTCGCGTACGAGGCGTACGAGAAGGTCTTCGCCTCCGCCCGCTGGACCGCGCTCGTCCCGGCGGGCGCCCACAAGCAGCGTCCGCTGTGGGCCTCCACCGGTGTGAAGGACCCGGCGTACAAGGACACGCTGTACGTGGACGAGCTGGTCGCGCCGGGCACGGTCAACACCATGCCGGAGGCCACGCTGAACGCCACCGCCGAGCACGGCGCGGTCACGGGCGACACGGTGTCCGGCGGCTACGCCCAGGCGCGGGCCGACCTGTCGGCCGTGGAGGCGCTCGGCATCCCGTACGACGAGGTCGTCCAGCAGCTGGAGGACGAGGGTGTGGCGAAGTTCGAGGCCGCCTGGCGGGAGCTGCTGCGCGCGGTCTCGACCTCCTTGAGCAGGAAGGGAGTTGAGGGGGCATGAGCGACGAGGTTCTCACCGGTACCGGGGCCCTGGCGGACGCGGTCGAGGCCTACCTGGCCAACCCGCTGCGCGATCCCCGCGACCGCCGTCTCCCCCGCGTCGCGGGCCCCTCGGGCCTGGTCATCTTCGGCGTGACCGGTGACCTGTCCCGCAAGAAGCTGATGCCGGCCGTGTACGACCTGGCCAACCGCGGTCTGCTGCCGCCGGGTTTCTCGCTCGTGGGGTTCGCGCGCCGCGACTGGGAGGACCAGGACTTCGCGCAGGTGGTGCACGACGCGGTGCGCGATCACGCCCGTACGCCGTTCCGTGAGGAGGTCTGGACGCAGCTCGCCGAGGGCATGCGGTTCATCCCGGGTGACTTCGACGACGACGACGCGTTCAAGCAACTGCGCGAGGCTGTCGAGGAGTTGGACGCCTCGCGCGGCACCGGCGGCAACTTCGCCTTCTATCTGTCCGTACCGCCGAAGTTCTTCCCGAAGGTCGTCCAGCAGCTGAAGAAGCACGGCCTGGCGGACGCCCCCGAGGGCTCCTGGCGGCGTGCGGTCATCGAGAAGCCGTTCGGCCGCGACCTGGCCAGTGCCCGCGAGCTGAACGCGATCGTGCACGAGGTGTTCGACCCGGAGCAGGTGTTCCGCATCGACCACTACCTCGGCAAGGAGACCGTCCAGAACATACTGGCGCTGCGCTTCGCGAACCAGATGTACGAACCGGTCTGGAACAGGTCGTACGTCGACCACGTCCAGATCACGATGGCGGAGGACATCGGCATCGGTGGGCGGGCAGGATACTACGACGGCATCGGCTCCGCCCGGGACGTCATCCAGAACCACCTGCTCCAGCTCCTGGCGCTGACCGCGATGGAGGAGCCCATCGCCTTCGACGCCGAGTCGCTGCTCACCGAGAAGCTCAAGGTCCTCAAGTCCGTGCGGCTCCCGGACGACCTCGGGGCGCACACTGTACGCGGCCAGTACGCGCCCGCCTGGCAGGGCGGCGAGCAGGTGCCCGGGTACCTCCAGGAGGAGGGCATCGACCCGAACTCGAAGACCGACACGTACGCGGCGGTCAAACTGGAGGTCGACAACCGCCGCTGGGCGGGCGTCCCCTTCTATCTGCGCACGGGCAAGCGCCTGGGCCGGCGGGTCACCGAGATCGCGGTGGTCTTCCAGCGGGCGCCCCACTCCCCCTTCGACTCCACGGCCACCGAGGAGCTCGGCCAGAACGCGATCGTCATCCGCGTGCAACCGGACGAGGGGATGACCGTGCGCTTCGGTTCCAAGGTGCCGGGTACCTCGATGGAGATCCGGGACGTGTCGATGGACTTCGCGTACGGCGAGTCGTTCACGGAGTCCAGCCCGGAGGCGTACGAACGCCTGATCCTGGATGTACTGCTCGGCGACGCCAACCTCTTCCCCCGCCACCAGGAGGTGGAGGAGTCCTGGAAGATCCTCGACCCGATCGAGGAGTACTGGGACCGGCACGGCAGGCCCGCGCAGTACGCCTCGGGCACCTGGGGCCCCGGGGAAGCCGACGAGATGCTCGCACGAGACGGACGGAGCTGGCGCAGGCCATGAAGATCGACCTCACCGACACCACGGCAAGCAAGATCAACAAGGCGCTCGTACAGGGACGCCGGGCCATCGGCACCCCCGCTGTGGGCATGGTCCTGACGATGGTCATCGTCACGGACGAGGAGAACGCCTACGACTCGATCAAGGCCGCCGAGGAGGCCTCGCACGAGCACCCGTCGCGCACCCTGGTCGTCATCAAGCGGCACGCCCGCACCCCGCGCGACCGCACCAGGTCCCATCTGGACGCGGAGGTCCGCGTGGGCGCGGACGCGGGCACCGGCGAGACGGTCATCCTGCGGACGTACGGCGAGGTGTCCGACCACGCCGACTCCGTGGTCCTGCCGCTGCTGCTGCCCGACGCGCCGGTCGTCGTCTGGTGGCCGGTGGACGCGCCCAAGGTGCCCGCGAAGGACCCGCTCGGGGCGCTGGCCCAGCGCCGGATCACGGACCTGTACGCGGTCGAGGACGCGCTCGCCACGCTGGAGCAGCGCCGCGCCTCGTACGCGCCGGGCGACACCGACCTGGCCTGGACCCGGCTCACCCCGTGGCGTTCCATGCTGGCGGCGGCCCTCGACCAGGCCCGTACGCGGATCACCTCCGCCGCCGTCGAGAGCGAGGCCGAGAACCCGAGCGCCGAGCTGCTGGCGCGCTGGCTGGAGGCACGGCTGCGGGTGCCCGTCGAGCGGGTGGTCACCGCCGGGCCGGTCGTCACCGGGGTCCGTCTCGGTACCGCGAAGGGCGAGATCGTCATCGACCGCCCCGAGGGCCCGCTGGCCACGCTCACCCTGCCGGGACAGCCGGCGCGCACCCTCGCCCTGAAGGTGCGCCCCACCTCGGAGCTGATCGCCGAGGAGCTGCGCCGTCTCGACGCCGACGAGATGTACGCCGTCGCCCTGCGCGGCGAGGCCGAGGCCGTCAAGGGGGCCACCGCCCATGTCTGACGTTTCCCGGCTCACCCTGCGCCCCGAGTGGACCGCGCTGCGGGACCACCGCGCGGACGTGATGCTCCACCCCGACCTGCGCGAGCTGTTCGTGGCGGACCCGGGCCGCGCCGAGCGCTACACCGTCCGCGTGGGCGACCTGCACATCGACTACTCCAAGCACCTGATCAACGACGAGACCCTCGCCCTCCTCCAGGAACTGGCCACCGCGACAGACGTGTTCGGTCTGAGGGACGCCATGTTCCGCGGCGAGAGGATCAACATCACGGAGAACCGGGCCGTCCTCCACACCGCCCTGCGCGCCCCGCGGGACGCCGTGATCGAGGTCGACGGCGAGAACGTGGTGCCGCGTGTGCACGCCGTGCTGGACAGGATGAGCGCGTTCGCCGAGCGGGTGCGTTCCGGTGACTGGACCGGCCACACCGGCAGGCGGATCAGGAACGTCGTCAACATCGGCATCGGCGGCTCCGACCTGGGTCCGGCGATGGCGTACGAGGCGCTGCGCCCGTACACGGCGCGCGACCTGACGTTCCGCTTCGTGTCGAACGTGGACGGCGCGGACCTGCACGAGGCGGTGCGGGACCTGGACCCGGCGGAAACGCTGTTCATCGTCGCCTCCAAGACCTTCACGACGATCGAGACGATCACGAACGCGACGTCGGCCCGTTCCTGGCTGCTGGCCGGGCTGGGAGGCGACGAGAAGGCGGTGGCCCGGCATTTCGCGGCGCTGTCGACGAACGCCGAGAAGGTCACCGGCTTCGGGATCGACCCGGACAACATGTTCGAGTTCTGGGACTGGGTCGGCGGGCGGTACTCGTTCGACTCGGCGATCGGCCTGTCGCTGATGATCGCGATCGGCCCCGACCGATTCCGGGAGATGCTCGACGGGTTCCGCCTGGTCGACGACCACTTCCTGAACGCGCCGGCGGAGTCGAACGCTCCTTTGCTGCTGGGCCTGTTGGGGATCTGGTACGACAACTTCTTCGACGCGCAGTCGCACGCGGTGCTGCCGTACAGCCACTACCTGTCGAAGTTCACGGCGTACCTGCAGCAGCTGGACATGGAGTCCAACGGCAAGTCGGTGGACCGCGACGGGCATCCGGTGGAGTGGCAGACGGGTCCGGTGGTGTGGGGCACGCCGGGGACGAACGGTCAGCACGCCTACTACCAGTTGCTGCACCAGGGAACGAAGCTGATCCCGGCCGACCTGATCGGCTTCGCTCGCCCGGTGGCGGAACTGGGCCCCGAACTCGCCGCCCAGCACGACCTGTTGATGGCGAACCTGTTCGCACAGGGCCAGGCGCTCGCCTTCGGCAGGACGGCCGAGGAGGTACGCGCGGAGGGCGTGCCCGAGGAGCAGGTGGCGCACCGCACGTTCCGCGGCGGCCGTCCGACGACGACGATCCTGGCCGCGGAACTGTCCCCGTCGGTGCTGGGCCAGCTCATCGCCCTCTACGAGCACAAGGTGTTCGTGCAGGGAGCCGTCTGGAACATCGACTCCTTCGACCAGTGGGGCGTCGAGCTGGGCAAGGTCCTGGCCAAGCGCGTGGAACCGGCGCTGACGCAAGGCGCTGACGTCCCCGGTCTCGACCCCTCGACCGCCGCGCTGGTGGCCGCCTACCGCACGCTTCGCAACGCTCAAGGAGAAGTGAACTGACATGGCATCGATGAAGCTGGGTCTCATCGGTCTCGGCAAGATGGGCGGCAACATGCGCGAGCGGATCCGCCGCGCGGGCCACACCGTCATCGGCTACGACCGCAACCCCGACGTATCCGACGTGAGCAGCCTCCAGGAACTCGTGAGCAGCCTCGATGCGCCGCGGGTGGTGTGGGTGATGGTCCCCGCGGGCGGCCCCACGCAGTCGGTCGTCGACGAGCTGTCCGGTCTCCTCTCCCCCGGTGACACGGTCGTCGACGGCGGCAACTCGCGCTGGACGGACGACGAGAAGCACGCCGAGCAGCTGGCCGAGCGCGGGATCGGCTTCGTGGACGCGGGCGTGTCCGGCGGCGTGTGGGGCCTTGAGAACGGTTACGCGCTGATGGTCGGCGGCGACAAGGAGCACGTCGAGCGGCTCCACCCGATCTTCGAGGCGCTCAAGCCGGAGGGACCGTACGGGTACGTCCACGCGGGCAAGGTGGGCGCCGGGCACTTCGCGAAGATGGTCCACAACGGGATCGAGTACGCGATGATGCAGGCCTACGCCGAGGGCTGGGAGCTGCTGGAGAAGGTGGACTCCGTCACCTCCGTCCGTGAGGTGTTCCGCTCCTGGCAGGAAGGGACGGTCATCCGTTCCTGGCTGCTGGACCTGGCGGTCAACGCGCTGGACGAGGACGAGCACCTTCAGAAGCTGCGGGGGTACGCGGAGGACTCGGGTGAGGGGCGCTGGACGGTGGAGGCGGCCATAGACCACGCCGTGCCGCTGCCGGCGATCACGGCGTCGCTGTTCGCCCGCTTCGCCTCCCGGCAGGACGACTCTCCCCAGATGAAGATGATCGCCGCGCTGCGGAACCAGTTCGGCGGCCACGCGGTCGAGTCGTCCAAGTAGTTCCCTCGCCCCCGCCGCCCCTACCCGTCCCATCCCCAGGGGCGCCGCCCCTTCGACCCCGGCCAAGGGGGCTGCGCCCCCACACCCCCAGGGTCCCGGGGCCGCGCCAGAGCCCACGCTCCGGGACCACGCCCCACCCCATGCGGCGGGCTCCGCCCCGCCTCATGCGGTGGGCTCCACCCCGGCCCGTGCGGTGGCCTCCGCCCCGGCCCGTGCTTGGTGGCCACTGCCCCGGACCCTCCTTCAGGGCTCCGCCCCCAACCATGGGCTCCGCCCCGCCCCATGCGGTGGCCTCCGCCCCAGCCCGTGCTTGGGGGCCACTGCCCCGGACCCTCCTTCAGGGCTCCGCCCCCAACCATGGGCTCCGCCCCGCCCCATGCGGTGGCCTCCGCCCCAGCCCGTGCTTGGGGGCCACTGCCCCGGACCCTCCTTCAGGGCTCCGCCCCCAACCATGGGCTCCGCCCCGGCCGATGCTTGGGGGCCGCGCTCTGGACCCCTTCTTCGGGCTCCGCCCCCAACCATGGGCTCCGCCCCGGCCCGTGCTTGGGGGCCGCGCCCCGGGCCCTCCTTCGGGGTCCGCCCCCAACCATGCTTTGGGGCTCCACCCCGACCCATGCTTGAGGGCCGCGCCCCAAACCCTGCTGAGGGCCACACCCGGACCCTCCTTCAAGGCTCCGCCCCCGACCCCGTTTCGGGGTCCGGCTCCCGGCCCTCGCTTCTCAAACGCCGGGCGGGCTGGATCTCCAGCCCGCCCGGCGTTTGAGGACGAGGCCGCGAGGCCGACAGCGGGGGTCTGGGGGCGCAGCCCCCGGGGGACGGGAATGGGTAGGGGCGGCGGGGGCGAGAAAAAGAGCCACCCCCGCGTCCCACCCGTGGGGCTGCTGGGGCGCATGCGCCCACCGCTACTCCCATACACGTTCGACTACACCCTTGACATGCCCATTTGCCGCCCTCCGCCCCGTCCTTCACAGATGTACGAGATGGCGCGAACCATCGCTACCGACGGCAGGTTCTCGCCGATAGCGTGTGCGGGCCCCCACTTTGCCCCCGTCACGTCCGCATCCGTACGTACGAAGGAAAACGGCAGATGGCAGAGTCCGGGCAGCAGGACAGGCAGCAGCACAGGCAGCACCAGCAGAACCGGCAATACGAGCGGTACGAAGGCGGCAGCCCCGAGGCGGAACGCCTCGTGTTCGAGCGGCTGGCCCGGGACATCATGGACGTCCAGGCCAGGAACCGCCGCGCCGGAGGCGGCGCGACCGCCCGAACCCTGCACGCCAAGTCCCCGGCAGGCGTGGAGAACGCCCGCCTCCGCTTCCACGACGACCTGCCCCCCGCCCTCCGCGTCGGGTTCGCACAGCCCGGCGCCGAGTACCCGGCCACCGTACGACTGTCCAACGCGAGCGGCATCCGGCAGGGCGACGGCGCGCCCGATCTGCGCGGGGCCGCTGTGCGGGTACGGGTGTCGGAGGGCGTGAGTCACGACCTGCTCGCGACCAGCCACCCCGTCTCGCACGCCCGCGACGCACGCGAGTTCGTGGCCTTCGCCAAGGCCATGGCGGGGGCGAAGAGCCCCCTGCGGAAGGCGTTCGGGCTGTTCGTGAAGCTGCCGCTGGCCGTGGGCCTCGGGACGGCCAACAGGATGCGGAGGAACATCCGGGCCGCCACCCGACGCACCGTCACCTCCCTCGCCACGGAGACGTACTGGAGCCGCGGCGCCATGCTGTGGGGTGACGCCGGCCCCGTGCGCTATCTGCTGCGTCCGGCACCGGGCACCCCTCCCGCGGTCACCACCGACCGCGGCGACCCCGAGTTCCTGCGACGGGAGTTCGCGCAGCGGATCGCGAAGACGGACGTCGTGTTCGAGCTGTGCGTGCAGCGCTACGTGGACGAGCGGTACACGCCGGTCGAGGACGCCTCCGTCGAGTGGCGGGACTCCGTCGCGCCCGCGCTGCCGATCGCCCGGCTCACCCTCCCCCGCCAGGACCTGGGCAGCGCCGAGGCCCGTGCCGCCGCCCGGCGGATCGAGGAACTCGCCTTCAACCCCTGGTACACGACAGACGAGTTCAGGCCGCTCGGCAACATCAACCGGGCCCGCAAGGCCGCGTACCAGGCGAGCAGCGCCCACCGGCTGGGCCTGCGCTTCGTCACGGAGGAGCCGCTCCGGAACCGGTTGCTCGACCAGCCCGTGGGCACCGCCTTCGCGCTGCTGAACCGGTACATACCCTGGCACCGGCTGCCCGTGCGGCTGAGCCTGCTGAACCTGGTGTTCCTGCGGAAGGTGCTGCGACGGCTCAATCTGATCGACACCGAGGTGCGCGAGGCCCCGCCGAAGACCCAGCCCGTTCCGGCACCGGTTCCCGAGCGGCTGCGCGCGGAGCGTTCGTACGACGGGACGTACAACGATCTGTCCGACCCGGGGATGGGGGCCGTGGGCTCCGCCTTCGGACGCAATCTGAGGCCCGACTACCGGCCGGATCTCTTCGATGTGCCGAACCCGGTCACGGTCAGCCGCGAGCTCCTGTACCGGGAGAGCTTCGTCCCGGCGACCTCGCTCAACGTGCTCGCCGCCGCCTGGATCCAGTTCCAGGTGCACGACTGGGTCAACCACCGCCGCTACAAGCTCGGCGAGCGCAGCGTGGAGGTGCCGCTGCCACCCGGCTCGGGGCCGTGGCACAACACTCCCGGCGGGCCCGCCGAGAACGTCATGCGGATCGCCGAGAACGAGGGGCTGGAGCAGCCGGGCGGCCGTCCGCCGATCCTGTTCGGCAACTACGCCTCGCACTGGTGGGACGGCTCGGAGGTGTACGGCGGGGACGAGCAGACCGCGCGCCTCCTGCGTGAGCCCGGCGGCGGGGCCGGACTCCGTCTGGAGGACGGCCATCTGCCGGGCGGGGCGAACGGCGTGCCGCTCACGGGCTTCAACGAGAGCTGGTGGATGGGCCTCAGCGCGATGCACACGCTGTTCGCGCGCGAGCACAACGCGGTGTGCGACGCGCTGCGCGCCGCGTACCCGTCGATGAGCGAGGAACGGATCTACCACACGGCACGGCTGGTGGTCTCCGCGCTGATAGCCAAGATCCACACCGTCGAGTGGACGCCGGCGATCCTCGGCACCGAAGCCATCGACATCGCGTTGAAGACCAACTGGCAGGGCCCGCCGCAGAGTTGGCTGAACCAGCTGGGGCTGTGGCTGTTCGAGGCGCACTCGCTGACCGGTATCCCCAAGACGCTGCCGGACCACCACGCGGCGCCGTACTCGCTGACCGAGGACTTCACGACCGTCTACCGCATGCACCCGCTGATCCCGGACGACTTCGAGTTGCGCGAGCACAGCTTCGGGCAGCGCCTGGAGACGGTGGGCTTCCCGGACATCCACGGCGGCGCGGCGGAGACGCAGATCCGCAAGACGGGGCTGGCGAACGCGCTGTACTCGTTCGGCATCGCCCATCCCGGTGCGATCACACTGCACAACTTCCCGCGTTCGCTGCAGCGCTTCGAGCGCGACGGCGAGATCATCGATCTGTCGGTGGTCGATCTGGTGCGGACGCGACGGCGGGGCGTGCCCCGTTACAACGACTTCCGGGCGGGCCTGCACAAGCCGCGTCTGCGCTCCTTCGAGGAGTTGTCGGAGAACCCGGAGACCGTGGCCCGGCTGAAGGACGTCTACCGCTCGGTCGACGAGATCGACACCGTGGTGGGTCTGTTCGCGGAGAACCCGCCGACGGGGTTCGGGTTCAGCGACACCGCGTTCCGCGTCTTCATCCTGATGGCCAGCCGCCGGTTGCAGAGCGACCGGTTCCTGACGGTCGACTACCGGCCCGAGATCTACACCCCGCTCGGCATCGACTGGGTGGAGAAGGGCGGCATGAACTCGGTGATCCTGCGCCACTGCCCGGAGCTCGCGGCCCTGCTGCCACGCGGGGCGAGCGCGTTCGCGCCGTGGCGCACGGTCCGGCCGGCGGGCAACGGAGGAACGAGTGACAAGACCTGACGAGGTCTGAGCGACAGAAGTCAACGGGGAAAAACGGGGGAAATCGGGGGACAACGCATGACAGTGATCGACGACCAGCCCGAGTACACGAGCACGCCCCAGGGGCACCCTGGGCTCGACGACCTGTTCCGGCGCCCGCTGCTGGACACCGTGTGGCGGCGCCGCACCCACCGCGTCAGCCGGGGCGCGTCGGTGCCCGCCGGGACGATGACCTACTCCTCCCCGCACGCTCCGCAGCCCTTGTCGGAGCTGGAGGAGGCGGTGCTCATCGCGATCACCGGATGCAGCGGGCTGACCATGCCGGACCGGCCGTTCGACGACCCGCGGGACGGCAAGCCCATCATGGCCAAGCCCAACCTGACCATGGCGGGCCGGACCGCGGGCAGCCCTGACAACGCCCAGGGCACCCACTTCTTCATGATCAACGACACGGGGACGTACTACCTGCGCAAGCTGCCGCCCGCGCCGCGGGAGCCCTTCGACGCGGACACGCTGATCGCGCGGGCCCGTGAGGCGAAGGTGAAGGTGCTGGACCACCGCCTCGACGTCGCGGAGGGGCAGCGCGACTTCCCGGCGTACCTGGACTCGAACCGGTTCCTGTCCAACCTGCCGGGCACGACGCTGTTCTTCCCGGTGGTCGACCTGTCCCACCAGTACGTCAACGCGCTGATGTACCTGCTCACCCAGCCGGACGGGGCGCGCCCCACCCTGGTCGACGACCGGAACTTCTACCGCCCGGCCGGGGTGAGGAAGTGGGTCGACAACGGCTTCCTCAACAAGGACCTGAAGCTGCCGCTCGGCGCGCTCGGCCCCATGCGCACGCAGATCGAGGCGGACCTGCTGCTGCAGAACCTGATGCTGACGGCGGAGGCGATGGGGCTGGGCGCCTGGATCCACGCGACGATCAACCCGCAGATCGCGCTGGGCGACCCCAAGTTCTCGCGGACGTACGGCAGGATGCTCGGCTTCACGTTCGCCACCCCGCGCTGGCGGCTAGCCGATCTGTGGCGCTGGCACATCCCGCTGCCGAAGTACGGAAACGTCCGCTCCCACCCGGTCGCCCTGCGCTCACCCGACGGCGAACCCCTGATCGAGGCCGCGTGCCCGCCGGCACACCGGTCGATGTCGGACGCGGTGGACGCGGTCGTCCGGGAGAAGTTCGGGCAGGGCGGCACGTACGCCGACAAGGACGTCTTCGCGCGGATCTACAAGGAGGACTACGGGCAGCGGTACCTCGCCGAGGCGAGCGAGTACGAGGAGCGGGTGATCGACTGCGCCCGGGACATCTGCGAGTACATCTGGCGCACGCACCGCCGCTTCCCGGCGCACACGGACGCGATCCACGTACCGGGCGTCTGGCTCCAGGCGCACCACGTGGAGACCGAGTACTACGAGCGGTACTTCGCGAACGGGCTGACCGACGCGCACCGCGGGCACGCGGAGGTGTGGGACCGGTCGTAGCGGTCACCGCACGGCGTGCTGGGCGGCCAGCCGGACCGGCGCGTTCTGGGCGCCGTAGCCGCGGTAGCCGCCGTCGCGCTGGACGAGTTCGAAGAAGACGCGGCCGACGGTGTGGGTGTAGCAGTGCCGGAACTCGCCGTGCGCGTCCCGGTCGTAGAGGATGCCCAGGTCGCGGTACGTCTCCAGCTCGCCGTCGGGGAACTCGTACCGGGCGGCCAGGTCGTCGTGGTAGTTGGCGGGCACCGCCAGCAGGCGTCCGCCGGCGGCGCGGAAGGCGCGGGCCGTCGCGACGATGTCGTCGGTGGCGAGCGCGATGTGCTGGGCGCGGGCGCCGTCCTCGGTGGGGGCGGGGCCGACGCTCAGTGCGATGCGGACGCTGCCGTCGGCGTTGGTGACCGCGCGGCTGCGGTGCAGTCCGTAGGGGTCGGCGACGTCGACACTCTCCTGGGCGTGGAGTCCGAGGACGCTGCGGTGGAAGAGGACCGCCTCGTCGAACTCGTGCCAGGGCTGGGTGAGGGCCAGGTGGTCGATGCGGGTGACGCCGTGGGCGGCCGCGTCCGGGCGGGGTACGTCCGCGAAGTCGGCCCGCCAGTCGGGGAGTTCGGTCTGCCGCGCCGTGTCGTGCGTGGCGACGAAGAAGAGTTCGGTGCCGTCGGGGGCGGCCACGGCGTCGAGGGGCGCGTCCTCGGGGGCGCGGCGGCGCGGGAGCACGGGAGCGAGGAGGGACTCGGCGCGGCGGGCCGCTCCGGCCGGGTCCGGGGACTCCAGGCCGACGGCGGCGAGGCTGGTGCCGTCACGGCGCACGGCCGGGCCCGTGTTGACGAGGACGCGGGCCTCTCCCTGCTGCCACAGGTCCACGGGCTTGCTGCGGTGGCGAGCCGTCCGGGCGAATCCGAGGGCGCCGAGGAGCGCGGAGGCGGGTTCGGCGTCGGCGGTGACGAGTTCGACGAAGGCCGCGCCCGTGGGGACGACGGGTGCGGGCAGCGCGGCCAGGCCGGCCGCTTCCTGGAGTACGAGGAGGGAGCGGTGCGCGTCGACGGCGGTGGGGCCCGCCTCGGCCTGCCGGAACACGTCGTTGAAGATCTCCAGGGAGAGCGGACCCTGGTAGCCGGCCGCGATGACATGCCGGAGCAGGCCGGTGACGTCGAGCCCGCCCTGCCCGGGGAAGCAGCGGTAGTGGCGGCTCCACTGCAGGACGTCCATCGCCATGAGCGGGGCGTCGGCGAGTTGCAGGAAGAAGATCTTCTCGCCGGGGATGTCCTCGATTCCCTTCGGGTCCGAGCCGCGGGCGAGGATGTGGAAACTGTCAAGGCAGGTGCCGAGCGCCGGATGGCCGGCCGCCTCGACGATGCGCCAGGCGTGCTCGTACGTGTTGACGTGGCGCCCCCACGCCAGCGCCTCGTACGCCACGCGGATGCCGAAGTCCTGGGCGAGGTCCGCCAGTTGGCGCAACTGGGCGGCGGCGAGCGCGTCATGGTCCTCGGCGAGCGGGGAGACGCTGGAGCACACGAGGACGGTGTCGGCACCGAGGCGGCGCATCAGCTCGAACTTGTGACGGGCACGCCGCAGGTTGCGGGCGAACTCCTCCGGCGGCACGGCCTCGATGTCGCGCATCGGCTGGTAGAGGTCGATGGCGAGGCCCAGGTCGGCGCAGCGGGCGCGGATGTCCTCGGGGGTGAGGGGGCTGGCGAGCAGGTCGTTCTCGAAGATCTCGACGCCGTCGAAACCCGCCCGGGAGGCGGCGGTGAGCTTCTCGGTGAGGGACCCGCTGAGCGAGACGGTGGCGATGGAGGTACGCATGGGGTGGCTCCTTCGGGGATTGACGGCTCGAGAGGTGTTGTTTCGACGCCCGTCCTGGGGCGCGCCCCGTCAGGGGCGCAAGGCTGTGTCACTGTGCGGCTCCGCCGCGTGGGCGCGACCAGCCACCGCCAACCCGCTGCCGGCGTACCACAGGACCCACACGGCGCTCAGTTACGTACACGCGCAACACCGGCCAACTCCCCAATGTCCGCCAGCATCCGCGCAGCGTCAGGCTCCCGGCCGGTAATCAGCCGAAACGCGTCCGCAGCCTGAAAAACGGCCATCCCACCGCCGTCCAGCGTGGCGCAGCCAACCCCCCGCGCGGTACGCAACAACTCCGTCTCCAGCGGCCGGTACACCACCTCGGCCACCCACAACCCCGACCGCAACAGCTCCGCGGGAAACGGCAGGCCAGGATGCGCGGCCATCCCCGTGGGCGTCGCGTGCACGACCCCGTCGGCTCCGGCCAGCAGCCGTGGCAGGGCATCGGGGCTCGCCGCGGCCGCGCGGCCGCGGCCGAAGTGCCGGTTCAGGGCGGCGGCGAGGCCGACGGCCCGGTCCGGCATCGCGTCCACGACGGTGACGTGCCCGGCTCCGAGGGTGAGCGTGGCGTGGGCGACGGCCGCGCCCGCACCTCCGGCGCCCAGCTGGACCACGCGCTCCAGCGGGACGTCGGGCAGCCCGCGGGCGAAGGAGGCCGCGAAGCCGGTGACGTCCGTGTTGTGGCCGATGGCGCGGCCGTCCTCGAAGACGACGGTGTTGACCGCGCCGAGCGCCTCGGCCTGCGGTGCGAGCGCGTCCAGGTTCTCGATCACGAGCTGCTTGCACGGGTGTGTGATGTTGAGCCCGTCGAAGCCCAGGTCTCGGGCGGCGCGGACGAGGTCCCCCACCGCCTCGGGGCCGACACCGAGGGCGTCGATGTCGATGAGGCGATACACGTAGCGCAGGCCCTGCCGGTCGGCCTCCCGTTGATGCAGCGCAGGGCTGAGCGAGGGCCCGATGCCGGAGCCGATGAGGCCGACGAGATACGAGTCCTGGGGCACGACGGGGCCTCCTACGCAAAGACCGGCAATGTACTAACTGGTTCGTTAGTGATACCAGCCCGCCGGTCTCCTGGGAAGACCTACAATCGCGGGGCACACAACGCCCCCCGTAGCGGACACTGGACCTCGACCGGGGGCCGACCGGGGCCGGCCCGCCCCTCCCGCCGAAGGAACCCGAGGAACGCGATGACCACAGTCGAAGAGCCGGCCCGTCCCGGCGGGCGGCTGCGTGACGCGGCCCGCACGAAGGCCGAGATCCTCGACGTGGCGACCAGGGAGTTCGCCCGCGCCGGGTACGCCGGGGCCCGCGTCGACGAGATCGCGGCCCGCACCCGCACCACGAAGCGGATGATCTACTACTACTTCGGCGGCAAGGAACAGCTGTTCACGGCCGTGCTGGAGCGCGCGTACTCCGTGATCCGGCAGGCCGAGCAGGAACTGGACGTCGACCACCTGGACCCGGTCGCGGCCATCCGCCGGCTCGCCGAGCTGACCTTCGACCACCACGAGGCGCACCCCGACTTCATCCGCCTGGTCAGCATCGAGAACATCCACGAGGCGGAGCACATCGCCGCGTCCGAGAAGCTCGGACGGATGGGCTCCCCCGCGCTGGAGGTCATCCGCCGCATCCTGGCGTCGGGCCGGGCGTCGGGCCTGTTCACCGCGGACGTGGACGCCGTGGACCTGCACGCGATGATCAGCGCGTTCTGCTTCTTCCGGGTCTCCAACCGGCACACCTTCGGCGCCCTCTTCGGCCGTGACCTGGTCGCCGTCGACCAGCGCGAGCACTACCGGACCATGCTCGGCGACATGGTCATCGCGTATCTGACGGCGGACCGGACCGCGGACTGACGGCGAACCTTCCGCGCGACCCCTTGACACCCGGGAAACGTCGGCGCAACATCACTGGCCAACCGCTACTAACTATCCAGTGGGTTAATTAGCCGGGCCGCATCCCATGGCACCCGGCGTGGCCGACCCGTTCACCCCCAGGGATTCGGCACTTCTCCCCCTCCGCTCACTCCGCTCCGCCGGAGCCCCTCGAAGGAGCACGCCGTGTCGTCTGTCCCCGCCGCACCGCTCGACGCGCCACCCGGCCAGCCCAGGAAGGCCGCGACGGCCGCGTGGATCGGCAGCGCCCTGGAGTACTACGACTTCTTCATCTACGGCAGCGCCGCCGCCCTGATCTTCCCCGAGGTCTTCTTCGACGAGTCCGACCCGGCCACGGCGACCCTGCTGTCACTGGCCACGTTCGGCGTCGCGTACGCGGCCCGCCCCATCGGCGCGCTCTTCCTCGGGCACTTCGGCGACCGGCTCGGCCGCAAGAAGATCATGGTCTTCACACTGATCCTGATGGGCCTGTCGACCTTCCTCATCGGCTGCCTGCCGACGCGGGACCAGGTGGGCACCCTCGCCCCCGTCCTCCTCGTGCTCTGCCGCGTCCTGCAGGGCATCTCGGCGGCCGGCGAACAGGCCAGCGCCAACTCGATGACCCTGGAACACGCGCCACCGAACCGCCGGGGCTTCTTCACCAGTTTCACCCTCAGCGGCACCCAGGGCGGGCAGCTGCTCGCCACCCTGGTCTTCATCCCGGTCGCCGCGCTCCCCGAGGACCAGCTGCTGTCCTGGGGCTGGCGCGTCCCGTTCTGGATGAGCATCGCGGTCGCCGTCGTCGGCTACGTCATCCGGCGCACCCTGGAGGAGACCCCCGCCTTCACCCGGCAGCAGGCGAAGTCCGAGGGAGTGGCCAAGCTGCCGCTCGCCGAGCTGCTGCGCTCGCACTGGGCGGACGTGCTCCGGGTCATCGCGGGCGCGCTGGTCGCCTCGGTCTCCACGATCTTCACAGTGTGGGCGCTGGCGTACGGCACGAGCGACTCGGTCGGCATGTCCCGCTCCTCGATGCTGTGGGTGGGCGCGCTCGCCAACCTCGTCGCGCTCGGCGCGATCCCCGCCTGGGCCGTCCTCTCCGACCGCATCGGCCGCCGCCCGGTGTTCCTGATCGGCTCCGCCGGCAGCGCGGTCATGATGTTCGTCTACCTGTGGGCGATCTCCAGCGGCTCCTACCCGCTCATCCTGCTCCTCGGCATCCTCACCTTCGGGGTCGTGTACTCGGCCGCGAACGGCATCTGGCCCTCCTTCTACGGCGAGATGTTCTCCACCCGCGTCCGCCTGTCCGGCATGGCCATCGGCACGCAGATCGGTTTCGCGATCGCCGGGTTCGCGGTGACCTTCGCCGCGCGGATCGCCGGCCCGAACGGTGACGACTGGTCCGCCGTGGCCCTGTTCACTGCCGCCCTGTGCGTCCCGCCGGTCCTCGCCGCCCTCACCGCCCGCGAGACCCACAAGGTCCCGACGGAACTCCTCGGCGAGCGCGCGCCGCGTGAGAACGCGGGCCGGGAGAAGGTCACGGCCTGAGCACCGTGCCCGTCGAGCCCCCGCCGGGTCCCCGAGCACCTCACGGATGCTCGGGGACCCGCGGCGTCCCGCCCCAGGACACACGGGACACCGGGCAGCCGCCGGCCCCGTCCGGTCAGCACACCTGGCGCCACGGCAGGCACTAGCGTCTGGGCACCCCGTACGCCCGCTCCACCCTGAGCCGCAGGACGAGCCGTCGGTCCCGGACCATGGCCGCTCGGTAGTCGTCCCAGTCGGGGTGCTCGCCGCTGACGTCACGGTAGAGCCGGATGAGCTCCTCGACCGTCGCGTCGTACGGGTCCTGAGCGACCGGCGTCAGGTCGGCCGTGCCCTCGACGACCGTGTACGCCCACCGGTCGCCGCTGGTCACGTGGTACGACACCCGCGGGTCGCGGCGCATGTTGCGGGTCTTGGCGCGGGAGTCCGTGATCGAGACGCGCACCGTCCCCTCGTCGGGGTAGTACGCGTGGCTGACGTTGGAGAGCTGCGGACGGCCGTCCGCCTTGAGGGTCACCAGCACCCCGCCGTTGTACTCGGAGAGCAGCCCGAGCAGTGCGTTCTGCGCGTCGCGCGCGGCGTCGGGTACGCCGTCGGCTTCCTTCGCGTCCTGGGTCATGCCTGACCAACGGCCGACGGTCGCCGGGAATTCCGCGTAGACACTGTCTACTCAACTCTGGTAGACACTGTCTATGCCATCTGTCGGTGAACAGGACGGCGGGCTCCGCGCCCGTCTGATCGAGGTCGGTGTCGACCTGGTGACCACGGAGGGCGCGCAGGCGCTGTCGCTGAGGGAGATCGCCCGTCGTGCCGGCGTCTCGCACGGGGCGCCCCGCCGCTACTTCCCCACCCACCTGGAGCTGCTGTCCGCCATCGCGCGCCGGGGTTTCGAGGACCTGGCCGCCAGGGGCGCGGCGGCGGTCGGCGACGGCACGGGGAGCCCGCGTGAGCAGCTCGCGACGCTGGCGCGCGTGTACCTGGACTTCGCGCTCACCCGACGCGGCATGCACGAGCTGATGTTCCGTCACGACCTGCTGGAGAGCAACGTACTGGGGCTGCGGGACACGAGCCTGCCGATCTTCCACCTGCTGACGGACCTCGTCGGCCGCGCCCGCCCGGACGCCGACGCCCGTCTCGTCGCGGGCTCGCTCCTCGCGAACCTGTACGGCATCGCCCAGCTGTGGACCTGGGGCAGCCTCCAGCTGACGACGGGCGCCGACGACGTCGCACCCCTCCTGCGCACCGCGCTGGACGCGCACCTCGGCCCGGACACGCACCCGGGGTCGGAGTGGTGAGCGCGCCGGCGACGGACCGGGCGGCGGCCGGAGCCGCGGCGCCGCACCGCCGCCTCACCCTCGCGAGCAGTGTGCTCGGCGCCGTGATCGTCGCCCTCGACGGTACGGTGCTCACCATCGCGCAACCCACGCTCCAGCGCGACCTGCACGCCTCTTTCGCCCAGGCCCAGTGGACGAGCACCGGCTACCTCATCGCGGTGGCGAGCCTGCTGGTCTTCGCGGGGCGTCTCGGGGACCGCTACGGCCACCACCGGGTGTTCGCCGTCGGGATGCTGGGGTTCGGGGCGGCGTCGGCGGGCATCGGGTGCGCGTCCGGCGTGGGCTGGGTGATCGCGCTGCGGGTGGCCCAGGGTGTCTTCGGCGCGCTGCTGCAGCCCGCCACCCTGGGCATGCTGCGCGCCGTGTACCCGCCCGAGCGGCTGGGGATGCCGCTCGCGCTGCGCACCAGTGCCATCGGGGTGGCGGCCGCGGCCGGACCCCTGGTCGGCGGGGTGCTGGTCACCCATCTGGGCTGGCGGTCGGTGTTCTTCCTCAATGTCGTGCCGGCGCTCGTGCTGGGCCTCGCGGCACTGACCGTACGGGCCCCCGCCCCGCAGCGGACGGGGGTCACCGGCCTCGACCTGCCCGGTGCCGGTCTGCTCGCGGTGGCCCTCGGGTGTCTGGTGCACACACTGGTCGGTGCGCCGGACGGGGACTCCACGAGCTGGACGGCGCTCGGGTTGCTCGCCACGGCGGGCGCGACCGTCGCGTTCGTACGCCGGGAGCGGCGCACCGCCGATCCCCTGCTGCCGCCCGGCGTGCTGGGCTCGGCGACCGTCGGCGCGGCGCTCGGCGTGCTCGTGGCCGCGTCGGCCGCGATGCTCGGCACGATGTTCGTGGCCAGCTACGCGCTCCAGGACGTCCTCGGCATGGATCCGCTGCGGACGAGCCTGACCGCGCTGCCGGGGGCCGTGGCGATGGTGCCGGCCGCGCCGCTCGCCGCCGTCCTGCTGCGCCGGTGGGGTGCCCGACCGACCGCGCTGGCGGGCATGGGACTCCTGACGCTCGGTGTGCTGGTGCTGTCCCGGATCGACGAGGGCACGCCGGCCGTGGGCATCGGCGGGGGCTTCCTGCTGGTGGGAGCCGGTTTCGGCGCCGTGATGGTGACGGCGACGACGGTCGTCGTCCGGGACGTCCCGGCGGAGTCGGCCGGCGTGGCGGGCGGGCTCCAGCAGACCGCGCTGAACACCGGTCCGACGCTCGGGGTCGCGGTGGCGACGGCGGTGATCGGCGTTTCGGGCGGGGTGGCGCCCGGGCCCGCGCTCATGGCGCTGGCGTGCGGGGCGGCGCTCGGCGGCGCTCTCTGCTTCAGGCTGCCCGGACCGGGCACCCCGGCGAGGGTTGGCTCGGCGTCCGTAAGGGACCATGAGAGGGAGGACGGTTCGTGAGCCGTGGCCCGGATCGGACCGTCGAGCAGGAGCGGAGAGCGTGGCCCGGCTCGCGGGAGTGTCCGGGCCGCACCGGAGGTGAGTCATGGGACGACTGCGACAAGAGGTGGAGCCGAAAGCGGTGGGCCTCGACCCGAAGGCCCTGGCCCGGATGGACGAGCACTTCGCCCGCCTGGTCGACGACGGCCGGCTGCCGGGCTACCTCGTCTCCGTGGCCCGGCACGGCCGGGTCGCCCACCTCACGACGTACGGCCACCGCGACATCGAGGCCGGGCTCCCCGTCGAGAGCGACACCATCTGGCGGATCTACTCGATGACCAAGCCGGTCACGTCGGTGGCCGCGCTGATGCTGGCGGAGGAGGGCCTCCTCACCCTCGACGACCCGGTGTCCCGGTACATCCCGGCCTTCGCCGAACCGCGGGTGTACGAGTCCGGTTCCGGCACCGGGACCGTGACCCGTCCGGCGGAACAACCGATCCTGGTCCGCCACCTCATGACCCACACCGCGGGCCTGACGTTCGGCTTCTACCACTCCCACCCGGTGGACGCCCTCTACCGCGACGCGGGCCTGGAGAACTCCGTCCCCTCGGGCGCCGACCTCGCCCGCACCTGCGAGGTGTACGCGAGCCTGCCGCTGCAGTTCGAACCGGGCACGCAGTGGAACTACTCGGTCGCCTCGAACGTCCTCGGCCGCGTCATAGAGGTCGTCTCCGGCCGGGACCTCGACGAGTTCTTCGCCGAGCGGATCTTCGGCCCGCTGGGCATGACGGACGCGGGTCTGTCCATCACCCCCGAACAGGCCCCGCGACTCGCGGAGTTGTACGGGGAGACCGACGCCGGCGGTATCACCCCGATCCCCGGCCTCCCCCTGCGCGGCCGCCCGCGCTTCCTGTCCGGCAGCGGGGGGATGGCCGCCACGGCCCACGACTTCCACCGCTTCATGGAGTTCCTGCGCCGCCACGGCGAACTCGACGGCGTCCGTCTGCTCTCCCCCCAGTCCGTGGCGACCATGGCCGCCAACCACCTCCCGGGCAACGCGGACCTGCGCTCCTTCGGCAGCAAACCCCACCAGCTGCCGGGCAACGCGGGCGTCGGTTTCGGCCTGGGCGTCTCGGTCGTCGTCGACCCCGAGATCACCGACACCCCGTCCTCCCGGGGCACGTTCGGCTGGAGCGGCGTGGCGACCACGACCTTCTGGGTCGACCCGGTGCGGGACCTGACGGTCCAGTTCATGACCCAGGTGCGGCCCACGTCCTCCAACGCGGTCTTCCCCGAACTGCGGCGGCTGGCGCACGAGGCGGTGGTGGGCTGAGACGGACCGGGGCTCCCGGCAGCGGGCTGCTCAGCCCGCTCCCTCCCGGAACGTGAACTCGAGCCCGTCATCGGCGAGTTCGGTCAGCCACCGCTCCGACCGCCCCGCCGTCTCCGCCGCCCGGCTGAGCCCCGGCGGAAGGGAGCCGTCGAGGATGTGCCGTATGCCGAGGGCGAGCGGGCGCGAGACGCAGCGGGCCATGGCGCTCTCCTCGGCGGTGCCGACGGCGTCGAGCAGGTAGCGGCCCGACCAGGTCCCGCCCGAACCGCCCGTCACGTCGAGCGACACCGCGAGGACGACACGGTCACGGTCGTCCTCGGTGGTGGGGTACGTCGCCGCCAGCTCCCGGGCGAGCGCGGCGATCCGCTCGTCGTCGCCGCGTACGAGCTCCGCGAACACCGGCGCCCACGCCGTCAGCCAGCCGTCGAGGCGGAGGGTGCCGCGCACGAAGGTGCGGGGCTTCCAGGCGCCGGGCAGGGCGTACTGCGCGAGGAAGGGGACGCTGTCGCGGTTGGGGTAGGCCTCGAAGGTCTCCCCGTCGATCACGTGGGGACGGGTCGCCTCCCAGGGGCGGGCCGCCGTCGTCTCGGCGCCGTCCTCGATGTAGCGGGCCGGTGCGCGCAGGGCGCCCAGGACCCCGGCGGGCGCCCAGCTGAAGCGGTACCTGAAGTCGTTCGGTACGGCCGGGATGCCGCCGCAGTACGAGGTGAGGCTGTACGTGGCGGCCGTGCCGGCGCCCACCGCCCGCTCGGCCCGCGCGATCAGGCTGTGCGCGAAGAGGTGGTCGATGCCGGGGTCAAGGCCGGCCTCGGTCAGGACGGTCAGGCCGGAGGACTCGGCCGCCGGCACCTGGGCGAGGACCGCGTCGGATACGTAGCTGGAGCAGGCGAAGTGGGCCCGCCGCTCGATGGCGGTGGCCAGCAGCGGCGCGTGTTCCGGAGCCGGGAGCATGGAGACGACCACGTCACCCGGGGCCAGCTCGGCCGCGAGCGCGGGGAGCGTGTACGCGCGGGGCTCGGCACGGCCCGCCAGGCCCAGGGCCGCCAGGGCGGCGGCGGCCCGTTCCTCCGTGCGGTGCCAGAGCCGTACGCGGTCGGCCGTGTCACACAGGGCGGCGAGGCCGCTGCCCGTCGACAGGCCCGCACCGATCCAGTGGACCGTGCCGTTCGCGGCGACGGCCTCCTTCACGGTCCCGCTCGCGCCCTCAGTCATCGTCGAACTCCCCTCCTACCGCGCCGGATTCACGCAACGCCTCGTGGAAGCGGGCCAGACAGCGGCCCCATGGCCCCGTGACGCCGAAGTCCAGCAGCTGCGTCAGCAGCGAACCCGAGAAGTCGGTGCTGGCCTCGCGCGGCAGCAGGGACGGCAGGTTGTCGATGGCGATCAGGTCGAGCGGGGGCCGCTCGCGCAAGCGCCGCACGGGGTGTTCCCAGTCCGTGGTCGTGTCGTAGACCGGCAGGACGTTCATGGGTGAGCCGACGTCCACCGTGACGTCCGAGAGGGTGCGCAGCCTGCGGTCGGGCTCGTCGAGGTCCTTGTCCGTCAGGAAGGGCGGCACCGGACGGGTCGTCAGCACGGTGTTGACCATCAGCTCATGGGCCAGGAGGGCCCGCCGGTCCAGGTCGCGGGTCTCGGCCAGGTCCCAGCGGGTGGGGGTGAGCCCGGCCTCGCCGAGCGCGACACAGGCCCCGCGTCCGCTGCGTCCCAGGGCGCCGATGACCAGCGCGTCCACCGATCCGGGGGACGCGCGGAGCCGTTCCCGCAGCTCCTCCTTGTCCGTGGGCCGCAGCGGGGTGTCGAGCGCGCCCCGGTGGTGCAGCACGGCGAGGGCGGCGCCGATGTACCCGGCCCAGTACCCGAAGGCGGCGAGCCGGCGGCCCTCGTCGTCGACCAGGTACTCCAGGTCGAGCAGCGCCCCTCCCCCGGCGACGAACCGGTGCAGCAGCGCCCGAGCGCCGGGCTGCCCCTTGTACGCGTGCCCGAAGAAGATGTGGCGGTGCGTCAACTCGGCTGGCTCGTCGGGGAGTTCCTTGAGCCCGACGATCACCGCCTCCCGGGGTGCCGTGACCCACGAACCCGCCCGCGTCACACGGCACCCGACCGCCTCGTACTCCTCGATCGGGAAGATCCGCTGGGGCGACTCCTCCACCGTCAGCGTGATGCCGTTCTCGACGAGCCGGGCGGCGTCCGAGGGGACGATCGGCGTGCGGCGTTCGGTGGAGCGGAACTCGTGGCGGAGCCACAGGTGCAGCTGGGTCATACCAGGTTGACCTCCGGGCGCGCGGCGTCGGCGGCGAACCGGTCGACGCTCAGGGGGCTGATGTCGACGAAGGGTACGCGGCCCAGGTACAGGTCGCGGATCACCTCGCCGACGGCCGGGCCCTGGAGAAAGCCGTGGCCGGAGAAACCGGTGGCGTACAGGAAGCGGGAACACGAACCCGCCTCGCCGATCAGCGCGTTGTGGTCCGGGGTGATCTCGTACAGGCCCGCCCAGCCGCCCGTACGGCGCAGGTCGAGCAGGGCCGGGGCGCGCCGTTCCATGGCCTCGTACAGGCGGGGTATCCAGCGGTCGTGGGTCTGGGTGGCGAAGCCGGGGGTCTCGTCGGGGTCGGACATGCCGACGAGGAGACCGGGGCCCTCGGCGTGGAAGTAGAAGCTGCTGCTGAAGTCGATCGTCATGGGGAGGTCCGGAGGCAGGTCCGGGAGCGGCTCGGTGACGGCGATCTGGCGGCGCAGCGGCTCCACCGGGAGGTCGACGCCCGCCATGGCTCCCACGGCCCGGGACCAGGCTCCGGCCGCGCAGACGACGGTGTCGGTGGCGATACGGCCGCGGCTGGTGGTCACCGCCGTGATGGTGTCGCCGCGGGTCTCGATGCCCGTGACCTCGCAGTGCCGCAGCACGGTCGCGCCGTGGCGGCGGGCCCCGGCCGCGTAGCCGTGGACCACGGACTCGGGCGTGCAGTGCCCGTCGTCGGGTGAGAACGCGGCGGCCAGCAGGCCGTCGGTGGTGATCAGCGGGGACAGTGCCCCGGCCTCGGCCGGGTCGAGCATACGGCTGGGCACGCCGAGGGAGTTCTGCAGCCGGACACCTTCCTCGAAGGCGGCGGCCTCCGCCTCGGTCGACAGCAGGAAGAGATAGCCGACGCGGTGCAGTCCGATGTCGTGGCCCGGCTCCTCACCGAAGCGTGCGAACGCCTCCAGGCTGCGGGCGCCGAGCTGGATGTTCAGCTCGTCGGAGAACTGGGCGCGGACACCTCCCGCGGCCCGTGCGGTCGATCCGGAGGCCAGCTCGCCCCGCTCGACGAGCACGACGTCGGGCACCCCGGCACGGGCGAGGTGGTAGGCGATGCTCGTGCCCATGACCCCACCGCCGATGACGACGACACGTGCGCTCTTCATCACGGTGTGAGATCTTCCACCGCGAACGGGTGTTCATGCGGTTCCCGCGTGACGGGCCCTGTGTGCGGGGCGGCCGGGCGCCACAGGGACGCCCGCACCGACCGCCACAGGGGTCGCCCCGTAAGGGGCGCGGGGCTGTGTCGAACATGCGGCTCCGCCGCGTGGGCGCGAGCAACCACAAACAACCCGCAGACTGAAGACGACCTCAGGAAGAACGGACCGCGGCAGCCTCAAGGTGCGGCAGGTAGTGGTCCAGCCGCTCCGCCTTGGTCCGCAGATACGCGATGTTGTCCTCACACGGAGTGATCAGCAACGGCACCTGCTCGGACACCTTGATCCCGTGCCGCAGCAACGCCTCCCGCTTGCGCGGGTTGTTCGACATCAGCCGCACCGAGCGCACCCCGAGGTCGTGCAGCATCTCCGCCGCGACGCGGTAGTCACGCGCGTCCACCGGCAGCCCCAGCGCGATGTTCGCCTCGACCGTGTCGAGGCCCTCCGACTGGAGCTTCATCGCCTGCAGCTTGGCGAGCAGGCCGATGCCACGGCCCTCGTGCCCGCGCAGATAGACGAGGATGCCCCGGCCCTCGGCCACGATGGCCCGCAGCGCGCTGTCGAGCTGGTCGCCGCACTCGCAGTGCTGGGACCCGAACGCGTCACCGGTCAGGCATTCGGAGTGCAGCCGCGTGAGAATTCCCTCACCTTCGGCGGCGTTTATGTCGCCGTACACGAGCGCGACTTGTTCCTCGCCGCGGTCCTGGTCGAGGTAGCCGACGGCCTCGAAGTCGCCGTACACGGTGGGCAGGGGCGCATTCACCACGCGCACCGCGCCGGAGGACTGGGCATTCGCGCCGAGTACGTCAACAGTTTCGGTCATGATCTGGTTCCTATCTGGTAAGCCCTGGCGTCATGCGAGGATGCGGGAGCATCAGCACAGACGAAAGGCCGGGAAAACATGAGCAGTTCGGGAACGCAGTCGACCCCGCAGAGGCCGCTGCCGACGGTATCCGCTCTGGTGCCGGCGGACACCACCGAGGACGTACGGGCGCGAGGAGAGGGCGTGGCCCGGCAGGTAGCCGTGCTCCCCGTCGGAAGCCTCGAACAGCACGGCCCGTACCTGCCGCTCGCCACCGACACGCTGGTGGCCTGCGCGATAGCCCGGGAGATCGCCGCGGCGTACCCGGTGCACCTGCTGCCGCCCGTGACCATCTCCTGCTCGCACGAGCACGCGGCCTGGCCGGGCACGGTGAGCATCTCCGCGGTGACGCTGCACGCCGTCGTACGGGACATCGCGGCCTCCCTGCGCCGGTCGGGTGTGGAGGCGCTGGTCGTGGTCAACGGGCACGGCGGGAATTACGTCCTGGGAAACGTGGTTCAGGAATCCACCGCCGAGGGACATCGCATGGCGCTCTTCCCGGCGATGGAGGACTGGGACGCCGCGCGGGAACGGGCGGGTGTCGAGACCTCGTTGCTCAGTGATATGCATGCGGGAGAAATTGAGACCTCCATACTTCTGCATTGCCATCCCGAATTGGTCAGGCCCGGTTACAAGAGCGTCGATCTGCTGGCCGACGACCGCCGTCATCTCCTCTCCCTCGGTATGCCGGCCTACACCGAGTCCGGTGTCATCGGCCGTCCTTCGTTGGCGTCCGCCGTGAAGGGCAAGGAGCTGCTGGCGGGGCTGGTCGAGTCCTTCGGGGCGTACTTCTCCGTCGTCACCACGGACGAGGGGCCCGCCGCGTCCTCCTGACGGGCTCGCTTCGCGCGCAGGGCCTGGTACCAGCGAGCGACCAGCACGAGGACGCCGGGCAGGGCGGCTGCGAAGCTGAGCACTCCGTACACCACGGCCACGGTCAGCCCCTGGGAGGCGCCCAGGCCCGCCGCCGCGAACGACCAGGCGGTGACGCCCTCCCGGGGGCCCCAGCCGCCGACGTTCAGCGGCAGGGCCATGGCGAGCAGCGCGAGCACCGCGAGCGGGACCAGCTCGGCCACGGAGGCGCCGGACCCCGCGACCCGGGCGGCGAGCAGGAAGGTCGCGACATACCCGGCGAGCACCACGACGGACGAGATCACCACCGCGGGCCAGTTGCCGCGGCCGAGCAGGGCGCCGCGCGCCTCGACGAGCAGGGCGCGCAGCGCGCGGCCCCGGCGTGAGGGCCCGCTGGTGCGCCCCATCCGGAGGGCGGCCCAGATCGCGAGCGCCCCCAGCGCGGCGAGGCCCAGCAGGGCGGCGAACCGACGGGTCTGGGCCAGCACCGGGGAGGGCTGGGTCAGCAGGACCGTCACGCCGACCAGGGCCAGCGCCACCTGCCCCGCGGTCCGTTCCAGGACGACCGCGCGGACACCGCGCCCCATGTCGCCGGAGCTCTGCCCGTGCCGTACGGCGCGGTGGACGTCGCCGAGGACGCCGCCGGGCAGGGCCGCGTTGAGGAACAGAGCGCGGTAGTAGTCCGCGACGGCGGGGCCCAGCGGCAGCCGGATGCCCAGTCCGCGCGCCACCACACACCAACGCCAGGCGCTGAACACCGTGGTGACCGCGCCGATGGCCACCGCCGCCACCAGGGTCAGGGCATCGACGCGCCGCAGCCCGTCGAGGAAGACACCGGTGCCGAGCCGCCAGACCAGCACGCCGATGATGGCGGTCCCGGCGAGGGTGCCGAAGTGGGCGCGCAGGGCACGGAGCGCCCTCACGGCGGGGCGGGCCCCGGCGATCGGCTCTTCGGCGGCCGGCGCCTCGTGCGGGCGCGGGTCCGGCAGGGTCGCCGTGGGCGGATCGGCGTCGGACAGGGCCGCTCTGCGCGGGTTCGCGGTGGAGGAGCAGGTGCGCAGGGTCACGTCGGGGAGGGCGGCGTCCGGCTTCCGGCACGTCCGTACCCCGCGGGGCGCGACGCGTTCGGCGCCGACCCGTCGATGTGCCTCGACCGCTTCCTCCACCGGCGCGCTCATGACGTCCCGCCCGTCATCCGGGGCAGGGCCAGCAGGTCGCTGTGGTGGACCACCACCCGCAACTCGCCCGCCGCGCACTGCTCCAGCCTCTGCTCCAGGTACGCCTCGGCGCGCTCCTTGAGCTCGGGGCGCTGTTCGATCGCGGCGCCGACCCAGCCGCGCAGCCACTCCTGCGTCAACGCGGCGTTCTCCGGGCCGAGTTTCCAGGGACTCGGGTGCACCCGCACGGTCGCGCCCCGCTCGGAGAAGGCCTCGCAGGCTACGGTGACCGCGTCGGGGCCGAGCAGGTCGCCGCGCCGCTGATGGGCGTTGAACGCGTCGGCGATCTCGGTGTCCAGGGGGTGCGAGGGGGTGAACTCCACTCGGCCGGCGACGGACAGCGTCAGCAGGACCGGGCAGCCGACGCCCACGCAGGCCTCGGCGAGCGCGCCGATCTCGTCGCGGGTGAGGACGTCGAGCAGCGCGGAGGCCGTGACGAGCGAGGCGCCCGCCAGGTCGGCCGCCGTCAGCCGGGCGAGGTCGCCGCGTCGCGTGGTGACCGTGACGGGGCTGCCGTCGCCCGCCGCGCGGGGCGCCCGCGCGGCGGCCAGGCGCAGCAGGTTCGCGTCGTGGTCGTGCAGCACCCACCGCTGGGCGCCGTCGAGGCGGGGCGCGAGCCAGCGGCCCATCGAGCCGGTGCCGCAGCCGAGGTCGTGGACGACCAGACCCGTGGCCCGTCCCGGCAGGTTCGCGAGCCGGATGCGCAACGGGTCGAGGAGGTCGGCGGCACGGGCGGCGGCGTCGGCGGGCTCACGCAACTCGAGCCACTGGGGCGCGTAACCGTGTTCCTCGGGCGGCGCGCTCGGGGCGGCCGCGGTGCCCTCACCGCGGCCGGCGAGGCTCAGGCTGATGCCCGTGGCAGCCACGTCGGCTCCGGTGGTCGGGGCGGGTGTCGTCGTACTCATCTCACGCCGCCTTCCGCGGTTCGTGGCGCAGTCGTCCCAGTACTCCGGCCAGGCTGCGCGCGGTCCTGGCCCAGCCGTCCAACGCGGCCCGGCGGCCGCGTGCGGCGGCCTTCAGGCGGCGCCGTACGTCGGCCTCGCCGAACCAGCCGCGCAGTTCGGCCGCGATGGCCGCGGGGTTCTCCGGCGGCACGAGGATGCCGGGGACCCCGCCGTCGGGGGCGCGGCCCACGGCTTCGGGCAGTCCGCCGACGTCGGTGGCCAGCACGGGGATGCCGCGGGCGAGGGCCTCGGTGACGGCCATGCCGTAGGTCTCCGCGTAGGAGGTGAGGACCATGAGGTCGGCGGCGGCGTAGCTGGCGTCGAGTTCGGCGCCGGCCTGCGGCCCGGCCAGGTGCAAACGGTCCTGAAGACCGAACTTCTCGACGAGGGCGCGGATGTGGTCGACGTACTCGGGGTCCTGTTCGAGTCCGCCGACCAGTACGCAGCTCCACGGCAGGTCGGTGACGGTCGCGAGGGCCTCCACCAGCCGGTGCTGTCCCTTGCGCGGGGTCACGGCCGCCACGCACAGCAGGCGGGAGACGCCGTCGGTGCCGGAGGCGAGGGGCGCGATGTCGGCGCCGGGGGCGGCGACATGGACGCGCTCGGGGGCGAGCCCGTGGTGGGACACGATGCGTCGTACGGCCCAGTCGCTGGTGGCGATCACGGCGGGCACGGCCCGCAGCGTGGCCCGCTCCAAGGCGTCCAGTTCCGCCGCTTCGTCCGGCTTCAGACCGGTCTCGTCGGCGAGCGGCAGGTGCACGAGCACGGCCAGGCACAGCCGTTCGGCCTCGGGGACGATGATCTCGGGGACACCGCAGGCGACGAGCCCGTCGAGGAGGACAACCGTCCCGTCGGGCAGGTCCCCCAGGGTGCGGGCGAGTTCGGCGCGGGCGTCCGCGCCGGGCCGGGGCCAGTCGCCGTCGATCATGTGCTGGTGGACCTGCCACCCGAAGCCGGGCAGGTCGAGGCAGATCCGGCGGTCGTAGGCGTTGCCGCCGCTCGGCCGGGAGAGGTCGTCGACACCGCCCGGCATGACGAAGTGCACGGAGCGCAGGGACATGGGGAGGATCTCGGCCTTCTTGAGCACCGTGTTCTGGACGGGCACGTAGTCGAGCCTCGCCTGCGCGTCCCGGGATGCCCGGGCGGTGTCGACGGTCGCCTGGTCGATGGTCATGTCGGTCACAGGGCACGCTCGTAACTCGCCCAGGCGATGTGCGACTCGTGGAGAGTGACGGTGATGCCCGCGATGCCCTTGGCGCCCTCGCCCATGGCCCCCTTGTGGATGCGCTCGGCGAGGCGGTCGGCGATGACCTTGGCGAGGAACTCCGTCGAGGTGTTGGTGTTCGCGAAGTCGGGCTCGTTGTCGAGGTTGCGGTAGTTCAACTCGCTCACCACGGCCCCGAGCTCCTGTGTGGCCAGCCCGATGTCGACGACGATGTTGTCGTCGTCCAGCTCGGCGCGCCGGAACGTGGCGTCCACGAGGAACGTTGCCCCGTGCAGGCGCTGCGCGGGTCCGAAGACCTCCCCGCGGAAGCTGTGGGCGATCATGATGTGATCGCGGACAGTGATGCTGAACAACGGACGACCCTCCAGTGCGGTGCGTCTGCCCCCGGCCGGGGCATGCCGTGTAGTACGGCTGGTCCCTACCCGTTGTTCAGCCCTCTTTTGCTGTTTCTTTGAAGGTCAGGCTTCCGTTGTGCCTGTTCGGGGCTCCGGACCGGGTGTGCGGCCTATTCGGCGTCGTAGAGCACGCGATGGCACAGTCCGGGCAGTTCACCGGACGCGAGCGCGGGCATCACGTCGGGCAGTTCCCCGAAGCGGCACTCCCCCGTGACGAGCGCGTCGAAGGCGGGGTCGGCGAGCAGTTCGAGGGCGAGTGCGAGCCGGTCGCCGTAGGTACGGCTGGCGCGCCGCGCCGGGGAGACGGTGCCCACCTGGCTGCTGCGCACGGTGAGGCGCCGTGAGTGGAAGGCCTCGCCGAGCGGCAGGGAAACCCGCCGGTCCCCGTACCAGCTGAGCTCGATCACCGTGCCCTCGTCGCGGAGGAGTTCCAGCGACCGCGCGAGTCCCTGCTCGCTGGCGCTGGCGTGCACGACGAGATCGCACTCCCCGAGCGCGTCGGACGGCGGCGCGAAGTCGACACCGAGCGCGCGGGCGACGCCGGCGCGCGCGGGATCGGCGTCGACGAGCTGCACACGGACGCCGGGGTACCTGGCCAGCAGCGCGGCGACGGAGCACCCGACCATGCCGCCCCCGACCACGGCGATGCGGTCGCCGATCAGCGGCGCCGCGTCCCACAGGGCGTTCACGGCGGTCTCGACGGTCCCGGCGAGGATGGCACGCGTGGCGGGCACGTTCTCCGGCACGACGGTCACGGCGCTCGCGGGGACGACGTACCGGGTCTGATGCGGATACAGACAGAAGACGGTCCGCCCGACCAGTTCCCCCGGCCCCTCCTCGACCCGTCCGACACTCAGATAGCCATACTTCACGGGCCCGGGAAACTCGCCCTCCTGGAAGGGAGCACGCATCGCGGCGTACTGGCTCTCGGGCACGCCACCTCGGAAGACGAGTGTCTCGGTGCCCCGGCTGACCCCGGAACACAGGGCCCGCACGAGGACCTCTCCCTCCCCGGGTTCCTCCACCGTGGTCTCCCGGATCTCCCCCTGTCCGGGCGAGCGGAGCCAGAAGGAACAGACTGTGTGTTTCATGTGGGTCTCTCTGAACGGTCGGACACTTCTCCACGTACGCAGCGGTGGGAGTCGCGCACACGGTACGCGGCGATGATCGACTCTGTCACACGTTCGGAAGGTATGCGGTGGCCCTGAACAACACGTACGACGCACGGCCGTTGTTCCAGGAGACGGCGGTGGGCGCGGGCGCGCAGCTCCTGCTCCTCTCGTTCCTGGGCACGGCGATCGGGATGGGCCCTGCGGGCTGGCTGACGGGTCTGGCGTTCGCCCTCGCCACCTGGGTGGTCCTCAACCGCGCCCTGCGCCGCACCCGGCCCCGCTCCTTCGGCCCGGCCAACCGCGTCACGCTCGGCCGGGCGACCCTCGTCGGCGGGGTCACGGCCCTGGTCGCCGACTCGTTCCAGAGCTCACCGCCGGTCACGCTGTTCGTGGGCCTCACGGCGGTGGCGCTCATCCTCGACGGCGTCGACGGCAAGGTGGCCCGCCGCACGGGGACGTCGACGCCTCTTGGCGCGCGCTTCGACATGGAGGTCGACGCGTTCCTGATCCTGGTGCTGAGCGTGTACGTGTCGATGGCCCTCGGCCCGTGGGTGCTGCTGATCGGTCTGATGCGGTACGGGTTCGTGGCGGCGGCGCGGGTGATGCCGTGGCTGAACGGGTCCCTGCCGCACAGCATGGCCCGCAAGACGGTGGCGGCGGTCCAGGGCGTCGTGCTGCTGGCGGCCGCGTCCGGCTGGCTGCCGTACGCGGCGACGTTCGCCCTCGTCGCCGTGGCCCTCGGTTCGCTGCTGTGGTCCTTCGGCCGGGACATCGCGTGGCTGCTGCGGACGCGGGAGGAGCGCACGGGGTCGCGTGCCGTGCTCGTGGTCCGGTCGACGAGGGTCCCGGCCGCGGAAGGCGCGGGCACCGGGACGGTCGCGGAGACGGTTTCCGAGGCCGGTGCCGCCGCTGTGGCCACGCCGACGCCGGTCCGCCTGGAGGCCGAACTCGCCGTTTCGTGACCCGGTGTGGGACGGCTCAGGCCCGGGCCTGGTACCACAGGGTGCCGGCCAGGCCGAGCCCGGCGAGGGCGATGACGATCCGCAACGGGGTCTCGGGCAGCCGCCGTACGAGCAGGGGGCCGGCCCAGCTGCCGAGCAGGGCGCCGAGCCCGAGGGCCACGGCGGCGATCCAGTCCACCGGCGCCACCACGGCGTACGCGACGGCCGCGGTCAGGTTGGCCGCCCCGGTCGCGATGTTCTTCACCGCGTTCGTCACGGGAAGCGGTTCGGCGGCCGGCAGCGAGAGCACCGCCAGCATCAGCACCCCGGCGGCCGCGCCGAAGTAGCCGCCGTACAGCCCGACGAGCAGCACCGCGCAGGTGAGCGGAAGGGACGGCCCGGGCGATCCGGGCTCAGGCGCCCGTGACACCACCATTCTCCGCAACGGATCACGCACCAGGATCAGCACCGAGCCGAGGGCGATGAGCCACGGCACGACCGCCTCGAACGCGGAGGACGGAGTGCCGAGCAGCAGAGCCGCACCGGCCCCGCCCCCGAGCGCGGCAACACCCCCCAGGCGTAGGAGCCGTTGCCCCTGCCCGCGCAACTCGGCCCGTGAACCGGCCGCGGTGCCCACCGTGTTGGAGAACAACGCCACGGTGTTGGTCACGTTGGCGGCGACGGGCGGCAGCCCGACAGCGAGCAGCGCGGGATAGCTGAACAACGAGGCCAGCCCCGCGACGGACCCCGCGAGCCCGGCGGCCACACCAGCTGTGACCAGCAGTGCCGCAGAGTCCCACGCCATCACGTTTGTGCCTGCCCTTCGGCTGGTCGATCGACGGTTCCGGTCATCTTCGAGGCGCACGGTCTTGCATGCAAGATGATGTTCACATGGGCGAACGCAGCCGCTCGTGAAGACGCGCCCGATCCACCGCCCCCTAAGCGGAGGACTCCTGGACGCCCGCAGCGTCGAGCAGACGCATCAGGTCGCCCCGCCCATAGCCGAGCCGACCCGCACGATGGGCGGCCATCAGCAGCAGATGCGCGAGGTTCTCGGCGCCGTATCCGTTCTTGTCGTCGCCGAGCCATTCGTCGGGCTTCTCGATACCGAGGCCGGACATGACGAGGCCATGGTCCCGGCGGATCTCCGCGACGGTGTCGGACACCGCGTCCAGCAAGGTCGGCCCACCTCCGTGGTCGTCCAAGCCCGGCCTGTCGACTCATGCGCGGTACGGGGACGGGTCTGTGCCGATCGCCGAGCAGGCACCGTGCCGGTGCCCGTGCGCCGGTCGGCTCACCAACCGGGGTAACGGTTCCACCAGTGGGGGTCCCAGCCCGGGAAATACTCGCTGCCGCTGGGCGAGTCCACGATCTCGGCCAGCAGGTCGCGGGCCAACGTGTCGAGTACCCAGGCCAGTTCATGACGGCTCACGAGATCCACGGGCAGTGCCTCGACGCCGTGCACTGCACCGAGCAGTGCCCCGGTCACACAGGCGACGGAGTCACCGTCCGGTGCACCCGCCGCGAAGTCCAACGCGGACCCGAGCTGAGCACGGCCGGGGAACGATACAGCCGTGTAGATACCGCCGAGAAGGGCCGAAGGCGCCGTCGCATGCGGTGCGAGCCGGGCCAGCAGTGCCGCGTCCGCCGGCTGGTCGACGGCGTGCTGGAATGCGTCCACAGGACGTCTGCGGTCATCACCGGTCGCGAGGTCACCCAGGGCGGGGAGCGCGGCGATCCCTGCCTCTATCGCTTCTCGCACGGGGCGGTCGGAGCGACCCGTGTGGTCATGGTCCGGCGGGTTACTGGTGAGGCAGTGGTGGACCACCACTGCCGCATGGGCGGCAGCGGACTGCGCGGCGGTGTCGCCGTGGGTGAGTGCGGCGAACTCGCCGGCCTGCGTGGCCCACCCGGGTCCGGCGACCGCCACCGGCAGGATCCGGGTCAGCGCATGACAGCCCCGGCTGTTGGTGGCTATCCGGTCGTGGGGGTTCTCGATCCGGGACAGAGCCGCAACCGTCGCAGGAGCGCTGCCACGCCGCTCGGCCAGCATGGGCACGCCCGCAAGCCAGCCGTCCGGCCACATCTCGTCGCTCTTGCCGGAAGCCCAGCGGCGCCGCATCCGCTGCACTTCGATGCCCTGGAGCGCGGCCCACCGGCAGTAGGCATGCAGGACGACCGACGGTGGATGGCAGATCCCCTTGTGGCTCCCCCGCACCATCGCGCGGATGACGCCCTCAGCGGTGAAGCAGGCCAGCTGGGTACTGACGCCGGCCGGCAGCGGACCGCTCGCGGGCAGTCTGCCCCGAGTTGCTCCCAGCGTGTCACCGATGGCCAGCCCGAGCATCATGCCCCGCACCCGGGACTGCTGCCTGAGGACCCTGCTGCGCTGGTCCTTCTCGTCAGCCAAGTCAGCCTGCCTTCTTCCCCGGCCCTACCGACCTTCGTTCCCCGGATCGGGCTCGTCGTACGGAACGGTCTGTCCCGCCTCCGGTGCGACTGCGGCCGGCTCCTCGTCCGTGCTGGTGTGCACGTCACGAGGGCCACGAGTCGCCGACACCGTATCGTCCCCGGTCGGGGACTCGCATCGGCGCCGGTATCCCCCACGCGCGCTGGGCGTCCTGTGTGGACAAGCGAGCGTTCGGGTACTCGGGTCGCTGCAACCTCTGCACGTCGCCACAGCGCAGGGAACCGGCGCAGCGGAAGGAGCCGGACGTGAGCGCCAACGACCGGCTGCGGGACTACCGGAGCAAACGTGACTTCGCGCGGACGAAGGAACCCGGTGGCCGCGGCGAGGCCGGGCCCTCCCACGACGAGCCCCGTTTCGTCGTGCAGATCCACGATGCCCGCAGGATGCACTTCGACTTCCGGCTCCAGGTGGGCGACGTGCTGAAGTCCTGGTCCGTTCCGAAGGGCCCGCCCAGCGACCCGCAGGACAAGCGGCTGGCCGTCCCGACCGAGGACCATCCGCTTGAGTACGAGGAGTTCGAGGGTGTGATCCCCCAGGGCGAGTACGGCGGCGGCACCGTCATCGTCTGGGACAACGGTACGTACGAGCCCCTGAGCCACGACCGCCGAGGCCGTCCCGTCCCCTTCGAGGAGGCGCTGGAGCGCGGGCACGCGACGTTCCGGCTGAACGGTGCCAAGCTGCGCGGCGAGTACGCGCTGACACGGTTCCGTGACGGAACGTACGGCGGCGAGGAGGCGTGGTTGCTGGTCAGGAAGCGCAAGGGGAGCGAATCGCGTACTGCCGGCCGGGGCACGCCGGACCCCCGACGCGCCCGTTCCGTCCGCACCGGCCGCACGCTCGCCCAGGTGGCGGCCGACGGCCGGGAGGAGTGAGCGCGATGACGACGGGCGCCATGTCGACGGGCCTGCTCGCCACGTTGCCCGACGCCCATCGGCGACTGCTGCGCCCGGCCCGACCCGGAGTCGAGCTGGCCTCCCAGCCGATGCTCGCCATCCTGAGCGACCGGCGCGAGTTCTCCGGCGGCTGGATCTTCGAGCGGAAGCTGGACGGCGTCCGCGCGCTGGCCGTACGGGAAGGGGACCAGGTCGGCCTGTACTCCCGTTCGGGCAACCGCGTGAACGCCACATACCCCGAGATCGTCGACGCGCTCGCGGCGCAGGACTGCGAGGACTTCACCATCGACGGGGAGATCGTCGCGTTCTCACACGGCCGGACCGACTTCTCCCTCCTCCAGCAGCGGATGGGCCTCACCCGGCGCCGTGACGTCGAGGCCAGTCCGGTCGCCGTGACGTACTACGTCTTCGACGTGCTCCGGCTGGACGGCGCTGACACCAGGCAGTTGCCGCTGCGCGCCCGCAAGTCCCTGCTGCGCCGCGCCCTCACCTACCGCACCCCGCTCCGCATGACGACGCACCGCAACGAGGGCGGCGCCGAGTTGCTGGAGTCCGTGTGCGCCCGTGACTGGGAGGGACTGATCGCCAAGCGGGCGGACAGCCGCTACCAGACGCGCCGTTCGCCGGACTGGCTGAAGCTGAAGTGCTCCCGGGGGCAGGAGTTCGTCATCGGCGGCTTCACGGAACCGGCCGGCAGCCGCGTCGGGTTCGGCGCCCTGCTGCTGGGCTACTACGACAACGGCCGGCTGCGGTACGCGGGCAAGGTCGGCACGGGCTTCGACCACCGCACCCTGGCGGAGCTGTACCGCCGTCTGGAGACCATGCGCGGGCCGACATCGCCCTTCGTGGACCGGGTCCGCGAGCCGCGCCCCCGGTGGGTCGAGCCGGAGCTGGTCGCGCAGATCGCGTTCACCGAGTGGACCCGCGACGGGATGCTGCGCCATCCGCGGTTCCTGGGGTTGCGGGACGACAAGGCAGCGGGCGAGGTCGTCCGGGAGCGGCCGTCCGGGGGCAGGGCCGTGTGAGCCGTTGGTTCACTCACGCACGGCCTGGCCGGCGGGCCCGGTCTGGGGCTCACTAGCCGGAACCGCCGCCAGCAGTGCCGTGTCGTCGTCGACACGGTCGGGTGTGGCCAGCAGGCCGAGGGCCTGGCCGATGATCGCGTCCGGGGTGATGCGGGGGCTCGGCGCGGAGGTGGGCAACGTGTCGCGGCAGGCACGGCGGAGGGCGGCGAGCCGGTCGTCGAGTTCGGTGGTGTGGTGCTCGACCAGGCCGTCCGTGAACAGCAGCAGGCCGGTGCCGGGGAGGAGACGGGTCACGTGGTCGGTGGCGTCGTCGCCGGTCACACCGAGAGGCGTGCCCGGGTCGAGGTCCAGGTACTCGGTCACGTCCCCGGCCACCAGGAGCGGGGGGAGATGGCCGGCGGACGCGTAGCACAGCCGGTGGGCGCCGGGCGAGTACACGGCGTACAGGCATGTGGCGAAGCGGTCGCTGCCGAGCGTGCGGCAGTGCGCGTCGAGGCGGGCCAGTACCTTGCTCGGGGTGGCGCCTTCCAGCGCGTAGGTGTGCAGCGCCGACCGCAGGCTCCCCATCACGATGGCGGCGTCGACGTCGTGGCCCATGACGTCCCCTATGGCCAGCCCGACCGCGCCCCCGGGCAGCTGGATGACGTCGTACCAGTCGCCGCCCACCTCGGCGCCGAGGGCGCCGGCCCGGTAGTAGGAGGCGGTGGCCACTCCGGGCACCTCCGGCAACGCCTGCGGCAGCAGGGCGCGTTGCAGGGCGACGGCCAGGCGGCGCTCGTTCTGGTAGCGGGTGGCGTTGTCGTAGGCGACGGCGATCCGGCTGGTCACCGACTGCAGGAAGGTGCGTTCGCCCTCGGAGTAGGGGCGGTGGCGCCGGGCCACGGCCAGGGCACCCAGTGTCCGTCCGTGCGAGGTCAGCGGCAACGCGCGGATACGGCCGTCCGCGGCCTCCTGCGGTGCGGAGCCACCGCGAAGGACGCTCGCCACCAGTTCGGCCGGCCGGTCGTCGGCCGGGGCGGTGTCCGGCGACGCGTACACGATGTTGTCCGACATCCGGTGCGCGTCCGGTCCCAGGATCTCGATGCGTACCTCGTCGGCGAGCTGCGGGACGAGCAGTTCACCGGCCGTCTCCAGGACCTGCCGGGGTTCGAGGCTGCCCGACAGCCGCAGGCCGGCTTCGGCGAGGGCGGCCAGCGCGGTGGCGTGTTCGCGTGTCTCGGTGAGGATCCGGTCCCGCAGGCGGGACAGTTCCAGGTTGGCCCGGACGCGGGCGACCAGTTGGCGGGACGAGAACGGTTTGGCCAGGTAGTCGTCGGCGCCCGCCTCGATGCCCTGGACGGCGGCCTCCTCACCGGCCCGGGCGGTGAGCATCACGATCGGCAGGTGGGAGGTGCGGGGGGCGGCGCGCAGCGCGCGGACCAGTTCGAAGCCGTCCATGCCGGGCATCATCGCGTCGGTCAGCACGAGGTCGTAGGGGTTCTCGACCGCGGCCGCGAGGGCCGTCCTGCCGTCGGGCACGAGCCGGACGTCGTACGCGTCGTGCAGGAGGTCGTACAGGTAGTCCCGCATGTCACGGTTGTCGTCCGCGATGAGCACCCGGGGGCGGGGGCCGCGGCCGGAGGGCGTGCCGGTGTGCGTGTCCTCCTCGGTGCGGGCCGGCGTGGGGGTCGGCGGTGGTGTGTCGGCGGCCCAGCCGCGCGCCTCCTCCACGTAGGCGGTGGCCTGCCGGGAGGGCCCGAGTTCCGTTTGGTCGCGTGCCCGGTCCGGCGCGGGCGGCCGGGACAGATGCGCCGTGCCGAAGGGGATCTCCACCGTGAACGTGGTGCCCCGCCCCGGGCGGCTGCTGACGTCGACCGTTCCACCGTGCTGGTGCACCAGATCCTGGACGAGTGCCAGGCCTATACCGCTGCCCTCGTGGGAGCGGGCATGCGCCCCGCGCACCTGGTGGAAGCGCTCGAAGAGCCGTGGCAGTTCCTCCTCGGGCACGCCGATGCCCGTGTCCGACACCGTCAGCCGTGCCCGGTCGCCGGCGGCCGACGTGGTGACCCGGGCTCCACCGGACGGGGTGAACTTCAGCGCGTTGCTGAGCAGGTTGAGGATGATCTTCTCATACATCTCCCGGTCCACGTGGACCGGTTGCGGAAGCGGTGGGCAGTCGACGTTCAGTGCCAGGCCCGCGGCCTCGAAGACCGAACGGAACATGCCGGTCAGTTCGGCGGTGACGGCCGAGAGGTCGACCGGTTCGAAGTCGCCCTCCAGACCCCCGGCTTCGGCGCGCGTGACATCGAGCAACGTGTTGACCAGTTTCAGTAGCCGCAACGCGTTGCGTTCGGCCATCTCCAGCCGTCTGCGCACTTCGGGCCGCTGCTCGTGCGCCAGCGCGTCCTGGACGGGTCCCAGGAAGAGGGTGAGCGGCGTGCGCAGTTCGTGGCTGGCGCCGGCGAAGAACGCGGTCTTGGCCTGGTCCAGCTCCATCAGGGTCTCGGCGCGCCGGCGCTGTTCCTCGTGCGCGAGCGCCGCCGACAGCGCGGCGGTGACGGTCCGCGCGAGGATGTCGAGGAAGTCGCGGTAGCCGCCGGCGAGGGGGAGCAGTGGGTTGATTCCGGCGACGAGTACGCCGTCCAGTCGGTCGGCGTTGCTGAGCGGGAGGGCCAGCGCCTCGGTGGGGGCCGCGTCGGAGGGCGTGCCGGGGGACGTGTCGCGGGCGGTGCCGGGCGCGCCCAGGAAGCGCTCGGCCGACAGGACGACGGCCGCGCCGTGGGCGAGGTCCGCGACGACGTTCGCCGGCAGTGCGGCAGCGGTGGGCGGCGGATCGCAGGTGGACGCCGCCAGGGCGGGTTCCTCTGTCCCGGAGGCCAGGTAGAGATGTGCGAACGGCAGGTCGTCGGGGTCACCGGCCAGTGCCCCGGCGATCTCGCGCGCCACCTCCGTCGGCCCGGACAGGTCGGTGGCGTGGACGCCGACCTCGGCCAGCAGCCGCAGCCGCCGCTCGCCCAGCACACGGCGGGTGGTCTCCGACACGTAGCACAGCACCCCGCCGACGGAGTCGTCGTCCAGGAAGACGGGCTGGAAGGAGATGTCGAAGTACGACTGCTCGAGAAAGCCGTGGCGGATGAGGCAGAACGGCCGGTCACTGACGGCCATCGGCCGGCGCCGGTCGACGACGGACTGGAACATGGGGCGGGTGTAGTCGTCCCAGTTCTCGGGGAACAACTGCCCGGCCGGCGCCCCGAGTCCCTTGGGGTGTTTGCTGCCGATGATCTCGGCGTAGCCGTCGTTGTAGAGCAGGACGAACCGTGGTCCCCAGAACAGCGCCATCGGCTGCTCGGAGGTCAGTACGACGCGCAGGGTCTCCACGAGCCGGTGCGGCCATGTACGGGTGGGTCCCAGAGCGGTCTCCTCCCAGTCCGTCGCGGCCAGCACCGTGCCGAACGGCCCGCCCTGGGCGAAGGCCCGGGCCGCCTCGTCGCGCTCTCGGTACCCGTCGTGGCGCTCGTACACGTTGTCGGGTCCGTGCATTTCGGACCCCGTTTCCGCTGGTCGTGCCGGTTGGTGGCCGGGCGGCTGTGGTGGGTGCTCGACATGCTGGTCGTAGTACTTATCGTCGTGATCGTCGTGATCGTCGTGTCCGCGGGTTCTCGTGTCCGCGGGTGTCTGCGGTTTCTCCGTGTCTGCGGTCTCTGCGTGTCTGAGGTCTCTGCGTGTCTGCGGTCTCTGCGTGTCTGCGGTCTCTGCGTGTCTGCGGTTTCTCCGTCCGTGGCTCATGGTGCGGGCAGGGCCTGTTCGGCCCAGATCGTCTTGCCGAGGGCCGTGTGGCGGGTGCCCCACGCCTGCGTCAGCTGGGCGACCAGCATCAGGCCCCGGCCGCCCTCGTCGTAGGTGCGGGCCCGGCGCAGGTGCGGGGCGGTGCTGCTGGCGTCGGACACCTCGCAGATGAGCGTGCGGTCGAATATCAGCCGCAACTGGACGGGGGGCTCGGCGTGCCGGATCGCGTTGGTGACCAGTTCGCTCACGACCAGTTCCGTGATGTACAAGGCGTCGTCCAGCCCCCACTCCTCGAGCCGGCCGGCGGCGAACTTGCGCGCCCCGGCCACCATGGCGGGATCGGCGGGCACGTCCCACGTGGCCACATGGCCGGAGTCGAGCGCGCGGGTACGGGCGACGAGCAGGGCGATGTCGTCCCTGGGGCGGCCGGGCAGCATGGCGTCCAGCACCGTGTCGCACAGGGCGTCCAGCGAGACGGCGGGCCGCGCCAGAGCCTGGCGGAGCCGGTCCAGGCCGCCGTCCGTGTCGGTGTCGGAGTCGTGGGCCTCGACCAGGCCGTTGGTGTACAGGACGAGCAGAGTGCCCTCGGGTACGTCGATCTCGGTGGCCTCGAACGGCAGTCCCCCGAGCCCGAGCGGCGGCCCGACCCGCAACTGCAACAGGTCGACCGTTCCACCGGCGGTCACCACGGCGGGCGAGGGGTGTCCCGCGCTGGCCAGGGAGCAGCGGCGCGCGATCGGATCGTACACGGCGTAGAGGCAGGTCGCGCCGAGGTCTCCGCTGTGGTCGAGGGCGTCGCTCGCGTCGTCCTCTGCGAGGTGGGTGACCAGGTCGTCGAGGTGTGTGAGGAGTTCGTCGGGCGGCAGATCGACATCGGCGAGGGTGCGTACGGCGGTGCGCAGCCGGCCCATGGTCGCCGAGGCGTGGATGCCGTGGCCGACCACGTCGCCGACGACCAGTGCCACCCTGGCGCCCGACAACGGGATCACGTCGAACCAGTCGCCGCCCACCCCGGCCATGCCACCGGCGGGCAGATAGCGGTGGGCGACGTCCAGGGCAGACTGCCGGGGCAGCCGCTGCGGCAGCAGGCTCCGCTGGAGGGTGACGGCGGTGGAGCGCTCACGCGTGTAGCGCCGGGCGTTGTCGACGCAGACGGCGGCCCGGGCGGTGATCTCCTCGGCCAGCAGCAGATCGTCCCGTTCGAACGCCTCGGGGCGCTGGTGGCGTACGAAGACGGCGACGCCCAGGATGGCGCCGCGGGCCCGCAGCGGCACCATCATCACCGAGTGGATGCCGAACGTCTGGATGCTGTCCGCGCGACGGCGGTTCCTGGCCGCCCAGGCGGCGAACGCCGGATCGGCCACCGGGAACAGGGCCGGCTTGCCCGTGGCCAGGCACTCCGCGATCGGGGATTCCGCCGGGTGGACGTCGGTCCCGCCCACGGCGACCGCGGCCTCGGGAACGTTCTTGTGCACGGACTGGTGGGCCACGCGCAGCAGCTCCATGGTGCCGTCGCGATGCGTCCCGGGCCGGCTGCCGAGTGCTGGATCGGGGCTGCCGTCGAGGGAGGCCAGCAGGTCGACGGTGACGAAGTCGGCGATGGCCGGGACAGCCACGTCCGCCAGTTCCTGCGCGGTGAGGCCCACGTCCAGGGTGGTGCCGATGCGCGTGCTGGCCGTGTTGATCAGCTGGAGCCGCTGCCGGGCCCAGTAGTGCTGCGTCATGTCGTGTGCCGAGAGGAGGACACCGTGCGTGCGGCCGTCCTCGTCCCGGAGCGGGGCGAGGTAGCACGACCAGGCGTGCTCACGGCTCTCTCCCTCGACGCGCAGGTAGTTCTCCAGGTACTGCGGCCGACCGGTCCGCAGTACCCGGACCATGGCGCGCTCGGTCTTGTCCGAATCCGCGTGCACGACGATCTCCGAGACCCGCAGGCCGCGCATCTCGTCCTCGGTGAGGGAAATGGCGCGTTCCATGTCGTCGTTCGCCCGGCGCAGCCGCAGTCCGGTGTCGTACAGCGCCATCGTGCAGCACGGGGTCTGGGCGAAGCTCCATCCGGTCAGCCGGTCGTCCCGGGGCTCGGGGCTCGTACCGGCCAGCGCGGAGACCACCAGCCAGTCGGTGTCTCCCGTGCCGAGCGTCCGGTGGTGGGCCAGAACGGCCGCCTCCACGCGCCGACCGTCCTTGTGCCGCAGCGCCACCCGGCCGTTCCAGCGGGGCAGAGCCGCCACCGACCGCAGGAGTTCTTCGGTGGCGGCGCTGACGCCGTCGGCCAGCAGGACGGCGCCGCCGCGACCCACCATGTCCGCCGGGCTGTACCCCAGCAACCGCTCCGCACCCGCGTTCCAGCCGGTCACGGTGCCCTTCTCGTCGAGTGACACCCTGGCCGTCGCCGCTTCGTCGATGACACCGCCCATCGACGACCGCTCATCGACGTAGGTCTGTGCCTCGTCCATGTGCCTCATCCCGTCGCGGAGACGTGGCTGACGTGGTCAATTATTACGCAAACCGCACATATCCGTTATGTATACATGTGATGGGATGCGGCCAGAGTGGCGCCAGGTTCTCGCTCGACGGCGGCACCGCCGTCCGCGCGCAGCGACTGGAGCACCAGAATGTCACCGAGAGTGACCGCACTCGCCGTCCCGCCTTCTGACGCCTACTCAACTCAGCTCGTAACGCGCATAATTGGAGCTAAGTCCTCAATGGCGTCATTGGCGACATCAGTCCGCATACAACTACAGAATCGGCAGGCACCCTATGGGGCAGGACGACAGGGACGCGCTCGGGTTCACCGGATTCACCGCTGAGGAGTGGGCACTCTTGCGTGTGCTCTGCGAGATCTGGGCCCTACTGGAGCTGCTTCTCGAGCGCGCGCCCACGAGGGGAGAGGAAGAGCGGAGTGAGGAAGAGCGGAGTGAGGAAGAGCGGCGCGAGGAAGAGGAGCAGGCGCTTGCCGCACTCGTGAGCCTGGCCTGGTCCGGGGGCCACCCGCCCGACACGCGGACCGCGCTGACTCCACACGAGCGGCATACCCTGGCAATACTCCCGCTGCTCAGCGCCCACACCCCTCCCGACCGTCCCAGCCACCTCGAGCCGGCCGCCCCGGAGAGCGCGGAGTCCCGCTCGGCGGCGATCCCGCGCCGGGCTGGTCGCCCGTTCACGGGGTGTGGCCGGGCTGGTCGCCCGGCCACACCCCGTGAACCACATCTCACCGCCGAGGACCCGGCCGCTCCCCCGTCGGCGTTCGACGCACTGCTGACCCTCGCGTCGGGCGTCGTTCAGGTGCTCACGGGGTTCCATGCCCTCGGCGGTATGGCGGCGATGCTGCACGGCGCCTGCCGTCTCGCGAGTCCCGAGTCGCCGCTCACCGACATCACGAGCACGGTCAGGAAGGTACTGACACCGGACATCACCGTGCTCCAGGAGAGTGTCAAGATGATCGCACCGCTCCAGGAGAACGAACGTTCGGGGGTGCGTGACACACTCTGCCTCACCACCTACGAGTTCACCGGCCTGGAGACCGGCGCACTCAAGCACCAACTGTTCGCTCCGCGGAAAGCCGAGCCGCGCTCCGCTCTGCGCTCCACTCGGCCCGGAGCCCGGCGGGTCACCGTAAAGGCGCTGAAATCGGCCGAGCAGGCCGAACCCAAGGAACCGGCGGCAGCCTCCCCCACCTGCCCCTCACACGACTCATCGAGTCAATGGCACTCGCCCCGGGACCTGCGGCATCAGCCCGCATCGGACAGCCTCAGGACGCGGGGGCCTGAACTCGGCTTCTGAGCCCGGCTGCTCTTCGCGGTCAGCGGTGCACCTTCGCGGTGAACACACACCTTGACCAACCAAACGACTTGTGCGGGCCGAGCGTCGCCCGACCCGCACAAGAGATGTTTTTGTGTCCGAGGGGGGACTTGAACCCCCACGCCCGATAAAGGGCACTAGCACCTCAAGCTAGCGCGTCTGCCATTCCGCCACCCGGACGAGGTGTCCGCCGCCTTGCCGGGGTCTTCCCCGGGGCGACACGCACAACAATACCAAGGTTTCGGAGCGGCTTTCACCTGCGTATCGGGGCCGCGGAGGGCGACCGACGATCCTTGGACGTGGGGTTATCACCCAAGGTGCCCGCTCGTTCACCCTTCGCTCAGCCGCGGCACCCGCTGTCATATCCCCGTCACGGCATGAGGTGGTACTCCGGGAAGTTCCCCGGCAGCCGCTCCCCCGACGGCCCCCGCGTCACCGCGCGCACGAGCAGTTCCCCTCCGACGAACGCGCCGCGCCACGACGCACCGAACCCGCCGAACAGCTCGTCGCGGTCGCCACGGGAGCGGGGCTTGCCGTGGCCGACCTTGAACGCGCGGATCTGTGGGGCGAGGCGGTCGAAGGTCGCCTGGTCGTCCGTGGAGAGGGTGGCGACCAGGGCGCCGTTCGACGCGTTCATGGCGGCGAGCAGCTCGGCCTCCGTGTCGACCAGGACGATCGTGTCGATGGGACCGAACGGTTCCGCGTGGTGCAGGGGCGAGGACGGTGGCGGGTTGAGGAGCGTGACGGGCTGGACGTACGCCGCCGTGTCCTGGCCTGGCAGGAAGCGGGCGTCGGCGGGGTTGCCGCGGTGCAGTGGGATCGCACCACGGTCCAGGGCCTCGGCGACCTGGTCGGTCAGCTCCTTGGCCTTGGCCGCATTGATGACCGGCCCGAAGTCCAGCGCCGGGTACGGGTCCTCGGGGTGCTCCACCGCCAGCGGATGGCCGACCCTCAGGGTGCGGACCGCGGGGAGGTAGGCCGCCAGGAACTCGTCGAACAGTGCCCGCTGGACGACGAAGCGCGGGTATGCCGTGCAGCGCTGCTTGCCGTAGTCGAAGAGTTTGGGGATGACGGCAGCGAGCGTGTCCCAGTCCGTGTGATTCCAGATGCCCCAGGTGTTCAGTCCCTCCTGTTCGAGTATGTGCCGTTTGCCGAGGTCGGTGACGGCCGTGGCCACCGCGGCGCCCGTGTCGCGGCCGCCGACGAAGGAGACGCAGCCGATCTCGGGAGCCCGCACCAGCGCTTCGGACAGCTCGCCGCCGCTGCCGCTGACGAGGGTGACGGGAATCCCTTCGCGTGCGGCGAGCGCGGCGGCCAGGGTGAGGCAGGCGACACCGCCGTCGGTCGGGGTCTTGGCGATGACCGCGTTGCCTGCCAGTGCCTGTACCAGCATGGCGTGAACGAGCACGCTCATCGGATAGTTCCAGCTCGCGATGTTGGACACCGGGCCGTCCAGTGGCGCGCGGCCCTCGACCATGGGCTCGATTCCGTCGACGTACCAGCGCACGCCGTCGATGGCCCGGTCCACGTCGGCCTGAGCGAGACGCCAGGGCTTGCCGATCTCCCACACGAGGAGGAGGGCGAGCAGTTCCCGGTGCTGGGTGAGGGCGTCGAGGGTGGCGGCGACGCGGGCGCGGCGTTCCGCGAGGGAGACGTGGCGCCAGGCGCGGTGCTGGTCCAGGGAGGCGCGTACCGCCTGGTGGGCGGTGGCGGCATCGAGCCGGGGCGGGCCGGCGATGGGACTGCCGTCGACGGGACTGGCGGCCGGGAGGGCCCGGCCGTCCGTCCGCCAGGCGGCGCCCCAGAGGTTGAGGACACGGTCGTCACGGAAGGCCTCGGGGGCGATGGTGAGGCAGCGCTGCCAGGCGTCCGGCCAGGACGCCCCGGATTTGAGGCTGAGGGTGCAGGTGGAGGTGGAGGTGGGGCTGAGGGTGGTTGCCATTCGATTGCTCCGCTCTCGGTGCACAGTCGAGAAAGAAAGGGCCGAAGGGCCTTCCTTGGAGGGGCGGTGGCGGGAGATGTCGTACGACGGAAGGCAGCTGGGCCGCCTCGCGCCGGACAGTCATCGCGTGTCAACTCGGAGTGACGTCCTGCGCGGCCTCCAGTCGGGCCAGCACCAGCCGCGCCGTCTCGGTCGGTGTGCCGCCCACCTGTACGCCGGCCGCCTCCAGGGCCTCCTTCTTCGCCTGCGCCGTGCCCGACGAACCGGAGACGATCGCGCCCGCGTGTCCCATCGTCCTGCCCTCGGGTGCCGTGAATCCGGCGATGTAGCCGACGACGGGCTTGGTGACGTGGTCGCGAATGTACGCGGCGGCCCGCTCCTCCGCGTCTCCCCCGATCTCACCGATCATCACGATGAGTTCGGTGTCGGGGTCGTCCTCGAAGGCGGCAAGGCAGTCGATGTGGGAGGTGCCGACAACGGGGTCTCCGCCGATGCCGACGCAGGTGGAGAAGCCGATGTCGCGGAGTTCGTACATCAGCTGGTAGGTGAGCGTGCCCGACTTCGACACCAGGCCGATCCGGCCGGGCTTGCTGATGTCGGCGGGGATGATGCCCGCGTTGGACTGGCCGGGTGTGATCAATCCGGGGCAGTTGGGGCCGATGATGCGCGTGCCCTTCGCGTGGGCGTGGGCGGTGAAGGCGACCGAGTCGTGGACCGGGATGCCCTCGGTGATGACGACGGCGAGGCCGATGCCGGCGTCCGCCGCCTCGATCACGGCGGCCTTGGCGAAAGCGGGCGGCACGAAGACGACGGTGACGTCCGCGCCGGTCGCCTCGATCCCCTCCTTGACGGAGCCGAAGACCGGGACGGCGATGGGGGCACCTCCCAGGCCCTTAAGGCACTGGGGGACGTCGAAGTCGACGGTACGGCCCGCCTTGCGGGGATTGACGCCGCCGACGACGTGCGTGCCGGACGCGAGCATGCGGCGGGTGTGCTTCATGCCCTCGCCGCCGGTCATGCCCTGGACGAGGACCTTGCTCTCCTTGGTGAGGTAGATGGCCATGTCCCGTCTCCTTAGGCTGCGTTGGCGAGGTCGGCGGCCCGGCGCGCGGCGCCGTCCATGGTGGTGGCCTGCTGGACCAGGGGGTGGGCGCGCCCGTCGAGAATCGCGCGGCCGCGGGCGGCGTTGTTGCCGTCGAGCCGGACGACCAGGGGTTTGGTCAACTGGACGGTGTCCAGGGCCCGCACGATGCCGTCGGCGACGGCGTCGCAGGCGGTGATGCCGCCGAAGACGTTGACAAACACGGACTTCACGGCCGGGTCGGAGAGGATGACGGAGAGGCCGTCGGCCATGATCTGCGCACTCGCTCCGCCTCCGATGTCGAGGAAGTTGGCGGGCCGGGCGCCGCAGCCTGCGACCACGTCGAGGGTCGACATGACGAGGCCCGCGCCGTTGCCGATGATGCCGACCTCGCCGTCCAGCTTCACGTAGTTGAGGCCCTTCGCCGCGGCCGCCGCTTCCAGGGGATCGTCGTGGGCGGCGCCGTCCTCGCCCCAGCGTTCCTGCCGGAAGCGCGCGTTGCCGTCGAGGGTGACCTTGCCGTCCAGGGCGAGGATCTGTCCCTGCGCCGTACGGACGAGGGGGTTGACCTCGACGAGTACGGCGTCCTCCCGAACGAGGACATCCCAGAGCCGTACGAGGACGTCCACGGTCTGGGGCGGCAGTCCGGCGGCCTCGGCGATGTGCGCTGCCTTCGCCGCGGTCACGCCCTCGGCCGGATCGACGGGTATGCGCGCGACGGCCTCGGGCCTGGTCGATGCCACTTCCTCGATCTCCATGCCGCCCTCGGCGGAGGCGATCGCCAGGAACCGGCCGGCCGCGCGGTCGAGAACGTAGCTCACGTAGAACTCGCGGTCGATGTCGACGGGTTGGGCGAGCATCACCTTGCCGACCGTGTGGCCCTTGATGTCCATGCCGAGGATCTGCCGCGCCGTCAGTTCGGCGGCGGCTGGGTCGGCGGCGAGCTTCACTCCGCCCGCCTTGCCGCGGCCTCCGGTCTTCACCTGGGCCTTGACGACGACGCGTCCGCCGAGCCTGCGCGCGATCTCCCGCGCTTCCTTGGGCGAGTCGGTGACCTCCGCCCGTGGCACCAAGATGCCGTGCTCCTCGAAGAGTTCCCTTGCCTGGTGTTCGAACAGGTCCATTCCGGCTCCTGACGCTGAGTCAACTGGAGGGCCGACCACCGGGCCCTCGAAAAGTGCCGCACGCCCCCTGGACACCACCCACTCGATGCGGGATAACAAGGTTCATACAGTATTCGTCGACTGTATGCAATCTACCGCGACGGCATCCACGAGAACGCGTGAACGGCGTGTGAGCTGCGCAAACCACGCACCCAATCCCCTACGAAGGGACAGGACTTCGCTATGCCCGACGACAACAGCCAGAACCTCATCTCCGGTGGGCACCTGGTCGCCAAGGCACTCAAAGCGGAGGGTGTGGAGGTCATCTACACCTTGTGCGGCGGCCACATCATCGACATCTACGACGGCTGCGTCGACGAAGGCATCGAGGTCGTCGACGTACGCCACGAGCAGGTCGCCGCGCACGCCGCCGACGGCTACGCGCGCATTACCGGCAAGCCCGGCTGCGCCGTCGTCACCGCGGGCCCGGGGACGACCGACGCCGTCACCGGTGTCGCCAACGCCTTCCGCGCGGAGTCCCCGATGCTGCTCATCGGCGGCCAAGGAGCCCTCACCCAGCACAAGATGGGGTCCCTGCAGGACCTGCCGCACGTCGACATGATGGCGCCCATCACCAAGTTCGCGGCGACCGTGCCGGACACGGCGCGCGCGGCGGACATGGTGTCCATGGCGTTCCGCGAGTGCTACCACGGAGCGCCCGGCCCCTCCTTCCTGGAGATCCCGCGCGACGTACTGGACGCCAAGGTGCCCGCCGAGAAGGCGCGCGTGCCCAAGGCGGGCGCCTACCGGGCCTCCACCCGCTCGGCCGGCGACCCCGAGGCCATCGAGAAGCTCGCCGACCTGCTGGTGCACGCCGAGAAGCCCGCCATCCTGCTGGGCAGCCAGGTGTGGACGACCCGCGGCACCGAGGCGGCCATCGACCTCGTGCGGACCCTCAACATCCCCGCGTACATGAACGGCGCCGGCCGCGGCACCCTCCCGCCGGGGGACCCGCACCACTTCCAGCTCTCCCGCCGGTACGCCTTCTCAGGCGCCGACGTCATCGTCATCGTCGGCACGCCCTTCGACTTCCGCATGGGCTACGGCAAGCGGCTGTCGCAGAACGCGACCGTCGTGCAGATCGACCTCGACTACCGGACCGTCGGCAAGAACCGCGACATCGACCTCGGGATCGTGGGCGACGCCGGGCTGGTCCTGAAGTCGGTGACCGAGGCCGCCTCCGGACGCGTCAACGGGGGCGCGTCGAAGCGCAAGGAGTGGCTCGACGAGCTGCGTGCCGCCGAGCAGACGGCCATCGAGAAGCGGCTGCCCAGCCTGAAGTCGGACGCCTCACCCATCCACCCGTACCGGCTCGTCAGTGAGATCAACGACTTCCTCACCGAGGACTCGATCTACATCGGCGACGGCGGCGACATCGTCACCTTCTCCGGCCAGGTCGTGCAGCCCAAGTCACCCGGGCACTGGATGGACCCGGGCCCGCTGGGCACGCTCGGCGTCGGCGTCCCCTTCGTCCTCGCGGCGAAGAAGGCGCGGCCCGACAAGGAAGTGGTGGCCCTCTTCGGTGACGGCGCGTTCTCCCTCACCGGCTGGGACTTCGAGACCCTCGTCCGCTACAACCTCCCCTTCGTCGGCATCGTCGGCAACAACTCCTCCATGAACCAGATCCGCTACGGCCAGAAGGCCAAGTACGGCGAGGAGCGCGAGCGGATCGGCAACACCCTCGGCGACGTCCAGTACGACAAGTTCGCGCAGATGCTGGGCGGTTACGGCGAGGAGGTCCGCGACCCCGCCGACATCGGCCCCGCGCTCCGGCGCGCCCGCGAGTCCGGCAAGCCGTCGCTGATCAACGTCTGGGTCGACCCGGACGCGTACGCCCCCGGAACCATGAACCAGACGATGTACAAGTGAGGTGCCCCAGATGACAGGAACCAAGGCCCTCGAAGGCATCCGCGTCCTGGACATGACGCACGTCCAGTCCGGGCCCTCCGCCACCCAGTTGCTCGCCTGGCTCGGCGCCGACGTCGTCAAGCTGGAGGCGCCGACCGGTGACATCACGCGCAAGCAGCTGCGCGACCTCCCGGACGTCGACTCCCTCTACTTCACGATGCTCAACTGCAACAAGCGGAGCATCACCCTGAACACCAAGACCGAGCGCGGCAAGGAACTCCTCACCGAGCTGATCCGGCGCTCCGACGTCATGGTCGAGAACTTCGGGCCGGGCGCGGTCGACCGCATGGGGTTCACCTGGGACCGCATCCAGGAGATCAATCCGCGTATCGTCTATGCCTCCATCAAGGGGTTCGGCGAAGGCCCGTACACCAACTTCAAGGCGTACGAGGTCGTCGCGCAGGCCATGGGCGGGTCGATGTCGACCACCGGGTTCGAGGACGGGCCGCCGCTGGCGACGGGGGCCCAGATCGGGGACTCGGGCACGGGCATCCACGCCGTTGCGGGGATTCTCGCGGCGCTGTTCCAGCGGGAGAACACCGGGCGCGGCCAGCGGGTCAACGTGGCCATGCAGCACGCTGTGCTCAACCTCTGCCGGGTGAAGCTGCGCGATCAGCAGCGCCTGGCCCATGGCCCGCTCGCTGAATATCCCAACGACGACTTCGGCACGGAAGTTCCCCGGTCGGGAAACGCGTCCGGCGGCGGTCAGCCCGGCTGGGCGGTCAAGTGCGCGCCGGGCGGCCCGAACGACTACGTGTACGTGATCGTGCAGCCCGTCGGCTGGAAGCCGATCAGCGAGCTCATCGGCCGGCCCGAGCTGGCCGACGACCCCGAGTGGTCCACGCCCGAGGCCCGGCTGCCGAAGCTGAACAAGATGTTCCAGCTGATCGAGGAATGGTCGTCCACGCTCCCCAAGTGGGAGGTGCTGGAGAGGCTCAACGCCCACAACATCCCGTGCGGCCCGATCCTGTCCACCAAGGAGATCATCGAGGACGACTCGCTGGTCGCCAACGAGATGGTCGTGAGGGTGCCGCATCCCGAGCGGGGCGAGTTCGTGACCGTGGGCAGTCCGCTGAAGCTCTCCGACTCCCCCGTGGACGTGACCAGTTCGCCGCTGCTCGGCGAGCACAACGAAGAGGTCTTCGTCGGCGAGCTCGGCCTCGGCGACGAAGAGCTGCGCCTGCTCAAGTCGAACGGAGTGATCTGATTGATGGCCGAAGACCGGGTGCTCAGGGTGCGCACGCTCCTCGACGCCGTACGGGCCGAGGGCCGCGGCGCGCTCACCGCGCCCGAGGGCAAGGTGATCGCCGACGCGTACGGGATCGCCGTTCCGGGCGAGGAGCTGGCGACGGACGTCGACGAGGCGGTGGCGTACGCGGCGCGTTTCGGCGGACCGGTCGTCATGAAGATCGTCTCGCCCGACATCCTGCACAAGACCGACGCGGGCGGCGTCATCGTCGGGGTGGAGGGTTCCACCGACGTACGGGCCGCCTTCCACAAGATCATCGAGAACGCGCGAGCGTACGACCCGCGGGCGCGCATCGAGGGCGTGCAGGTCCAGGAACTGCTCCCGCAGGGGCAGGAGGTCATCGTCGGGGCGGTCACCGATCCGACGTTCGGGAAGGTCGTGGCCTTCGGGCTCGGCGGGGTGCTGGTCGAGGTCCTCAAGGACGTCACCTTCCGGCTGGCTCCCCTGAACGCCGACGAGGCCCTGTCGATGCTGGACTCGATCCGCTCGGCGGAGATCCTGCACGGGGTGCGCGGCGGCGCGGCCGTGGACCGGTGGGCCATCGCCGAACAGATCCGCCGGGTCTCCGAACTCGTCGCGGACTTCCCCGAGATCGCCGAGGTGGACCTCAACCCGGTGATCGCCACCGCGGAGGGCGCGGTCGCGGCGGACATCCGCGTGATACTCGCGGACTCGGTGCCGAAGCCACGGCGCACGTACACGCGCGAGGAGATCCTCACCTCCATGCGCCGCCTCATGCAGCCCGCCTCGGTCGCCGTGATCGGTGCCTCCAACGAGCAGGGCAAGATCGGCAACTCGGTGATGCGGAACCTCATCGACGGCGGTTTCTCCGGCGAGATCCATCCGGTGAACCCCAAGGCCGATGACATTCTGGGCCGCAAGGCGTACAAGAGTGTCACGGACGTTCCCGGTGAGGTGGATGTGGCGGTCTTCGCGATCCCCGCCAAGTTCGTGGCCTCGGCCCTGGAGGAGGTGGGACGCAAGAAGATCCCCAACGCCGTACTGATCCCCTCCGGGTTCGCGGAGACCGGTGAGCACGGGCTGCAGGCCGAGATCGTGGCGATCGCGGAACGGCACGGCATCCGGCTGCTCGGGCCGAACATCTACGGCTACTACTCGACCTGGCAGGACCTGTGCGCCACGTTCTGCACGCCGTACGACGTCAAGGGCGGGGTCGCGCTGACCTCGCAGTCCGGTGGCATCGGCATGGCCATCCTGGGCTTCGCGCGCACCACGAAGACGGGCGTTTCGGCGATCGTCGGGCTCGGCAACAAGTCGGACCTCGACGAGGACGACCTGCTGACCTGGTTCGGTGAGGACCCCAACACCCAGTGCATCGCGATGCACCTGGAGGACCTCAAGGACGGGCGTGCCTTCGTGGAGGCGGCCCGGGCGACCGTTCCGAAGAAGCCGGTCGTGGTCCTGAAGGCGGGCCGTACGGCGGCCGGCGCGAAGGCGGCGGGCTCGCACACGGGCGCGCTGGCCGGCGACGACGCCGTGTACGACGACATCCTGAAGCAGGCCGGGGTCATCCGGGCGCCCGGGCTGAACGAGATGCTGGAGTACGCGCGCGCGTTGCCGGTGCTTCCGACGCCTCAGGGTGACAACGTCGTGATCATCACGGGCGCGGGCGGCTCCGGCGTCCTGCTGTCCGACGCGGTGACCGACAACGGGCTGTCCCTGATGGAGATCCCGCCGGACCTGGACGAGTCCTTCAGGAAGTTCATCCCGCCCTTCGGAGCCGCGGGCAACCCGGTGGACATCACCGGGGGCGAGCCGCCGTCGACGTACGAGGCGACGATCCGGCTGGGCCTGGAGGACCCGCGCATCCACGCGCTCGTCCTCGGCTACTGGCACACCATCGTGACCCCTCCCATGGTCTTCGCCGACCTCACCGCGCGCGTGGTCGCCGAATTCCGCGAGCGCGGCATCAGCAAGCCCGTGGTCGCGTCGCTCGCGGGCGACGTCGAGGTCGAGGAGGCGTGCCAGTACCTCTTCGAGCGGGGGGTCGTGGCCTACCCGTACACGACCGAGAAGCCGGTGGCCGTACTCGGCGCGAAGTACCGGTGGGCGCGGGCGGCGGGGCTGCTGTGATGGCCGCGTTCGCCTTGACGGGGCCCGGGATCGGGCTGGATCGGGCTGCTGTGAGGGGTGGGTTGCTGTGATCCACAAGGTCCGCCGGGAGCGGACGGCAGGGGTGTCGGGGGGCGGTAGATGAGGTGAGGTAGCGCGGGGCGGTCGACGGTGCGCGTCGGCCGCCCTCAGGGCCCGTGCGCACACGAAAGGCATTGGACAGGGGGCGCTGGCCAGAACTTTCGACGCGAGGGGTGCTTTCGCGACATGACAACCACCGATCTGCCCACGTCGGTTCCCTACCGAGAGGTGACCGACGCGAACGGACGGGTCTACCGCATCGGTGAGACCGACATCGACATCATGGGCCGCAAACGCAAGTGGATGGTCATCCTTCCGTGGGTCGGGATGATGGGCATCAGCTCGGCCGAGTACGCGTTCGCGTCCGCCGAGGACACACTGCACACGGCTCACAACTGGAGCAGCGCGCACATCTTCTGGATGCTGGGTGTCTGGGTCTTCTTCCAGGCCGCAGTGGCCTTCCCCGCGGGCAAGCTGCGGGAGAGCGGCAAACTTCCGGCCCGCTGGGCGATGATGCTCGGCGCGATCGGCACGCTGCTCGGCTACCTCTCGCTGGCGTTCGCGCCGCACGTGATCGTCGCGTACATCGGCTTCGGCATGTTCAGCGGCATGGGCGCGGGCATGGTCTACGCGACCTGCGTCAACATGGTCGCCAAGTGGTACCCGGAGCGCAAGGGCGGCAAAACCGGCTTCGTGAACGGCGGTTTCGCCTACGGCTCGGTGCCGTTCGTGTTCATCTTCACCGGCTACATGGACCTCACGAACTTCCGCTGGGTGCTCGTCTCGGTGGGCCTGTTCCTGGCGTCGGTCGTAGCCGTGGCGGGCTACTTCTTCCGGGATCCGCCGAAGAACTGGTGGCCGGCTGACGTCGACCCGCTGAAGAAGCCCACCGACGCTCGCGCCCGGCGCGCACTGGAGAAGAACCCGCCGGCTGTCCACCAGTACACCCCCAAGGAGGCGTGGAAGACCGGCCGTGTGGCCCTCATGTGGTTCTGTCTGTTGTGCACGTCGGGCGTGAACATCTTCGGCATCGCCTTCCAGGTGCCCTTCGGTGACGAGGCGGGCTTCGCCGGGGGCATCGTGGCGACCGCGATGTCGCTAAAGGCGATCGTGAACGGTACGGGCCGCGGCGTCATCGGCTGGCTGTCCGACCGTTACGGCCGGAAGCAGTGCCTGATCTTCGTCTGCATCGTTCTCGGGCTGTCGCAGTACGGCATTCTGCTCTCCGGGAACATCGGCAATCTGCCGCTCTTCCTGCTGTTCTCGTCCATCTCCGGTTTCGGTGGCGGTGCGATCTTCCCGATGTTCGCCGCGATGACCGCGGACTACTTCGGTGAGAACAACAACGCCTCCAACTACGGCCTGGTGTACTCGTCGAAGCTGGTGTCGGGCCTGCTCGGTTCCGGCATGGGCGCGGTGGTGGTCAGTGCCTGGGACTACTCCGGAGCCTTCGTCCTGGCCGGCTCGATCTCCCTCTTCGCCGGTTGCGTGGCCCTGTTCCTGCACCCGCCGGGGCGGCCCAGGACCAAGCGTGTGGAGCCGAACCCGCAGCCTCTGGGTGAGGAGATGGCCTGACATGACGGACGAGACCATCGCCACGCCGGCCGCCAGGAACACGCCGTACCGGGAGATCGCCGACGCGGGTGGCCGCCTCTACCGGGCCGGTGAATCGGACCGGCAGATCCTCGGGCTGCCGAGGTGGACGATGGTGGCACTCCCCTGGGCTGCCATGCTCGCCGTCAGCGTCTTCGAGTACGCCTTCGGGGCCGCCGAGGACACCCTCTCCAGGGCGCACCACTGGTCCCCCATCAGCACCTTCTGGGTCCTGAGCGTGTCAATCCTCTTCCAGGCGGGGGTCTCCTTCCCCGCTGGGAAGCTCCGTGAGAAGGGCGTGCTGAGCAGCCGGGCAGCCATGGTCACCGGATCGTTCTGCTGTGCTGTGCGGGCGTGTCCGTCTTCGGCGTCTCCTTCCAGGACCCGTTCGCCAGGGAGATGGGATTCGGCCCGCTCGTGACGGCCTCGTCCATGGGAGTGATCTTCTTGGCTTTCGCGTTCCTCTCCGGCTTCGGCGGAGGAGCGTTCTACCCCCTGTTCGCCGCACTCGTCCCCGACTGCTTCGGCGAGAACAACAACGCCTCCAACTACGGCATGGTCTACAGCGCCAAGCTGGTCAGCGGCCTCTTCGGCGGCGGCCTGAGCGCGGTGGTCATCGGCGCGCGGGGCCATGTGGGCGCGTACACGACGGCCGGGGTGGTGTCCCTGGCCGCCACCGGTCTCTCCCTGCTGCTGCGGCAGCCGGGCGGTCCCGCGAAGGGAGGGCTGTTCCGGCGGACCGTGGACGCGGCCTCCTGACGTTCCACGTGTGAAGCGGCCGTCCGGTGGCCTGCGCCACCGGACGGCCGCTTGATGTGCCCGACCAGCGTCAGCACTTCTCCCGCAACGAGTGCAGGTGCGCGCTGGAACGGCGGGCGAAGGCGAACGACTCCGTGGGGTTGTCGTGCTCGGCCTGCCAGTGGTGGGCGAGGCGGTGGCCCTTGAGGCGGGTGACCGCCGATATGAACCGCTTGTAGTCGATGTCGCCGTCACCGACGTCCACCATGCGGTAGCCGTAGGGGTTCGACGGGTCGCTCTCGCCGTCCTTCACGTGGAAGAGCGGGTAGCGGTTCGGGCGCCTGAGGACGTAGTCCAACGGCTCGAAGGGGGCGGGCGTGCCGTCGGGCCGCTTCGAGAACCGGAACTGGCCCACATAGGCCCAGTAGATGTCCATCTCCAGGTAGACGAGGTCGGGGTCGGTCTCGGCGAGCAGCACGTCGTAGAGCCGGACGTGCGGCTTGTCGGTGGCGAAGGAGAACTCCTCGGAGTGGTTGTGCTGGTAGAACTTCATGCCCCGTGCCTTCGCCGCCGCGCCGTAGGTGTTGAACTCCTCGGCGGCGCGCTTCCACGCGTCGACGGTCGAGCCGTAGCGGAACGGGCCTGCGGCGGTGCCGATGTGTTTGAGGCCGAGGGCCTGGGCGTCGTCGAGGACCTTGTTCAGGTTCTGCGCGAAGGTGTACGCGTTCGGGTCGCTGGAGTAGTAGCCGACGTGGCTGCCGATCGGGTTCAGGCCGTGGTCTCTGGCAAGGCGCTTGAGCTGGGCGAGCGTGATGGGGCCCGCTGAGCCCTGTGTGTAGCCGGCGAACTCGACCTCGTCGTACCCGTACTTCTCCAGTTCGGCGAAGACCGGCGCGAAGCCCAGCGTGGAGACCTTGTCGCGCAGGCTGTACAGCTGGATGCCGAGCCGTCCGGGCGGCAGTACGGGGCGGCTCCGGCCCGCGGCGCCGGTCGTGGTGGAGGTGGCGGCCGTGGCGGGGGTCGCGGCCCCACCGAGCAGGGCTGCGGCGGTGGCGCCCGCGGCCACGCCCAGCATGCCTCTTCGGCTGAGGCGGTGGGAGAGCTCGGGATCATGGTTCTTGCTGGTGGCAACCGTGCGGCTGGGGCGGATCAAGCGGCTCATGCCTGGAACTCCTCGGTGTCTCGGAGCGTTGTCAGTGGTGGGTGCTTCACTGGTGACCAGTCGGAAGAGACGGGGTCGGGTGGGACCGCGGGCCATGGCGTGCCCGTCGGCGCCGATCAGTCGAGACCGGCGAGGTGGAGCAACAGGGGTTTCACATCGGTGGCCGCGAGGCGGCCTTCGACAGCGCGGGGGGTGGAGCAGATGATGAGCGGACCGTCGTCGTCGCTCGTGGGAAGGCGGCCGTGGCTGCCGCGAATAGGTGACGGGTCCAGGGGCACGACCGCCATCCGGTAGCGCATGCCCAGTTTCTTGCGGGCGAGTGCCGTGGCCGCCTTGAGTTTCACGTAGGGGTCGAGCGGGTCCATGAACAGCTCGACGGGGTCGTAGCCGGGTTTGCGGTGGATCTCGACGAGCCGTGCGAAGTCGGGCGCGCGGGCGTCGTCGAGCCAGTAGTAGTACGTGAACCAGGCGTCCGGCTCCGCGACGGCGACGAGTTCGCCGGAGCGCGGATGGTCCAGGTGGTGGGTCTTCTTGCCCTCGTCGTCGAGGAGTTGCTCGATGCCGGGCAGGTCGGCGAGTGCTGCCCTGGTCGCCTCGAGGTCCTCCGGTCGGCGTACGTAGACGTGGGCGATCTGGTGGTCGGCGACCGCGAAGGCACGGGAGGCCATCGGGTCCAGGTACTCCATGCCGTCCTGTGTGTGGACCTCGAGGAGCCCTGCGCGGCGCAGTGCGCGGTTGATGTCGACGGGACGGTTCACACGGGTGATGCCGTACTCGGACAGCGCGACGACGGTACGGCCTTCCGCGTGCGCCTCGTCGAGGAGCGGGGCGAGCGCGGTGTCCAGGTCGGTGGCCGCTTTCAGGGAGCGCGGGTCGTCGGGGCCGTAGCGCTGCAGGTCGTAGTCGAGGTGAGGGAGGTAGCAGAGGGTCAGGTCCGGGTGCCGGGTGCGGTTGATGTGGCGGGTCGCGTCGATGATCCAGCGGCTGGAGACGAGGTCGGCGCCGGGGCCCCAGAAGTGGAACAGCGGGAATGTGCCCAGTTCCTGGGTCAGTTCGTCGTGCAGGGCCGGGGGCCTGGTGTAGCAGTCGGGTTCCTTGCGGCCGTCGGAGTAGTAGATCGGACGGGGGGTGACAGTGATGTCGGTGTCGGCGCCCATGGCGTACCACCAGCAGATATTGGCGACCGTGTAGCCGGGGTGGGCGCGGCGGGCGGCGTCCCAGAGCTTGTCCCCGGCGACGAGGCCGTTGTGCTGGCGCCAGAGCAGGACGTCGCCGAGTTCGCGGAAGTACCAGCCGTTGCCGACGATGCCGTGCTCGGCGGGGAGCGTGCCGGTCAGGAAGGTGGACTGTGCGGCGCAGGTGACGGCCGGCAGAACGGTGCCGAGGTGGGCACGGGATCCGGACGTGCCGAGCGCCTTGAGGTGGGGCATGTGGTCGAGGAGCTTGGGGGTGAGGCCGACGACGTCCAGGACGAGCAGAGGAGTGGGCCCCGCTGCGGGCTGAGGGGTCACGGGAGCTCCTTGAGGCCGAGGTCCGTCAAAAGGTCGCGGGCGAGGGCGAGTTCGGCGGCGATGCCCTCCGCGAGCTGGGCCCGGCTGCGGGGGCGCAGCTCGGCTGGGAGGGCCTGCCAGGTGTAGGTCTCCACCTCCAGGTGCCGGGTGAGGGGGTGGGTGCCGCCGACGAGGCGGGTCAGGGCGGCGCGCAGTACGGGGAGCGTGGAGGTGAGGGGTGCGGCGGGGGCCGCGTGCAGGGGGACGTGGAAGTGGGCGCGCCAGGGCGAGGCGTCGGGGAGGGCGTCGCCCGTGAGGGCTTCGCCCAGGTCGTCGGTGCCGCGCAGTCCGGCGGAGGTGGCGGTGCGCGTCTGGTGGAGGAATCGGGGTTCGTCGAAGGCGGCGAGTGCCTCGCGGACGTCGGGGAGGTGCGGGTGTTCGGCGTGCAGGGCGGCCGACAGCTGTGACTTCACGATGGGGACGCGTGCGCCGGTGAGTGCGTCCAGGGCGGCGTGCGGATGTTCGAAGGAGGTGGCGAGGTGGCAGGTGTCGACGCAGACACCGATGCGGTCGTGGCCGATCGCGGTGAGTGGGCCGATGGCGTCGGCGGTGGTCTCGACGGTGCATCCGGGTTCGGGTTCCAGGCCGACGCGGATGGAGCGGCCGGTCAGCTCATCAAGGGCGTCGAGGCGTTCGGCGAGGGTGGTCAGGGCCGCGTGGGCGCGGGTCGCGCGGTCGTCGTCGTACGCGGTGTGCCAGGCCAGGGGCAGCGTCGAGACGGTGCCCTCCGTGACGTCGTCGGGGAGGAGGCCGGCGAGGACGCGGGCCAGGGCCGTGGTGTGGTCGAGGCGTTCCGGGTCGGCCCAGTCCGGCTTGTAGACGCGGTACTTGACCTCTTCGGCGCCGAAGCCCTCATAGGGGAAGCCGTTGAGGGTGACGACCTCGAGGCCTCGGCGGTCGAGTTCGGTGCGCAGCCCGCGCAGGGCGGACGGGTCGGTGACGAGGGCGTGGGCGGCGTCCTTGGCGAGCCACAGCCCGACCCCGAGGCGGTCGCGGCCGAGCCGGCGGCGCACGGGTTCGCAGTGGTCGCGGAGCTGTGCGACGACGCCGTCGAGGGTTTCGGCCGGGTGGACGTTCGTGCAGTAGGCGAGGTGGACGGTGGAACCGTCGGGGTGGCGGAAGCGCATCGCTCACTCCCCGCCGCGCAGGACGGAGTTGCCCTGGTGGGTGGCGGCCGTGTCCGCGACATCGAGGTCGAGGCGTCCGCTGAGCGAGTAGAAGGCTACGGGGTTGCGCCACAGCACGCGGTCGACGTCGTCTTCGCCGAAGCCGCTCGCGAGCATGGCGTCCGCGACCCTGCGGGTCTTGAGGGGATCGCTTCGCCCCCAGTCCGCGGCCGAGTTCACGAGCACCTTCTCGGGGCCGTACTCCTTGAGGATCGCGACCATCCTGTCCTCGTCCATCTTGGTGTCGGGATAGACGGAGAAGCCGAGCCAGCAGCCGCTGTCCTTGGCTTCCTTGACGGTGGTCTCGTTGAGGTGGTCGACCAGCACACGCTCCGCGGGCAGCGGGGACTCGCGGACGACGTCGAGGGTGCGGCGCAGACCGGCGAGCTTGTCCCGGTGCGGGGTGTGGACGAGGGCCGGCAGTTCGTGGTCGGCGGCGAGCTGGAGCTGGGTCGCGAGGGCGGTGTCCTCGGCGGGGGTCATCGAGTCGTAGCCGATCTCCCCGACGGCCACGACGTGGTCCTTGACGAGATAGCGGGGCAGTTCGTCCAGGACGGGCACACAGCGGGGGTCGTTCGCCTCCTTGGGGTTGAGGGCGAGGGTGCAGTGGTGGGCTATGCCGTACTGGGCGGCGCGGAAGGGTTCCCAGCCGAGGAGGGAGTCGAAGTAGTCGAGGAAGGTGGCGGGCGAGGTGCGGGGCTGGCCCAGCCAGAAGGAGGGCTCGACGACGGCGCGGACACCCGCGGCGTGCATGGCCTCGTAGTCGTCGGTGGTCCGTGACGTCATGTGGATGTGGGGGTCGAAGATGCGCATCAGGACTCCTTGCCGGACGGGGTGCCGGGGTGGGGGGACGGCTCCGGGGCTGTGGGCACGCCGATCGCGGGTCCGGCCTGGGGCTCTGTCCGGGCCTGGGGTTCAGGCACGGCCTGGGGCTCTGTCCGGACCTGGGGCTCAAGCACGGCCTCGGGCTCTGTCCGGGCCTGGGGCTCAAGCACGGCATGGGGCTCTGTCCGGACCTGGGCTTCGTGCCCGGCCTCGGGCTCGTGCCCGGCCCCGGGCGCGACCTCGGTCAGGGCCAGGACCCGGTAGAGGTCCTCCGGTACGGGACGGCCCGCGGCGGTGCGTTCGTCGGCGTAGTCGGTGAGCATGCGGGCGAGTTCGGCGTCGGCCCGGGCTCGGCGGGCCAGGTCGGCAACCTCGTCCACGGGGACCCCCGCGAACAGGCACTTCAGGACGGCGTGACGCCAGTTGTGGGCGTCCAGGTGGCGGGCGGCGTACGGTCCGAGCGCGGCGGCCACCAGGCGGGTGTCGTTGGTGCGCAAGGCGTCCTCGACCAGCGGCAAGGCGGCAGGACCGGGCACCAGGTGGGGCAGGGCGTGCAGAACGGCACGGCGTTCCGCGGCGGTGCCCTGGCGGTAGACGCGGGTGAGGGTGTCCGCGTCGGCACGGGCCGCGCGGAGGATGAGGACGCGTACGGCGTCGGCCTGCTCCGGACCGCAGCGTCGGCCCGCTTCGGCGAGCCGCAGCTCCCACACGGAGATGGGTCCGTGGAGCCCCGGCCGGGTGGCGGCCTCGTCGAGGGCCCGGTCGAACCAGGCGCGGGCGGCGGTGTCGAGGTGACTGGTGACGGAGGTGTGCAGCTCGTCGAGCGGGATGAGGGCGAGGGCGCTGCCCGCCGCAGGGGTGCCCGGTATGGAGTGGAGGTGGTTCATGGGGTTCTCCCCTCGGGGGCGGTGGTGGGCTTGCCCGGTGGGGGGACGGCAAGTGGGGCGGTGTGGGGGATGGGCCTGGTGGTCGCGGTGCCCGGCCGGGTTCGTTCGACCTGGGCCCGAGCGGGTCGGGGTGCGGTGGGCGTGGTCGCGTGGCGGAGGAAGGAGAGGGACTGCTGGGCGAAGTGAGGGCCCGCGTGGGAGTGGCGGGGCAGTTCGACGACGGTCAGGCCCTGGTAGCCGGTGGCGGTGAGGGCTTCGAGTACGGGAGGGAAGTCGATCTCGCCGTCGCCGAAAGGGAGGTGTTCGTGGACGCCGCGGCGCATGTCCTCGATCTGGACATGACGCAGCCAGGGCGCGGCGGCCCGGATGCACTCGGCCGGCGGCAGGGGTTCCAGGCACTGGCAGTGTCCGATGTCGAGCGTGAGCCCCAGCGCGTCGGGGTTCCCGAGTGATTCGCGCAGGTGGTGGAAGTCGGCGAGGGTGGCGAGGAGGTGGCCGGGTTCGGGTTCGACGGCGAGCGGGACGCCGCTGTCGGTGGCGGCGTCCAGGACGGGGGTGAGCGCCTCTGACAGCCGTTTCCAGGCGGTGGCCGTGTCCGTGCCGGCCGGTGTGACGCCGCTGAAGCAGTGCACGGCGTGGGCGCCGAGGTCGGCGGCGACCCGTACCGCGCGGAGGAGCAGGTCGACGCGCCGGGAACGGTCGTCGGGGTCGGTGTCCAGAAGGGAGGGGCCGTGCTTGCGGCGCGGGTCGAGGACGTAGCGGGCGCCGGTCTCCACGGTGACGCCCAGGCCGAGCGTGGCCAGCCTGCGGGCGACACGCGCGGTGCGGGCGGCGAGGTCCGGGGCGAGCGGGTCGAGGTGCATGTGGTCGAGCGTCAGGCCGACGCCGTCGTAGCCAAGGTCGCAGAGGAGGGCGAGGGCGTCGTCGAGGCGGAGGTCGGCGAGGCCGTTGGTGCCGTAGCCGAAGCGGAGGGGTTGGAATCGGAGGGGGTGGGGTGTCGGCTGGTGGGGTTGTTCGGAGTGCGCCGCGGCGGTCTGGCCCGGGCGCGCCGGAGTCGCCGGGGACGTGAGCCGGAGGTGGGCTGCGGGGTGCGCGGGAGGCCGGGGCTGCGCGGGAGTCGGTGGCTCTGACTCCGGCAGTGGCTGTGCGGGCGTGTGCTGTTCGGGCGCGGTCATGTGACGCTCACCTTCCTCGCGAAGCTCCGGGCGGCGGGGGCGAGGGCGGCGGTGAACAGGGCCACGCCCGAGGAGCCCGCACGGGCCGTGAGGGCGGCCTGGAGAGGGATGAGAGCGCGGATGCCGGAGCCGACGGCACGTTGGGTGAGCGGAGGTGACGGGTTCAGGACGGCATGGAAGAGAGGGCGGACGCTGGTCGCCGCGTAGGCGGCGGCGAGGGCCGTCTGCAGGGCCGCTCCCGGGCCGGCCGGATCGGTCGGGTGGGGCGGGGTGGGCGCGTGCGGCGAGGCGGGCAGGTCGGAGCCGGTCGCGGCGGCGGACGAGCCCGGGCCCGGGGGCACACCCGGGGTGGTCGGACCTGTCGAGAGGCCGGTGCCCACCGTGCCGCGCCCCGACGCCTGGTCTCGGCTCAGTCGCCAGGCCAGCGCGCCTGTCGTCACCAGGCCTGCCAACGGCGCCAGGGAGGAGCCGCCCTGCGTCTCACGGCGGGACACCGCGGTCACCGCCAACGTGTGGACGCCGAGGGTCAGAGCGGAAGGGAGGGCTGCGCGGATGCTGCCGGTGGTGGCGGCTGCGCCCAGGAGGAGGTCGAGTGTGCGGGCGGCGGCCATGGCCGGAGGGCCGACGGGGGTGCGTTTCAGGGAGAGGTCGTATGACCACACGGTGGCCGCCAGGGGGACGGCGACGGTGAGGGCGGGGCGGCCCGCGCGGGCGGCCAGGGCCAGACCGGTGACCGTGAGGGCGCCCGCGGCGGCAAGCGCCGAAGCGGGGCGGACGCGGCCGGAGGGCAGAGGACGGTGCGGGCGTTCGACGGCGTCCTCGGATTGGTCGGCCCAGTCGTTCAGGGCCATGCCCGCCTCGTACAGGCAGAGGGAGGAACCGATGGCGAGCAGGGTGCGTGCGTTCGGACGGGTGGCCCCGGCGGCGGCCGCGCCCGCGAGGGCGTCGCCGGGGACGGTGAACAGGGCGGGCAGGCGCAGCAGTTCGGCCCAGGCCCGTGCCCGTGCCCGTCCCTGTCCCCGCCCCCGTTCCCGTGCCTGGGCCCGCCTCCGTCCTCGCACCTGTGCCTGTGTCATCGCGCGTCCCCCTCCCTCTGGAGCTCGCGCAACCGCGCCGCGAACCGGGCGAGTGCCGCGTACTGCTCCGCCAGGGCCGACGGGCCGTCGCCGACGGGGTCCTTGAAGTAGAAGCCGAGGTCGGTGAGAGGGCCCGTCATGCCCGCTTCGTGGGCGCGGGTCGTGAGGCGGGCCAGGTCCAGGACGAGCGGGGCGGCCAGCGACGAGTCGCAGCCCTGCCAGGTGGTCTGGAGGGTCATGCGGGTGCCCAGGAAGCCGTCGAAGGTGATGTGGTCCCAGGCGGTCTTCCAGTCGCCGAGGGCGGGTACGTCGTCGATGTGGGTCTCGCCCTCCGGCGTCCCACCCAGGGTGTCCGCCAGCACGCGTTCCTTGCCCGCGTTCTTCGCCGCCGCGGCGGCCGGGTCGGCCAGTGCGGCGCCGTCTCCGCCGCCGAGGAGGTTCGTACCGGACCAGGCGCGGACGGTCAGGGCTCGCTGGGCGAACATCGGGCCCAGTACCGAGCGCAGCAGCGTCTGGCCGGTCTTGCCGTCCCGGCCCGCGTACGGCAGGCCGGAGGCGGCCGCCTGGGAGGCGAGCGACGGGTGGTGCAGGCCGGTCGACGGCGTGAAGTTGACGTAGGGGCAGCCCGCGCGCAGGGCGGCCGCCGCGTACAGCGAGCTCGGAGGGAGGGCGGAGCCGGTGGCGGCCGGTTCGGTGGAGGCCACGTTCACGACCACGGCGCGGGCGAGATCATGTCGCCGTACGAAGTCCTCCATCTCCCACGCGAAGGTCTCGATCAGTTCGGCCGGCTCGCGGGTGTCGCCCGGCAGCGGGCCGCCCGGCCGTATCTCGCGGTCGGCCGCGGTCAGTTCGGAGGAGATCGCCGAGGGGAGGCCGTGCGGCAGGACGCCTCCCGCGGCCAGGGCCTCCGCGCGTTTGGGCAGCGGGCAGTCCTCCGTGTCGTGGCCGCCGAAGACCAGGGAAGAGAGGGCGGGCAGACCGGTGTCGGCGAAGAGCGGGGTCTCGGTGACCATGCCCGTCGGGGCGCTCAGGCCCGCTGTCACGGCGGCGCACCCCGCGACGACGGTGGTGGCGACGGAACCGCGTGCTCCGATCAGCCAGACCCCCACCTGGGGTTCGGAACAGAACTCGGTCATGGGCAGCCTCCCTGGTCGTACACGCAACACAGCGAAAACTCGTGGGACTCGTAAGAGGGGAGACGGCGAGCGGGAGTCCGGCGTCCCCCGCCCGCCGTCGCTCAGTCGCCCTGCGAAGCCGTGGGTCCGGTGGACGCGGCGGACTTCGCGGGCAGTTCCTTGATCCGGATGTCACGGAAGGACACCTCGTCGTCGGCTCCGTGGTTCTGGATGCCGATGTGTCCGTCGGTGAGGCTCCGGGCCGGGTCGGTGTTGGTGAAGTCGTTGATCTGCACGCCGTTGAGATAGACGCGGAGGCGTTCGCCCTCCACGCGGATCTCGTAGGTGTTCCACTCCCCCGGCGGGTTCAGCGCACGGTCACGCTTCTTGAGATCGGCGGACTTGGAGCCGTACACCGCGCCTGTGGTGCGGTCGGCGGCGTCGGTCGCGTCGATCTGGATCTCGTAGCCGTTGTTGACGGCCGACCACGGGTCGTCCGAGGGCGGGAACCCCACGAACACGCCGGAGTTGTCGTCACCGGCCATCTTCCAGTCGAGCTTCAGCGAGTACGACCGGAAGTTGGACTCCGCGTACCAGAGCATGCCCATCCCGCCGGACGAGGTCAGCGTGCCGTCGTCGCTCAGCTCGAACGAGCCCGGTCCCGCCTGCCGCCATGCCGACAGGGACTCGGCCGTGCCGTCGAACAGCGACCGGTAGCCGTTCTCCGGGCGGCAGTCGGCCTGTGCCTCGCCCGTCGCCCACCGGATCCCGCCCAGCAGGTGCTGCCGGAAGGCGGGCTCGGCGTACGACTCCTTGGTGTGGCCGCCTCCGGTGTAGAAGGCGCGACCGCCCTGGTACTCCTGGCACCAGGCGATCGGGTGGTCGCCGTTCATGGTGCCGCCGGTGTAGGAGGACTCGTCGAGCGAGGCGAGGACGTGGGCTCTCTCCCGCGGGTTGGAGCGGTAGTTGTACCACTCGTCCGTGCGGGTCCAGGTCGCGGCCAGGCCCGAGGTGGCCGGGTGGGCCCGGTCCTCCACGTCGACCGTGGCGGGCTGGATCGCCGGGTGCGACTGGAAGTACGCCCCGGCGAGCCCGCCGTAGAAGGCCCAGTCGTACTCGGTGTCGGCGGCCGCGTGGACGCCCACATAGCCGCCGCCCCGCCGGATGTACCGTTCGAACGCGCCCTGTTGGGCCTCGTTCAGGACGTCACCCGTGGTCGAGAGGAAGACCACGGCGTCGTACCGGGAGAGGTTGCGCGCGGTGAAGGCGCCCGCGTCCTCGGTGGCGTCGACCGCGAAGCCGCCCGCGGCGCCCAGCTCCTTCACGGCCGCGATCCCTTCGGGGATGGAGTCGTGCCGGAAGCCGGCCGTCTTGGAGAACACCAGCACCCGGCTCACAGCACGAGATCCTCCATCGGTCGCGGCGCCCGTCCCGGAGCCCTGCGACGCCGCCGGTCCCGACAGGCATCCGATCAGCAGCGCGGCACCCACAACAGCCGTCGCCAGTCGTCCGGTTGCTCGCATGTCAGCCCCCTCAGCCCGCTGAAGACGCCGATGACGCCGAAGATGTCGTGAAGGTGAAGTCGTCCACGTCGAACAGGCCGCCGCTGCCGCTCCCCTTGAAGACCAGGTAGAGCGTGGTGGTGTCCCGCGGCGGCTTCGACAGGTTCGCGCTGACGTCCTGGAAGTTCTCCCAGCCGCCCGTCACCGGCACGGTCGCGGTGCCGAGCACCCGGCCGGTCGGTGAGCCGGCCCGGACCTCCAGCTTGCCGCCCGCGCCGCCGGAGGAGATCCGCGCGGTGATCTTCGTGGCGTTGGACAGCACGTACGGCTTGAAGGAGATCCAGTCGCCGTTCGAGATGTCGCCGACCGTCTTCCCGCCGTGTGCGGTCGCCTTCGCCTGGACGGTCACGCCCGAGGAGTCGCCGTAGTGCTCGGCCTGGCGGTGCTTGGGCTGGACCACGTTCTGGTCGTGGGTGGTCAGCGGTGCCTGCCCACCGCCGCCCAGGTCGGTGTACTCGGCGTCGAAGACCCCGAAGATGTTGGCGTCCTCGTCGTGGCCGCCGTCGGCGCTGGTCTGGATGGTGCCGGAGCAGCCGTTGGCCGTGGTCAGCGGGTGACCGTGGCTGTCGTGGCCGAGGACGAAGCTGACCTTCACCTTCGCGCAGTCGATCGACCTGCCGTCCTCCGGGTCGGTCACCCTCACCCTGAACGGCACGGCGTCACCGAAGCTGAACAGCTGTCCGTCCTTGGGGAGTTCCAGCGTCACCTTGGGCGCGGTGTTGCCGACGACGATCTGCACGCTCGCGCTTCCGGTGCGGCCGGAGGTGTCCTTGGCGGTGACGGTCGCCGTGTAGGTGCCGTTCTTCCTGTACGTGTGTGTGGGGTTGGCCGCGGTCGAGCTGCCCCCGTCGCCGAAGTCCCAGCTGTAGGTGAGCGCGTCGCCGTCCGCGTCCGACGTTCCGGCCGAGGAGAAGCGGACCCTCAGTGCCGCCTGTCCCGACGTGCGGTCGGCGGCCGCCTGGGCGACGGGCGAGTGGCCGTCGGTGGCGTTCTCGATGCGGTACAGGGCGGAGTTCTCGTCGCCGCCGAACCAGGAGACGCCGTAGTCGAGGACGTACAGGGCGCCGTCCGGGCCGAAGGCCATGTCCATGATCTGGGTGCCGGTCCAGGGTATGGAGTTGATGGACTGCACGGTTCCGTCGGCGTCCGAGGTGATCCGCTTGATCCAGCGCCGGCCGAACTCGCCCGCGAAGAAGTCACCGTCGTACGCCTCGGGGAACTTCACCGGGGAGTCGAGGGAGGCGTCGTAGTGGTAGACCGGGCCGCCCATGGGGGACTCGGAGCCGTCGCCGAACTCCGGTAGGGAGCCGCCGTCGTAGGGGATCCAGGCGGGCTGGGCCGGGGGAAGGTCGGTCAGCCCGGTGTTGTTCGGCGAGGTGTTCTTCGGGGCGGCGCAGTCGAAGGCCGAGCCCGAGGCGCCGGTGCCGAAGTCGTAGTCGATGTAGGCGTCGTTGTCTCCGGTGCAGTACGGCCAGCCGAAGTTGCCGGGGCCGGTGACACGTGCGAACTCGACCTGTCCGGCGGGGCCCCGCTTCGGGTCGGCGGCGCCGGCGTCGGGGCCGTAGTCGCCGACGTAGAGGATGCCCGTCTCCTGGTCGACGCTGAAGCGGAACGGGTTGCGGAAGCCCATCGCGTAGATCTCGGGGCGCGTCTTGTCCGTGCCGGGCGCGAAGAGGTTGCCGTCGGGTATGGAGTACGAGCCGTCGGCGTTCACCTTGATGCGCAGGATCTTGCCGCGCAGGTCGTTGGTGTTGCCGGAGGAGCGCTGGGCGTCGAAGGCCGGGTTGCGGTTCGCGCGCTCGTCGATGGGGGTGAAGCCGTCCGACTGGAACGGGTTGGTGTCGTCGCCCGTCGACAGGTAGAGGTTGCCGTCCTTGTCGAAGTCGATGTCGCCGCCGACGTGGCAGCACAGGCCGCGGGACGCCGGGATGTCGATGATCTTCTTCTCGCTCGCGGTGTCGAGCGTGCCGTCGGCCTTCAGGACGAAGCGCGAGAGGCGGTTGACGCCGTCGAAGGGCGCGAAGTCGGCGGCGGTACCGGTCTCGGGGGCGTCGCCCGCCGGGGTGTTCAGCGGGGGCGCGTAGTAGAGGTAGATGAAGCGGTTGTCGGCGAAGCCGGGGTCGACACCGACGCCCTGGAGGCCTTCCTCGTCGTGGGAGTACACGTCGAGCTTGCCCGCGAGTTTCGTGTTCCCGGCGGCGTCGGTGAGGCGGAGTTCGCCGTCGCGCGAGGTGTGCAGGACCGAGCGGTCGGGCAGGACGGCGAGCGACATGGGCTCGCCGACCTCGGGTTCGCCCTTGGCGAGGGTGACCTGCTGGAAGTCCTCGGCCGCGGCCGCCGCGCCGGAGGCGGCGGCTGCCTGCTCGGCGACGACCGCGCCGGCCGTGGGAGCGGTGAGGGAGAGCGAGGCGCCCGCGAGCAGCAGGCCGCTCAGCAGCGCGAGTGCCCCACGGGCCCTGCGGCCCCCACGGAATCTTGGTCGTCTGGTGCGGCTGGTGTTGTCCCTGATGTTGTCGTACGGGTGCACGAGATGCCTCCAGGAAGGGGCTGGTCGTACGGAGGTGTACGGGTGTGTGCGGTACGCCGGGGTGCGCCGTCACCCCGGAGGGAACCTGTGGCGGGACCTGGGAGGTCCCGGAGGGATCGGCGCTCCGGGATGCGCCGTCACCCCGGAGTCACCTGGTGGGAACGTGCTAGTCGTTGCCGCCGAACGCCGCGTCGAACGATGCCGTCGGCGGCTCGAAGTCGAACGCCTTGAGCCGGGTCAGGGCTTCGGGAGCGCCCTGGAGCCGGTCCATGCCGGCGTCCTCCCACTCGACGGAGACCGGGCCCTTGTAGTCGATGGAGCGGAGCATCCGGAAGACGTCCTCCCAGGGGACGTCACCGTGCCCGGCCGACACGAAGTCCCAGCCGCGGCGCGGGTCGCCCCACGGCAGGTGGGAGCCGAGGCGGCCGTTGCGTCCGTCGAGGCGTTTGCGGGCCTCCTTGCAGTCCACGTGGTAGATCCGGTCGCGGAAGTCCCACAGGAAGCCGACCGGGTCGAGGTCCTGCCACACGAAGTGCGAGGGGTCGAAGTTCAGGCCGAAGGCGGGACGACGGTCAACCGCTTCCAGCGCGCGGTGCGTTGTCCAGTAGTCGTACGCGATCTCGCTCGGGTGGACCTCGTGGGCGAACCGCACGCCCTGCGCGTCGAAGACGTCGAGGATCGGGTTCCAGCGGGTCGCGAAGTCCTCGTATCCGCGCTCGATCATGGACTCCGGCGCGGGCGGGAACATGGCGACCAGGTGCCAGATCGCCGAGCCGGTGAAGCCGATGACGGTGTCGACGCCGAAGGCCGCGGCGGCCCGCGCCGTGTCGGCCATCTCGGCCGCGGCCCGCTGCCGTACGCCCTCGGGCTCGCCGTCGCCCCAGATGCGGGCGGGCAGGATGGCCTGGTGGCGTTCGTCGATGATGGCGTCGCAGACGGCCTGGCCGACCAGGTGGTTGGATATCGCCCAGCACTTGAGGCCGTACTTCCCCAGCAACTCGTGGCGCGAGTCGACGTACGACGGGTCCGCGAGCGCCTTGTCCACCTCGAAGTGGGCGCCCCAGCAGGCGAGTTCGAGGCCGTCGTAGCCGAAGTCGCGGGCGAGGCGGCAGACCTCTTCCAGGGGCAGGTCGGCCCACTGGCCGGTGAAGAGCGTGAAGGTGCGCGGCATGCTCCGGGTCCCTTCCTCAGACCGCGATGGGTGTGTAGACGGAGTTCTTCTCGGCGCTCTCCTCGACCGCCGCGAGGACGCGCTGGACCTGCAGCCCGTCGGCGAAGGAGGGCTGTGGCGCACGGCCCTCGGCGATCGCGTGGACGAGGTCGCGGGCCTGGTGGACGAAGGAGTGCTCGTAGCCGAGGCCGTGGCCCGGCGGCCACCAGGCCTCCAGGTACGGGTGGTCGGGTTCGGTGACGAGGATGCGGCGGAAACCGGCGTGTGCCCCGGGTTCCGTGGCGTCGTGGTAGGCGAGTTCGTTGAGGCGCTCCAGGTCGAAGGCCAGCGAGCCGCGCTCGCCGTTCAGTTCGATGCGCAGGGCGTTCTTGCGGCCGGTGGCGTACCGGGTGGCCTCGAAGGAGGCGAGCGCGCCGGAGGTGAACCGGCCGGTGAACAGGGCCGCGTCGTCCACGGTGACCTGTCCGGTGCCGGCGGACGACACGGAGGACAGGCCGCTGGTGGCGCCGACGGGCAGGGGCCGTTCCCGTACGAACGTCTCGGTGAGCGCGGACACTCCGGCGAGCCGCTCCCCCGCCAGGTACTGCGCGAGGTCGACGATGTGCGCTCCCAGGTCGCCGAGCGAGCCGGAGCCGGCCGACTCCCTGCGCAGCCGCCAGGTGAGCGGGAACTGAGGGTCCACCAGCCAGTCCTGAAGGTACGTCACCCGTACGTGCCGCAGGGTGCCGAGCCGGCCCTCGGCCACCATCCGCCGGGCCAGGGCGGTGGCGGGCACCCGGCGGTAGTTGAAGCCGACCATCGCCAACTGGCCGCGCCCGTGGGCCGCTTCGGCCGCCTCCGCCATCGCCTCGGCCTCGGCGACGGTGTTGGCGAGGGGTTTCTCGCACAGCACGTGCTTGCCGGCGGCGAGCGCGGCGAGGGCGATCTCGGCGTGGCTGTCGCCGGGGGTGCAGATGTCGACGATGTCGACGTCGTCGCGTTCGATCAGGGCGCGCCAGTCGGTTTCGGCCGCAGCCCATCCGTGCCGGTCCGCCGCCGCGCGCACGGCGGCCGCGTCCCGGCCGCAGATCGCGGCGAGGACCGGACGGCTCGGCAGGTCGAAGACGCGGCCCGCGGTGCGCCAGCCCTGGGAGTGGGCGGCACCCATGAAGGCGTAGCCGACCATGCCGACGCCGAGCGTGGGCTTGGCGGCGGTCGCTCCCGCGCTGCCCCCGGCTCCGGCCCTTGCGCCGGTGTCCGCCTCGGCCGTGTCCGCCTCGGTCGCGACCGCCGCCCCGGCCGTGGCTGCCGTCGCGGCACCCGCCTCGGCTTCGTCGGGCTGCTGCGGCTGTCCCATACGGAGGTCCTCCTCAGTTCGTCATGGCGCGGTGGGGGGTGGGTCCTGGCCCGCGGGTCACGCGGTCACGCCGGCCGGACCCGCGGGGCAGGGCGCATCACTTGAAGCCGGTGGACATGTACTGGTCGACGTTGTCCTTGTCGACGACCGCCGAGTACAGCGTCAGCGAGGCCGGGATCTCGAATTCGGCGAGACCGCTCACGCCCTTGCCCTGGCCGAGGGCGCGGGCGAGGTCGATCGCGGACGCGGCCATGGTCGGCGGGTAGAGCACGGTCGCCTTGAGGACGCCGTCGTCCTTCTTGATGGCCTGGAACGCGGACAGGGCGCCCGCGCCGCCGACCATCAGGAAGTCGTCGCGCCCGGCCTGTTCGATGGCCCGCAGCGCACCCACGCCCTGGTCGTCGTCGTGGTTCCACAGCGCGTCGAACTTCGACTGCGCCTGGAGGAGTTGGGCCATCTTGGCCTGCCCCGACTCGACGGTGAAGTCGGCGGCCTGGCGGGCCACCTTCCGGATGTTGGGGTAGTTCTTCAGGGCGTCGTCGAAGCCCTTGGTGCGCTGCTTGGTGAGCTCCAGGTTGTCGAGGCCGGCGAGTTCGATGACGCGGGCGTTCGACTTCCCCTTGAGCTTCTCGCCGATGTAGTGACCGGCGTTGAGGCCCATGCCGTAGTTGTCGCCACCGATCCAGCAGCGGTACGCCTGCGGGGAGTTGAAGATGCGGTCCAGGTTCACCACGGGGATGCCGGCCCGCATCGCCTTCAGGCCGACCTGGGTGAGCGCCTTGCCGTCGGCGGGCAGCACGACCAGGACGTCGACCTTCTTGTTGATGAGGGTCTCGATCTGGCCGATCTGCTGCGCGGTGTCGTTGGAGCCCTCGGTGATCTCCAGTGTGACGTCCGCGTACTTCTTCGCGCGGCTCTTGGCGTTGTCGTTGATGGCGTTGAGCCAGCCGTGGTCGGCCTGCGGCCCGGCGAAGCCGATCGTGACCTTCTTGCCGGGTTTGTCGTCGGCGGCCGGCTGGTCGTTCGCCGCGGGCTCGTCGTCGGTCTCGTTGCTGGTGCAGCCGGCGAGGAGGGCGCCGGCCGAGACGGCGGCGGTCCCGAAGAGCAGTCCTCTGCGGCTCGTGAGGTGTGCCATGGCGTGGGGCCCTTCCCTTGTCAGGTCGTCGTGTTCGCCGTACGTCGCTGGACCAGGACCGCGGCGACGATGATCGCGCCCTTGGCGATCTGCTGGACGTCGCTCTGGAGGTTGTTCAGCGCGAAGATGTTGGTGATCGTCGTGAAGATCAGGACGCCGAGCACGGAGCCGGTGATGGTGCCGCGTCCGCCGCTGAGCAGGGTGCCGCCGATGATCGCGGCCGCGATGGCGTCGAGTTCGTAGAGGTTGCCGTTGGTGTTCTGGCCCGAGCCGGACAGCACGATCAGCAGGAACGCGGCGATACCGCAGCACAGCCCGGAAAGCAGGTACAGGTACAGCCGCTGGCGCCGGACGTCGATGCCGGCCAGTCGTGCCGCCTCCGCGTTGCCGCCGACCGCGACCGTGCGCCGACCGAACGTCGTGCGGTTCAGCACGAGCCAGCCGATGACCGTCACGACGGCGAAGACGAGGACGAGCGGCGGGACGCCGAGCACGTACGCGTCGCGCTCGCCGAGGTCCAGGATGCCGTCGACGGTGACGATCTGGGTCTTGCCGTCGGTGATCTGGAGGGCGAGCCCGCGGGCCGAGGCGAGCATGGCGAGCGTGGCGATGAAGGGGACCATCCCGCCGTACGCGATGAGGAGTCCGTTCACCAGGCCGCACCCGACGCCGACGATCACCGCGGTGAAGAGGATGCCGGCGAACCCGTACTCCTGCGTGGCCACGGTCGTCGCCCACACGGAGGCGAGCGCGACGATCGCGCCGACGGAGAGGTCGATGCCGCCGGAGGTGATGACGAAGGTCATGCCGACGGTGACGACACCGATGACCGAGGCCTGGGTGAGGACGAGCTGGAGGTTGCGCGTGTCGAGGAACTCGTCGGGCTTGGTGATGCCGCCGATGAGGATCAGCGCGGCGAGGACACCGAGGAGGGAGAGGGTGCGGACGTCGGCGCGGGCGATCCGGCCGCGCCAGGCGGGGGGTTGGCCCACCGGCGGCACCTTGCCGGTGTTGTCCCGCGGAGGGGAGGCGTGCTGCGTCATGACGCCGGGCTTCCTTCCATGACCAGGTCGAGTACGCGGTGTTCGTCGAGTTCGCGGGCGGGCGCGGTGTGGACGACGCGGCCCTCGCGGAGCACGAGGACGCGGTCGGCGAGGCCGAGCACTTCGGGGACCTCGCTGGAGACCAGCAGCACGGCCAGTCCCTCGTCGGCGAGACGGCGGACGACCGCGTACAGCTCGGCGCGGGCGCCGACGTCGACGCCGCGGGTGGGCTCGTCGAGCAGCAGGACGCGGCAACCGCGCAGCAGCCAGCGGGCGAGGACGGCCTTCTGCTGGTTGCCGCCGGAGAGGGTGCGCACCGGCACGGACGGGTTGTCGGGCCGCAGCGACAGTTCCCGTGTCGCGGCCCGCGCGGCCCCGAGTTCGGCGCGCCGGTCGATCCATCCCCCGCGGGAGAAGCGGGACATGGACGACACGGAGACGTTTCGGGTGACGGACTCCAGCATCAGCAGCGCCTGCGCCTTGCGCTCCTCGGGCGCCAGTCCGAGTCCCGCGCCGACGGCGGCCCGTACGCTGCCGAGGCGCAACGGCCGTCCGTCGACGAGGACCTGACCGGCCGCCGGTTTGCGGGCGCCGTAGATCGTCTCCAGGATCTCCGACCGCCCCGAGCCGACGAGTCCGGCGAGGCCCACGATCTCGCCGGGGCGGACCTCCAGGTCGAAGGGCGCGAACTCGCCGTCGCGGGCCAGCCCCCGCACCTGGAGGATCGGCGTCGCTCCCGCGGGCGGCGCGGGGGGCCGGTCCGGGAAGACGTACTCGACGTTCCGTCCCGTCATCAGCGCCACGACCTCGCGCGTCGGCGTGGACTTCGCGGGCAGCCCGCCCGCCACGGCGCGCCCGTCCTTCAGGACGGTCACGCGGTCGCCGATGCGGCGGATCTCCTCCAGGCGGTGCGAGATGTAGACGACGGCGACCCCGGCGGCGGTCAGGTCGCCCACGATCCGGAACAGGTTGTCCACCTCGTCCGGGTCGAGCGCGGCGGACGGCTCGTCCATGACGATGAGGCGTACGTCGTGGGAGAGCGCCCTGGCCATGGAGACGATCTGCTGCTGGGCGGCGGACAGGTCACCGACGAGCCGGGCGGGATCGATCTCCGAGTGCCCAAGTCGCCCCAGCAGGGCGGCTGTCGACTCCTTCGCCGCCTTTCCCCGGACGACGAAGCCGGCGGCCGTCGGTTCGTGGCCGAGGTGGACGTTCTCGGCCACCGACAGGCCTTCCACCAGGTCGAGTTCCTGGTAGATGGTGGCGATGCCCAGGCGCATCGCGGCGATCGGGGACTTGAGCACGACGGGTTCGCCGCGCCAGGTGATCGTGCCGTCGTCGGGCTGGTGGGCGCCCGCGAGGACCTTGATGAGCGTGGACTTCCCGGCGCCGTTCTGGCCGAGCAGGCAGTGCACTTCGCCGGCCTGGACGTCGAGGTCGACGCCGTCCAGCGCCCGGACTCCGGGGAACGACTTGGTGATGCCGGACATGGTGAGCAGCGGTGGTTCTGGTGCCATGACGGTTCCCCTTGGCGGGCGTGCGGGCCGGTTTCAGGGCGGAACTGGACAGGACAGGGCAGAGCAGAGCGAGGGCGCTGTACTGGTGAGCCGAGCCGGGTACTGCTGGAGCCGCTTACGCGGGTGAGAACAGGTGGTCGCTGATCAGCCGGGCTCCGCCGATGACTCCGGCGGTCGGGCCCAACTCCCCGAGAACGATGGGCAGGTTGCCGGTCGCGAGCGGCAGCGACTGGCGGTAGACCTGGGTGCGGATGGCGGCGAGCAAGGTGTGGCCGAGGCCGGTGACGCCGCCGCCGATCACCACGAGGCCCGGGTTGAAGAAGCTGACGAGTCCGGCGATGACCTGGCCGGTGCGGTTGCCGCCCTCGCGGATCAGGTCGAGCGCGGTGGCGTCGCCGGCCGCGGCCGCGGCGGCGACGTCGACGGCGGTGAGGCCGCCGCCCACCTCAAGGCGGGAGGCCAGTTCCGCCGAGAGTCCCTGCTGGGCCGCCTCGGTGGCGTCGCGGGCGAGTGCGGCGCCGCTGAAGTAGGCCTCCAGGCAGCCCCGGTTGCCGCAGGCGCACGGCCGTCCGTCCGGCACCGCCACGATGTGTCCGATGTCGCCCGCGCTGCCCGTCGTACCGCGGTACACCTCACCGCCGACGACGATGCCGCAGCCGATACCGGTTCCGATCTTGACGCAGAGGAAGTCGCCCACGGAGCGCGCCACGCCCGCGTGCTGCTCCCCCGTCGCCATCAGGTTCACGTCGTTGTCGACCATGACCGGACAGCCGAGTTCCTGGCTGAGCGCCTCCCGCACCGGGAACCCGTCCCAGCCCGGCATGATCGGCGGTGCCACCGGAACGCCTTCGGGGAAGCGGACCGGTCCGGGGACGCCGATGCCAGCGCCGTCGAACCCTTCCGCGAGCCCTGAGGCCTTCAACTTCGCTGCCATCGACAGGACTTGCTCGAAGACGGCGACGGGGCCTTCCCTCACGTCCATGGGCTGGTTGATGTGGCCGAGGATCTCCAGCTCCGCGTTGGTGACGGCGACGTCGATGGAGGTCGCGCCGATGTCGACGCCCAGGAAGCGGAGCCCGGGGGCGAGCCGGATGTTGTGGGAGCGGCGGCCGCCGCGCGAGGCGGCGAGTCCGTCGGCCACGACCAGGCCCGTCTCCAGCAGCCGGTCCACCTCGACGGCCAGCTTGGACCGCGAGAGGTCGACCTGGTCGCCGAGCTGGGCCCGGGAGCTCGGACCACCGTCCCGCAGCAGGCGCAGCAGCCGGGCCTGGTGCGTGTTCGCGGGTCGAGCCGTCATACGTCTCACGAGCCCCTCCCCGCCTCAACCGGCCTGCGTCCGTCGGGTTCCGGCCACATCTGTGTGGCCTTCTTTCGAGGGGAACGTAGCAGCGGCTGCCGCGAGTGGGAAGAAGTTGCGCAGGAATTGCCCACTACTTTTTCCACTCACAGGACAAAGACGGGTCGGATGCCCAGTGGCGGAGGCGGCTCCGGTCCCGGCCCGGCCCTTACTTCGGAGGTAATCGACGGCGGCGGTGGAGCTCGGTCACCGTAGTGGCGTCCGCGTTTGCCTCACGGAAGGTCGCCGCCATGGCCTCGCGCCCCGAAGTCCCGTCCACCGAAGTGCTGTCGGCATCCGTGCCCTTCGCCGTCGACCTGGGTGTCGCGCTGACGGAGGCCGGGCCGGAGGGTGTCCGGGCCACCCTGCCGTGGTCGCCGCGGCTGTGCACGGTGGGTGGCGTGATGCATGGTGGTGCGCTGATGACGCTGGCGGACACCGTGGGTGCGGTGTGTGCGTTTCTCAACCTGCCGCCGGGGGCGGCCACGTCCACGGTCGAGTCGAAGACGAACTTCTTCCGGGCGGTGCGGGCGGGTTCGGTGCGGGCGGGGGCGCGGCCGCTTCATGTGGGCCGGTCCTTCGTCGTGGTGCAGACGGAGTTGTACGGCGACGACGGGCGGGCGGTGGGGCAGAGTACGCAGACGCAGGCGGTGTTGGGTGGGGGCGACGGGACTCGTCTGCCCGGTTCTGCCGGTGGCTGAGTGCGGGTGCGTTGTGGCTTGTCGCGCAGTTCCCCGCGCCCCTGAACAGCACGGGGCGCACCAGTAGCCGCGTCCTACGGACCGATACCCGGCTCCGGATCCCTACGACCGCGGACGTGCGTGATACGTCCTGCGCGTGTGTTCCGTGTGGGTGCGCATGATTTCGGTGGCGCGCTGTTCGTCACGGGCTGCGATCGCGGCGATCAGGTCGCGGTGCTCGTTCCAGGACTGCTGTCCGCGCTGCCGGGCCACCGGGGTGTAGTACCAGCGGACGCGGCGGTCGACCTGGGCGGCGAGTTCGGCGAGGACCGCGTTGCCGGCGAGTTCCATGACCTTGGCGTGGAAGCGGGCGTTCATCGCGACCGCGCCGTCCACGTCGTCGGCCTCGACGGCGCGCTCACCCTCGGCGCACAGCTCCTCCAGCGCCGTGATGCCCGCCGTGCCCGCGTTGGCGGCGGCGAGCCGGGCCGCCTCGGCCTCCAGCAGCGTGCGCACCGTGAGGAGTTGGTCCGCCTCCTCCTCGGTCGGCTCGTGCACGAACGCGCCCTGGGCGGGCCGCAGGTCGACCCAGCCCTCGGTGTTGAGCCGCTGCAGGGCCTCGCGCACCGGCTGCCGCGACACGCCGAGGTGGCCCGCGAGTTCACTCTCGACCAGATGCTGGCCCGGCTGGAGGGCGCGGGTCGTGATGAGTTCGAGGAGCGCTTCGTAGACACGGTCGCGCAGCGGGCCGGGCCGTTCGAGCCTGGGCACGGCCCCCTGCGGCAGTCCTGTCGACAACATCGCGGTCCCCCTCTTGGGCAGGGCCGTGCACGGCAGCGGAAAGTCAGTATCGATTGTCTTTCGTCTACAGTCTACGGTGCGCCGATGCCAGGGCCGCGGGCAGTTGGACTCGTCACACCCCGCGGTACGGCGACCTCACGGACAGTGGACGACCTGCCCCGCGTACGACAGGTTCCCGCCGAAGCCGAACAGCAGCACGGGGTCCCCGGTGGAGATCTCGCCGTGCTCGACCAGCTTGGACAGGGCCAGCGGGATGCTCGCCGCCGAGGTGTTCCCGGAGTCGGTCACGTCCCGGGCCACCACGGCGTTCACCGCGCCGATCTTCTCCGCGAGCGGTTCGATGATCCGCAGGTTGGCCTGGTGCAGGACGACAGCGGCGAGTTCCGAGGGGGCGAGGCCCGCCCGCTCGCACACCTTCCGGGCGATGGCCGGCAGCTGGGTGGTCGCCCAGCGGTACACGCTCTGCCCCTCCTGCGCGAACCGCGGAGGCGTCCCCTCGATGCGTACGGCGTGTCCCATCTCGGGCACGGAGCCCCAGAACACCGGTCCGATGCCGGGCTCGTCGGCGCCCTCGATGACGGCGGCCCCCGCCCCGTCGCCCACGAGCACGCAGGTCGTGCGGTCGGTCCAGTCCGTCACGTCGGACATCTTGTCGGCGCCGACGACCAGGGCGCGGGTCGCCGATCCCGCGCGGACGGCGTGGTCGGCGGTGGCGAGCGCGTGGGTGAAGCCGGCGCACACGACGTTGACGTCCATGGCGGCCGGGGAGGGGATGCCGAGGCGGGCGGCGACCCGGGCCGCGGTGTTCGGGGAGCGGTCGACGGCGGTGGAGGTGGCGACCACGACCAGGTCGACGGCGTCCGGGGCGAGGCCCGCGGCGGCGAGCGCCTTGGCGGCGGCGTGCGAGGCCAGCTCGTCCACGGGCTCGTCGGGTCCGGCGATGTGGCGCGTGCGGATGCCCACCCGGGACCTGATCCACGCGTCACTGGTGTCGACCATGCCCGCCAGGTCCTCGTTGGTGAGCACCTTGGCGGGCTGGTAGTGGCCGACGGCGGCGATGCGGGTGCCGTTCATGGGTGGGTGTCCCCCTCGTTGCCTTGGGTAGCGGGATCCACCAGTCTGATCAGTGACTCACGGGTACGAGGGCACGTGCAGACACAGGAATGGGGCGGCGGGGTTGTGGGCTTCTGTCAGAGCCTGGAAGCCCGAACAGTCGTCCACGGGACTGCGGTGCGCACCCCGGTCGGCGAGGACGACTCACCCTGTCGCGCTCATCCCGTGAACAACTGCGTCGCCTTCCGCACGAGTTCGTACAGGCCGTAGCAGAGCGGCAGCCCGACCCACAGCCAGGAGACGGCGATCAGGGCGCGCCGGTCAGGCGGATTCTGGCTGCTGTCGCTGGACGGCATCGGCGGTGGCCTCCTTCGGTGCGGGGATGTGGTGGCGGGCGTGGACGGGCCGGACGAACTCGTTGGCGACGAAGCCGACGACGAGCAGCCCGATCATGATGAAGAAGGACAGGCCGTAGAGCGACGAGCCGTGCTTGCCCGCCGCCTCCTGCCGGTCCGCGATCCAGTTCACGATCAGCGGCCCGAGGACTCCGGCCGTGGACCAGGCGGTGAGCAGCCGACCGTGGATCGCGCCGACCTGGTAGGTGCCGAACAGGTCTTTCAGGTACGCCGGAATGGTCGCGAAGCCGCCACCGTAGAACGAGAGGATCACCAGCGCGCTGACGATGAACAGCGGCTTGGAAGCGTCTCCGAACAGTGCGATCAGCAGGTACATCAGCGCGCCGACGCCCAGGTAGACGCGGTAGATGTTCTTCCGTCCGATCAGGTCGGACGTGGACGACCAGCAGATGCGACCCGCCATGTTGGCCGCCGACAGCAGGGCGACGAACCCGGCGGCCGCGGTGGCGGACACCGGCGTCGATGAGTCGGCGAAGAAGTCCGTGATCATGGGGGCGGCCTTCTCCAGGATGCCGATGCCCGCGGTCACGTTCATGCAGAGCACGAGCCACAGGCACCAGAACTGCGGCGTGCGGATCGCGCTCCGCGCCGAGACCTGCACCCCGTCGAAGGGGCTCGGCCCCGACGCCACCGGCTTCTCGCTCCTCGGCACGCGTACGAGCAGGACGCCGAGCGACATGAAGACCGCGTACGCCAGCCCGTGCACGAGGAAGGCGAGCGCGATTCCGGACGGGTCGGCGCCGAAGGACTCCAGCATCTGCGCGGACCAGGGTGAGGCGATGAGGGCGCCGCCGCCGAAGCCCATGATGGCGATGCCGGTGGCCATGCCGGGCCTGTCCGGGAACCACTTGATCAGCGTCGAGACGGGCGAGATGTAGCCGATGCCGAGCCCGATGCCGCCGATGAAGCCGTAACCGAGCACGATCAGCCAGTACTGCTCCACGGCGGCGCCGAGGGCCGAGATCAGGAATCCGGAGGAGAAGCAGATCAGGGCCACGGTCATCGCCCAGCGCGGACCGTTGCGCTCCACGAGCGTGCCGCCGAACGCGGCGGACAGGCCGAGCATGACGATGCCGAGCTGGAACGGCAGCGCGCTCTGCGTTCCGCTGAGGCCGAGTGCGGACTCCAGCGGCGGCTTGAACACGCTCCAGGCGTAGGCCTGTCCGATGGAGAGGTGGACCGAGAGAGCGGCCGGAGGGACGAGCCAGCGGCTCCAGCCGGGTGGTGCTACAGGAGGGCTCATGATCCCGAACGATAGGAACCGGCCCGGGAGTTGGAAAGCAGGACGGGTCAAGTCGCCGACCGTATGCGGTGAGCGGTGTGCCGGGCGCGACGAACGGTCGCCGGGGCGGGACGAGCGGTCACGGGGACCACGGCCGGGAACGAGCGGTCCCGGCGGCGCCGGCGGGCGGTGCACCGGGTTCCGTCAGCGGGACGGTCCGGCCCGCCGTCAGTTCCTCCGCGCACAGGTACCTCGGCAGTGCAAAGCCACCGGCGCCGAGGACCGCACGGCCCTCGAGTTGCTGCGCGAAGCCTTGCTGGCCGAACTTCCATACTGTAGACAATATTTCGTCGACACAGTTCGGCAGTTCCTCGGTACCCTCGACCGAACGGAGCTCCCTCGTATGAAAGTCGCGGTTCTCGGCGCCGGAGCCATCGGCGCCTACGTCGGCGCTGCCCTGCATCGTGCGGGCGCCGACGTGCACCTCATCGCCCGTGGACCGCATCTGGCGGCCATGAGGCAGCACGGAGTGCGGGTGCTCAGCCCGCGCGGCGATTTCACGGCGCGGCCGAACGCCACCGACGACCCGGGCGCGATCGGGCCGGTCGACTTCGTCTTCCTGGGTCTGAAGGCCAACTCGTACGCGGCGTGCGGGCCGCTGATCGAGCCACTGCTCCACGACACGACGGCGGTGGTGGCCGCCCAGAACGGCATCCCCTGGTGGTACTTCCACCGGCACGGCGGCCCCCACGACGGGCACCGTGTCGAGAGCGTGGACCCGGGCGGCGCGGTCAGTGCGGTGCTCGCGCCCGAACGGGCCGTCGGGTGTGTCGTCTACGCGGCCACGGAGCTCGCCGGGCCGGGTGTCGTACGGCACCTGGAAGGCACCCGGTTCTCCATCGGCGAGCCCGACCGCAGCGTCTCCGCGCGCTGCCGGGCGTTCAGCGCGGCCATGACGGCGGGCGGCCTCAAGTGCCCGGTGGAGCCCGAGCTGCGGGGCGACATCTGGCTCAAGCTGCTGGGCAACATCTCGTTCAACCCGATCAGCGCGCTCGCCCGCGCCACCATGCGGCAGATGTGCCTGCACGGCGGCACCCGCAGGGTCATCCAGATCATGATGACCGAGACGCTCGCCGTCGCCGAGGCGCTGGGCTGCGAGGTGGGCGTGTCCATCGAGCGCCGGCTCGCGGGCGCCGAACGCGTCGGCGACCACCGCACCTCCACGCTCCAGGACCTGGAGCGCGGCAAACCGCTCGAACTCGACGTACTCCTCGCGGCAGTCGTCGAGTTGGCGGAGATCACCGGCGTCGAGGTGCCCACACTCCGCACCGTCCACGCCATCTCTGACCTGCTCGCGCTGAGGAGCGCCGCATGAGGAACACGAGGAACACAAGGAAACGCGACCGGACCCCGAAGACCTACACCCGGCTCACCCACCCGCTCGTCAGGGACTCGCGCGACGAGCCGTTCCGGCAGGCGAGTTGGGACGAGGCCCTGGACCGTGCCGCCCGTGGCCTCGGCGCGGCGCGCGGCGCGTTCGGCATGTTCTCCTGCGCCCGCGCGACCAACGAGATGAACTACGTGGCGCAGAAGTTCGCCCGCGTGGTGATGGGCACCAACAACGTCGACTCCTGCAACCGCACCTGCCACGCCCCGAGCGTCGCCGGCCTGTCGGCGGCCTTCGGCTCCGGTGGCGGGACGTCGTCGTACGAGGAGGTCGAACACACCGACCTGATCGTGATGTGGGGCTCCAACGCCCGTTTCGCCCACCCGATCTTCTTCCAGCACGTGCTGAAGGGGATCAGGAACGGCGCCCGGATGTACGCCGTCGACCCGCGCCGCACGTCCACCGCCGAGTGGGCGGAGAGCTGGCTCGGTCTGAACGTGGGCACGGACATCCCGATGGCCCACGCCATCGGGCGGGAGATCATCCACGCGGGCCTGGCGAACACGGCGTTCATCGAGCGCGCGACGACGGGCTTCGATGAGTACAGGGCCCTGGTCGAACCCTGGACGCTGTCGCTCGCCGAGAAGGTGACGGGCGTGCCGGCCGCCGCGATCCGTGACCTGGCGCACGCGTACGCCCGGGCCGAGCGCGCCCAGTTGTGCTGGACGCTCGGCATCACCGAGCACCACAACGGCACCGACAACGTACGGGCGCTGATCAACCTGTCCCTGCTGACCGGTCACGTGGGCCGCTACGGCGCCGGGCTGCAGCCCCTGCGCGGGCAGAACAACGTGCAGGGCGGCGGCGACATGGGCGCGATCCCGAACCGGCTGCCGGGCTTCCAGGACATCCTCGACGCCGACGCCCGGCTGAAGTTCGAGTCGGCGTGGGACACCGTCATCCAGCCGCGCTACGGGCTGAACCTGACGGAGATGTTCGAGGCCATGGAGGAGGGCACGCTGCGGGCCGTCTACTGCATCGGGGAGAACCCGGCGCAGTCGGAGGCGGACAGCGAGCAGGCGGTACGGCGGCTGAAGCAGCTGGACTTCCTCGTGGTCCAGGACATCTTCCTCACGAAGACGGCGGAACTGGCGGACGTCGTCCTGCCCGCGACGGCCGGCTGGGCGGAGACGGACGGCACGACGACCAACAGCGAGCGGCGCGTTCAGCGTGTACGGCGGGCGGTCGCCCCGCCCGGTGAGGCGCGCGAGGACATCGACATCATCTGCGACCTGGCGGCACGCCTCGGCCACGAGTGGAAGTACGCGGACGCCGAGGCCGTCTGGAACGAGCTGCGGTCGGTGTCGCCGGACCACTACGGGATGACGTACGACCGTCTGGAGGAGCACCAGGGCATCCAGTGGCCGTGCCCGGACACGGGCAGGCTGGAACCGACCTATCTGCACGGCCGGTTGTGGGAGACGGACCCGGCGAGGCGCGGCGTGCCCGCGCCGTTCGGAATCGTCCAGCACGATCCGCCGGTGGACCTGACGGACGAGGAGTACCCGATCCGGCTGACCACGGGTCGGCGGCTCGACTCGTACAACACGGGGGTGCAGAGCGGGGGTTTCGCCTCGCCCCTGCGCCGCGGTGAGTACGTGGAGCTGTGCCCGGAGGACGCGGAGCGGTACGGGGTGGTGGTCGGTGAGGAGGTACGGGTGTCCTCGCGGCGCGGCTCCGTGGTGGCGCCGGTGTGGGTCGACACGGCCCTGCGGCCCGGGCTCGCCTTCATGACCATGCACTTTCCCGACGAGGTGGACACCAACGCGCTCACGATCGAGGCCAACTGCCCCATCGCGGGCACGGCGGAGTTCAAGGCGTCGGCGATCAGGATCGAGAAGCTGCCCGTCACGGCCGTGAGGAGCTGAGACAGGACATGGATCTGCACTTCGGTGACAGCAAGCCGACGGACGACGAACGGGCCGCGGTCGACGCGCTGCTCGGGCCGCCGGAGTCCTCCTGGGAGGGCGCCGATCGTTCCGACGCCGATCTGCGGTGGGCGCGGGGCGGACGCCAGGCGCGGGACCGCCGTGATCTGCTGTTGCCGGGGTTGCACGCGATCAACGACCGGGTGGGCTGGATCAGCGAGGGCGCGCTGGACTACCTGTGCCGGCGGCTGACGGTGCCGCCGGCGGAGGCGTACGGGGTGGCGACGTTCTACTCGATGTTCTCGGTGCGTCCGCGGCCCGCGACGGTGCTGCACGTGTGCACGGATCTCGCGTGTGCGGGGGCGGGGGCGGCGGAGCTGTGCGCCGGGGTGGAGTCGCGGCTGGGGCCCGGGAGTGGGGTGTCGGTGGAGCGCAGCCCGTGTCTGGGGCTGTGCGAGCGGGCGCCCGCGGCGCTGGTGGTCCGGGCGGGTGTCGCCGAGAGTGATTCCGCCCCCGCCGCCCCTACCCGTCCCGTCCCCCAGGGGCTTCGCCCCTTCGACCCCGCACGGGGCTCCGCCCCGGACCCCGCTCCTCAAACGCCGGAGGGGCTGGATTCTCCCCGGCCGGGGCTTGGCTTTTCAGCCCGTCCTGCGTTTGAGGACGAGGCCGTTCAGGCCGGCAGCGGGGGTCCGGGGGCCGCAGCCCCCAGGGTCGGGAATGGGAAGGAGCGGCGGGGGCGACTGCATCCATCAGCGGCTCCGCCGCGGGCTCGTCGGGCCACAGCCGTCGTCGCACCCGCCACCGTCGAGACGACCATCGTCGCCGCCACCGCCCCCGAAACGGCCCCCGCCGAACCCCCGGCCGCCCTGGCCGTGCCCCAGGCGGGCCAGGACGGCCTGATCCTCCTGCGCCGCGTCGGCGTCATTGACCCCCTCAGCCTCGACGACTACCGGGCCCACGGCGGCTACACGGCCCTCCGCCGGGCCTTCGCGCTCGGCCCCGCCGGAGTCATCCGGGAGGTGACCGACTCCGGGCTGGTCGGACGGGGCGGCGCCGCGTTCCCCACGGGACGCAAGTGGCAGGCCACCGCGTCCCAGCCGGACCACCCGCACTACCTGGTGTGCAATGCGGACGAGTCCGAGCCGGGCACGTTCAAGGACCGGGTCGTCATGGAGGGCGACCCTTACGCCGTTGTCGAGGCGATGACGATCGCCGGGTACGCGACCGGGGCGCACAAGGGTTACCTCTACCTGCGCGGCGAGTACCCGCGCGCGCTGGACCGCCTCACCCACGCCATCGGGCAGGCCCGCGCCCGCGGACTGCTCGGCGAGGACGTCCTCGGCCAGGGGTACGCCTTCGACATCGAGATCCGGCGCGGGGCGGGCGCGTACATCTGCGGCGAGGAGACCGCGCTGTTCAACTCCATCGAGGGCTACCGGGGCGAGCCGCGTTCGAAGCCGCCCTTTCCCGTGGAGAAGGGCCTCTTCGGCAAGCCCACCGCCGAGAACAACGTCGAGACCCTCGTCAACGTCCTGCCCATCCTGACCATGGGGGCACCGGCGTACGCGGCGATCGGCACCGGCAGGTCCACGGGCCCCAAGCTGTTCTGCGTGTCGGGCGGTGTCGACCGCCCCGGCATCTACGAGCTGCCCTTCGGCGCGACGCTGGGCGAGCTGCTGGAACTGGCCGGGGTGCGGGAGCGGTTGCGGGCGGTGCTGCTGGGCGGGGCGGCCGGCGGCTTCGTACGGCCCGACGAGCTGGACATCCCGCTCACCTTCGAGGGCACCCGCGAGGCCGGCACCACCCTCGGCTCGGGCGTGGTGATGGCGTTCGACGACACCGTGCCGCTCCCCCGCCTGCTGCTGCGCATCGCCGAGTTCTTCCGAGACGAGTCGTGCGGCCAGTGCGTGCCGTGCCGGGTCGGGACCGTGCGGCAGGAGGAGGCGCTGCACCGGATCGTCGAGCGCACCGGGGCGGCCGCGGCCGGTGACATCGCGCTGTTGCGCGAGGTGGGCCGTGCGATGCGCGACGCCTCGATCTGCGGTCTCGGGCAGACCGCGTGGAACGCCGTGGAATCCGCCATCGACCGTCTGGGGGCGTACGAATGACCGTGATACCGCTCGGAGTGCCGCGCCGCCTCCTGGAGTTCACCATCGACGGGGAGCCGGTGCGCGCTCCCGAGGGCTCGACGATCCTCGACGCCTGCCGGGCGGCGGGCAAGGACGTCCCGACCCTGTGCGAGGGCGACACCCTCACCCCGAAGAACGCCTGCCGGGTCTGCGTGGTCGAGGTCGAGGGGTCCAGGACGCTGGTCCCGGCCTGTTCCCGCAGGGCCGAGCCCGGCATGGAGGTCCGTACCGGCACCGAGCGCGCCCGCCACAGCCGCAAGATCGTGCTCGAACTGCTCGCGTCGTCGGTCGACCTGTCGACGACCCCGAAGGTGGCCGAGTGGATCAAGGAGTACGAGGCGAAGCCGGACCGTTTCGGCCCGGACGCGGCCCGGCTGAACGAGGCACCGAAGATCGACAACGACCTCTACGTCCGCGACTACGACAAGTGCATCCTCTGCTACAAGTGCGTGGACGCGTGCGGCGACCAGTGGCAGAACACGTTCGCGATCTCCGTGGCCGGGCGGGGCTTCGACGCCCGGATCGCCGTCGAGCACGACGCGCCGCTCACGGACTCGGCCTGCGTGTACTGCGGGAACTGCATCGAGGTGTGCCCGACGGGCGCGCTCTCCTTCAAGTCGGAGTTCGACATGCGCGCGGCGGGTACGTGGGACGAGTCCGCGCAGACGGAGACGACGACGGTGTGCGCGTACTGCGGAGTGGGCTGCAACCTGACCCTGCACGTGCAGGACAATGAGATCGTGAAGGTCACCTCGCCGCACGACAATCCGGTGACCCACGGCAACCTGTGCATCAAGGGCCGCTTCGGCTACCAGCACGTACAGAACCGGGACTGACAGCACCGATCGGCACACGGGACGGACACGGAACGACATGGGACGAGTCACGGAACGACGCAAGGTGATCCGCATCCGGGACGGGGCCGTCTCCACCCGCCCGGACACGCTCGTCGCCGAGGAACCGCTGGAGATCCGGCTCAACGGCAAGCCCCTCGCGATCACGATGCGCACACCGGGAGACGACTTCGCGCTGGCGGCGGGCTTCCTGGTGAGCGAGGGGGTGCTGGCGGAGCGGAAGGACCTGCAGAACATCGTGTACTGCGCGGGCGCCACGGTGGACGGTTCGAACACGTACAACGTGGTGGACGTGCGGACGGCCCCCGGCGTCGCGATCCCGGACATCACGCTCGAACGCAACGTGTACACGACATCGTCGTGCGGGCTGTGCGGAAAGGCGTCGCTGGACGCGGTCCGTACGACGGCCCGCTGGCCCATCGACGACACCCACGGGGGTCACGCTCCCCCGGTCCGTGTCGATCCCGCGCTCCTCGCGGAGCTCCCCGACCGGCTGCGCGCGGCCCAGCGGGTCTTCGACCGGACCGGGGGCCTGCACGCGGCGGCCCTGTTCGGTGAGGACGGCGAGCTCCTCGACGTACGGGAGGACGTGGGCCGGCACAACGCGGTGGACAAGCTGGTGGGGCGTGCGCTGCAGAACGGCGGGCTCCCGTTGGCCCGCACGATCCTGCTGGTGTCGGGCCGCGCCTCCTTCGAGCTCGCGCAGAAGGCGGTGATGGCGGGCATCCCGGTGCTCGCGGCGGTGTCGGCGCCGTCGTCGCTGGCGGTCGACCTGGCCCTGGAGTCGGGTCTGACGCTGGTGGGCTTCCTGCGGGGCGCCTCCATGAACGTGTACGCGGGCGAGGACCGTATCGCCCTGCGGGCCGCGGCCGCCCAGGGTTGACCGGCTCCCCGCGACACGGCGGCGGGGCCCCGGCCGGCGGGGAGCGCCCCCTGCGCCGCAGGGGCCCCGCTGTTTTCTTCCGGGTTTCTTCAGGCTCGGTTCGCCTCCGGCGCGCCCCTTCGGCTCCTTGCCGTCGGGGCTCGCCCGGACGGCTCAGTCCGCGGTGAAGTGAACGTCCGCGACCGTCACCACCGTCCCCAGCCGCGGGAAGTCCAGCCGCGCCGACGCCTCGTGCTCGGCGGCCGTGAACGCGGCCATCGCCTCCTCCACGAAGACGAGGTCGTAGCCGAGGTCACCGGCGGCGCGGGCGGTGGACTCCACGCCGAGGTTGGTGGCGATGCCGCCGAAGACGAGGGTGGTGATGCCGCGCTCGCGCAGCCGCTCGTCCAGGCCGGTGTCCTGGAAGCCGCCGAGGGTCCGCTTCACGATCTCGAGGTCGCCGTCCCGGGCGAGACCGGTGACCAGTCCGCTGCCGGGTGGCTGTTCCACGGCACCGGACCGCTCGACACGGATGAGCACGACGAGAGCGCCCACGGAGCGGAAGGTGCTCGCCAGCGCCTCGGCGGCGACGAGGACGTCGGTTCCCTTACGGGGTTCCAGGGGCAGCCCGACGATGCGGTCCATCAGGTCGACGAGCACGAGCGCGGTGCGCTTGGGGTCGAGGGCGAGTCGGGGTTCGGTGTCCGGTGCGGTCATGACGGAACGTTAGCCCGCATCAGCCTTCCGTACCGGAAATCCGGATCAACAAGCCCGTGAACTGCTCGCGTTCCGCCATGGTCAGCGGGGACAGCAGTTCGTCGTTCGCCGCCCGCGCGACTCGTTCACAGCGCTCCAGCACGCGGGCACCCGCGCCGGTGAGGGACACCGCGTTCTTGCGGCGGTCGGCGGGGTCGGGCGCGCGCACGACCAGCCCGGCGGCCTGGAGGTCGTTCAGGATCCCGACCAGGTCCTTGGGGTCGAGCCGGACGCCGCGGCCCAGGTCGGCCTGGGCGACGGGAGCGAGGTCGCGGACCGCGGAGAGCACGACGTGGTGCCACATCTTCATACCCTCCGCGGCCAGCGCCTCGGCGACCAGGGCCCGGCCCCGCGCGGCCGCCCGGCCGAGGAGCCAGCTGGGGAGGGAGCGGATCGCGGGGAGCGGGGCTTCTGCGGACACGGGGCCACCGTACCGAAAAACCGTTGGGACTCCCCATGAACGAGCGATCATCATGGGGGCTCCCAACGACTTGCCCTCGATGGCTCGTGAACTCGTGGAGGTGTGATGCGTCGCGTCCGGTACGAACAGCCCGGTGGCCCGCTGTTCCTGGAGGAGGTTCCCGCCCCGGCGGCGGGGCCCGGCGAACTCGTCGTCCGCGCGGAGGCCGTCGGGGTGACGCTCCCCGTCGTTCGCAAGGTGACGGAGGCGCCCGAGGCGGTACCGCTCGGAGGCGAGATCACCGGCGAGGTGGTGGCGGTGGGTCCGGGCGTCACGCGGTTCCGGGCCGGCGACCGTGTCACCGGACTGTGCTTGGGACACGGATACGCCGACTTCGCGCTGCTGCAGGAGGGCATGGCGTCACCCCTGCCCGAGGGCGCGAGCGCCGTCGACGCGGTCGCGCTCGTACGGAGCGGGCTGGTCGCGCTCGGCGCCCTGGACGCGGCACGCCCCGCGCCCGGCGAATCGGCCCTGGTGACGGCGGCGGCCGGCGGCGTCGGCCACCTCGCGGTCCAGCTCGCGAGGGTGCGCGGGGCAAAACGGGTCGTCGGCGCCGTGTCGGACGCGACGAAGGCGGAGTTCGTACGGGCCATGGGCGCCGACGAGGTGGTCACGTACGACGACCTGGGCACCCCCGTCGACTACGTGCTCGACGCCGTCGGCGGGGACCTGATCACCCCGGCCCTCGCCACGGTAGCGCCCGGCGGCCGGCTCGTGGCGTACAGCTCCGGCGGCGGGACCATTCATGCGTACGACCTGCTCGTGGGCGCCAGGACCGTGACCGGCTTCCAGATGGCGCGGATCGCGCGCGAGCGGCCGGAGCTGTACGAGCGGTGGCGGCGCGAGCTGTGGGAGCTGTTCGGGGAGGGCAGGCTGCGGCCCGCCGTGCACGGGACGTTCGCTCTGGAGGACGCGGCGAAGGCCCATGAGGTGATCGAGTCGCGGAGCAACCTCGGCAAGGTGGTGCTGCTGCCCTGACCCCTCGTCACCGGCATGGCGGCACACCTCTTGTGAGGCACTTGGGCGCGAAGTAGCGTCTGTGGCCCTGCACGTTGGACGTGGGATGTCCGATGTCCTGTTTGCCGCGACGCATGAAGGGCGGACCGCACCATGCCGTCAAGTCACCGTGCACGTCTCAGATCACTCGTCATCGCGGCGCTCACCGCCGTGCTCGCCATGGCCGCGTTACTCGTGTCGCCGGGTCCGGCGGGGGCCGAACCGGTGACGGCGACCGGCCCGCGGCAGTCCACGGCCGGGCAGTTCGACCAGCAGATCCTGTTCAAGGCCTCGCAGGACCCGGGCTACGCCTGCTTCCGGATCCCGGCGATCGTGAAGACCACCCAGGGCACCCTCCTGGCGTTCGCCGAGGGCCGCGTGCTCAACTGCGGGGACGCGGCCGACATCGACATCGTGGTCAAGCGTTCCACCGACGGCGGCCGCACGTGGGGCCCGCTCCGGGTCGTCACCGAGGGCGCCGGCGACACCCACGGCAACCCCGCGCCGATCGTGGACCGCAGGACCGGCCGCATCCTGCTGGCCGAGACGTACAACACGGGCCGCACGGACAGCGCGAACTGCCAGGTGCCCTGCGACCGCACCCCCCACCTGCAGTACAGCGACGACGACGGCCTCACCTGGTCCGAGCCGCGCGACCTGAGTGACGAGATCCGGCCGGCGCACTGGAACTCCTGGTACGCCACCGGGCCGGTGCACGGCATCCAGCTCACCCGCGGCAAGCACGCCGGCCGGCTCGTCTTCGGCGTCAACACCGAGACCTGGGACGGCACCCGCGTCAGCGCCAACCACGCCGCGCTCATCGTCAGCGACGACGGCGGCGAGCACTGGAGGATCGGCGCCACGGACTCCTGGCCGATCGCGGCCGACGGAACGTTCCGCCAGAAACCCTCCGAGCTGACGCTCACCGAACGCCAGGACGGTTCCGTCTTCGTCAGCGGACGCGAACAGGACGGGACCGACCTCGGCCATCGCACCCAGACCGTCAGCAGCGACGGGGGCGACAGCTTCGACTCCCCCTTCAAGACCCTCCCCGACTTCTACACGCCGCAGGTGCAGGGCTCCTCGCTCCGCCTCGGCAGCCGGCTCCTCCTCGCCTGCCCCGGCGACCCGGACCGCCGCCGGACCATGATGATCCGTTCCTCCTACGACGGCGGGCGCACCTGGGACAGCGTGGACCGCGGCACGGTCGTCACCACGGACTGGTCCGGTTACTCCGACATGGTGGGCATCGCCGAGGACACCGTGGGGCTGATGTACGAGGGCGGCGCCGTCGACGCCCGCGACGAGATCCGCTTCGCCCGCTTCACCGAGGACTGGCTGCGGCCACGCCGCGCCCCCGACCCGACCACGGCCGACAGGGCGCCCGGCGGCAGGCCGGCTCGGGTGCTCGGCGGGGCGGGCACGACGGACGGCGTGTTCGGCGGCGCGATGGGGTTCGACGGCATCGACGACGCCGTACGCCTGCCGTACAGTGCGCGGCTCCCGCTCGGGACGAAGGACTTCACCGCGTCCCTGTGGTTCCGCTACTCGGCCACGACCGGTGAGCAGCCGCTGCTGTGGATGGGCGGTGTGGGCACGACCCAGCCGCAGGTATGGCTGCGCGGGGAGCCCGCGTCGGACCGGATCCAGGGTCTGATCACCGTGCGGGACGGGGCCTCGGCGCCCAGGTCGGCGTCCGTGCGCACGGCCGGCGCGTACAACGACGGCCAGTGGCACCATCTCGCGCTGCGGCGCGCTGGCGGTGAGCTCACGCTGTTCGTCGACGGGACGGCGGTCAGTACGGCGGACGTGGCCGGGTCGGTCAGCCGGAACTCGCCGTTCGGCGTGCACATAGGGCAGAAGCCGGACAGCCGGGCGCACTTCGACGGGGCGATCGACGACGTGCGCGTCTACGACCGGGCGCTCGGCGACAAGGAGCTGACCGGACTGCGCGAGCCGGGCACGCCCGCCCGGGCGACGACCCGCGGCTCGATCCTGTGGCTGCCCATGGACCGGGTGAACAAGGGCCACTAACGTCCCCTGCGTGCCCGACGACGCACGAGCACGACGGCGTACGGGGACCGGCCTGGGGCTCCTCCTGGCGCTGGTCCTCGCGGCCGTGCTGCTCACCGCCCTCCCGGACGACCGGGAGGGCGGCGGCACGTGCGCGGCCCGAACGGTCCGGGCCTGGAGCGCGGACGGCGCGCTCACGGGCGAGTTCGCCCGGTACGGCGACGACGGTACGCGCACCGACGACTGGACCGGCGGTGACGGCACCCACTCGGTGCGGCTGCCGGACGGGCGCGTGCTGTGGCTGTTCTCGGACACCTATCTCGGCCAGGTGCACGGGCCGCCCAACCCGGTCGGCGAGTCCGTCGCGTGGCGGGACGCCTCGGCGCCGCTGGTGCGCAACTCGGCGGTGGTGATGTCGAGTTCGGGCCGGCTGTTGTCCACGCTCCCGACGCCTGTCTTTCCGGACCCGGCCCCGCAGCAGTGGCGCTGGCCCGTCGCGGCACGCGTCGAGGCCCGCTCCCCCGGGTCGCCGGACAAGGTGGTGCGGGTGCTGTTGTGGACGCGTACGGCGGGTCAGGCCCCGTGGATCTACGGCGTACCCACGGCCACCGAGGTCGCCACGCTCTCCCTGCCCGGCCTGCGCCTGGAGGGCATCACAACCGTCCTGGACCAGGGGTCGGTGGCCGACCCGGCCCGGCGGGTGCTGTTCGGGACGACGGCCGTCGACGCGGGCGACTGGACGTACGTCTTCGGCGGGAACGACGCGCAGGCCGCCGCCCGCCCGGTGTCACAGGCGTACGTGGCCCGGGTGCCGCGCGGCAGGCTGGGCGAGCCCGGTGCGTGGGAGTACTGGGACGGCGGCCGGTGGGTGGTGCGCGGCCGGCCGGAGCCGGTGCTCGGGGACGGGCGGCGCAGGGGGGTGGGCAGCGCGTTCACGGTGGTCCGCGACGGTCGTACGTATGTGCTGTTCACCATGGCCGCGGGAACCCGGGGCCTGACCACGGTCACCTCGTACTGGTCCTGCTCGCCCACCGGCCCCTGGCACGGCCCCGCGAAGGGCTTCAGCCCGCCGCTGCCCGAGGGTGACGTGGCCGCGTACAACCCGCAGGCCCACCCCGCGCTGAGCCGCGGCGGGCGGCTCGTGCTCAGCTACGACGTCAACTGGCTGGACGCCGACGCCACGTCGGCGCAGGTGAACCTCAGCCGGAACGTGTCCCTGTACCGACCGCGGTTCGTGTCGCTGCGTCTCGCTCCGGGGTGAGCTCCGGCTCCACCGGGTCGTGGGAGCGGCGCTTGGCGATGACCGCGCACACCATGAGCTGCATCTGGTGGAAGAGCATCAGCGGCAGCACGGCGAGGGACGCCTGCGCGCCGAAGAGCACGCTCGCCATGGGCAGTCCGGAGGCGAGGGACTTCTTCGAGCCCGCGAACTGGATCGCGATCCGGTCCTCACGGCTGAACCGCAGCGCCTTCCCGCCGTACCAGGTGAGCAGCAGCATCACCGCGAGCAGCACGGCCTCGACGACCAGCAGGCCCGCCAGCTGTACGGGGCTGACCTGGTGCCAGATGCCCCGCACCATGCCCTCGCTGAACGCGACGTAGACGACGAGGAGGATCGAGCCGCGGTCGACGAGGCCCAGGACCTTCTTGTGGCGCGTGACAAATCCGCCGATCCAGCGGCGGGCCACCTGCCCGGCGACGAACGGCACCAGCAGCTGCAGCACGATCTCCACGAGCGAGTCCGTGGAGAAGCCGCCCGCGCCGCTGCCCAGCAGACTCGCCGCCAGCAGCGGCGTGATGACGATGCCGGCCAGGGAGGAGAAGGAGCCCGCGCAGATCGCGGCGGGCACGTTGCCGCGCGCCATCGACGTGAACGCGATCGACGACTGGATGGTCGACGGCACGAGGGTGAGGAAGAGGAGCCCGATGTAGAGGGAGTGCGTCAGGAACACCGGTTCGAGCGCGCGTGCGGCGAGGCCGAGCAACGGGAAGATCACGAAGGTGCAGACGAGGACGGTGACGTGGAGCCGCCAGTGCTTCAGCCCGTCGAGCGCCTCACGGGTGGACAGGCGGGCGCCGTAGAGGAAGAACAGGAAGGCGATCGCCGCCGTGGAGGCGCCCGAGGCGACGTCGGCGGCGGTGCCCCGGGCCGGGAGGAGAGCCGCGATGCCCACCGTCCCCAGCAACAGCAGGATGTACGGGTCGATCGGCAGCCAACTGGGCCACTGCAGGCGTTTCACGGTGCTCCACTTGCTCGGTTCTGTACTGCCTGGTTCTGATCACTTCGGGCCGGATCGCGCCCTCTCCATCGTCCACCTGATCACCGTGATCGGGAATCCGTCATACCGCTCTGACTGTTATCGCGTTTCACGATGACCACGCTAGGGTCATGAGCATGTACGACCCCTCTCATCTGCGCACCTTCCTCGCGGTGGCCCAGACGCTGAGCTTCACGCAGGCCGCCCGCCGGCTCGGGCTGCGCCAGTCCACGGTCAGCCAGCACGTGCGCCGTCTTGAGGACGCCACCGGGCGGCAGCTGTTCTCGCGGGACACCCACTCCGTGGAGCTGACGGAGGACGGCGAGGCCATGCTCGGTTTCGCGCGCCGGATCCTTGAGGTGCACGAACAGGCGACGGCGTTCTTCACGGGCACCCGGCTGCGCGGACGGCTGCGCTTCGGCGCGTCGGAGGACTTCGTACTGACCCGGCTGCCGGAGATCCTGGAGCGCTTCCGCAGCGACCACCCCGAGGTGGACCTGGAGCTGACGGTGGAGCTGTCGGGGACCCTGCACGAGCAGCTCGCCGCGGGCAAGCTCGACCTGGTGCTGGCCAAGCGGCGGCCCGAGGACCCGCGCGGCGAACTCGTCTGGCACGACCGGCTGGTGTGGATCGGCGCGGAGCGGCTGCGTCTCGATCCCGCCCGTCCGGTGCCGCTCATCGTGTACCCGCCGCCGGGGATCACCCGGGCGCTGGCCCTGGAGGCGCTGGAGCGCGAGGGCCGCGCCTGGCGCATCGCGTGCACGAGCGGCAGCCTCAACGGGCTGATCGCGGCGGCCCGCGCGGGCCTCGGCGTGATGGCGCACTCGCACGGGCTGGTGCCCCCGGGCCTGGTCCGGGTGCCCGACCGGGCCGGCCTGCCCGAGCTGGGCGAGGTCGACTTCGTCGTCGTGCACGGGCGGCGGCGCGGCTCGGCGCAGGGCGCGGCGGACGCGCTCGCGGCGTCGATCCTGTCCGGCGGGGACCGGCTGCACCGGGGGCGGCGGGACTGACCCCCCGGGGTTCCCCGCTGACGCCGGCCGGGCCTCAGCGCGACTGCGCGTACGTGAGCTGTTTGACCCTGCGCAGGTACGGCGTCGTCTCCACGTGCCGGACTCCTTCGAGGGAGCCGATCGTCCCGCTCAGGTAGGCGTACAGGTGTGCCGTGTCCCGGACGACCGCGCTCACGAAGATGTTGGAGGGGCCCGCGGTCGCGGCGGCGTAGGCGACCTCGTCGTGGGTCGCGAGGGCCTCCCCGACGGCCTGCAGGCGAGCGGGCTCGGCGGTGATCCAGAGGGCCGCGACCCGGTGGTGGCCGACGATCTCCTGGTCGTACTCGACGTCGACGTAGACGGCTCCCGACGCGAGCAGGCCGGCGAGACGGCGCTTGACGGCCGACTCCGAGCGGCCGGTGGCGCGCTGGAGTTCCGGGTAGGTGGCCCGGCCGTCGCGTTCCAGTGCGGCGACCAGGGGTTCGTCCTCCGGGTCGATACGGGCGGGACCCTCGGTGGCCACGGGGCCGGGGCGCAGGGCAGCGGTCTCGTCGTCGTCCAGCAGCCCGAACTTGCTCGTCCAGCCCGTCGGCCCGCCGAAGAAGCGGTGCAGGAACTGGTGGGCGCGGATCTCCACGATGCGCGGAGTGCGCGGCAGCTTGCCGAGCAGGAGGTCGTCGTGGTCTCCCGGGCTGCGCGGGCGGGTCATGCAGACGATCTCGGTGCCGCCCGAGGCGAGCCCGATCCAGTGGGTGTCCGGACGCCTGGCGAGGGCCTGAGCGATGGGTTCGGCTCCGTCGGGGGCGCAGCGCAGTCTGAGCGTCCACTGGTCCTGGCCGAGGCGCTGGGCGTCCCGGACGGCGACGACCCGCAGCCCGGACTCGGCGCACAGCCTGCGGTAGCGGCGGGCCACGGTCTGGTCGGAGACGCCGAGGACGGCTCCGATGCGGCTGAAGGGGGCCCGTCCGTCCACCTCAAGGGCGGCCAGCAGGCGCAGATCGAGCGCGTCGAGCGTGGGGGATTCCAGCGTAATCAAAGCGGTTCCTGTCGGATTCCGGCGGCAGTTCGCTGACAGCCGTGCTGATCGTCCGGCACGGCCCATCGTACGGAGACATGCGCGGCCGAGCAGGAGGACGCGCGCTCCTGATCGGGAGGGGATTCTGAGGACATGCGTACATGGGGACCGCTCACGGCTGTGTGCCTGGGCACGTTCATGTTGTTGCTGGACGTGACGATCGTGGTGGTCGCGTTGCCGGACATGGCGCGGGCGCTGAACGCCTCGCTCAGCGATCTGCAGTGGGTCGTCGACGGCTACGCGCTCGCGCTCGCCGCGCTGCTGCTGGGTGCCGGCGCGGCGGCCGACGTCGCGGGGCGGCGGCGGGTCCATGTGGCGGGTGTGGTGCTGTTCGCCGTCGCGTCGCTGCTGTGCGGGCTGGCGTCCGGGCCGGGGGCGCTGGTGGCGGCGCGGGTCCTGCAGGGGGTGGGCGCCGCCGCGATGTTCGCGACGACGCTGCCGCTGCTGGGCTCCGTGTACCAGGGGCGGCAGCGATCGGTCGCGCTCGGTGTGTGGGGTGCGGTGAGCGGGGGTGCGGCGGCGGTCGGGCCCGTGCTCGGAGGGGTGCTGACCGACGGGCCGGGCTGGCGCTGGATCTTCTTCGTGAACCTGCCGGTGAGCCTGGCCGCGATCTGGCTGACGCTGCGCAGGGTCCCGGAGTCCAGGGGCAGGCGTGGGGCGGGGCTCCCGCACGAGCGAGGCCGAGAACGGGTCGACTGGGCGGGAACGGTGACGTTCGCCTGCTTCGCGGGGGCGGCGACGTTCGGGGTGGTGCGGGCCGGCGAGGAGGGCTGGACGTCGACGGGCGCCGTGGCCTCGTTCGTGCTCGCCGCGTACGCCCTGGCCTGTTTCGTGCGCGTCGAGCGGCGTGCCGCGCACCCGCTGCTGGACCTGTCCCTGCTCCGCCGGCCCGCGTTCGTGGGCGTGCTGGTGGGCGCGTTCGCCTTCAGCGGGACGGCGTTCGGGGTGACCCCGTACCTGTCGATCTGGCTGCAGACGGTGCAGGGCCTGAGTCCGGTGCGGGGTGGGCTGGTGCTGTTGCCGGTGACGGGCGCGGCCATGGTGGTCTCGGTCCTCGGCGGGCGGCTGCTGCACGGGACGCCTGCGCGGCTGACGATCGGCGGCGGGCTGCTGCTGGTCGGGGCGGGGGCGTGCGGCCAGGCGGTGCTGGACGCGGGAGCGGACTGGACCGTGCTCGTGCCGGGGCTGGTGCTGGTCGGGATCGGCACCGGGCTGCTGTCCCCCGCGATCGCGGGGGCCGCGCTGGCCGCCGTGCCCCAGGAGCGGGCGGGCATGGCGGGCGGCGCGGTGAACACGGCGCGGCAGCTCGGGTACGCGCTCGGCGTGGCCGTCTTCGGCACGGTCCTGACCTCGCGCATGCGGGACACGCTGCCGCACGACGCCGCGCACACGCTGGCGGGCGGGGGCGCGGGCGCGCTGCGGGGCGCGTTCTCCGAGCACACGCTGCGGGCGGCCTTCGCCTCCGGGCTGAACGCGGCGTCATGGACAGCGGGTGTGACGGCGGCGGTCGCCGGTGCGCTGGTACTGGTGTCGGTGCGGTCGCCGCGGGCGACGCGGGTCGTCACCCCGGGGCGCGCGCCGGCCGACGAGGTCGCGGTACCACGCGACTGACCGCCATCGGGGCCGGGAAGCGAAGCGGCGTGCCCCGGCCCCGATGGCGGTGACGCCGGCCGCGCCCGGCGCGCGGAGCGAATTGTTCCGGATCTGTGATCACACCGGCGCACACCGTAATCACGGCGTACAGATTCGGTGGAGATTACGGGATCGAAACTTACTCCCCCGTAAGGAATTTCATCCCGCTCCTCCCTTTCCGTGTGTGTTTCTCCAGGCTGTCCAGGACCGCAGCCGCCCTATTGGCACGTTCCATCACCCCTCCCGCCCCGATCGCAGGTGAGGTAGCTTTCACGGCGCTGTGGGGACGCCACGAGGAGTGGGATTGCGCGAGTTCACCAACCCTCCGTTGGCGTCGGCACCGCCCGTGGGCGGTCTGGCCGACGTCGTCTACGAGTACGCCCAGGACGACCCGCTGCACGTCGCGCTCGGCCGCAAGGACGAGCAGGGGCGCTGGCGCGACGTCACCTCCGCCGAGTTCCGGGACGAGGTGCTCGCCCTCGCCAAGGGGCTCCTCGCGCAGGGGATACGTTTCGGCGACCGGGTCGCCATCATGTGCCGTACGCGCTACGAGTGGACGCTCTTCGACTTCGCCCTGTGGTCCATCGGCGCGCAGGTCGTCCCCATCTACCCCACGTCCTCCGCCGAGCAGGTCTTCTGGATGCTGCACGACGCGCAGGTGTCGGCGATCATGGTCGAGCACGAGGACCACGCGATGACGGTCGCCACGGTCGTCGACCGGCTGCCGATGCTGCACAAACTGTGGCAGCTCGACGTGGGCGCCGTGCACGAGCTGTACGAGGCGGGCGCGCACCTCGACGACGACGTGGTGCACCGGCACCGGCGCGCGGTCACCCCCGAGTCGACCGCGACGATCATCTACACGTCCGGCACCACCGGCCGCCCCAAGGGCTGCGTCATCAGCCACGGGAACTTCATGTTCCAGGCGGACACCGTCATCAAGAAGTGGGAGCCCCTCTTCCACTCCAAGAAGGGCGACGAGGCGGCAACCCTGCTGTTCCTGCCGCTCGCCCACGTCTTCGGGCGCATGGTGCAGGTCGCCGGGATCCGCGGGAAGGTCAAGTTCGGCCACCAGCCCCAGCTCAACGCCGCGGCCCTGCTGCCCGACCTGGCCGCCTTCCGGCCGACGTTCTTCCTGGCCGTGCCGTACATCTTCGAGAAGGTCTTCAACGCGTCGCGCCGCAAGGCCGAGAAGGAGGGCAGGGCCGGCGCGTTCGAGAAGGCCGTCGAGGTCGCCGTGAACTACGCCGACGCGGTGGAGGCGAAGGCGTGGGGCACCGGGCCGGGCCCGTCGGCGGGCCTGCGCATGCAGCACCAGCTCTACGACAAGTTCGTCTACTCCAAGATCCGGGCCGCCATGGGCGGGCGGGTGAGGCACGCGATGTCGGGCGGCTCGGCGATGGACCGGCGGCTCGGCCTGTTCTTCGCGGGCGCGGGCGTCTTCATCTACGAGGGGTACGGCCTCACCGAGTGCACCGCCGCCGCCACCGCCAACCCACCCGGCAAGACCCGGTACGGCACCGTCGGCCAGCCCATTCCGGGTATGACCGTGCACATCGCGGACGACGGCGAGATCTGGCTGCACGGCGACAACGTCTTCCAGGGCTACCTCAACAACCAGAAGGCCACCGACGAGACGCTGCACGACGGCTGGCTGGCCACCGGTGACCTCGGCTCCCTCGACGAGGACGGCTACCTCACCATCACCGGGCGCAAGAAGGAGATCCTGGTGACCTCCGGCGGCAAGAGTGTCTCGCCCGCGCTCCTGGAGGAACGGGTACGGGACCATCCGCTGGTCGCCCAGTGCATCGTCGTCGGCAACGACCGCCCGTACATCGCGGCCCTCGTCACGCTCGACGGAGAAGCCGTGGAGCACTGGCTGCAGATGCGCGACAAGCCGCACATGAGCCCGCAGGAACTGGTGCGGGACCCCGACCTCGAGACCGAGGTACGACGGGCCGTGGTCGCGGCCAACACGCTGGTGTCCCAGGCCGAGTCGATCCGAACGTTCCGGATCCTCGCCCACCAGTTCACCGAGGAACACGGCTTGCTCACACCGTCCCTGAAGCTGAAGCGCAAGGCGATAGAGAACGCGTACGCGACGGAGGTCGAAGCGCTGTACAGGGCCTGAAGATCGCCCCGCAGGGGCGCGGGGCTGTGCCATACGCGGCGCCGTCGCGTGGGCGCGACCAGCCACAACGGACCCGCACCGGCCGCCACCCCAACCAGGCGGACGAGACCACAGCACCCACTTACCGTCACACTTATTGACGACCCGTCAGATCTCACGCACGCTTTCGGTCACTCGACGCAAGGAGGGACCGACCGTGTCGCGTTCGATCCGTACCGTCATCGCAGCCGTGGCCTTGTTACTGCTCGCCACCTCCTGCAACTCGGCCGCGACCAGCACGAGTTCGGGCAAGACCGGCGGAGCCGCACGCGGAGTCACCGACGACTCGGTCAAGGTCGGCGGCATCGTCTCGATGACCACGAGCACGGGCTACTCGAAGAAGGACACGGACCTGGGCGCGAAGGCCCGGTTCGACCGGGCCAACGCCGAGGGCGGCGTCCACGGGCGGAAGATCGACTACCTCGGCGCGGAGGACGACGGGCAGGATCCCGCGAAGAACCTCGCGGCTGCCCGCAAACTCGTCCAGCAGGACAAGGTGTTCGCGATCGCGCCGATGAGTTCCACCACCTTCTCGGGCGCCGACTTCCTGCAGCAGCAGAAGGTGCCGACCTTCGGCTGGGGCACCCTGCCGTCGTTCTGCGGGCCGACCTACATCTACGGCTTCGGTGGCTGCATGGTGCCCACGCCCGGTGGGACGATCTCGCAGACCTGGCCCGAGGGGCTGAAGAAGGTGATGGGCGGCTCGGAGGGCAAGTCCGTCGCGATCCTCGCCAACGACAGCGACGCCGGCACGTTCGCCATCCGCACCTACCGGCAGAGCTTCCTGTCGGCGGGCTACGAGGTGACGTACGCAAAGCCGGCCGTGCCCGCCGGGGCCGTGCCGAGCGACTGGTCGGCGTACACGAAGGAGATCCTGCGCAGCGACGGCGGCAGGGCCCCGGACGCCGTGGTGTCGGTGATGCAGACGCCGTACAACATCGGGCTGTTCACCGCCCTCAAGCGGACCGGGTACAAGGGCGTGCTCACCGATCCCACCGACTACGACCCGGCGCTGCTCGCCAAGGACGCGACGGCGAAGGCCCTGGACGGGGTGCACGTGCTGACGCAGTTCCAGCCGTTCGAGCAGGACAGCGCGGACATGCGGCAGTTCCGCGAGGACATCCGGAAGGCGGCCGGGAAGGAGGTGCCGCTGAACATGCACATGATGACCGGATACATGAGCGCCGACCTGTTCCTCGCCATCGCCGGCAAGGCGGGCGAGGACCTGACCGCCGAGTCCTTCCAGAAGGCGGCGAACGGCTTCTCCGACACCGGCACGCTGGTCGGCGACCGGGCCGAACCGAAGGGGCAGAAGGAGTCGTTCGGGTGCGGGGCGCTCGTCCAGCTCAAGAGCGGGAGGTACGTGGTGTCGGCGCCCTTCACGTGCTACTCGCCCATTCCCTTCACGTAGCGGCCGGCCAGGAGGGCTTGGGATGTCCGACCTGCTGGGGTTCGTGCTGAGCGGACTGGTCTCGGGCGCGCTGTACGCGCTGCTGGCGACCGGGCTCGTGCTGTCGTACTCGGCCTCGGGGCTGTTCAACTTCGCGCACGGCGCCACCGCGTACCTGTGTGCGCTGGCCTTCCACGAGCTGCACTCCGGCTTCGGCTGGCCCGCCGTGCCGACCGCCCTGCTGCTGGTGTGCGTCGTCGCGCCCGGGCTGGGCTGGGGCCTCGACCGGCTGATGTTCAGGAAGCTCGCCCGGGTCGGTGAGACGGCCCAGATCGTGGCCACCATCGGGCTGCTGGTGGCGCTGCCCGCGCTCGGGCTGTGGATCGTGGAACTGCTGGAGGGGGCCGGGGCGCCGGTCAGGCCGGCCGAGAACCAGTTCGGGCTGCCCGGCGTCGGACCGAGCCCGGCGGCCTCCTGGCAGCTGATGGACGGGGTCGGGGTCGACTCCGACCAGCTGATCACCTGGGTGGTGACGGCCGTGGTGGCCGTGGCGCTGTGGGTGCTGATGCGGCACACCCCGCTCGGGCTGCGGCTGCGCGCGGCGGTCGACAACCGTTCGCTGGTGGAGTTGCGCGGCATGAGCGCGGACCGGCTGTCGTCGATCGCGTGGATGCTGTCGAGCGGGCTCGCGGGGCTGGCCGGCGTGCTGGCCACTCCCCTGCTCGGTTTGTCCGCGCACGATTTCACCCTGTTCCTGTTCGTGTCGGCGACGGCCGCCGTGCTGGGCCGCTTCGCCTCGGTCCCGCTGGCCTTCGCGGGCGGACTCGGGCTCGGGGTCCTGCAGAACCTGGTCGCGGGATACGCGTCCTTCGCCGAGCGGATCACCGGGTTCCGTACGGCCGTCCCGTTTCTCATCCTCTTCGCCGGGCTGCTGGTGCTGACCCGGCGGCAGCGGACGGCGGGGACCACGGCGGCCGACGCACCGCCGGTGGACCATCTGGCGGGACGGTCATGGGTACGGCGCTGGGGTCCCTGGACGGTGGCGGCGGTACTGCTGGCCGTGGCGTTCTACACGGTGACCACACCGTTCTGGAGCGGTGTCCTCGCCCAAGGGCTCGCGATCTCCCTGGTGTTCGTGTCCTTCACGGTGGTGACCGGGCTCGGGGCGATGGTGTCGCTGGCGCAGGCGACGTTCGTGACGGGTGCGGCGCTCGTGGCGGGGCTGCTGATGAGCCACGGGTGGCCGTTCGCGGCGGCGGCGATGGTGGGCACGTGCGCGGCGGCCCTGCTGGGCGCGCTCGTGGCGCTGCCCGCGCTGCGGCTGGGCGGCCGGTCGCTGGCCCTCGCGACGCTCGCGCTGGCCTTCCTCGCCGATCAGGTCCTGTTCCAGATGGGCTGGCTGCGCAACGGCGACACGGGCTGGGCGATCCCACGGCCCGTCCTTGGTCCGCTGGACCTGTCCGACGACCGGGCGATGGGCGTGGCGATGCTCGTACTCGTCTCGGTGGTCGTGGCGGCGCTGAGCGCGCTGCGCGACTCGCCGTCCGGGCGGGCGATGCTGGCGGTGCGGTCCGCTCCGGCGGCGGCGATGGCCTCGGGTGTCTCGGTCGTCCGGACCAAGTTGACCCTGTTCACGCTGTCCGCCGGACTCGCGGGGTTCGGGGGCGTGATGTACGCGTCGTACAGCACCCGGATCACGGCGACCGACTTCACGGCGATGACGGGGCTCGTCTGGCTGGCGGTGGTCGTGGCAGCCGGGGTGCGGCGGCCGCAGTACGCGGTGGTGGCCGGGCTGGTGTTCGCGGTGATGCCGCACCTCATGGCGGACTACGTGACCGAGTCGGCGCATCTGCCGGTGATCCTGTTCGGACTGGCGGGGCTCGCCCTGGCGAACGACCCGGACGGGTACTGCGCGGCGCTGCCGACGCGGCTGCACCGGCGGCGGGCCACGGCGGTCGCTCCCGGCACTTCCGTCACTCCTTCAGCCACCAGAGTCACCTCTGTCGCTCCGGTCGCTCCTGTCACCCCAGTCACCCCGGTCGCTCCGGTCGTTCCGGTCGTTCCGGTCGCTACCGAACCGTCCGGGCCCCGGGTGGCGCCCGTCACCGACGCGGCCCTCGAACTGCGCGGTGTGCTCGCCGGATACGACGGTGCGCCGGTCCTGCACGGCGTCGACCTCGCCGTACGCCCCGGTGAGATCCTCGCTCTGCTCGGGCCCAACGGGGCCGGGAAGTCCACGACGTGCCGCGTGGCCGCCGGGCTGCTGCCGCCGCTGTCCGGGCGGGTGCACGCCGCCGGGCGCGACGCCACGCGGGAAGGAGCCGTCGGACGGGCACGGGCCGGCGTGCTGCTGGCGCCCGAGGGCCGGGGCATCTTCCCCGCACTGAGCATCGACGAGAACCTGGCACTCCAGCTGCGGGACAAGGGCGAACGCGACGCCGTCTACGACCGCTTCCCCGCGCTCGCGGCCCGGCGCGGCGTCACCGCCGGGTCGTTGTCCGGCGGCGAACAGCAGATGCTCGCGCTCGCGCCCCTCCTCCAGCGCCCGCCCGCCGTCCTGATCGCGGACGAGCCCTCCCTCGGTCTCGCACCCCGCGTGGTCGAGGAGGTGTTCCGTCTCCTCGTCGAACTCAAGGAGACCGGCACGGCGTTGCTGCTCGTCGAGGAGAAGGCGGCCGAGGTCCTCCAGGTCGCCGACACGGTCGCGTACCTGGCTGGGGGGCGGGTGACCTGGTGCGGGCCGCGCTCCGAGGTGGAGGCTGACCGGTTGACGGAGGCGTACCTGGGGATCGGCGCGGGAGGGCGGGACGACGCGCCCGGCGATCAGGGGCACCGGCCCCGGGAGGTGCGTCAATCATGAACTCACGTACCCGGACCACGAGCTCACAGAGCACGAGCCCGAGTCCGAGCGCCCCGGTTCTCCGGGCCACCGGCGTCGGTGTCCGCTTCGGTGGTGTGCGCGCCCTGGACGGCGTGGACCTGGACCTGCGCGCCGGCGAGGTGTGCGGGCTCATCGGCCCCAACGGGGCGGGAAAGACCACCCTGTTCGACGTCCTGTCCGGTATCCGCCGCCCCGACGCGGGCCGCGTGCTCCTCGACGGCTACGACATCACCCGCCGCTCCCCCGTCTGGCGCGCCCGGCACGGCATGCGACGCACCTTCCAACGGCAGCAGCCCTTCGGCCAGTTGACGGTGGCCGACAACCTGGTCGTGGCCCAGGAGTGGCGCGGCGGCGGAGGCGGGCTCGTGGCCGACCTGGTGGGGGCGCCGACCCGGCGACCGTACGAGAGGGCGCGCCGGGAGCGGGCGGCGGACGTGCTGGGCGCCTGCGGCCTGGAGGCGGTCGCCGAGTCGTACGCGGCGGCCCTGCCCGTCGGCCGGGCCCGCATGCTGGAGCTGGCCCGCGCGGTCGCGGACCCGCCCCGGGTGCTGCTCCTGGACGAGCCCGCCTCGGGCATGACCGCCGAGGAGAGCCGCGCCCTCTCGGCCGTCGTGCGGCGACTGGCGGCCGAGGAGGGCTGTGCGGTGCTCCTCGTCGAGCACGACGTCTCCTTCGTCATGGAGGTGTGCGCCCGGGTCGTCGTCCTCGACCTGGGGCGGGTCCTCGCCGAGGGGACGCCCGCCGAGGTGCGCGCGGACACACGGGTGCGCGAGGCGTACCTCGGCGCGGGGGTCACGGACTGACCGTGGGATCAGACGAGTTGGTAGCCGCGCAGGTTGGTGAGCAGCATGTAGGTGTTCTGCAGGGAGCCCGATGTGTCGCCCAGGGAGCGGTAGATGCCCCACTTGGGGCGGACACGGTCGGCGAGGAAGGTGTCGACGCCGGTCTTGGAGGCGTCGATGACGGTGCTGGAGCCGCTCTTGAGGATCCAGCGGACAGAACCGGCCGAACCGTTGCCGATCTTGATCTGGAAGTCGACGTCCGTCCACTTGTCGTGCAGCGGGTCGAGGGCGGTACGGCCGACCAGGATGTCGTCGTCGAACAGCTTCAGCTCGATGGTCTGCGCCCCGTTCACCCGGCGCAGCGACTGCACGACGATCGGCGCGGAGCCGGCGCCCGGCTGCTTCATCTGCATGATGTGGGTGAAGGTGGTCGTGGCCTTCAGCGAGCTCGGGATGTACATCGAGTACGTGACCCGCCAGGTCTGGCCCTCGGTCCACCTGAGGTAGTTGCTTCCGCTGCCGTTGCGCAGTCCGGTGACCTCGTGGCGCTGGCGGTCGGTCGAGGTGTCGCGGTCGACGGTGTGCATGGTGAAGCGCCAGTTGTTGCCGGTGGCGAAGATGTGCGGGGAGGCGGAGGTGTGCGAGTCGGCGCGGTCGTCCTCGATGGTCTCGAAGGCGCCGAGGCCGTCCTCGCTCGCCGACGGGGACCACTTCAGCTGCCAGGAGGCGGCGTGGGCGGTGGACGCGGGAACGCCGGCGGCAGCGGCGGCGGCACCGCCGAGAGCGGCTCCCAGGAGGGTTCTACGCGTGGTGCTCATGACTGTTCACCTCGTCGTGAGTCGTGAGTGTGGGTGAGTCGTGGATCGCGGGTCGCGGGTTGCGCGTCGCGAGTTGGGGGGCGGGGATCGCGCGTGGGGAGTTCATGTACATGGCCGACGTTCACCGACGCGCCCGTCGGCGGGAGTACAGGGTGTCCGCACGGAGGTGCGGGGTCAATGGTCCAGACCGATACGGCCGAACCGGCGGGTCCAATTCCGGCCAACCTGTGATTCGGGCAACGGACTCACCGGTGAGGAATGCGGCGGAGCCCGTGATCGTTGACGATGGGAGTACCACCCGACGACTGAAGGATCGAGAGCTCGTGAGCAGCAAGGTCCCCCCGATCACTCTGAACAACGGCGTCGAGATGCCCCAGCTGGGCTTCGGTGTCTGGCAGGTGCCGGACGACGAGGCGGAGCAGGCGGTCACCACCGCCCTGGAGGCCGGGTACCGCAGCATCGACACAGCCGCGATCTACGGCAACGAGGAGGGCACCGGCAAGGCGCTCGCGGCCTCCGGTCTCCCCCGCGAGGACCTCTTCGTCACCACCAAGCTCTGGAACAGCGAGCAGGGGTACGACTCCACGCTGCGTGCCTTCGACGCGTCGCTGGAGAAGCTCGGCCTGGAGTTCGTGGACCTGTACCTGATCCACTGGCCGCTGCCGGCCAAGGGCACGTCCACCGAGACGTACAAGGCCTTCGAGAAGCTGTACGCGGACGGCCGCGCCCGCGCCATCGGCGTCTCCAACTTCCTTCCGGAGCACCTGGATCACCTGATCGAGGCCACCTCCGTGATCCCCGCGGTCAACCAGATCGAGCTGCACCCGCACCTCCAGCAGCACGCGGCCCGTGAGTACCACGCGCAGCAGGGCATCGCCACCGAGGCCTGGTCGCCGCTCGGCCAGGGCAAGGGCCTCCTGGAGGTCCCCGCGATCGTCGCCATCGCGCAGAAGCACGGCCGCACCCCGGCCCAGATCGTGCTGCGCTGGCACCTCCAACTCGGCAACGTCGTGATCCCCAAGTCCGTGACCCCGTCCCGGATCAAGGAGAACATCGACGTGTTCGACTTCTCCCTCGACACGGAGGACATCGCCGCGATCAGCGCACTGAACGAGGACCGGCGCCTCGGCCCGGACCCGGCGACGTTCGACGTGGCCTGACCGGCCTGGACAAACGCCCCGGAGCAGGACCTTCCGGTCCCGTTCCGGGGCGTTTCGCGTACCCGGGGCACGCCCGGCGGACCCGGAGCACCGGCCGGCCGTCGTGCCGAGGCGACACGGCGGTCGATCAGTTGGGCTGTCCGATCGGCCGTACGACCATGGTGTTGACGTCGACACCGGGCGGCTGGCGGATCGCCCAGACGATCGAGTCGGCGAGCTGGTCGGCGGTGAGCAGGTGGCCCGGCGGCAGGCTGCCGTAGTTGTCCCAGAACGGGGTCTCGACCCGGCCGGGTGCGATCAGGGTGACGCCCACGCCCCACTCGGTGACCTGGCGGCGGGTGTTCTCGGCGAGCCCGGTGACGGCCCACTTGGTCGCCCCGTAGATGTTGCCCGGTGTGTTGACGAAGCCGGCGACGCTGCCGACCAGCACGATCCGCCCCCGGGTCTCCTTCAACGAGTCGATGGAGGCCCTGATGAGGAGGGCGGGCCCGAGCACATTGGTCAGCACCATGTCGGTCCAGCCGGCCGGGTCGCCCTCGGCGACCGTGTCGTGCGTGCCGAACCCGGCGTTGGCGACGACCGTGTCGAGCCGGCCGAACTCCTTCTGCGTCGCCTCGACGGCGCCCCGGACACTGTCGTACTCGGCCGCGTTCCCGGCCACCGTCAGCAGCCCTTCCGGGTCGCCCAGTTCGGCGGCGAAGGCACGCAGCCGCTCCTCGCCCCGCCCGGTGACGGTCACCCGGTGTCCCGCGTCCAGCAGTTGCCGGGCGACCGCGGCGCCGATGCCGCTGCCCCCGCCCGTGATGAGCGCGACAGGAGAGTCGCTCATGGTGATTACCCCCACATGTGCGTTGTCAGTGACGTGAGTTCACCAGTTGGAGCACTCTCGAAGTCAAGCGCGCTGAACCGTGTGCGACGTCGGCAGGCGCCGCCCGCGGCGCATCCCACCCTCCGAGCTCCTGGAACCGCGACGAAGGACGCCACCTACCCGGGCTCCAAGGGCGGCGGGGGCGCACCGTCCGGGGGCGGCGACGGGAGCGGCTTCGCCGACGCGCAGGACGCGTCGGCGACCCTCGACAAACCGGCGGCGGACAGCGACACCGGAGTCGTCTTCCTCGCCGACGTGGCGGTCATCTGGATGGCCAACATGGCCGCGGCCACGGCGGTCAACGCCATCCCGGTCGGCGGGCAGGCGGCGTCGGTCGCCATGTTCGCCCTGGCCGCGGCGCAGGCCGTGATGATGACCGAGAGGTTCCTGGGGAAGCGGGACATAGGGCCGGGGTTGGCGGTGGCGGCGCCGGCCGGGGCGATCGCCCCACTGCCGCTGATCGGCGGGCTCGACGCGTTGTTCTGAGGCGAGGAGTGCGGCCCGACGCGTCAGGGGCGCGCGCGTCATGGTGATCGCGCGCCCGGTACCTGCCGGCCCGGAACACCCGTTACCGGGTCCGGAACTCCGCCTCCGCCACATGGATCGTGTGCGCCGCCAGCACGAAGACGTCCGGCCGGTGGTACAGGCTCGCCTTGTCGTCGGGGTCGACGAGCCGGTCGATGGTCGCGAGGTCGGTCGCGTCGAGGTGTTCCCCGACGGTGTCGCGGTGGCGCTGGAACATGGTCACGACGAACGCGCGGGCCTCGTCGGGCAGCGGAGCGGGCAGGTCGAGCAGGAAGGTGCGGCTGGTGGCGCCGCGCAGGCCGACGGAGGTGAGAAGGCCGGGCCAGTCCTCGGTCACCTGGACGGCTCCGGGGAGTTCGGCCCGCATCGCGGTGAACCGGTCGGCCTCGACGGCGTCGATACGGGCCTGGAGACCGGGCCGGCCGATGCCGATGTCGCGGGGCAGGTAGCGGGCGGGGAGGCCGCCCTCCAGCAGCGCGAGGGTGCCGCCGGGCGCCAGCCGCTCGGCGAAGGCCGCGAGGGCCGCCCGCTGGTCGGCGAGGTGGTGCAGGCTCCGGCTCGCCCAGAGCAGGTCGACCGGGTAGTCCAGGTCACCGAGCGCGTCCGGGAGGTCGCCCTCCAGGGTGCTGAAGCGGTCGGCGATCCCCAGACGCTCGGCCCGCGCCCCGGCGCGTTCGAGGAGGGGGCCCGAGCCGTCCGCGGCGACGACACGAGCGCCCGGGAACGCCTCGGCCAGCACGCCGGCCACGACGCCGGGCCCGCTGCCCGCGTCGACGACGAGCCCCGGATGGGGCTGCCGCTTGCTCAGCCAGGCCGCTGCCCGTGCGTACAGAGGGGAGAACAGCTCCGCCTCCGCCTCCAGCTTCGAGGCCATGGCGGACCAGTCGATGTCGGTGTGGCCGTAGTGGTTGCCGTGGTGGTTGCCGTGATCGTGCTCGTGGTGGTGTCCCATGGTGGTGACCCTCTCGTCCGGATGCCGCCAGCGTGCGCCGACGCACCGCGTTGCGGCAATCGACGTTGCCGTGTCGGCAATCCGGGCAGGAGGGCCACCATCGTGGTCCGCCGGGGGCAGGCCCAGGATTCCTGGCTCCCGGCGGACCCCGTGCACCAGGCGCTCACGTGCCCGGGCTCGTGGCCCCGGGCACGTGACGGCTCACAGCGCCGGGTACGCGTTCTTCATGAGCTCCTGGAACTGGGCCGAGAACCAGTGGCCGGACAGCGGGGCGTTCGGCAGGGCACCCGACATGTTGTAGTTGTTGCGCGGGTTGCCCGTGTACGTCGGGTCGCACATGCGGTCGAAGCCCTTGCCCTCGTCGTTCGGGATGGCCGAGCTGGCGCCGTCGGACTCACCCGGGGGCTTCATCCACACGTAGGCGTCGATCCCGGCCGCCGGGGAGGCCTGCGGGCGCTCGCCGAGTCCGGCTCCGGACTGGTTGCACCAGTTGCCGGTGTTGAGGCGGCGGTCGTAGCGCCCGCCGTCGACGTATGTGTCGACGCTGGTCGTCGCGCCCGGCCCGGTGGGCCGTGCGGTGCCGCCCCAGCCGTTGCGCGAGGTGTCGATCAGCATGCCGATGCCCGAGTTGAAGCCGACCGAGACCAGCTGGTTGCGGAAGGCCTGGGCGAAGGACAGCTCGTCGACGTAGCGGTTCCAGTCGACCCACTTCGACTCGCGGACCGACTTGCCGGCCACGGTGTCGTTGATGGTGAAGTTGTTCTCCTTCAGCGCGCTGTAGTTCGCCGTGTTGGTGATGAATCCGTGGACGTCGTTCACCGTGGCGCCCTCGGCGGTCGCCGCCTCCTTCATGATGGTGGCGGAGGGGCCGAAGTTGTCGTCCCAGCCGAGCCAGCCGTGGTGGCCGGCGTCGACGTAGTTGTAGACGTTCGCCACGTCACCGAGCTTGTTGAGGGCGTAGCCGACGCCCTTGACGTAGTTGCCGTTGGCCTTCATGACGTCGCACTGCGGGACGGCCGTCGGGCGGCTGCCGGTGTTCGTGACGAGGTTCGGCAGCGAGTCGATCTCGACGGTGGTGACGATCCGCAGCGAGGCGTACTTGGGGTCGGCGAGGATCGCCTTGATCGGGTCGATGTACTGCGTCTTGTACTTGTCGATCTCATCCGGCTTGAGCTCGCCGTTGGAGGCGAGGGCCGAGCAGTCGCGTCCGGGCAGGTTGTAGATGACCAGCTGGACGACCAGCTCGTCGGAGCCCTTCTGCCGCAGCGCCTCGTCGAGGTGGGCGCGCAGGCCCATCTTGCCGTTCACGCCGTTGATGGCGGCGCTCCGGTCGAGCCAGACGCCCGTGGGCTGGTTGGCGATCCGGCTGCCGCCCGGCTCGGCGTTGGCGTTCGCCCGCCACTCGGGGTTCACGTACACCTTGGCGCCGGAGTACGGGTTGTCGACCCGCCCGGACGGGCCGCCGGGACCGGGGTCCCCGGGGCCACCGCTGCCGTCGTCGACGTTGCAGGTGACGCCGTCGAGGGTGAAGGTGGCCGGGATCGCGTTGGTGCCGCTGTAGGTGCCGTTGAAGCCGAAGCTGACCGAACCGCCGGTCGACATCGCGCCGTTGTAGTTCTCGTTGGACGCGGTCACGGCGTTGCCGCTCTGGCTGAGCTTGGCGTTCCAGCCGCTGGTGATCCTCTGGTTGCCGGCGTACGACCACTTCAGGGCCCACGACGACTTGGCGGCGCCGTTGTTGGTGACCGTGACGGCGGCGGTGAAGCCGGTGTCCCACTGGTTCTGGATCTTGTAGTCGACGGTGCAGGGGACGGCCTGGGCGCCGGTGTCGCCGGGGACGGCGGCCATGGCGGTCCCGGCGGCGCCGCCCACGAGGGTCAGTGCGGCGAGCAGTGCCGTTCTCGTTCGGGTACGGCTCATGAGTGCGGGTTCCTATCCGTAGAGGGTTTTTTCGTGGGGGTGGTCCGTACGAGTCGGTCTGGAGGGGCTATCCGTCGAGGGAGCGCAGGTGGTCGCGCAGCCCGATGCCGAAGGACGTGGGGGTTCCGTCGTAACTGGAGATCAGGGCGGGCCCGGAGCCGCAGTTCCAGGTGTTCCAGGTCCAGCCGAGGTAGGAGAGCCCCCGTGCGTCGAACCAGGCCATGACGCGGTCGATGAAGGAGTGGGCGCAGGTGTTCTCGCCGATCTCGCCCGCGACCAGCGGGACCCGGTCCGCGACGGGAGCCAGCGTGGAGTTCCAGCAGTTCTCGTTGGAGCAGGTGTTGAAGTTGTAGACGTGCCAGGCGGCGGCGAGATTGCCCGTCGGGTCATGCGGCTTGTACGTCAGCCACTGGCTCAGGTCGTTCGAGTAGGCGAGCCCGCCGGCCAGGATCACGTTCTTGGCGCCGGTGCTCCGGACGGCGTCGACCAGGTCCTGCATCCCGGCGACCTCGTAGCCGATGCCGGGGCAGGCGCCGCCGTCGCGCCAGCAGGTCCACGCCTGGGTGGCCGTGGAGGTGGCGCGGTCCGGGTAGGGCTCGTTGAACAGGTCGAAGACGACGGCCGGGTCGTCCTTGAAGGTGTTCGCGACCGAGGTCCAGAACGCAGGCGTGTACTGCATGTTGGGCATGGGCTTCTGGCAGCTGGCGTGCACGTCGGAGCAGCCCGCCGAGTTGCCCGTGTACTGGCCCCAGGACCAGTGCAGTTCCACCATCGGCGTCATGCCGTGCGCCTTGACCTTGGCCACCAGGTCCTTGACGGCGCTTATGTAGGTGGCGCCCCGGTACTCGGGCTTGATGTTGGACAGCCCGAGCCAGCACTCCTCGTTGAGCGGGATGCGGACCGTGTTGACGTTCCAGTCGGCGATCGCCTTGACGGAGGCGTCGTCGACGGGGCCGTCCCAGATGCCGTAGCCCTGCACGCACGCGAACTCGCCGCCGGAGCGGTTGACGCCGAGCAGCCGGCGGGTCGCGCCGCTCGCGTCAACGAGCTTGTTGCCGGACACCTCCAGCGCGGGCGGCCCGTCACCACTCGGCGGCGGGTCCGTCGGGTCCGGGTCGGTCGGGTCCGGCGAGGGCTCCGCGTCCACGTTGCACGCCGTCCCGTTGAGCTTGAACGAGGTCGGCGCGGGGCTGCTCGCCGGCCCCGAGGCGATGAACCCGGCGCTGACGCTCCCGCCCGAGGGCAGCGAACCGTTCCAGCTCTCGTTGGCCGCGGTGACCGTCGTGCCGGACTGGGACCACTTGGCGCTCCAGCCCTGGGTGACCTTCTGGCCTCCGGCGAAGTCGAAGGTCAGACTCCAACCGCTCAGCGCCGCCTGGTTGTTGGTGATCTCCACGGCACCCTGGAAGCCGGCGTCCCACTGGCTGGTGACCGAGTACTCGACCGTGCAGGCGGGCGCGGCACCGGACGCCGTGACCACCGGAGCCACCGCGGTGCCGACGAGGGCGACGGCTGCGGCGACGAGTAAAAGACCTGAACGCGGGGGGTGTCGCATGAGCGACTCCTTGCAGCTCTGACGCGTCAGGGACAGGCGCGTCGACTGATGGAATCGCTCCCACTGGTGTTGGGCGAAGGTAGCGCCAAGTGACGGTAAAGACCAGAGGTGATGCCGTCTTGCGTTCATCGAATCTTTTCGACTCTTCAAGCACCTTGACCCCTCTCACCCCCCTCCCCAATATGGGAGCGCTCCCACTGGTTCAAGGCTTGTTGCTCCTCCCCCCACTTCCTTCGAGCCGCAAGGAGGAACCAGCACATGCACTCCAGACGGAGACGCCGTGCACGGCGGCTGTGGACCGCCGTCGTCGCGGCCCTCGCACTCCCCTTCACGATGCTGAGCGCGAGTTCGACTCCCGCTGAGGCAGCGGCAGTTCAGTGCAGTGTCGACTACAAGACCAATGACTGGGGCTCCGGTTTCACCGCCGAGCTCACGATCACCAACCGGGGCACGGAAGCGATCTCCGGCTGGACCCTGACGTACGACTACACGGGCAACCAGAAGCTCAGCAACGGCTGGAGCGGCACCTGGTCGCAGTCCGGCACGACGGTGACGGCGAAGAACGCGTCCTGGAACGGGACGATCGCCGTCGGAGCCGCCGTCACCACCGGCGCCCAGTTCACCTACAGCGGCACCAACGCCGCACCCACCAACTTCGCGATCAACGGCACGACCTGCGCCGGCGCGCACCAGCCGCCGGTCACCGTGCTGACCAGCCCGGCCGCGGGCGCCGTCTACTCGCAGGGCGACGCCGTGCCGCTCGCCGCCACCGCCGCGGCGGCCGACGGGGCGACGGTCACCAAGGTCGAGTTCTACGACGACACCAAGCTGCTGGGCACCGACACGAGTTCCCCCTACTCGCTCTCCGTCTCCGACTTGGCCGTGGGCAGTCATTCGCTGGTGGCGAAGGCGTACGACAGCATGGGCGCGTCCGCGGACTCCACGCCGGTCGGCATCACGGTCGCCTCGGGGCCGGCCGTGGTGGCCTCGCCGCTCCAACTGGGCGTGCAGTCCGGCAAGACGGGCACGTACGAGGTGAAACTCTCGACGCAACCGTCGTCGAACGTGACGGTGACGACGTCGAGGGCGAGCGGCAACACGGGCCTGTCCGTCACCGATGGCGCCTCCCTCACCTTCACCCCGCGGAACTGGAACACCGCGCAGAAGGTGACCATCACGGCCGCCTCCTCCGGCACCGGCTCGGCGACCTTCGAGTCCGCCGCCACCGGTCACGCCAAGGCCTCGGTGACCGTCACGCAGCTGGCCGCGTCGAAGGAGTACGACGCCCGCTTCCTCGAGATGTACGGCAAGATCACCAACCCGGCGAACGGCTACTTCTCCCCCGAGGGCATCCCGTACCACTCGGTGGAGACGCTGATCGTCGAGGCGCCGGACCACGGCCATGAGACGACCTCGGAGGCGTACAGCTACCTCCTGTGGCTGCAGGCCATGTACGGCAAGGTGACGGGTGACTGGTCCAAGTTCAACGGCGCCTGGGAGATCATGGAGAAGTACATGATCCCCACGAAGGCGGACCAGCCGACCAACTCCTTCTACAACCCCTCCAAGCCGGCCACCTACGCCCCCGAGTACGACACCCCGAACGAGTACCCGGCGAAGCTGGACGCCGGTGTCGCGGTCGGCCCGGACCCGATCGCCGCCGAGCTGAAGAGCGCGTACGGCACGGACGACGTGTACGGCATGCACTGGCTGCAGGACGTCGACAACGTCTACGGCTACGGCAACTCGCCCGGCAAGTGCGAGGCGGGCCCCACGGACACCGGACCGTCGTACATCAACACCTTCCAGCGCGGCCCGCAGGAGTCGGTGTGGGAGACCGTCCCACAGCCCACCTGCGACGCCTTCAAGTACGGTGGGAAGAACGGGTACCTGGATCTGTTCACCGGCGACGCGTCGTACGCCAAGCAGTGGAAGTTCACCAACGCGCCCGACGCCGACGCGCGCGCCGTGCAGGCCGCGTACTGGGCCGACAAGTGGGCCAAGGAGCAGGGCAAGGGCTCCGACGTCTCGGCGGTCGTCGGCAAGGCCGCGAAGATGGGCGACTACCTGCGCTACGCCATGTACGACAAGTACTTCAAGAAGATCGGCAACTGTGTGGGGGCCTCGTCCTGCCCGGCGGGCACCGGCAAGGACTCCTCGCACTACCTGCTCTCCTGGTACTACGCGTGGGGCGGCGCGACCGACACCTCCGCGGGCTGGTCGTGGCGCATCGGCTCCAGCCACGCGCACGGCGGCTACCAGAACCCGCTCGCCGCGTACGCGCTCGCCAACTACGCGCCGCTGAAGCCCAAGTCGGCGACCGGCCAGGCGGACTGGGCCAAGTCCCTGGACCGGCAGATCGAGTTCTACCGCTGGCTCCAGTCGGACGAGGGCGCCATCGCGGGCGGCGCCACCAACAGCTGGGGCGGGCGGTACGCCACCCCGCCGACCGGCAAGCCGACCTTCTACGGCATGTACTACGACGAGAAGCCCGTGTACCACGACCCGCCGTCCAACCAGTGGTTCGGCTTCCAGGCGTGGTCCATGGAGCGGGTCGCCGAGTACTACCAGCAGACGGGCAACGCGGGCGCGAAGGCGATCCTCGACAAGTGGGTCGACTGGGCGCTGTCCAAGACCACCGTCAACCCGGACGGCACCTACCGCATCCCGTCGACGCTCCAGTGGTCGGGCGCCCCCGACACCTGGAACGCCTCGAACCCGGGCTCCAACAGCGGGCTGCACGTCACCGTCGCCGACTACACCGACGACGTGGGCGTGGCGGCCGCGTACGCCAAGACGCTGACGTACTACGCCGACCGCTCCGGTGACACCCAGGCGGCCTCGACGGCGAAGGCACTGCTGGACGGCATGTGGAAGAACAACCAGGACGCGCTCGGCATCGCCGTCCCGGAGACCCGAGCCGACTACAACCGCTTTGACGACCGCGTCTACATCCCGAGCGGCTGGACCGGCACCATGCCGAACGGCGACGCGATCAACTCGTCGTCGACCTTCGAGTCGATCCGCTCGTTCTACGAGGACGACCCGGCCTGGTCGAAGATCGAGGCGTACCTGGCGGGCGGGGCCGCGCCGTCGTTCACGTACCACCGGTTCTGGGCCCAGGCGGACATCGCCCTGGCCATGGGCTCGTACGCGGAGCTTCTCGAATAAGTCCCCGCCGGGCGCTCCGCGGATCGGCGGTGGGAAGACTGCGGGCCGAGTGTGGCTGGTCGCGCAGTTCCCCGCGCCCCTGTGGGGCGCGGGGCTCACCGTGCCTTCGCGGAACCGCTCGAAGGCTCCTCGTACGTGGTCCCGTCACCTGACGGCGGGACCGACCGGCCGGACGGCTCCTCCTGCACTGGGGCCGTCCGGCACCTCTCGCGCACCGGTGAAAGCGCTTGCTATCCGCCCAGGCATCCCGGAAAGGACCCCCGTGCGAAGAACCCGCATCCTCACGGCCGTACTCGCCCTCGCGGCCGGACTTCTCGCGGGCAGCCCGCCCGCGCTGGCGGCGCCCGCCGAGCAGGTGCCGAACGCCGGGAAGGTGTCGATCGCGGCCGACACCTACACCTGGAAGAACGCCCGCATCGACGGCGGCGGCTTCGTCCCCGGCATCGTCTTCAACCGCAAGGAGAAGAACCTCGCGTACGCCCGCACGGACATCGGCGGCGCCTACCGCTGGGTGGAGTCCTCCAGGACGTGGACCCCGCTGCTCGACTCGGTCGGCTGGGACGACTGGGGCCACACGGGTGTCGTCAGCCTCGCCTCCGACCCGGTCGACCCGAACCGGGTGTACGCGGCCGTCGGCACGTACACCAACAGCTGGGACCCGAAGAACGGTGCCGTGCTCAGGTCCTCCGACCGGGGCGCGACCTGGCAGAAGGCCGGCCTGCCGTTCAAGCTGGGCGGCAACATGCCCGGCCGGGGGATGGGCGAGCGCCTCGCGGTCGACCCGAACAAGAACAGCGTCCTGTACCTCGGCGCGCCCAGTGGCAAGGGGCTGTGGCGGTCGACGGACTCGGGAGCCACCTGGTCGAAGGTCACGAACTTCCCCAACGCCGGCACCTACGTGCAGGACCCGACCGACACGAGCGGCTACGCGTCCGACAACCAGGGCATCGTGTGGGTCACCTTCGACGAGTCGACGGGCTCGTCCGGGAACGCCACGAAGACGATCTACATCGGGGTCGCCGACAAGGACAACGCGGTGTACCGCTCGACGGACGCGGGCGCCACCTGGTCGCGCCTCGCCGGCCAGCCCACCGGCTACCTGGCCCACAAGGGCGTCCTGGACGCGAAGAACGGCTACCTCTACCTGGCGTACAGCGACAAGGGTGGCCCCTACGACGGCGGCAAGGGCCGGCTGTGGCGGTACGCGACGGCGACCGGCACCTGGACGGACATCAGCCCGGTCGCGGAGGCCGACACGTACTACGGCTTCAGCGGCCTGACCGTCGACCGCCAGAAACCAGGCACGGTGATGGCCACGGCCTACAGCTCCTGGTGGCCGGACACCCAGATCTTCCGCTCCACGGACAGCGGCTCCACCTGGACCAAGGCGTGGGACTACACGTCGTACCCCAGCCGCTCGAACCGGTACACGATGGACGTCTCGTCCTCGCCCTGGCTGACCTGGGGCGCGAACCCGTCACCGCCCGAACAGACCCCGAAGCTGGGCTGGATGACGGAGGCGCTGGAGATCGACCCGTTCGACTCGAACCGGATGATGTACGGCACGGGCGCGACGATCTACGGCACCGAGAACCTCACGAACTGGGACAGCGGCAGCCAGTTCACGATCAGGCCGATGGTGCGGGGCCTGGAGGAGACGGCGGTCAACGACCTGGCCTCTCCCCCGTCGGGCGCCCCGCTGCTCAGCGCGCTCGGCGACGTCGGCGGCTTCCGCCACACGGACCTGACGAAGGTCCCCTCGATGATGTACACGTCCCCGAACTTCACGACGACCACGAGTCTGGACTACGCGGAGACGAACCCCAACACGGTGGTCCGCGTCGGCAACCTGGACTCCGGCCCGCACATCGCGTTCTCGACGGACAACGGCGCCAACTGGTTCGCCGGAACGGACCCGTCGGGCGTCAGCGAGGGCGGAACGGTCGCCGCGGCCTCGGACGGCAGCCGCTTCGTGTGGAGCCCGACGGGTACGGGGGTGCAGTACACGACAGGCTTCGGCACCTCGTGGTCGGCGTCGAGCGGTATCCCCGCCGGTGCGATCGTCGAGTCCGACCGGGTCGACCCGAAGACCTTCTACGGCTTCAAGTCCGGGAGGTTCTACGTCAGTACGGACGGCGGCGCGACGTTCACGGCCTCCTCGGCCACCGGCCTCCCGAGCGGCGACAGCGTCCGTTTCAAGGCGCTGCCCGGCGCGAAGGGCGACATCTGGCTGGCGGGCGGCGCGACCGACGGGGCGTACGGCCTGTGGCACTCGACGAACGGCGGCGCGAGCTTCACCAGGCTCTCGAACGTCGAGCAGGCCGACACGATCGGCTTCGGCAAGGCGGCGACGGGTGCCTCGTACCAGACCCTCTACACCAGCGCCAAGATCGGTGGCGTCCGCGGCATCTTCCGCTCCACGGACAAGGGCGCGACCTGGACCCGCGTCAACGACGACGCCCACCAGTGGGGCTGGACGGGCGCCGCGATCACGGGTGACCCGCGGGTCTACGGGCGGGTGTACGTGTCGACGAACGGGCGCGGGGTCGTCTACGGCGACACCTCGGCCTCGGGCGGCGGCGAAACGGACCCCGAGCCGGACCCGCAGGAGCCGACGGGCGCCTGCGCCGTGACCTACAAGGTCACCAGCCAGTGGCCGGGCGGCTTCCAGGCGGACGTCAAGCTCACCAACACGGGCAAGAGCGCGTGGTCCGGCTGGTCGCTGAACTGGTCCTTCCCGAACGGCCAGACCGTCTCCCAGGCGTGGAACGCCGAGTACACGCAGTCGGGTTCGGGGGTGACGGCGAAGAACGTGGGCTGGAACGGCAACGTGGCGGCGGGCTCGTCGGTGAGTTTCGGTTTCACGGGGAGCTGGTCGGGCTCGAACACGAAACCGGCCACCTTCAGACTCGGTGATCAGACCTGCGCCGTGGACTGACGCTGGTTCTTCGCCCCCGCCGCCCCTACCCGTCCCATCCCCAGGGGCGCTGCCCCTTCGACCCCACTCGGGGCTCCGCCCCGGACCCCGATATCAGGGGCCGGCCCCCGGACCCCCGCTCCTCAAACGCCGGAGGGGCTGATGAATCAGCCCCTCCGGCGTTTGAGGACGAGGCCGTCAGGCCGACAAGCGGGGGTGTGGGGGCGCAGGCCCCAGGGGACGGATGGGGGTCCCCCCGCTCGAGCGAAGCCGAGAGTGGGGGAGGGTAGGGGCGGCGGGGGCGAACCACCCGCCGCCCGCTCGCCCTCTCGCTCGCTACGGCGTGTACACCGTCGGCCGCGGCGCCGTCGGCATGCCGTTTCCGATGAAGAAGCCGGTGTGCGGCGGCTGGTTGTAGGCAGTGTTCTGCCAGGCCAGCCCCGTGCGGTACATCGTGTCGTGCAGCAGGGTCGTGATCCTCGTACTCGTCTCGTACGGCGTCGAGTAGATCCGCAGCGCCGTGTTGTCACTGGTACGCCAGACGACCTCCTCGCGCCAGTCGCCCAGGTTGTCGCCGGAGAGGGCGGGTGTGGACTTGGTGCCGTTGTTGGAGGAGACGCCGGAGCCGGTCAGCAGGCGGCTGTCGGAGGACGTGCCGTACTTGTCGACGCGGGTGCCGTCGAGGAGTTCGCGGACCGTGTCACCGTCCCACCAGGACAGGAAGTTGGCGGAGGACGGCTCGCGGCCCTTGGTGGCGCCGGCCTCGTCGCGGATCGACGTGTCGGAGGCCGACCACATCTCGGGGCCGTCGTTGCCGGCGTGGATGTCACCGGCCACTCCCCGGCCGTTGTCGCAGCACGCGGCCAGCTGCCAGCGGACCGCTCCGTTGGCCGGGTTGACGTACAGCTCGGCGGGCTGGGACGTCGACTCGGAGACCTTGAAGTACTCGAGGCCCGGCGTCGACGGATCCAGGTCGCCCAGGTGCTGGGCGTCGCCGTGGCCCGTCTTCGTGGTCCACAGGCCGTAACCGTTGTCGTCGACGGCCATCGCGCCGTACACGATCTCGTCCTTGCCGTCGTTGTCGACGTCCCCGACGGACAGGCTGTGCGAGCCCTGGCCGTCGAAGCCCTTGCCGCTGTTGGTGGAGGAGGTGGTGTCGAAGGTCCAGCGGCGAGTGAAGCCGCCGCCCCGCCAGTCCCAGGCCGCTATCACCGTACGGGTGTAGTAGCCGCGGGCCATGATCAGGGACGGGCGGGCGCCGTCCAGGTAGGCCGTGCCCGCGAGGAAGCGGTCCACGCGGTTGCCGTACGAGTCGCCCCAGGACGAGACCGTGCCGCGGGCCGGGACGTAGTCGACGCTCTGCATCGCCTTGCCCGTCTGGCCGTTGAACATCGTCAGGTACTCGGGGCCGGACAGGACGTATCCGCTGGAGTTGCGGTGGTCGGCGGACGCACTGCCGATCACCGCGCCCGTGCCGTCCTTCGTGCCGTCCGCCGTCTTCATGGCGACCTCGGCCTTGCCGTCGCCGTCGTAGTCGTACGCCTGGAACTGGGTGTAGTGGGCGCCCGAGCGGATGTTGCGGCCCAGGTCGATGCGCCACAGGCGGGTGCCGTCGAGCTTGATGCCGTCGACGATCGTGTTGCCGGTGTAGCCGGACTGGGAGTTGTCCTTGGCGTTGGTGGGCTGCCATTTGAGGACGAAGTCGAGGGCGCCGTCACCGTCGAGGTCGGCGACGGAGGCGTCGTTGGCCTCGTAGGTGTAGGCGACGCCGTCGGGGGTCGTGCCGCCGGCGGGCGCGGAGAGGGCCACGTCCTTGTAGCCCGTGCGGAACTGGACCGCGTGAACCGAGTCGCCCTGCTCCACGCCGTTCACGATCGCGCGGACCGTGTAGTCGGCCTGGGCGGGCGCACCGGAGTGGAAGTAGTTGGTGGAGCCGGTGACCGGTGTGGAGTTGACCTTCGTGCCGGCCCGGTAGACGTTGAACGACACGTTGTCGGGGTCGGTGCCGAGCCAGCGCCAGCTGACCAGGTTGCCGCTGCCGGTGTGCACGCTCACCACGCCCCGGTCGAGCTTCTCGACCTGCCGGGCGGTGGCGGCCTCGGCCGAGTCGACCGTGAACGTGGTGAGTCCGGCGGCGGCGAGGACGGCGGCCGCCGGCATGGTCAGGAGCTTGCGTCTGCGGTGCCTGTGCGGGTGTTGCACGTGGATACCTCCCGGTGGGGGGACAGACGGGTGTCTGTCCCCTCAGTTGCCGCTGGTGCGGGGGGAGTTGCCGGGGGTTCCGATACCCGGCGCAAGGCCGGCCGCCGGGTACGGCCGGTACGGCCGGTACGGCGGGTACAGCCGGTACGGCGGGTACAGCCAGTACGGCGGGTACAGCCAGTACGGCGGGTACAGCCAGTACGGCGGGTACAGCGGGCACAGCCGGTACGGCGGGTACAGCGGGCACAGCCGGTACGGCGGGTACGGCGGGCACAGCCGGTACGGCGGGTACGCCGGCACGGCGGGCACAGCCGGCACGGCGGGCACAGCCGGCACGGCGGGCACAGCCGGCACGGCGGGTACGCCGGCACGACGGGTACGGCGGGCTCCCGTTCACCATCGAACCGACTGCGCCGGGCTCCGCGGTTCGGCGTCCGGCGCGCGGGACCGGCCGTCAGCCGCCGGTCCTGACGAAGGCGCGCAGGGAGAATTCCGGGTCCGGGCGCGGACGGTCCTGGTCGGGCAGGGCCGCGAGACGCGCCGCGTAGTGGTCGGCGCGCGGGTCGCCGGGAGGCAGCGTGACGAACCAGCCGCGCCGCAGGTCGGTGAGGGCGCGCCGAGGGCTGCGGCCCTGTCCGCGGCCCGGGAAGCGCGCCTGCCCGGCCGGGCGCAGCCCGTGCCCCGCGGCGTACTCCTCGACGGCCGCGGCGGCGTCCAGGACCGGGGTGCGGGGGCGGGTGGCGAGCACGGCGTCGATGTCGCTGCCCACGTTGTGGGAGGCGGCCTTGTCGACGGTGGTGACGTACACCCCGCCGGGGCGCAGCACGCGGGCGCATTCGGAGACGACGGCCCGGACATCGTCCGGGCCGTCGACGAGGTGCAGCAGCCACACGCTCGTCACCGCGTCGAACGTTCCGTCGGGAAAGGGGAGTTGACGGCTGTCGGCGAGCACGACGGTGCCCGGCAGCCGGTCGGCGGCCCGGCGGGCCATCCCGTACGTCAGGTCGACTCCGGTCACCCGCAGGCCGGGCCGGGCGGCGAACCGTCTGGTCACGATGCCGGTGCCGCAGGCGACGTCGAGCAGGCTGCGCGCGCCCTCGGGCACGAGGCTCAGTACGGCTTGGGCGGCCGCCTCCGCGCGGGGCTCTCCTCCGCGCAGGACGTCGTACCGCTCGGCCTCCTTGTCGTAGTCCAGCACCGCTCAGCTCGCACCGTGGCCAGGGGCGAGTTCTTCGACCCGGCGGGCGAGCTCGAAGTCGCGCTCGGTGACGGCGCCGCCCACGCTGTGGGTGTTCACGGTGAGCGAGACGGTGTTGTAGCCGAGGGTGAGGTCGGAGTGGTGGTCGAGCTCCTCCTGGACCTGGGCGATGTGCACGACCATGGCGGTCGCCGCGAAGTGTGAGCCGAGCCGGTAGGAGCGGGTGATCCGGTCGCCGTCCAGCGACCAGCCGGGCAGCTCCGCCAGCCGGTCCTCGATCTCCTTCTGCGACAGGGGTTCGAGAGGCATGAGCACGCTCCTTCCGTGACGTCGTGGCTCCCTACTCAGCCTGCCACAGACCGGCCACCGAGTCCCTGGTCAGGTGGGGTGGGGGCCAGGGCCCCGGGTCCGTTCCTCGCCCCCGCCGCCCCTTCCCGTCCCCGATTCCGGGGGCTCCGCCCCCAGACCCCGTGGGGGTGTCTGGGGTGGGTGGGTCGTGCGCGGGTGGGTGGGAGCTGATCGCGCAGTTCCCCGCGCCCCTGAAAGCCCGCCGACGAAGCCCCGAAGCCTCGCTGTGCGGCGCCCGGGGCGGACCCCCGCCCCGGGGCCAGGGCAGAGCCCCGCGTTTCTGGGGGTCCAGGGGGCGTAGCCCCCTTGGCCGGGGTTGCAGGTGCGGAGCCCCTGGGGATGGGACGGGTAGGGGCGGCGGGGGCGGCAATCCCCGGCCCCCGCCACCAATCACCCGCGCCCCACGGTCAGTCCACCCGCTTCCCCTCCGTTACGGTCCTGGTATGGCCACTGTCGCGTCCGGCGCCGCCGACCTCCCGGTACCTCCTCCCGACAAGGGCATCGGCCCCCTCCTCCGCGGCTGGCGGGAGGTGCGCAAGGTGAGTCAGCTGGATCTCGCGCTCCGGGCCGGTTCCTCGGCCCGGCACATCAGCTTCGTGGAGACGGGCCGCTCCCGTCCGAGCGAGGAGATGGTGCTGCGTCTGGCCGAACACCTCGACGTGCCGGTGCGGGAGCGCAACGCGCTGCTCCTGGCGGCCGGTTACGCCCCCCGCTACCCGGAGACCCCGCTCGACGACCCCTCGATGGACGCGCTCAGGGAAGGCATGGAACGTCTGATCCGGGGCTACGAGCCGTACCCGGCCCTGATCGTCGACGCGGCGTACGACGTGCTCGCCGCGAACCGGGGCGTCGCCATGCTCCTGGAGGGCGTCCCGGCCGCCCTCCTCAGACCCCCGCTGAACGTGATGCGCCTGACCCTCCACCCCGAGGGCCTGGCCCCGCGCATCCACAACCTCCGTGCGTGGCGCGGCCATCTGATCGACCAGATGACCCGCCAGATCGCCCTCCACCGCTCGGCCGCGCTCCGGGACCTGTACGAGGAGGTCACGGCCTATCCCGCCCCGGACCCCGGCGAAGTCAGTGAGCCCGACGGGACCGACGGACCCGACGGGGCCGGCGCCCCGCCCGCGTACTTCGCACTCCCGTTGCGTATCGAGCACGACGGTCAGGTGCTGAGCTTCGTGTCGTCGATCTCCACCTTCAACACCCCGATGGACGTCACGGTCGCCGAGCTGGCCATCGAAACCCTGCTCCCAGCGGACCCCGCAACCGCCAAGTATCTTCAGCTTCAAGTGAATTGAGCTACTGTCACCGGGACCACAGCATCATCTCCGACCGTCCGACCCCATGAGTGTTCGCGTGAAACATGACACACTGTCCGTGTACCTCGGCGCGTGGGGAGGCGTGGCGTGAGTGAGCGGCGGGCCGCGCCCACCGTGGGCCAGGTGGTGCTCGGGCGGCGGTTGCAGGAGTTGCGGGAGACCGCCGGGCTGAGGCGGGAAGAGGCGGCGCGAGTCCTCAGAGTGGCCCCGGCGACGGTGCGGCGCATGGAGACGGCCGAGGTCGCGCTCAAGATTCCGTACGTCCAGGTGCTGCTGACCACGTACGGCGTGGCGGAGAGGGACGTCGCCGCCTTCGTGACGCTCGCCGAGGAGGCCAACCAGCCCGGCTGGTGGCAGCGTTACCACGACGTACTGCCCGAGTGGTTCAGCCTGCACGTCAGCCTGGAGGGCGCGGCTCGGGTGATCCGGCAGTACGAGCCGCACTACGTGCCCGGCATACTCCAGACCGAGGAGTACGCGCGCGCCGTCCTGGAGGCCGGGACGGTCGGACGCAGCGGGCCGGAGTCGATCGAACGGCACGTGTCGCTGCGCATGGCCCGGCAGAAGCTCCTGACCCGCGCGAACCCACCGCATCTGTGGGTGATCATGGACGAGACGGCGCTGAGACGCCCGGTGAGCATCCGGCCCGAGGTGATGCGTCAGCAGTTCGACCGGCTCCTCGACGCGGTGGAACGGGACCATGTCACGCTCCAGGTAGCGGAGTTCGAGGCCGGCCCGCACCCGGGGACGTACGCCCCCTTCGTTCTGTTCCGCTTCGCGGAGCCCGAGCTGCCGGACATGGTGTACACCGAGTACCTCACCGGCGCCCTCTACCTCGACTCGCGGCCCGAGGTGGCCACGCACCTGGAGGTGCTGGACCACATGGCGGCCCACGCGGCCTCCGCCGACCGTACGAAGGAACTCCTGCGCGCGTACCGCGAGCGGTTCTGACTGCTCCTGTAAGGGGCGCGGGGCTGTAGTTGCCATGCGGCTCCGCCGCGTGGGCGCGCGCAACCACGACGCACAGTCAGCCGCCGACGCACCGAATCCGCAACGGCGCAACGCCTGAAGGGGCGCGGAGAACTGCGCGACAAGCCGACACGGACCGCCAGCGGCAAGACGCACCGCCCCCCCCCAACGGCGCAACGCCTAAGCAGCGCCCCCTTTCGCGTCCTTCTCGTCGTCCACGATCTCCGCGTCCACGACACCCTCGTCCTCGGCCGCGCCCTCTCGCCCGTGCGCGCCCTGCTCTCCGGCCGAACCGCCGGAGGCCGCGGCGTACATCGCCTGCCCCATCTTCTGGCTCACGGACGCGACCTTCTCCACCCCCGCGCGGAGCGCCGCCGTATCCGCCTCCTCCGACAGCAGCCGCTTCAGCTCACCGACCTCCGACTCCACTTCGGACCTGGTCTCCGCGGGCACACGCTCGCCGTTCTCCCGCAGGAACTTCTCCGTCTGGTACACGAGTTGCTCGGCCTGGTTACGGGTCTCCGCGGCCTCGCGGCGCCTGCGGTCCTCCTCCGCGTACTGTTCGGCGTCCCGCATCATGCGGTCGATGTCGTCCTTGGGGAGGGCCGAACCGCCCGTGACCGTCATCTTCTGTTCGCGCCCGGTGGCGAGGTCCTTCGCCGAGACGTGCATGATCCCGTTGGCGTCGATGTCGAACGCCACCTCGATCTGCGGCACCCCGCGCGGCGCGGGCGGCAGCCCCGTCAGGTCGAAGACGCCCAGCTTCTTGTTGTACGCGGCGATCTCACGCTCGCCCTGGTACACCTGGATGCCGACCGAGGGCTGGTTGTCGGCGGCCGTCGTGAAGATCTCCGAACGCCGTGTGGGAATCGTCGTGTTGCGTTCGATGAGTTTGGTCATGATGCCGCCCTTGGTCTCGATGCCGAGGGACAGCGGGGTGACGTCCAGCAGCAGCACGTCCTTGACGTCGCCGCGGATGACACCGGCCTGGAGGGCGGCCCCCACGGCCACGACCTCGTCCGGGTTGACGCCCTTGTGCGGTTCCTTGCCCGTCAGCTCCTTCACCAGGTCCGTCACGGCGGGCATCCGGGTGGAGCCGCCGACGAGGATCACGTGGTCGACGGCGGAGAGCTTGATGCCCGCGTCCTTGACCGCCTGGTGGAAGGGCGTACGGCAGCGGTCGAGGAGGTCCGCGGTGAGCTCCTGGAACTGGGCACGCGTCAGCTTCTCGTCCAGGTGGAGGGGGCCCTCGGCGGAAGCGGTGATGTAGGGCAGGTTGACGGTCGTCTCGGTCGAGCTCGACAGCTCGATCTTGGCCTTCTCCGCGCCCTCGCGCAGCCGCTGGACCGCCATCTTGTCGCCCGCGAGGTCGACGCCGTAGGAACCCTTGAAGCGCTTGATCAGGTACTCGACGATCCGCTGGTCCCAGTCGTCGCCGCCGAGGTGGGTGTCGCCGTTGGTGGCCTTGACCTCGATGACGCCCTCGCCGATCTCCAGCAGCGAGACGTCGAAGGTGCCGCCGCCGAGGTCGAAGACGAGGACGGTCTGCTCCTCGCCGCGGTCGAGCCCGTACGCGAGGGCCGCGGCCGTGGGCTCGTTGATGATCCGCAGGACCTTCAGGCCCGCGATCTCCCCGGCCTCCTTGGTGGCCTGGCGCTGGGCGTCGTCGAAGTAGGCGGGCACGGTGATCACCGCGTCGGTGACGTCCTCGCCGAGGTAGGACTCGGCGTCCCGCTTCAGCTTCTGCAGGACGCGCGCCGACAGTTCCTGGGGCCGGTAGCGGGTGCCGTCGATGTTCCCCTGGTCCGGGAAGTGCCAGTGCGCGTCGCCCATGTGGCGCTTGATGGAGCGGGCGGTGCGCTCCACGTTCGTCACGGCCTGCCGCTTGGCGACCTCTCCGACGAGCACCTCGCCGTTCTTGGCGAAGGCGACCACAGACGGTGTGGTCCGGGCGCCCTCCGCGTTGGCGACGACGGTCGGCTCGCCGCCCTCCAGGACGGCCACCACCGAGTTCGTCGTACCGAGATCGATTCCGACCGCACGTGCCATCGCTGTCCCCTTCCGCCGGTACTGCCAGGGATTCCGCCACGGGCTTCCTGCCTTCCAGCACAAAACTTGAGTGCCTTCTTGTCAAGGGACAGGTGTCCCGTCCGGGCCCGGACACGACGGTGCCGCGGCCCCGGAGGGACCGCGGCACCGTGAGCGCGGGCTGTCAGGAGAGCTTGGCGGAGAGCGTGATGGTCGTGCCGGTCAGGGCCTGGCTGACGGGGCAGTTCTTCTTGGCGTCCTCCGCGGCGGCGACGAAGGCGTCCTCGTCGACGCCCGGGACCGTGCCCTCGACGGTGAGGTGGATCCCGGTGATGCCCTCACCCGGCTGGAACGTCACGTCGGCGGAGGTGACGAGCTTGGTGGGCGGGGTGCCGGCACCGGCCAGACCGTGCGACAGCGCCATGGAGAAGCAGCTGGAGTGGGCGGCGGCGATCAGCTCCTCGGGGCTGGTCTTCCCGTTCGCCTGCTCGGCGCGCGACGGCCACGACACCGGCTGCTGGCCGATGCCGGAGGAGTCGAAGGTGACGACGCCGTTGCCCTCGAGCAGGTTGCCTTCCCAGACGGTGTGTGCGGAGCGCGTGGTTGCCACGGTTCTTCCTTTCACGTGTGGTCCCCTTGGCGGGGTTCCTGTTCCCCATCCGATCACACTCGGCCCCACCGCGCGGAACCGGCAAGCGGGAGTTCGATGTCCTGGTGCTCAGGCGGCCCTGCGGTCTCCCCCGCGGGCCGTCAGCGGTACCTGCGGGCCGCCGCACTCCCGCAGCCAGCGCCGCAGCACACGGTGTATGTGCTCGGCGCCGACGAGTTCCTCCCCGTTGTCGGACGGTGCCGAGAACGCGACCGGCGACAGCAGGAAGGCCAGGCCCTGGGCCCCGCCGAGGCCGCCGTGCGAGCCGATCTGCTCCTCGAAGGCGAGGACCTCGCCCTCGTCCGGGTCGTACCAGGAGTTGACCATGATGTCGGCGACGTGCGGGAAGTCGTGCGTGCGCCGTACGGCGTCGGCGGCGCCCGGCCCGAAGTCGGCGAGCGGGCCGGGATGTTCGTCGGTGAGCTCGGCCACGGGTATCTCCGCGCCGTGCGCGCCGAGCACGACACCGCCGTGCTTCTCGCTGCCGACGAGGAGGAACCCGATGCCGGGGTGGTTGGCGAGCGTGGACAGCAGCGCGGGGTGCCGCCGGTCGATTTCCTCCTTGGTCATCCGGTGGGGCACGTCGGGGAACGACACCAGACCGAGGTTTCCGGAGGCCAGCACGATCGGCTCGGAGCGGCGCGACGGCCGGTGCTGCTCGCCGCCCTCCTCGACCGGTATGCGCAGCGCGGCCCGCACGGCCGCCCGCGCCTCGGCCCCGCTGTGGGTGCGCTGCGCCCTGCGCGGCACGGGCAGTCCGCAGCCGGCCCGGACCAGGTCGCCGAGAGTGAGGCCGTAGCGGCCGAGGAAGGTCTCGCCGGGGCTCTGGCCGTGGTCGGACAGGACGACGATGCGGTACGCGCGCGGGGCGTGCTCGGCCACCTGCGCGATCAGGGCGAGAGAACGGTCGAGCCGTTCGAGCACCTGCTCGGCGTCGCGGCTCGCGGGGCCCGAGTGGTGGGCGACCTCGTCGTACGCCACCAGGTCCGCGTAGATCGCGGCTCGGCCGGCGAGCATGTCCCCGATCACCGCGGCGACGACCACATCGCGCTCGACCACGGTCGCGAAGGCACGGATGAAGGGGTACAGCCCGCCGCGCCCCACACGCGGACGCTGCTGCCGCATCCGGGCGCGGGTGGACTGCCCGATCTCGCGGAAGACGTCCGCGACGAAGGACATGGCGGTGCGGACGGCGTTGGCGGGGTCGGAGAAGTACGTGAAGTATCCGGCACGGGACCGGTTGTCCTTCCCTCTGCGGGCCGCGATGGACAGGACGAGAGCGAGCTGTTCGGCGCCGCCGCTGAAGAGGTTGCCGCGGCTGGCGCCGTCGAGGGTGAGGAGGCCCCCGTCGCCGGTGCGCTCGACCGCACGGCGCTGGAGCTCGGCCGCGCTGGACGGCCGGTTGCAGACCATGACCTCGCGCCCGTCCTTCTCGTACCACCGGAAGGCCGGGATGTCGTGGTTGGTGCCGTGCAGGATGCCGAGCTGGCTGGCGCCGGTCTGGCTGGACCAGTCGGTGCGCCAAGGGGCGAGGCGGTGGGTGGCGGGGCCGCCGGGGCCGTGGCCGAGCCACCGGGCCACGGTGGGCATCAGGCCCTTGTCCACGGCGGCCCGCAGCACCTCGTGCCCCACGCCGTCGAGCTGGACGAACACGGTGCCGGGGCCGGCCGGTTCCGGGTGCTCGTGGGCGTGTCTGCGGCGCCGGTCGGCGAGGCGGTAGAGCCGGCGCCGGTAGGGTTCGTCGTCCCGTACGGCGAGCGCGGCGCCGGTGGCGGAGGCGACGGCGGACATGACGGCGGCCACGACCACGGCTGTCTCCGGGGCGGCCTCGCCGCGTCCGGACGGGTTGAGCCGCAGGGCGAGCAGCAGCAGCGACCCGTTCAGGAAGAACACGAGCAGCCCGAGGACGAGAGCCGGAACAAGGAGCAGCAGCCGCACCAGCAGCGGCCACACCAGGGAGGACAGCAGGCCGAAGGCCCCGGCGCCGAAGGCGGCGGTCACGGCGATCGTGGTGGCGCTGTCCCCGGTGTCGGACTGCAGCTGGAAGTCGGGCAGCGCCCCGGCGAGCGCGAGCATCGTCACGGTGGACACGGCCCACACGGCGACGCTCCGCCACAGGCCGCTCAGTACGCGTCTCCAGCGCTCGCCGACCACATCCACCTCACGTCCCGGCCCGCCCACCGCGCGGCCCCCGTCCCAGCCTGACACAAGGGCCGGGGATGTTTGTCCGGTACCGGGTGCCCGGGAGCCGGCCCGGCCTCAACGGCCGTCGTAGCCCGCCGTCGGCATGGACAGGCGACGGTGCACGCTGGCCTTCATCTGGGCGTCGTACCGGGGCTCGGCTCGGCCGACCGTCTCCACGCGCACGCCCCGGCGCGCGCACTCCGCGGTGAACGCGTCGACGTCGGTCAGTGCCCGCTCCAGGACCCGCCGGCTGGGGGCGACGAAGAGGTCGACGAGACCGGCCTCGACGTCGGACCACAGGGCGCAGTGGTCGGGACGCAGACCGCGCACGAGGAGCTCGCGCGTGATCACGTATCCGCGCTCGGCGGCCCAGAGCGCGCACATGGCGTGCTGGCTGCGGGAGTCCACCAGGAACGGGTCCGCCTCCAGCTCCTCCAGCGGAGTCAGGCCGGCGATGGCCGCGACCCGCACGACCGGCGGCATGCCGAAGGCACGCCTCACGTCTCCCATGGAGTCCCCCTCACCTCCGGGTTTCGCCGCAGACCCTACTCCTGCCCGTAGGCTCGGGGGGAGTCGCGCGAAGGAGGCAATGGAGGTGCCGGTGGAGATCACCTGGTGGGGCCATGCCACCTGCACGGTCGAGGACTCGGGCACGCGGGTGCTCACGGATCCGCTGTTCGCGCGCCGGCTCGCGCACCTGCGCAGACGCCGGGGCGCACCGCCCCCGGCCGAGGCCGCCGTGGCGGATGTGGCGCTGGTGTCGCACCTGCACGCCGACCATCTGCACGTGCCCTCGCTCGCGCGGCTCGCCCCGGGTACCCGGCTGCTGCTGCCGAGGGGCGCCTCGCGCCAGGTGCCGGGGCTGCGCAGGCTCGCCCACCTCCGGCTCACCGAGGTGGCGCCCGGGGACGAGACGCGCGTCGGTGACCTGGTCATTCGTACGGTGCCGGCGCGGCACGACGGGCGGCGGCTGCCGTTCGGGCCCCACCGGTCGCCCGCCCTCGGCTTCGTGATCGAGGGGGTCGCGCGGACCTACTTCGCCGGGGACACCGGGCTGTTCGAGTCGATGGCGAAGGAGGTCGGCCCGGTCGACGTGGCGCTGCTGCCCGTCGGCGGCTGGGGACCATTCCTCGGCCCGGGGCACCTCGACGCGGGGCGCGCGGCCCAGGCGCTCGCGCTGCTCATGCCGCGCAGTGCGGTCCCCGTGCACTACGGCACGTACTGGCCGATCGGTCTGGACGCCGTGCGCCCCCACGAATTCCACGCGCCCGGCGACGAGTTCGCCCGCCTCGCGGCCACCCACGCCCCCGAGGTGACCGTCCACCGCCCGAGTCACGGGGAGCGCGTACGGCCGGAGGTGGCACGGTGAGGCACGGGCGGTCCACGACGAAGCGGCCGTCCACACCGGCGGCGATACGTCCGGAACCGGGAGCGATACCTCCGGACCGGAGGCGTACCGTCGCGGGGAGCGGGCGGTGGGCCATGGAGCCGGTGGCTTCGGAGGTCCGCTCATGATGTTCCTGGCCGAGGCTGGCACGACGGTGTCGACGCAGTCCACCCAGCAGGCGTTCGGGTATCCGACGTTGTTCCTGCTCGTGCTGGTCGGGGCGCTGGTGCCGGTGGTGCCGACGGGCGCGCTGGTGAGTTCCGCCGCGGTGGTGGCCTTCCATCAGACGGCGCCGCTCTCGCTGCTGCTGGTGTTCGTGGTGGCGTCGTCCGCCGCGTTCGTCGGCGACATCGCGCTGTACTGGCTGGGGCGGCGCGGAATGAAGTCCAAGAACGGTTCGCGCTGGCTGGAGGCGATCCGCCGGCGCGCGCCGGAGGACCGGCTCTCCCAGGCCCAGCGGAAGCTCGACGACCACGGCGTGACCGTCCTGGTCCTGTCCCGGCTCGTGCCCGCGGGCCGCATCCCGGTGATGCTGGCCTGCCTGATGGCGAAGATGCCGCTGCGCCGCTTCGCCCGCGGCAACCTCCCGGCGTGCCTCGCCTGGGCCGTCACGTACCAGCTCATCGGCATCCTCGGCGGCTCCCTCTTCAGCGAGCCGTGGGAGGGCGTGCTGGCGGCGGTCGCGCTCACACTGCTGATCAGCGTGGCACCGAGCGTGTGGCGCAGGATGCGTGAGCGCTCCGCCGGGTGAGGGCAAGAGGCCAACAGGCCTGTGGGACCCGGACTCGTCGGACCCGGACTCGTCGGAACGGGACTCGTCGGAACGGGACTTGTGGGACCGGGACTTGTGGGACCGGGACTTGTGGGACCGGGACTTCTAGGAACGGGACTTGTAGGAACGGGACTTGTAGGAACGGGGCTGACGGGGCTACTCGAGCACCCGCGACCCGCCCACCGGCAGGTCCCACAGGTCCTCGCGTGGCAGTCCGGCCCGCTCCCAGGCCGCCCGCACCCGCGTCAGCGGTTCGAGGACCGGCTCGGCCGAGAGCACGAACGTGCCCCAGTGCATCGGGGCCATCCGGTGGGCGCCGAGATCCTGGAAGGCCCGGACCGCCTCCTCCGGGTCGCAGTGGACGTCGCTGAGCCACCACCGGGGTTCGTACGCCCCGATCGGCAGCAGCGCGAGATCGATGCCCGGGTAGCGGCTGCCGATCCGGGAGAACCAGTGGCCGTAGCCCGTGTCGCCCGCGAAGTAGACCCGGTGCCCCTCGGCGCCGGTCAGCACCCAGCCGCCCCACAGCGACCGGCAGGTGTCGGTCAGGGTGCGCTTGGACCAGTGGTGGGCCGGCACGAAGTCGAAGCGGACTCCGCCGAGTTCGGCCGCCTCCCACCAGTCCAGTTCGGTGACACGGGCGAACCGGCGGCGCCGGAACCAGCCCCCGAGTCCGGCCGGCACGAACACCGGTGTGTCGCGGGGGAGCCGGCGCAGGGTGGGCGCGTCCAGGTGGTCGTAGTGGTTGTGGCTGATGACCACCGCGTCGACGCGCGGCAGCGCGTTCCAGTCGACCCCGACGGGTGTGATCCGGTTCGGGGTGCCGAGGATGCGGCGGGACCAGACGGGATCGGTGAGGACGGTGAGGCCGCCGATCCTGATCACCCAGCTCGCGTGCCCCGCCCAGGAGACGGCCACGGTGCGGGCGTCCGTCCGGGGCAGCGGCTGCGGATCGTACGGCAGGAGCGGGACGTCGGCGAGTCCCTCGGGCCCGGGCCGCACGGCCCCCTCACGGGCGAACCGCGCGAAGGCCCGCAGTCCCGGCAGTGGCGTGGTCAGCCGGCCGGCGAAGGAGCGCGGCCAGCTCCGCTTCTCCCCCAGCGGGCGGGGCTCGGCGAGCGGACACGGCTCGGTGTGCGGGTACGTCCCGGTGCGCGCGGCCGGTGAGCCGGCCGCCGCGACCAGCTGTGCGGAGGGCGTCGTGGGACCGGCGTCCACCAGGGATCTGCCGGGGCCGCCCAGCGGTGACGTGGACGACGGCTCGCCGGCATCCTGCGCGGTGCCGCTCGTACCCGTGTCCGTACCCGTGGTCGTGGTCGTGGTCGACTCGGACTGCTGCGTCATCGAGGAGGCTCCCGTCGCTGAGCGTCGTCACGGAGATCGGAGATCGTCAAGGGCCGATCCGAACAAGGTCAACGCGCGCACCACGTGCGGCAATTCCAGCGGCTCGGGGGACGTGAGGGACTCGGTCCGCTCCTCGGCCGTCACACCGAGCAGCGGACTCGTCGGCAGCCGGACGCGCAGGGCCTCGAGGTCGTCCCCGAAGCGGTGGCCGCCGGGTGCGGGCATGCCGAGGCGGGCGGTGAGGAAGTCCTCCAGTTCCTGCGCGTCCCCGACCCCTCGTTCGGCGAGCGCCGAGCTCAACGGACCGAGGTCCGCGTACAGGTGCCGTCCGGCCCGGGGCGGCAGGGCGAGCGCCCCGGCGGCGGTGACGGCGTGGTGCGCGGCGGCTGCCACGCGCGCGTGCACCCGTACGGAGGCGGTGAGCCGGGCGGTCACCTCGGCGGGCTCGCCCAGCGCGTAGGTGGCGGCCGCGGCGACCGGCGTCGCGATACGGGCACCCAGCGCGGTGAGTACGTCGAGGACGCGGGCCCGCAGCCCGATGCCGGCCTCGGTGTCCGGGAAGCGGGCGACGGCGGCGGGCCAGCCGAGCGGGAGGAAGGGGCCGCCGAGGTCGGTGACGACGGTGACGCGGTCGGGCGCCATCTCGGCGGGGCTGAGCAGCACGGTCTCGTGCGGCTCGTGCACGGTGTCGCGCCATGTCTCGTCGCTGACCAGGTGCAGCCCCTCCGCCGCGGCCGCCTCGACGGTCTCGTGCACCAGCTCGGGAGGGGCGACGGTGGCGGTGGGGTCGTCGGCGACGCACAGCACGAGCAGACGCGGGTCCCCGCCCTCGTTCCGGACCCGGCGGACGGTCTCCAGCAGGGCGTACGGGTCGGGGATGCCGCCGCACTCGGCCGGTGTCGCCACGTGGAAGGCGGATCTTCCCAGTGTCCGGGTCTCGGGCGCCCACCAGGCGGCGCACGGCCGTGGGACCAGGACGTCACCGCCGAGCGCGGCCGTCAGCGCGAGCAACAGGGCCGGAGCCCCGGGGGCGGCGGCCGTCCTCTCGGGCGCGGTGGGCAGTCCGCGCCGCTCCCAGTAACCGCAGGCGGCGTCGAGGAGGGCGGGGCCGCCGCCGGTGGGTTCGGCGTCGGGGCGGTCCGCGGCGGCGGCGAGCCGGTCCGCGAGGCCGGGCTGAAGGGGGAGCCCCTGGTCGGGGAGGGGCGGGCCGTAGCGGACGGGGCCGTGTCCTCCCGGTTCCGTCCGCCGCATCTGTGCCTCCGCGCAGTCAGTGGTGCGTGGGCTCGGTCCGCCGGGTGCCCTGCCCGTCCCGTACGGCGCCGTGCGCTCTCTCGGCCTCCGAGTACCCACGGTCCCGCCCCGCCATGGCCGTCCGGCCGGGTTGCACAGGTCACAGGCTCAACGGTGTTTCGTCAGCCCCCGGTGGACGAGGACGCGCTGGACGGCGGCGACGAGCGCGCCCACGATGAGGAGGCAGCCGGCGACCAGGGCCGGCACGGAGTCGGTGAAGGCGCCGCCCTCACCGGCCTCGACCCCGTGCCTCATCCCGTCGGGGGCCGGGGAGGGCGCCCGGGAGCGGTCCTCGTGCGCGTCCTTGCCCTGCGGTTCGCCACCGCGCTCCACGGTGAAGGCCGCGCTCCACCGCTTGCCCTGCCCACCGGGCGCCGCCGGGCACGTACCGTCGACGCTCCACTCGGACGCCCCGGACGGCCCGGACGACCCTCCCGTCGCGTCCGGCCTGTCACCGGGCTTCCCGGCGGGGGCGATACGGGCGGTGCCCCTGTAGACGAGTCCGGAGGAGGTGTCGGATTCGGTGGCGGGAGCGGGGGCGGTACGGGGGGCTGCCCCGGGCACGCGGACCGCTGTGGCTCCGGTGAGAACCCCCAGGGTCCCGCCGACCGGCGCGGCACGGAACCCCGCTGTCAGCACTGCCGCCTCGGAAGCCGCCCTCTCGCCCTGGAACGCGGGGGGAGCCGGGACCACCGCGGAGCCGGGATCGGCCGAGGGTGCGGGGATCACCTGCGAGGGCTGGACCGTCCCGGGGTCCGGAGCCACCGGGTCCAGACCCCTGCCCGCGTCGGGGACCGCGTCGGGAGCTGCTCCGGGGGGCGCTTGAGGGGTACTGCCTGCCTCCGGGCCGTACCCTCCGGCAGGGTCGCCCCCCGTCGCCGGGTCGTTGCCGGAGGCCGGGTCGTTTCGGTAGGCGGGATCGTTGCCCGTGGACGAGTCACCGCCCGTCGCGGGGTCGTTTCCCCACGCCGGATCGCTCCCTGTTCCGGGTTCGCTGCTCGCCCCGTGCTCACGCCCCGTTCCGGTTCCTTCTCCGCCGTCGTCTCCGCCGTCTTCGCTGCCGTCGTCTCCGCTGCCTTCTCCGCCTGACACGAGCTTCAGGGCGACGGAGCCCTGTGCGAAGGCCTGCGAGCGGGCGTCGATGCTGTCGGGCGGGGTCCCGCCGGTCGGGTCGCAGGTGACGGTGACCGTGATCGTCCCGCCGGGGGCGACCGTGTGCGGGCTGACCTCCGCCGTGGGTTCCCCGGCCGCGGCTGGGGCTGCCGCGCCCAGAACGGTACCGACCAGGGCGGCGGCGGACAGAACACAGGCTCTGCGGCGCATGGGCGGGGCTCCTTCGGCCGGCGGCGACGGGCTGCGGGGCACCGCCGCGCCCCGCCCGTCCATCACAGCCCGCCGCCCGCCGCACCGCTCGCGGCCGGGCACCATTAGCGGGACGCCGGACCGCCGAGCGGGTGACCGGAGCACCGGCCCCACGGCAGCGGTACGGCCCCCCGGGCGCGGGGCCCTGTCCAGCCCGGGGCCCTGTCTAGTTCGACAACGAGACCAGTTCCTTCTCCAGCCCCCGCCCCCGCTTGTCCACCACGGCGCCCGCGACCTCCGTGAGCTTGCGGTTGGTGCCCTGGGAGATACGGCGGAGCACGCCGAACGCGGCGTCCGCGTCACAGCCCAGAACGTGCATGACGATGCCGCACGCCTGGTCGACCACGGGCCGGGAGCGCAGCGCGGCGCCCAGCTGGTCGAGTTCGATGAGCGCGGCGCGGTAGGAGCGGTCACGGACGAGGCAGGTCACCGCGAGATCGCCGAGCGCGCGGGCCGGGCCGTGCGGGGCGTCCTCCAGGGCGCCGGGCCGGAAGCTGTAGAGGCTGAGGGCCACGGTCAGCCCCGAGCGCCGGAACGGGATGGTGACGCTGGACCGTACTCCCGAGTCGAGCGCGACGGCACGGTACTCCGGCCAGCGCTCCTCGCACAGCAGATCCGCCGAGTTGACGGGCTCGCCGCGTTCCAGGGCGGCGGGGATCGGCCCGTCGCCGGAGCTGAGCTGGACCGAGACCAGTCGGGCGAGGTCCGGGTGGGTGACCGCGGCGGGTCGTTCCATGCCGCTCTCGGACACCACGCCCCCTTCCGACACTGTGCTGCTCGCGCCGCAGCACTCGCTGGTGCAACGGGCGGCCTGTTCGACGAGCTCGGACAGCCTCCTTCCGGGAAGGGCGGATTCAGGTGACTCCATGTCCAGACGACCGCGGTGCTCGGGTTCCGGCATGCCGCACGCCTCCTCTCCCCCGGCGCGTTCCCGCTCACCTGCGGGGAAAACCGTTCTCACATGTTCGTGTGCCCCCGCCCCCGTCGGGGCCCGGACACGTTACGTTCGACGCATGACGCAGACGGGCGAATTCGGTGAGGAGCTCGCGGATTTCGTACGCCGCGTCGCGGAGCTCAAAGCGGCCCGGTCGGTACCGAGAGACGATCTGCCGACGGTACTCGACGCGGCGATATTCGAACTCGACCACGTGGCCGACCAGTTGTGGCCCTGGTACGAACGGATCGCCACGTCCGGCCCGTCCGGCGGCGCCTCCGCGGACCGCCAGGAACTCCAGTTGCTGAAGGCCGTCTTCCAACGGCTGCCGCTGCCGGTCGCGTTGGTCGACCGCGAGACCGTGGTGCGCCGCCTGAACTTCGCGGCGACCTACTTCACCGGCGTGCGGGCGGGCTACGCCACAGGCCGGCCGCTGACCGGGTTCCTCGCCCACGCGGACCGGGTGGCGTTCCGCACGCAGGCCGCCGCGGTGGCACGCGGCGAGGGCGACCGCAGCCTCACCGTCCACCTCCAGCAGCGCCCCGCGGTGCCGGTGCGCGCGACGCTGACCGCGCTGCGGCCCAGCAACGAGCCGCGTACCGGCGTCCTCGTCGTCCTGCAGCCGGCGGACACCCGCGTCCCGGCCACCGGCAGTCCCGTGAGCCCGCTGCCGAACCTCAGCGAGACGACCCGGCACGCGGCGTTGATGGACCTGCTGGACACGATGACCACGGCGCTGCTCACCGTGCCCGCCGACCAGGCCCTCGACCGGGCCGCGCGCGTGCTGCACGGACGGTTCGCGGACTGGGTGGTGGCCGACGCGGGGGCCACCCGGCTCTCCCGTACGACGGTCCTCGCCCCGTCGGGCGACGAGGCGACGGCCGTGGCGGCGCAGGACCCCGCCACGTGCCCACTCGTGGTGGAGGCGGCTCGCGGTGGCTCCACGTCACTGCGGGTGCGACCCGAGGACCCCGGCGCCTTCGGACACGACTCCTCGGGCGCCCCCGTGCTCCTCCGGGCCGACGTCACCTCACTGCTGTGCGTACCTCTGGCCGCCCAGGAGGGCCCGGTCCGCGGTGTCCTCACCCTGTTCCGCTCGGGCGCCCGCCTGGCCTTCTCGATGGCGGAGGCCCAGGCGATGGACATGATGGCCAGGCACGTGGCACTGGCGATGGGAGGCGCAAAGTAAGGGGCGCGGGACGGTGCCATCCTGCGGCTCCGCCGCGTGGGCGCGACAAGCACCGGACAACCGGCAGTCCGCAGACGTCCCGCACCCCAACTGCGCTACGCGGCTTCCCGCATGACCTGCTCCCGCAGCCGGTCACAGCACCGGCTGATCAACCGCGACACATGCATCTGCGAGATCCCCAGCTGCTCGGCGATCCGGCTCTGCGTCATGTCGTCGAAGAAGCGCATGTACAGGATGGCCCGCTCCCGCTCCGGCAGCGCCGCCAGCCGCGGCTTGACCGCCTCGCGGTCGACCACGGTGTCGAGCGCCGGGTCGGGTGACCCGAGCGCGTCGCTCAGCGAGTACCCGTCCTCGCTGCCGGGCAGCTCCGCGTCCAGGGACAGCGCGGTGAAGCTCTCCAGGGCCTCGAGGCCGACCCGGACGTCCTCCTCGCTCATGCCGGCGTGCTCGGCGATCTCGGCGACGGTGGGACGCCGGCCGGAGATGGTCTGGGACAGGTCCTGGCTCGCGAAGCGCACACGGTTGCGCAGGTCCTGGACCCGGCGCGGCACGTGCAGGGTCCACATGTGGTCCCGGAAGTGACGCTTGATCTCACCGGTGACGGTGGGGACGGCGTAGCTCTCGAAGGCGTTGCCGCGCTCGGGGTCGTAGCGGTCGACGGCCTTGACCAGGCCGAGGGCCGCGACCTGGCGCAGGTCCTCGTAGTTCTCGCCTCGGCTGCGGAACCGTCCCGCGAGCCGTTCGGCCATGGGCAGCCACGCCTCGACGATCTCCTCGCGGAGTGCGTCCCGCTGCGGCCCGGGGGGAAGTGAGGCGAGCTTGCGGAACGCCTCCGCGGTGTCCGGGGCGTCGTCGTGGGGGTGGTGCTTCGCGCTTGCCTGAGTTCGCATGGTGCGTCGCAACTCCCTTGCAGGTGCTCTGGTTGGACGGTCACCGTGGGTGGGAGCGCACCCATGCTCGGCCGGGCACACCCGTGGTGAGAGTCACCACTCCCACGGACGTGCCTCCGGTCCGAAGCACTGTGTGTGCGCCTGCCCGGGCGGCCGCGCGGCAAACGCCCCGGATCCGCGCCAGGTTTTCCGGCAGGCGCTGTGGTGACTCGGAAGGTGCCGTTTCCCCGCTCTTCCGTACTGGAGGGTCCATGAGCACCAAGGTCGCCGACCACATCCTGGAGAGGCTGCGCGAGTGGGGTGTGGCGGACGTCTTCGGCTACCCCGGCGACGGGATCAACGGCCTGCTCGCCGCGTGGGGACGGGCCGAGAACCATCCGCGGTTCGTGCAGTCGCGGCACGAGGAGATGTCCGCCTTCGAGGCGGTCGGTTACGCCAAGTTCAGCGGCCGCCTCGGTGTGTGCGTGGCCACGTCCGGGCCGGGCGCGATCCACCTGCTCAACGGCCTGTACGACGCCAAGCTCGACCATGTGCCGGTGCTGGCGATCGTGGGCCAGACGCACCGCACGGCGATGGGCGGCTCGTACCAGCAGGAAGTGGACCTGCACACGCTGTTCAAGGACGTCGCCTCGGACTTCGTGGAGACCGTGACGGTGCCGGAACAGCTGCCGAACGTACTGGACCGGGCGATCCGCACGGCGTACGCGCGCCGCGCCCCCACCGCCGTGATCATCCCCGGTGACGTTCAGGAGCTGGACTACTCGGCCCCCACCCACGAGTTCAAGATGGTCCCCTCCAGCCTGGACCGCAGCGCGTGGACCGCGACGCCCTCGCAGGAGTCGCTGGAGCGGGCCGCCGAGATCCTCAACTCCGGTGACAAGGTGGCCATCCTGGCCGGCCAGGGTGCCCGCGGGGCCCGTGCGGAGGTGGAACGGATCGCCGAGCTGCTGGGCGCGGGGGTCGCGAAGGCGCTGCTGGGCAAGGATGCGGTGAGCGACGAACTGCCGTACGTGACGGGCGCGATCGGCCTGCTGGGCACGCGTCCCTCGTACGAGCTGATGCGCGACTGCGACACGCTGCTGACCATCGGCTCGTCGTTCCCGTACTCGCAGTTCCTGCCGGAGTTCGGCAAGGCGCGGGCGGTGCAGATCGACATCGACCCGCACATGGTCGGCATGCGCTACCCGTACGAGGTGAACCTGGTCGGTGACGCGCAGGCGACCCTGCAGCGCCTGATCCCGATGCTGGACGAGGACCGGGGCCGTGAGTGGTACGACACGGTGTGCGCGAACGTGGCCCGCTGGCGCGACGTGATGGAGCGGCGTGCGGAGCAGTCGGCGCACCCGATCAACCCGGAGTACGTGGCCCGCGCACTGGATCCGCTGCTGCCCGGCAACGCGATCGTCTCCTCGGACTCCGGTTCCGCGGCGAACTGGTACGCGCGGCACCTGACGATGCGGGACGGCATGCGGGGGTCCCTGTCGGGGACGCTCGCGACGATGGGCTGCGGGGTGCCGTACGCGATCGGCGCGAAGTTCGCGCATCCGGACCGGCCGGCGATCGCCCTGGTCGGGGACGGCGCGATGCAGATGAACGGGATGGCGGAGCTGATCACGGCGGCCAAGTACCAGGACCTCTGGGAGGACCCGCGGCTGGTGGTGGGCATCTTCAACAACCACGACCTGAACCAGGTGACGTGGGAGATGCGGGCGATGGAGGGCGCACCGTCCTTCCTTCCCTCGCAGGAGCTCCCGGACGTCCAGTACGCCGCGTTCGCCCGCTCGCTGGGCCTGACCGGTATCCGCGTGGAGAAGCCCGAGGACGTCGAGGCCGGCTGGCGCGCGGGTCTGGGGGCCGACGGGCCCGCGGTGGTCGAGTTCCTGACGGACCCGGCCGTCCCGCCGATCCCTCCGCACGCGACCTGGGACCAGATGGAGGCCACCGCGGCGGCCGTCCTCAAGGGCGACGCGGACCGGGGCGCGATGGTGCGCCAGGGTTTCAAGGCGAAGATGCAGGAGTTCCTGCCGGGGCGGGAGAAGAAGCGCTAGCGGCCGGAGCACTGACGCCCTGACAGACGCGCGCCCGTCGCCCCCTCTTCGGGAGGGGGCGACGGGCGTGTCGCTTGTGGCCCGGGCGGTCGGCCACTCCAGCCGGACGGCCGTGGCGGCCTGGGCGGGCGCGGCGGGGCCGAGCGGCGTACGTCGCGCTACGTGAGGGCTCGACGGGCGCGGGTGCCAGGAACTGCCCCGCACCGTGCGGGCTGTGCGGCGACCGTCAGGCTTCGCCCTCGGACTGAGACCCTCCGCTCAGGGCCCCCTGGGGGCTGAGGCCCCCACTCTGCGGTCCTCCCTCCTGGGAGCTGCCGTTGCGGGAGCCGCCGCCCTGGGAGTTCCCGTTCCCCGAGCCCCCGCTGCGGGAGCCCTCGGTCTGGGACTTCTCGATGGTTCTGCAGTTCTGCAGGTTCCTCGTGCTGTTCGAGGGCCCCAACGCCACAGCCCAGAGGAGGCCTTCGATGCCCTGGCCCGGCTTGACGGACACCGCGCAGTCTTCCTGGCCGGCCGCCGCGGCGGCGTGGGCCGCGGCAGGTGCGGCGAAGGTCATGGCCGCCGCGAGGCCGATGACGACCGCGGCAGCCGAATGAGCGAGGGATCGGTGCGGGGAGTGCAATCGCGAAGTCTTCATGATCACACTGTGAGCGGAGTGAACTCCGGGAGGAAGGCTGACAGCCCCTCACGCGGGCAAATCGACCCGATCGTGTGATCCCCCCGGCCCTGGTCAACAGCCGGGAATTACAGAACACACCGAAAGGGAAATGCAGCGGAAATTGGTGCATCCGTTGCCGGAGAAATCCCCTCGCACCGATCAAGCCGCGTTCCTGTGAGCCTCATCACCCATCACTTGCCGATTCCGTGGTGAACATGTGTGGATCGTGTACCCGTGCGTCACGCGGTGGGGGCCGTATAGGCCTGTCAATGCCGATTCGAACCGTTGCGGTACCCGGAGAAGGCTTGCGGCGAAAACATCCGTCCAGTAACCAGGTGAATCATGAACCTGTTCCACCGCGCCGCGTCGCTCCGCCGGCCGGCACCCCCCACCGCCCTGGACGACCCTGCCCACTCGCCGGCCGCCGCCCCCGCCGGTCCGCCGGATCCCGCCCTGGCCGCGCTGACCGGAGAATGGGTGATCGACCCGGCGCACAGCCGGATCGGCTTCTCCGTCCGGCACGCCATGGTGACAACGGTCCGCGGGGCGTTCACCGAGTACCAGAGCCGGCTCTTCTTCGACGGCCGCGACCCGGCTCGCTCGCGGGCCGAGATCGTCCTGTCCACCGCCAGCGTGGACACCGGCGTGGAACAACGCGACGCCCACCTGGTCGGCCGCGACTTCCTGGACGCCGCGAGATACCCGCGTATGCGATTCACCAGCACGGCCGTGCACCCCGTGGGCACCGACGTGTACCGCATGACCGGCGACCTCACCATCAAGGCCACCACCCGCCCCGTCGTTCTGGAACTCACCTACATAGGACAGGTGACGGACCCCTTCGGTTATCAGCGGGCCGGATTCGACGGCACGACCACCATCAATCGGTCCGAATGGGGCCTGACGTACGACACCAGACTGGCCGAGGGCGGGGCCATGGTGAGTGAGAAAGTGCGCCTTCAGTTCGATATCGCCGCCATTCGCACCGCCCCTGTCGGCTGACGGAACAACGGAGCCCTCGGCCTCCGGACCGGCCCGCCACTCGGAGCAACCGGCACTCATCTTTTCCGTCGAAGAAATATAAAAGGGTATTTCTCGACGCTCTTCCGGGATACGGGTCAGGCGTCCCTCCCGGAGCGCCGCACACGCGTACGGGCCCCGCACCACGAGCGGGAGAATCTCGTGGTGCGGGGCCCGTGCTCCGCGCCGGCCTCGGCCGCCGTTCGCGGCCCGGCCGGAACCGACGGCTCAGCCCAGCGCGGCGTGCTAGCGCCGCTCCGGCTCCTCGGTCGTCGGCAGCAACATCTCCTCATACCGGCCCAGTGCCAGCACAACGCCGAGCATCAGGACCGGGGTGATCACAGCGAGTACCGCCATGGTGTGTCCTTCCCCGGAAACAGTGCGATGGGGGGTGTGATCCGGGTCTCCCGGGGACGGACGGGTAAACCCGCCGGACTGCCCGTGTCGACGTCCGGTCAACGGGTACGCGGTCGCCACCCCCGAAGATCTGGAGGGAGTCATGCAGCGAGGCAGCGACCGCCTGAGCGTCCACCGCGACGACGAGATGAAGCACGAACTGCAGGGTCTGCTCCGATCGGGCCACCCCACCCGCACGGAGGAGTGGCACGACCCGGAGCCGACCGCCGACGACGACCCGGAGGTGGCGGGCGGCCCTGTCACTCCGGCCCGTTCACCCGCCCGTATCGAGGCACTGCGCTTCGAGCTGGGCCGCATCCTGGGCCGGACCTCGTTCCCCGCACGGCCCCGCGAGCTGATCGGCGTCCTGCGTGAGAAGCACGCCCCGGACGCCCTCGTCGAGTCCCTGGAACAGCTCCCGAGGAACACGCGGTACGGCACCGCGCACGAACTCGCGGAAGCGGTCGTACGGGCCGGAGAAGGCGGCGGGGAGCGGCGCTGAGGAAAGCCCGGACCCCGCACACGACCAGGACGCATAGGCACTCCCCTGGGGGGTACCGCGGCCTCGTCACGCCGACGTGCCGCCCCGTACCCCGACAGCCCGGGGAACGTATGAAAGGACCACACCATGGCTGATTTCGTCAGGGAGGTCATGACCCCCGGCGTCGTCGCGGTCCGCCCGGACGCCTCGCTCGTGGAAGCCGCGCAGCTGATGCGGGCGCAGGACATCGGAGACGTCCTCGTGGCCACCGACCAGGAGGTCGTCGGAGTCCTCACCGATCGCGACATCACGCTGCGTGCCGTGGCCGACGGCGCCGACCCGCTCACGGTGAGCGCCCAGGCCGTCTGCACGCCCGACCCGGTCATGATCGGCCCCGACGACGCCGTGTCGGTGGCGGTGGAGCTGATGCGCGACCACGCCGTACGGCGGCTCCCGGTCGTCGAGAACGGGCACGCCGTGGGGATGGTGAGCCTCGGGGACCTCGCGGCGGCGCAGGACCCGGAGTCGGCCCTCGCCGACATCAGTCGTGCCATGCCGGACAGCTGGCCGGGCACGACCCCCGCGTGAGCGGGGTGGGACGGACATGAACCGGCCCCAGCCCCCCTCGGGGGAGACACGGCGGACCCGACGGGCGGCGGACGCCCCGCCGACTCCGGAGGACCGACACGTCCCGGAAGCCCCGGACGCCGGGGACACCTCGGACGACGGCACCGGTTCCGCCCCCGATCACTCACGCGCCCCCGTCCTGGAAGCGCTCGAGCGGCATCACCGCTCCGGGCGGTACGCCTTCTCGCCCCCCGGTCACAAGGGTGGCTCCGGTGTCGACGGGCGGGTCGCCCTGACCCTCGGCCGGGACGTGTTCGCCTCCGACGTGCTGGCGCTCAACGGACTGGACGACCGGCGGATGTCGGGAGGCTATCTGGAGCAGGCCGAGAAGCTGATGGCCGACGCCGTGGACGCGGACCGGGCGTACTTCTCCACGTGCGGCAGCTCGCTGTCGGTGAAGGCGGCGATGCTGGCGGTCGCGGGCCCCGGCGAGAAGCTGCTGATCACGCGCAACGCCCACAAGTCCGTGATCGCGGGCGTGATCCTCGCCGGGATCGACCCGGTGTGGGTGCGCCCGCGCTGGGACGCCGGGCACCATCTGTCGCATCCGCCGGGCCCCGAGCAGGTCGAGGAGGCGTATCGGAGGGCGCCCGACGCCAAGGGCATGCTGCTGGTCACGCCGACGGCGTACGGTACGTGCGCCGACATCGGCGCGATCGCCGATGTGTGCCACGAGCGGGACCGCCCCCTGATCGTGGACGAGGCCTGGGGCGCCCACCTGCCGTTCCACGAGGACCTGCCGAGCTGGGCCATGGACGCGGGCGCGGACCTGTGCGTGACGTCCGTGCACAAGATGGGCGCGGGCCTGGAGCAGGGCTCGGTGTTCCATCTGCGGGGCGGCCTGGTCGATCCGGCGGTGCTGCGGCTGCGCGGCGACCTGCTCAACACGACCAGTCCGTCGGTGCTGATGTGGGCGGCGCTCGACGGCTGGCGGCGCCAGATGGTCGAGCACGGCCGTGACCTGCTGGAGGACACCCTGAAGCTGGCGGGCCGCGTGCGCGAGGAGATCGCCTCGCTCTCCGGGCTCGTCCCCCTTGAGGCCGACGAACTCGTCGGGCACGAGCGGGCGTTCGCGTACGACCCGCTGATGGTGGTGATCGACGTCTCGGGCCTGGGCACGAGCGGCTACGCGGCCGCGGACTGGCTGCGGCAGCACCGCCAGGTGGACGTCGGACTCGCCGACCACCGCCGCGTCGTCGCCCAACTGACCCACGCCGACACGGAGGAGACCTGCGTGGTCCTGCTGGAGGCCCTGACGGAACTCGTGAAGCAGCGCGACACGCTGCCACCGCCCGTGCCGGTGCGGCTGCCGGCCCCGGAGGGGCTGGAGCTGGAGCAGGTGATGCTGCCCCGCGACGCCTTCTTCGGGCCCGCGGAGGACGTGCCCGTCGAGCGGGCGGTGGGCCGCGTCGCCGCCGAACCCGCGAGCCCCTATCCGCCCGGGGTGCCGGTGATCTGCCCCGGCGAGCGGATCAACCAGGAGGTCAGGGAGTACCTGTCGTCCGGGGTGGAGCACGGCATGTTCGTGCCGGACGCCTCGGACCAGTCCCTGCGCACGCTGAGGGTGGTGGCCGAATGACCCGCGACCTGGCAGCGGGGATCAGCGCGTCGAGCGCGACCGTCGACGTCGGCGACGCGACGACCCGCTACCTCCTGTACGGCCTGCTGCCGTCCTGGTTCGTGCCGGGCGTGGCCGACTGGGTGATGCACCGGCGCACCCGCATCGAGGAAACGGCCGGGACGAAGGAGTCCCTCATCCACTCCCTGATGATGGCCGAGGTCGGCCTCCCCATCGCGCTGACCCTGCGCTACGAGGTCAACCCGCTGCTGCTGTCCGTGCAGCTGGGCGGTGCGGCCGTGCACGAGGCGACCGCGCTGTGGGACGTGCGGACCGCCGTCAAGAGCGACCGCGAGGTCAAGCCGATCGAGCAGCACATCCACAGCTTCCTGGAGTCGCTGCCCTTCGCGGCGCTCGCCTCGCTGATGTGCCTGCACTCCGACCAGGTGAAGTCACTGCTGCGCGGGGGCCGTTCGGATCCGGACGCGTGGCGGCTCGTACCGCGCCGCAAGCCGCTCTCGCGGGGCTATCTCACGGGCATCGCGGCGGCGATCGGCACGTGCGTCCTGCTGCCGTACGGCGAGGAGCTGCTGCGCTGCGTGCGCGCGGGCCGCCGGAACAGGAAGCGCACGGCAGACGAAGCGAACTGGCGTGCCGGGCAAGCACCGCATGCCACGAAAGGACACTGAGACATCATGCGTATCGCATTTCTGACCGCACCCCAGGGCGTCGAGCAGATCGAGCTCACCGATCCGTGGCAGGCCGCGAAGGACGCCGGCCACGAGCCCGTGCTGGTGTCGACGAAGTCCGGCGAGATCCAGGCCTTCGACCACCTCGACAAGGCGGACACGTTCCCGGTGGACGAGATCGTGGGCGAGGCCTCCGCGGACTCCTTCGGCGGGCTGGTCCTGCCGGGCGGCGTGGCCAACCCGGACTTCCTCCGCATGGACCCGAAGGCCGTGTCGTTCGTCCGGGACTTCTTCGAACGGGGCCTTCCGGTCGCGGCGATCTGCCACGCCCCGTGGACGCTGGTCGAGGCGGACGTCGTACGGGGCCGCACGCTCACGTCCTGGCCGAGCCTGCAGACCGACATCCGCAACGCCGGCGGCACCTGGGTGGACGAAGAGGTCAAGATCGACGACAACGGCACCAACAAGCTGGTCACCAGTCGCAAGCCGGCCGACCTGAAGGCGTTCTGCGACGCGTTCCTGCAGGTGTTCTCCGAGGGGGCCGCCTGATGACGTTCTCCTCCGACCGGAAGCAGCAGCAGCGCCAGGCCTCCCAGGCGGACGACCCCGCCGGCGGGCCGCTCACCACCGACCAGGGCGTGGAGGTCGACCACACCGACGACTCGCTGGCCGCCGGCGAGCGCGGGCCCACGCTGATGGAGGACTTCCACTTCCGGGAGAAGCTCACCCATTTCGACCACGAGCGGATCCCCGAGCGGGTGGTGCACGCGCGGGGCGCGGGCGCGTACGGCTATTTCGAACCGTACGAGTCCTGCGCGGAGTTCACGCGTGCCGCCTTCCTCCAGGACCCGTCGGTGCGGACGCCGGTGTTCGTGCGGTTCTCGACGGTGCAGGGCCCGAAGGGCTCGGCGGACACCGTGCGGGACGTGCGGGGCTTCGCGACCAAGTTCTATACGTCGGAGGGCAACTACGACCTCGTCGGGAACAACTTCCCCGTCTTCTTCATCCAGGACGGCATCAAGTTCCCCGACTTCGTGCACGCGGTGAAGCCCGAACCGCACAACGACATCCCGACCGGGGCGTCCGCGCACGACTCCCTGTGGGACTTCGTGTCGCTGCAGCCGGAGACGCTGCACGCGATCATGTGGCTGATGTCGGACCGGGCGATCCCGCGCAGCTACCGCATGATGCAGGGTTTCGGCGTGCACACCTTCCGGTTCGTGAACGCGGACGGGAAGGGCACGTTCGTGAAGTTCCACTGGAAGCCGAAGCTGGGCGTGCACTCGCTGGTGTGGGACGAGGCGCAGGAGTGCCAGGGCCGGGACCCTGACTTCAACCGGCGGGACCTGTGGGACGCGATCGAGGCGGGCGAGTACCCGGAGTGGGAGCTGGGCGTCCAACTCGTGCCGGAGGAGGACGAGTTCGCGTTCGACTTCGACCTGCTCGACGCCACGAAGATCATCCCGGAGGAGCAGGTGCCGGTGCGGCCGATCGGCCGGATGGTGCTGGACCGCAACCCGGAGAACTTCTTCGCCGAGACCGAGCAGGTCGCGTTCCACACGGCCAACGTCGTCCCGGGCATCGACTTCACCAACGACCCGCTGCTCCAGGCCCGCAACTTCTCCTACCTGGACACGCAGCTGATCCGGCTCGGCGGCCCCAACTTCTCCCAGCTGCCGGTGAACCGCCCGGTAGCCCCCGTGCGCAACAACCAGCGTGACGGCTACCACCAGAGCAGGATCCACTCGGGCACGAACTACTTCCCGAACTCCCTCGGCGGCGGCTGCCCCGCCCACGCGGGCGCCGGCGGCAGCGCGTACACGCACCTCGCGGAACGCGTGGACGGCGCCAAGATCCGGCGCCGCAGCGACAGCTTCAAGGACCACCACAGCCAGGCCGCGATGTTCTGGAACAGCATGGCCGACTGGGAGAAGCAGCACATCGTGGAGGCCTTCCGCTTCGAACTCGGCAAGGTCGGCGCGCGGACGGTCCGTGCCCGCACGGTGGAGGAACTGAACAAGGTCGACCCGGAGCTGGCCACGCAGGTGGCGCAGGGCATCGGGGTGCCCGCGCCGGAGCGGAACGAGTCGGTGGCCCACAAGCTGGTCTCCCCCGCCCTGAGCCTGGAGTCGCTGCGCGGCGGCGGCTCGATCCGGACCCGGCAGGTCGCGGTACTCGTCTGCGACGGCGTGGACGCCGAGCAGGTCACCACCACGCGCGACGCCCTGGCCGCCGAGGGAGCGATCGTGGAGGCGATCGCCGCCGAGGACGGAACCGTTCTCGGCTCGGACGGCGAGAGCTACGCCGTGGACCGGGCGCTGCCGACCGTGGCGTCGGTGCTGTACGACGCGGTACTGCTGCCCGGCGGCCCCACGGGCACCCCGGCCCACGCGGGCGACCCGGACGTCATGCGGTTCGTCCGCGGCGCCTACCGGCACGGGAAGCCGGTCGGGGCCCTCGGCTCGGGCGTCGGCCTGGTCTCGGCGCTGGGGGCCGAGGGGCTGCGGCTGTCCTCCGAGTTCCACCACGTGGTCGCCGACCGCGGCGTGGTCACGGACACGGCCCCGGGCACGCCCAGCGAGGAGTTCCTGCGGTCGTTCGTGGAGGCGATGGGAGCACACCGCCACTGGGACAGGCCACAGGTGCGCGGCTGAAAACCCGGCCGACGGCGGTGCCGCGCCCCGTTGGGGGGCGCGGCACCGCCGTCGGTCAGGGGCGCGGGGCTGTGTTTCATATGCGGCTCCGCCGCGTGGGCGCGAGCAACCACGAACGACCCGCAGCCCCGCAACAACAGCAAGTCCCGAGCTCTCTAGGGCCGCCGCCCGAGCAAACACAGCAACTTGGTCTGCACATCCGCCCCCGGAGGCGGCTCCACCGGCTCCGCGAACAACCCACTCTTCGCCAACTCAGCCGCGTAAGGCGTCACTTCACGCACAGCGAATCGAAGCAGACTGTCCGGCAGCGCCTCCTCCGCCCCGATCGCACGCGACAGATCCCAGCTGTGGACGACGAGATCGGCGACCATCTGCGCGCAGTAGTTCGCGGCCGTGGTGTCGCCGTACGACAGGTGGACCGTGCGGTAGAGCGCCCCCGGCGCGGTGAACGCGTCACGGGCGGCGCGGGCCGCCGTGTCCCAGGAGGCTGCCGGGTCGGAGCCGAGCATGTCGCCGTCGAAGGTGTCGCCGACCTCCTCGATCATGCAGCCGTCCCGGACCAGCGGCGGCACCCACAGCTGCTCGGAGACGAGATGGTTGACCAGGTCGCGCACCGTCCACTCGGTGCAGGGCGTGCCCGCCTCCCACTGGTCGTCGCGGACGGCGTGGACGCGGGCACCGAACAGGCCGTGGGCCTCCCCCAGCCGGGTGAGCAGCGGGTTCGCGTCCGCTCTGCGGGTCATGACTCAGCGAGTCCCCGGCACCGCGCACCCTCGCGCGTACGGCCGGCTGCCACCGGGCGGCGGGGGTTGCGGCGCAGGTACTCGCCCTCCAGTTGCGCCATGCGCACGTTGTGGGCGCGCAGCGCGTCGTTCGATCCGTACAGCAGCGTGTCATGGCGTGTGCGGTGGATCGTCTCCAGCTCCTTCATCAGCTGCTGGTCGTCCAGCCGGCCCGGGTCGACTCCGTTCATGGTGGTACCCCACTCGTCGTGTCCATCGGTGCCGTCCGGGTACCCGCCCGGCAAGCATTACCCGAGCGGCATCCGGGAGGGAGCCATGGATCTCGCCTTTCTGCATCCACTCTACGAACATCCGGGGCCCTGGGCCTCCGTGTACGTCGACACGTCCTCGCACACGGAGTCCACTGCTCACGAGCGCTCCCTGGTGGCCCAGGCGGTCTCCCGGGAGCTCGCCGCCCAGGGGGCCGACGAGCCGACCTGCGCGGCTGTCCACCAGGCGGTGGACGAGCTGCGCCACGCCTCCGAGCCGCACGGCAGGGCCTTCTTCGCCCGGTCCGGCGAGGTGGTGCTCGATCCGCCGCTCGCGTACGCGCCGCCGGGTACGTCGGCCCACTGGGCGCCGCTGCCGCGTGCCACCCCGCTGCTGGAGCTGGCCGGGGAGGACCCGGTGTGCGTGGTGGCGTACGTGGACCGCCGGGGCGCGGACTTCGAGCTGCGCGGCTCGCGGGGCAGCCAGGACGCCGGCGCGGTGGCCGGGCGGCAGTGGCCCGTGCACCGTACGAGCTCGTCCGACTGGTCGGAGCGGCACTTCCAGCTGCGGGTGGAGAACACGTGGGAGCACAACGCGGCGGAGATCGCCGACGCGCTCGCCGTGTGCCAGGAGGAGACCAGGGCCGACCTGCTGGTCCTCGTCGGTGAGGAGCGCGAGCGGCGCTCGGTGCGGGAGCGGCTGCCCCAGCGGCTGCAGGACCGCGTGGTGGAGGCCCGGCACGGCGCCGGCAGCCGGCTGCTGGACGAGGACGTGGAGCGGGCGCGTGCCGAGCACGTGCACCGGCGGGCCGCGGAGGAGCTGGAGCGGTTCCTGGCGGGGCGGTCCCCGGACGCCGAGGGGCGCACGGCCGCCGTCGAGGGCGTGCCCGCACTCGTGGAGGCGGCCCGTGAGCACCGTATCGACGAGCTGCTGGTCCGCCCGGACGGGTCCGACGCGCACCGAGAGGTGTGGATCGGTGAGGACCCGGACCAGCTGGCGGTGCGGCGCACGGAACTGAAGACGCTGGGCGAGCAGAACTCGTGGGCGGCCCGCGCGGACGACGCCCTGCTGCGTTCGGCGGTCGCGACGGACGCGCCGGCGCTCTCGGTGAGGGCGGCCACGGCGGACGAGGTGCCCGTGGGCGGACTGGGGGCGCTGTTGCGCTGGAAGTGACGATCGACGCCACCGCGGGACGCACCCGCTGACGTAGCTGAAGTAACCGTTGGAAGTGCCCCCTGACGCGGTCAGGGGGCTTACTTCTGCCGTCGGTGCCGTCGCCGGCGGCTCATCGTGCGCGCTCCACCCTCCGCTCGTCCCACACCGGCTCCGGCGTCTCGCGTACACGGCCGTCGGAACCGAAGACGAGAAAGCGATCGAACGATCGGGCGAACCAGCGGTCGTGGGTGACCGCGAGGACCGTGCCCTCGAACGTCTCCAGACCCTCCTGGAGCGCCTCCGCGGACTCCAGGTCCAGGTTGTCCGTGGGCTCGTCCAGCAGCAGCGCCGTGACGCCCTCCAGTTCCAGGAGCAGGATCTGGAAGCGGGCCTGCTGGCCGCCGGAGAGCCGGTCGAAACGCTGCTCGGCCTGGCCCGTCAGCTCGTAGCGGCGCAGCCGGGACATGGCGGCGCCACGGTCCTGGGCGTGCTCCTTCCACAGGATGTCGAGGAGCGTGCGGCCCTCCAGCTCCGGGTGGGCGTGGGTCTGGGCGAAGTGGCCGGGTACGACCCTGGCCCCCAGCTTCCACTGTCCCGTGTGCGCCACGTCGTCGCCCGCGAGCAGGCGCAGGAAGTGCGACTTCCCGGAGCCGTTGGAGCCCAGGACCGCGACGCGCTCGCCGTAGAAGACCTCCAGGTCGAAGGGTTTCATCAGCCCGGTGAGCTCGAGTCCCTCACAGGTGACCGCCCGCAGGCCGGTGCGGCCTCCCCTGAGCCGCATTTTGATGTCCTGCTCGCGCGGCGGCTCGGGCGGCGGTCCCGCCTCCTCGAACTTGCGCAGCCGGGTCTGGGCGGCCGCGTACCGGGAGGCCATCTCGTGGCTCACTGCGGCGGCCTGACGCAGGTTCAGCACGAGCTTCTTCAGCTGGGCGTGCTTCTCGTCCCAGCGGCGCCTGAGCTCCTCGAACCGCTCGAAACGCTGCCGCCGTGCCTCGTGGTACGTGGCGAAGCCGCCGCCGTGCACCCACGCGTCCGCGCCCGCGGGGCCCGGTTCCACGCTCACGATCTTCTCGGCGGCACGCGCCAGCAGCTCCCGGTCGTGCGAGACGAAGAGCACGGTCTTGCGGGTCTCCCGCAGCCGCTCCTCCAGCCAGCGCTTGCCGGGGACGTCGAGATAGTTGTCGGGCTCGTCGAGGAGCAGCACCTCGTCGGTGCCGCGCAGCAGGGCCTCCAGCACGAGCCGCTTCTGCTCACCGCCGGACAGGGTGCGCACCTGCCGCCACTGCGCTTTCTCGTACGGCACTCCGAGCGCGGCCGTGGTGCAGATGTCCCAGAGCGTCTCCGCCTCGTACCCGCGCGCCTCGGCCCAGTCGGCGAGGGCCTGCGCGTACCTGAGCTGGGCCGCCTCGTCGTCCACGGTCATGATGGCGTGCTCGGCGGCGTCGACGGCCTCGGCCGCCTGCCGGATGCGCGGCGGCGCCACGGACACCAGCAGGTCGCGCACGGTCGTCTCGTCCCGCACGGACCCCACGAACTGCCGCATCACCCCCAGCCCGCCGCTCACCGTCACGCTCCCGCCGTGCGGCTTCAGCTCGCCCGAGAGCAGCCGCAGCAGCGTGGTCTTCCCCGCTCCGTTGGGCCCGACGAGGGCGACGACGGCTCCTTCGCCCACCCGGAACGACACGTCGCCGAGCAGCGTCCTCCCGTCGGGGAGGTCGTACTCCAGGTGCGCGGCTTCCAGGTGTCCCATGAGCGGGCATTCTCCGGGGCGCACGGGCCGCCGGGCAAACACTTTTCGAGCGGTGCCCGACCTCGCCCCGGGCGCCCGGCGACTTGACAGGAAGTGGCTGCCCTGGGGTACCCGTGCCCCATGAGCCCAGATGTCGATCTCACGGCCCGCCCCCCGGGTCACCACATCCTCCGGGACCGTTTCCTGGCCGCGGACAGCCGCCTGTTCGAAGCGGTGGCGGCCCGTCACTGGCCGGGCGCCGACCCGGTGCTGCCCCGGCTGAGCCGTGCCGCGAACCACGGCGTGCTGTGGTTCGCCACGGCGGCGGCCCTCGCCGCGACGCGGAGCCCGAGGGCCCGCCGGGCGGCCGCCCGGGGCGTGGCGTCGCTCGCCCTCGCCTCGGCGGCCATCAACACCCTCGGCAAGCGCTCGGTCCGCCGTCCGCGTCCGCTCCTCGACAACGTTCCGATGGTCCGGCAGCTCAAGCGACAGCCGATCACCACGTCGTTCCCGTCGGGGCATTCGGCCTCCGCGGCGGCCTTCGCGACGGGCGTCGCCCTGGAGTCCCGCGGCTGGGGTGCGGCCGTCGCACCGGTGGCCGCCGCGGTCGCGCTGTCCCGCGTCTACACGGGCGTCCACTTCCCGAGCGACGTCCTGGTGGGCGCCACCCTTGGTGTCGGCGCCGCCTACGCCGTTCGGGGACTCGTGCCGACCCGGGACCTGCTCCCGCCGCCCGGCCGCCCGCGCGCGGAGGCTCCCCTGCTCCCCGACGGCGACGGGCTGGTCGTCGTCGCCAACGGGGGCGCCGCGACCTCGGACCGCGTGCGCGCGCTGCAGTCCGCCCTGCCCCGCGCCGAGGTCGTGGAGTGTGCACCGGGCGACGTACGGACCGAGTTGGAGAAGGCGGCCACTCACGCCCGGGTGCTCGGCGTGTGCGGCGGCGACGGCACGGTGAACGCGGCGGCGGAGGTGGCCCTGCGGCACGGTCTCCCCCTCGCCGTCCTTCCCGGCGGCACCCTCAACCACTTCGCCCAGGACCTCGGCGTCGAGGACGCGCGGGACCTCGCCCGGGCCCTGCGCGACGGGGACGCGGTCCGGGTGGACGTGGGGCGGTTCTCCTCCGGTGACACCGAGGGCGTGTTCCTCAACACGTGCAGCCTGGGCGTGTATCCGGAGCTGGTCCGCGAACGCGAGCGCTGGTCGCGCCTCATCGGCGGCTGGCCGGCCGGCGTGCTCGGCGCGGCCCGCGTCCTGCGCGCGGACCACCACCCCCTGCAGGCCCGCCTCCAGGAACGGACGCGCCCGCTGTGGCTGCTGTTCGCCGGGAACGGCACGTACCACCGCCTGGGCCCGGTCCCCGGCCGCCGCTACGACCTCGCCGACGGGCTGCTCGACGTCCGTGTCGTGCACGGCGACGGCCACCCGGCCCTGCGCCTGCTCGCCGCCGCCGCGGCCGGCCCGCTGACCCGCTCCCCCGGCCACGCCGCGGTCCGCGTCGACCGCCTCCACGTGGAGGGCATCAGCCCCGGCACCCTCCTCGCCTACGACGGCGAAGTCACCGAGATCTCCGGCGACCTGACCCTGAGCAAGCTCCCGGAGGCGCTGACGGTCTACCGCCCGCTCATGGGACGCGGCGCCCTGTGAATGAAGCCGGGCTGACCATATAGCGAGACGCAGGTCTCAATATTCGACACGTGGGCGTACCGTGCCGTGTACCGTCCCGCGGAGCCCGACCGCTCCGCGGGACCCGGACGCGACGAGGGGAACGGTCAATGCCGAAGCCACGGGACACCGCCGTCTACACACACGGCCACCACGAGTCGGTGCTGCGCTCGCACACCTGGCGGACGGCCGCCAACTCCGCCGCCTACCTCCTCGGTTCGCTCCGGCCCCACATGAAGGTCCTGGACATCGGCTGCGGCCCCGGCACCATCACCGCGGACCTGGCCGAGCTGGTCCCGGACGGGCACGTCACCGGCGTGGACCGCGCTCCGGGCATCCTGGACCAGGCGCGGGACACGGCCACCGCGCGGGGCCTCACGAACGTCGACTTCGCGGTGGCGGACGTGCACGCGCTGGACTACCCGGACGACACCTTCTGCGTCGTCCACGCCCACCAGGTGCTCCAGCACGTGGGCGACCCGGTGCGGGCGCTGCGCGAGATGGCCCGGGTGACGAAGCCGGGCGGTCACATCGCGGTCCGGGACTCCGACTACGCGGCGATGACCTGGTTCCCGCTCTCCCCCGGCCTGGACGACTGGCTGGACCTGTACAGGCGGGTCGCCCGCGCCAACGGCGGCGAGCCGGACGCGGGGCGGCGGCTGCGGTCCTGGGCGCTGCGGGCGGGCCTCACCGACATCACCGCCACGTCCGCCACCTGGACGTTCGCCACGGCCGAGGAGCGGGCCTGGTGGAGCGGGCTGTGGGCGGACCGCACCCTGGCCTCCGCGTACGCGGAGCGCGCCACGCAGGGCGGCCACGCGACACCCGACGAACTCGGGGCGGTGTCGGAGGCCTGGCGTGCGTGGGGACGCCAGGAGGACGGCTGGTTCTCCGTTCTGCACGGGGAGATTCTGTGCCGGAAGTGAAATCGTGGCCGAAAGTGAAATGCCTCTGTGAGGTCTGATTCCGAGAATTCGGGTCACCCGTAAGGCAGGAGGTGCAAGAATGGTTCCCATCCTGCTTGTTCTGCTTTTGGCCCTGATTCTCTTCGGTGCCGGATTCGCGGTGAAGGTGCTCTGGTGGATCGCCCTCGCCGTCCTCGTGGTCTGGCTGCTGGGGTTCCTCGTGCGCGGTACGAGCGCGGCCGGCACCCGGGGCCGCTGGTACCGCTGGTAGCGGCCCCGGCCCCGGCGACACGGGTCCCCCGGGACGGGCGCTGGTGAGGGTCAGTCCCGGGGAAGCAGTGGTCCGAGCGGCCCGAGGTCCAGGTTCAGGTCCTCGGGCCGCAGGCCGTAGCGGTCGCGCAGCTCGGCCATGCGGTCCTCCAGCAGCATCAGGGTGAGCCCGATGCGCTCCTCCTGCTCCTCCGTCAACTCCCCTGTGTCGAAGCGGCGTATGGCCTGCCGCTCCATGAGCTGGCGGAGCAGTTCGACGACGGTCAGGACGAGTTTCACAAGATCGCGCTCTACCGTGTCGGGTTCGAGGTCGAGGCGGTTCCTGCCGGTGGTGCGGTTCCTGCCGGTGGTGCGGTTCCTGCCGGTGGTGCGGTTCCTGCCGGTGGTCACTTCACTCCAACTCCCCCCACGGTGCGGGGACCTGCTCGTTCACCGAGCTGATGAGCGCGTTGAGGTCGACGCGGACGAGGTCGACGTCGGCGATGCGCAGGGTGAGGTCTCCGGTGATGACGACCCCGCCCGCGAGCAGTCGGTCGAGCAGGTCGACGAGGGCGATCTCACGGCGTTCGACGACGGTCACGCGTCCTCCTCCTCGCGCTCCCCGGGCCGCTCGGCCCCTTGCGTCTCCTCGGTGAAGGAGTAGGCCGCCCACGGCCCGGTGAGCTCGACACGCAGTCCGGGGGCGTCGTCCTTCGTACGGTCCACGGCTTCCACGAATTCCTCGGAATTCTTACGCGGGACAAGATAGGCGGCATTCAGTACGTTCCGGCCTGCGGCTCCGGAAAGCGTGGGATTCTGGGGCGCGTGCAACCGGAAATCCTCGGCACGTTCGGAAAGGGTCTCGTGCAGTCGACGGGCAAATGTCTCCGCCCTCTGCCACATTTCCTCGTGGGACCTGTTGCGCATGCGCCGCTGGCGCAGATAGTCACGCCCGGACGCGGCTTTCGCGGCCTCCTCGGGCGGGCGGTCGGCCTCGGCGGCATCCGTGTCGAGGTAGACCTTGACGCCCCACTCCACCCGTCCTTCCAGCCGGTCCAGCGTGCGCCGGAAGGTTTCCTCGCCCGCCTCCATCATGACGCGGACGCCGCTGTCGTCCCGGAACACGGTGCCGAGCCGGAGCGGCAGCGGTGTGGTGACCGCGGTGAGCGCGTCGATCACCCCCTGGTGTGCCCGGGCCGTGGCCGTCAGCCAGTCCAGGTCCTCCAGGTGCGCCTTCAGGGGCCCCTCGGCGAAGTCGCGCTCGGGCACCTCGCTGACGACGGCGATCAGGCCGTGGTGGCTCAGGAGCTTCGGCGGCGCGCCGGCGACCCCGGTCAGCTGGGACTGGAGCGCGGCGCCGAAGGGGCGGCATACGGCGTAGACGTACCGCAGTCCGGTCATCAGGACTCCTCCTCCCGGGGGCGGCTCCGCTCGCCCTCCTCCAGTGACGGTTCGGCCCGGGAGCGGCCACGGCCCTCCGGCAACGCCTCGCTCTCCAGGCGTCCCTCCTCGATCGCCGCGAGCCGGGCGCGCAGCTCGGCGTTCTCACGATTGAGCTCCTCGCGGCGCGCCTTCGAGCTCAGCATCGGGTCGCTCTCCCACCAGTCGATACCCATCTCCTTCGCCTTGTCGACCGAGGCGACGATGAGCCGCAGCTTGATGGTGAGCAGTTCGATGTCCAGCAGGTTGATGCGGATGTCTCCCGCGATCACGAGCCCCTTGTCGAGCACGCGTTCGAGTATGTCGGCCAGGTTGGCACTGCTGCCGCCCTGGCCGTACGGTTCCGGGGCCCGGCTGGGAAACGTCATCGCCTGCTCCCGCCCACGGCGGCCCTGTCCTCGTCCTCTTCTTCCTCGTAGTCCTCCTCGGCGACGCCTTCGGGAGCCTCCTCGTCACCCTCGGCCTCGGCCTCGGGAGCCTCCTCGTCGCCCTCGTCGTACTCCTCGCCCTCTTCGTACTCCTCGGGCTCCTCGGGCTCCTCGCCCTCTTCGTAGTCCTCGGGCTCCTCGCGGCCCTCACCCTCTTCGTACTCCTCGGACTCCTCGGACTCCTCCGCCGCCACGGCGTCCTCGTGGCTGCGGACGACCTCGGCGTCGCGGATCTCGCCGCGCCAGCTCTCCTCCGCCTCGCCGCGCAGCGTGATGAAGCGGGCGAAGTTCTTGAGGTCGAGCCGGACCCGGCGGCCCTGGGCCCGCCAGATGTTGCCGGTCTTCTCGAAGAACCCCGAGGGGTAGTACTCGATCACCAGCAGGACCCGCGTGAGGTTCTCGCCGAGGCTGTGGAAGGAGACCACGCCCTTCGTGGTGCCCTTCGCGCCCTCCGACGTCCAGGAGATCCGGTCGTCCGGCACCTGTTCGCGGGTGGTGGCCTTCCAGCTGCGGCTGGACCACCAGATCTTGGCGTTCCAGTCGGAGTGCGTGTCGTCGTCGCGCTGCGCGCTCTTCACGCCCTTGGCGAAGGTGCTGAAGGTCTGGTACTGGGTCCACTGGTCGTAGGCGGTGCGCAGCGGCACGCCGATGTCGATGGACTCCATGATCACCGTGGGCTTGTGGCCCGACCGGCCCTTGCCCTTGGTCTTGCCTTCGCCCTTGCCGCCGCCCAGGTTCTTCAGGGCTCCGGTCACGCTCTCCTTGGCCCGGCCCGCGCCGACTTCCAGGGCGGAACGCAGCGGCCCCTTGCCCTCGGCGAGCTTGCGGCCGCCGTCGAGGGCGAGCCGGGCGAAACCGGGGCTGTTGCCGTCGGCGATGTCGGTGAGCTTCGCGGTCGCCTCACCGAGCTTGCGTCCGGTGCCCACGAGCAGACGCTGGGCCTGCGCGGCCAGATACTCCTGAGCCTCGGCCTTGAGATGGTCGACGGCGGGGCTGTGGGCCAGCCCGCCGAACGGAGTCTCCTTCGCCCCGCCCGCGGCCGAGCCGGCAGCATCCTTGGTCCGCCCCGTCACGGAACCGACAGTGTCAGTCATCGCCCCCGCCTCCTTTCACGCGGACTTGCCGCGTCAACACCCGGCGCCCAAGGGGCGCCCCGAAAGGGGCGCGGGGAACTGCGCGCCCAGCCGCAGACGTCCCGCACCCGGCCACCGGCCGAACCCGGCAGACGAAATCCATCAGTCAACGTCCCCGCCTCCCTTCACGCCCCGCATCCCGCGTGGCCTTGCGCGGAGCCGACTTCGCGGCGGCCGTCCTCTTGGCGGGCGCCTTCTTCTCGGGGGCCCTGCGCCCAGGCGTCTTCCTGGCCGCTGCCTTCTTCCCCGGAGCCTTCTTCGCCGGCTGTCCGGCCTCGGCCTTCTTCGCCGGAGCCTTCCGAGCCGACGGCTCCTCCTCGGGCTCCTCCTCCTGTTCCTCATCGGATCCCCGAGGCTCCTCGGCGGACTCTTCGTCCCGTTCCTCGTCGGAGGTGTCGGAGGCCTCGCCGCCGGGCACGTCCGGGGTCACTCCCGCGAGCTTGTCGCGCACCTCGGCGGTCCGTCCGTGCAGCCGGCCGGCCAGTCCTTCGATCTGCCGCTCGAACAGTGCGCCGCCGGCCGCCTTGCCGACACCGCGCATGTCCTCGCGGATCTGGTCGCCCATCTCCTTGAGCTGCGGGTTGCTCTGCAGCTGCTGGGACACCATGTCCGCGAGCGCCCGCGGGCTCAGGTGCATCTTCTTGCCGGCGGCAAGGGTGCCGAGAGCGAACGCGAGCTTCGCCTTCTTCGTCCGTCCGAGAACGTATCCGGCCCCGACAGCGAGGCCCAGTCCCACACGGTTCATCCTGTCGTCCCCTCGCTCGTCGTTCCCCCGCTCGTTCCCGTACTCCTGCTCACAGCGATCTCCAGCCGGTCCAGGAGTTCGTCCTCCAGACGGTCGAACTCCTCCTCACCGATCTCGCCCGCCTCGAGCCGCTGCTCGAGCCGGGCGAGTTCGGCGCGGACGGCGGCCGGGTCGTAGTACTGACGCTCGGCCTCGGCCACCACCTGTCTCACCGCCCAGAGGCTGCCGCGCACCGGCGCGAACGGCAGCAGCAGTACCTCGCTGATCAGTCCCATGACTGCACCTCACCCGATCTCACACGTGTGTCTCCGCCTCCGCGGGCTCGGACGGCCCCGGCTCCACGAAGCTGTACGGCGGCAGCGGCCCGTTCACCCGCACGTCGAGGTGCGGATTGCTCTTGCGGACCTCCTCCACGGCGGCGAGGAAGGTGTCGGCCGCCTCGCGGTCCACGAGGAACGACACGTTGGCGAGCCAGCCGGTGGACTCGGGGCCCGCGCTCACCGCCTCGGCGGCCGGCTCCAGCGCCTGCTGCACCTGGGCCGCGTCCTCGGCCTCCAGTCCCTGCACCGCGGCCGCGACCATCTCGCCGAGCTGCAGCCGCTGGTCGTAACTCCCGCCGCCTGCCTGCCGGTTGGCCTCGGCGGCAGCCCGGATGTCCGGGTTCTGCGACATCACCCGGTGCAGCACGGCTTCCTCGTTGTGGCTGGCCTTGACGTTGTACTCGACCCTGCCGTCCAGAGCCCGGAGCCGCTCCTGGTAGTGCTCGGCACGCTCGGCCAGCACCCCCGTGACGGCACTGTCGTCCGGGGCGACGCTGCCGAACCGCATGGGCAGTACGGCGCCACCCGCACCCGCCTCGCTCAGCACGTTCTGGTGGGCGAGCAGGTCGTTGCGCTTGGGGCGCAGTCCCTCGGGGGCGTCGCTGACGATGGCCGCCAGTCCGCCCTCCTTCAGCACGCGCACCGGACGCGCCGGGTCGCCGACCCCGCCCATGCCCTCGGGGAGTGCGGGGTGCGAACTCGCGGCGATGCCGTACACATAGGTGCTCACTCCTGCTCCTCCTCCCTCTTGCGCGAGCTCGTGGCCTTGCGGGCACGCGGCCGCGGTTCGGCCTGGCCCTCCTCCCGGGCCTGCTTGAAGGCGCCGGAGATCGTCTCGGCGGCGCCGGACAGCGCCCCCTTGGACTTGCCACGCGCTCCGGACTCGGTGACCTCACCGACGATTTCCGGCAGGCCGGGGCTCTTGCGCGGCCCGGCCTCCAGGTCGAGGCGGTTGCAGGCCTCGGCGAAGCGCAGATACGTGTCGACGCTGGCGACGACGACCCTGACGTCGATCTTGAGGATCTCGATACCGACGAGGGAGACCCGTATGAAGGCGTCTATGACCAGCCCCCTGTCGAGAATGAGCTCCAGGACGTCGTAGAGGCCGCTGGAACCGCCTCCGCCACCGGACTGCTGTGCCGGTACTACGGTCATGCCGACCGTTCCTCCTTGTCTGTCTCGGGATTGCCTGTCTCGGGATTGCCTGTCCTGGGACTGTCGCTCCCGGGATGCGCGGATGTGTCTTTGCGCTGCTGTGCGGGACGGCGGCCTATCGGCCGCCCCGCCGATGTGAGTCCGCCCGCCCGCGTTCGTAGCGTCGGACCCGCCGGTAACCGGTCAGCTCCCCGTCCCGGTCGAGCTCGACCTCGTAACCGGCGATCAGGCTCATCGTGTCCGGGACCCGCTCCAGCTCCAGGACCTCGACCTCCAGCGTCCAGCCGTCCTCGCTCTGCTCGAAGGACGTCACGGACTCCGGCGTCATGCCGGTCAGCTCCGCGAACTGGGCGCGCGCGTTGCGCAGCACCTCCATCGCGCCGGGCCGGTGGTCCGCCGTGTCGCTCTCCCGCTTGTTCGACGACGTGCTCTCCTCGCTCTCCGTCTGAGAGCTCCGTGACTTCCGTGAACTCTGTGGTTTCGACGTGTTGGATGTGTTCGATGTGTTCGCCATGGCCACCTCTGTCTCCGAGTGGCCCCCCGAACGTTGACCAAACCTCCACATCGCCCTACGGCGTCATCCGCGCAGGCGGTCCAGCCTCCGCCGGGCGGGCCCCAGGGCCCGGCCGCGCCGCATCAGTCCCCGCCACGGGTCGGTACGGGCCTGGTCGACGGCGTCCGCCACGGACCAGCGGCGGGCGTCGAGACCCGGGTCGTCGAGCTGGTCCCAGGCGAGCGGGGTGGCCACGGGCGCTCCAGGCCTGGCCCGCACGGTGAAGGGGGCGACCGCGGTCTGCGCGTACGCGTTGCGCTGTACGTCGAGGTACAGCCGGTCGCCACGGTCCTTCTTCCGGGCGGCCGTGGTGAGCTCGTCGGGGTGGTCGCGGGCGAGGAGCTCGGCGGCGTCCCGTGCGAACGCACGGACCTCGTCGAAGTCGTCGCGGCCGCCCAGCGGCACCACGACGTGCAGTCCGCGCGAGCCCGTGGTCATCAGGCCGGCCGGCAGTCCCAGGTCGTCGAGCAGGGCGCCGACCCACCGGGCCGCGCGCCGCACCTGGCCGAAGTCGTCCTCGGCCGGGTCGAGGTCGAAGACCAGGCGGTCGGGCCGGTCGAGGCCGCCGGCCCGGGACAGCCAGCGGTGCAGGGTGAGGCAGGCCTGGTCGGCGAGGTACACGAGGGTGGCCGTGTCGTCGCACACCGTGTGGCAGACGGTGCCGCCCTCCTTGGGCACCTCGATCCGCCTGATCCACTCCGGGTAGTGCTCCGGAGTGTTCTTCTGCATGAACCGCTGCCCGTCGACGCCGTCGGGGTGCCGTTCCAGCATCAGGGGGCGTCCGCGCAGGTGGGGCAGCAGGAAGGGGGCGACGGACCGGTAGTAGTCGACGAGGTCGCCCTTCGTGTACTCCTTGGCGTCACCGCGGTCGCCGTCGCCGCCACCGCCACCGCCACCGCCACCGGGGAAGAGCACCTTGTCCGGCCGGTGGATCTCCAGGGTGCGGCGGCCCGCCCGCACCGTGCGCGCGCCGGCCATCCCGGCCTCCCTCCCGCGGATCGCGGCTGGTTCCCTTCTCACGGATCGTGGCTGGTCAGGGCACTACGGCGTGCTCCACCAGCAGCCGGGCCGACGCCGCGATCGACTCGGCGTCGATGCCCGCGGCGTGCAGCTGCTCGGCGGGCGTGGCCGAGCCCGGCATGTTCCGTACGGCGAGCCGGACCAGGCGCGGCACCGGGCGCCCGTCCAGGAACGCGTCCAGCACCGCGTCGCCGATGCCGCCCTCCTCACGGTGGTCCTCGACGGTCACCAGGCACCCGGTGCGTTCGGCGGCCTCGCGCAGGGTGCGGCGGTCGACGGGCTTGACCGAGTACAGGTCGATGACCCGCGCCCTGATGCCCTCGCCCTCCAGCACCTCGGCCGCGGCGAGCGCCTCGTGAACGGTGACGCCGGCCGCGACGAGCGTGAGCCGGTCGTCGTCACTGGCCTTCAGCACCTTGCTCCCGCCGACGGGGAACTCCTCGGTCGGGCTGTAGATCACGGGGCCCGCCCCGCGCGACGTCCGCAGGTAGCGGATGCCCTCCAGGCCCGCCATGGCGGCGGTCAGCTTGGCCGTCTGGTTGGCGTCGCACGGGTACAGCACGGTCGAACCGTGCAGCGAGCGGAACATCGCCAGGTCCTCCAGGCCCATCTGCGAGGGCCCGTCCTGGCCGATGGCGACGCCCGCGTGCGAGCCGACGAGGTTCAGCCCGGAACCGCTGATCGACGCCATGCGCACGAAGTCGTGGGCGCGGGTGAGGAACGCGGCGAACGTGGACGCGTACGGCACCCAGCCGCGTGCGGCCATCCCGACCGCGGTGGCGACCATCTGCTGCTCGGCGATGTAGCACTCGAAGAAGCGGTCGGGGTGTTCCTTGGCGAAGAACTCCGAGCGCGTGGAGTCGCTGACCTCGCCGTCCAGGGCGACGATGTCGCCGCGTGCCGTTCCGAGGGCGGCGAGGGCCTTTCCGTAGGCGTCACGCGTCGCGACCTCCTCGCCGACCTCGAAGCGCGGCAGGTCCAGGTGGCCGGTGCGCACGGCGTGCAACATCCGGGCGGCGGGCGGCGGCTGGACCTCGATGTGCAGGTCGCGGACGCCACCGAGCTCCGCGATGGCCTCGTCGGCCTCCGGCAGCGGCTTGCCGTGCAGCCCCTCGCGGTCCTGAACGGACTCGACGCCCTTGCCCTTGAGCGTGCGGGCGAGGATCACGGTGGGCTGACCGCTGGTGGACAGGGCCTCGCCGTACGCCCGGTCGACCGCGTCCACGTCGTGCCCGTCGACCTCGATGGTGTGCCAGTCGAAGGCCTTGAAGCGGCGGGCGTACGCGTCGAGGTCGTGCCCGTGCCGGGTGGGTCCGCGCTGGCCGAGCCGGTTGATGTCGGCGATCAGGACGAGGTTGTCGAGGTGCTCGTACCCGGCGTGCTCGGCGGCCTCCCAGACGGAGCCCTCGGCGAGTTCGCTGTCACCGCACAGGACCCACACGCGGTAACCCGTGCGGTCGAGCCGCTTGCCGGCCAGCGCGAGGCCGACGCCGACGGGCAGCCCCTGGCCGAGCGAGCCGGTGGCGGTCTCCACCCACGGCAGGCGCTGCGGGGTCGGGTGCCCTTCGAGCCGGCTGCCGAGCTTGCGGTAGGTCATCAGCTCGGTCTCGCTGATGGCGCCGACCGACTTGTACGCGGCGTACAGCAGCGGGGTGGCGTGGCCCTTGGAGAGGACGAAACGGTCGTTGGCAGGGTGCTGGGGGCGCTCGAAGTCGTAGCGGAGGTGGCGGGCGAGCAGGACGGCCATCAGATCGGCCGCCGACATGGAGGAGGTGGGGTGGCCCGAGTGCGCGGCGGCGGCCGCGCGGACGCTGTCGACGCGCAACTGCTGGGCGTACTCGGTGAGCTGACGGGTCTTCATGAATCCTCCTCCGTCCCTTCCTGCTCCGCGGTCCGCGCCGGTCCGCTGTCCGTCTTCTTCACCGGCCCCGGCTTGTCCGGCTCGGTTCCGGACGCCTCCGCCGGCCGGGGATCCGGCGACTTCACCGGCGCGGGCTGGTTCGCGCTGTCCCGCTCCTCGGCCGTCCTCGGCTTCTGAGGCGCTCCGGGCACTGCCGTGGGCCCGGGCTTCCCGGGTGCCTCCTGCGGCTCGGCCGGGCCGGTCGCGCCGGGCTTCCCGGGTGCCTCCCCGGTCCGTTCCCGTCCCGCGGACCTCGGTTCTCCCGGCACCCGCGCCAGCTCCGGCGATGCCGTGTCCAGGGGCACCGACCAGGACCGTACGAGCCCCAACTGGACGCCCTGGCGCGGCAGTACGGCGTCGAGCAGCCAGTCGGCGGCGACCCGGACACGGTTGCCGGGCATGGCGGCGAGGTGGTACCCGCGGGTGACGGCGCCGGCGATCGGGCCGGACAGCGGGATGCCGAGGGGGTTGGCCGCGGCCTTGACGCCGCCGAGGTCGACGGTGAAGCCCATGTCGCGGTGGCGGTAGGCGCGCCGTTCGCCCCTGCCGAAGGAGGCGAGGACGTTGTGGGCGGCGACCTTGCCCTGCCGCCAGGCGTGCTGCGCCGTCATCGGCGTGTACTGGCCCGGCTTCTCCAGGTCCGGCACGGCGGCCGCGTCGCCGCAGGCGAACACCTCGGGGTGACCCGGCACCTGAAGGTGCGGGTCGACGAGCAGCCGCCCGCGTTCCAGGGGCTGTCCGATGCCCTCGACGAACGGATCGGGCCGGACGCCCACGCACCACACGAGGGTGTTCGTCTCGACGAACTCCCCGTCGCTGAGCCGCACTCCGGTGGGCGTTGCCTCCTGCACGGACGTCCCCGTGCGCACGTCCACGCCCCGCTCACGCAGTACGCGGTCGGCGGTGCGGGAGAGCCGCTGGTCCAGTTCGGGCAGCACGCGCGGCGCGATGTCGAGCAGCATCCAGCGCGGCCGCATGCCCTCCCGCAGGGGCTGCTTGCGCACCAGCGCGTCGGTGTACAGCTGCCCGTGGGCCGCGACCTCGGTGCCCGTGTACCCCGCGCCGACGACCACGAAGGTGCAGCGCGCCGCGCAGCTCTTCGGGTCCTCGGACGCGGCGGCGAGTTCGACCTGCCGGGTCACGTGGTCGCGCAGGTACAGCGCCTCGGGCAACCCGCGGAATCCGTGCGCGTGCTCGGCGACACCCGGGATGGGCAGCAGCTTGTTGACGCTGCCGACGGCGAGCACGAGCCGGTCGTAGCCCAGCGTGCCTCCGTCGCCCTCCGGGTCGGTGTAGTGCACGGTGCGCGCCTCGAGGTCGATGCCGTCGGCCTCGCCGAGCACCAGCCGTACGTGCGGCAGGGTGCCGGCGAGGGAGACACTGACACGGCGCGGCTCCAGGATTCCGGCGGCGACCTGGGGCAGCAGGGGCAGGTACAGAAAGTAGTCGGTCGGGTTGAGCAGGGTGATGTCGGCCTTGTTCCGGGTCAGCCGCGACAGTTCGCGGGCCGTCCGGTAGCCGGCGAAGCCGGCACCGACGATCACAATGCGGGGTCGACTCACGGTTCGCCTCCGGCGAGGTCGCGTACGGGCCTTCCGCGTCCCCCTGGGCAGGGCACCCAAACGTCCGGTGGGTTTCTCCCCCGGCCCCCGGGTACCCGTACCGCTGCCCGACCCGCCCCCGTTCCGGAGGTACCTCCCATGCCCGAGTACGGCTACTTCCTGTCGACCGAGGAGTTCGGTCCGGCGGATCTGATCGAGCAGGCGAGGATGGCCGAGCAGGCCGGGTTCCAGTGCCTGTGGATCTCCGACCACTACCACCCGTGGAACGACGCGCAGGGCCAGAGCCCGTTCGTGTGGTCCGTGATCGGCGCGCTCTCCGAAGCCGTGTCGCTGCCGATCGAGACGGCCGTGACCTGCCCGACCGTCAGGATGCACCCGGCGGTGGTGGCCCATGCGGCGGCGACCAGCGCGGTGCAGACGGGCGGCCGGTTCCGTCTCGGCGTGGGGACGGGGGAGGCCCTGAACGAGCACGTCCTCGGCGACCGGTGGCCGCCCACGCACGTGCGCCTGGAGATGCTGGAGGAGTCGATCCAGGTGATGCGGCGCCTGTTCACCGGCGAGGAGGTCAACCACCAGGGCACCCACTACACGGTGGAGAACGCCCGCCTCTACACGGTTCCCGACGAGCCCATTCCGATCGACATCTCCGGCTTCGGCCCCAAGGCCACCGCGCTCGCGGGACGGATCGGCGACGGCTACATCACGATGGCGCCCGACGAGCCGATGGTGTCGCAGTTCCGCAAGAGCGGCGGAGGCGGCAAGCTCGTCAGCGGCGGCATGAAGCTGTGCTACGGCCAGGACCGCGACGAGGCGGTCCGCACGGTGCGCGAGCTGTGGCCGAACCAGTTCCTGCCCGGCGAGATGGGCCAGATCCTGCCGACGCCCCGTCACTTCGAGCAGCTGGCACCGCTGGTCACCGACGAGATGGTGCGCGAGAACACGGTGTGCGGGGACGACGTCGACGAACACGTCGCGGCCCTCAACGCCTTCGCGGAGGCGGGTTTCGACCGTGTGTACGTCAACCAGATCGGCCCCGACCAGCGTGGGTTCTTCGACTTCTACCGCACGAAGGTGCTGCCGCAGCTGCAGCAGGCCGCGTCCTGACCCCTGACCGGGTCCTGCCCGGTGATGTCACCGCGGATTCTCGGCCCGGACGGTGTTCCCCTCTCCTCGCCGTCCGGGCCGAGTACGGCCGCACGCCAGACACCCGCGCAGGCACCCGCGGCGGTCGGCCTGCCGCCCCACCGCCGGCACGGCATCGTCGTACGCACACGGATCCTGACCCTGACCGTGGTCCGATCCCCTGTCCGTCCGATCCCCTGTCCATGGTCCGATCCCGGGTGTCCATGGTCCGATCCCGGAAGGCCGTCTCCCTGCGCGACCTGGCCCGACAGATCGCACGGCACCGCCAACGCGACTGGCCCAGGGCGCGCTGCGAGCCCGGGCGCGGCCCCGGTCGAGCCGGGCGACCCGGGTTCCCCCGCGCGGAGGCGGCGCAGGCCGTCGCCCGGCCCACGCCGCCTCCGGCCACGGCGCCCCGCACCAGCCGCCGTTGACGCAGCACGTTCCCGTTCCCGTTCCCTGTCCCGAGGTCCCGAGCGGTGGTGGCGTTCGTGTCGAAGGACCGCCGCCCCGGTCAGCGCTCCCGCTGGTGCGGGGCGCCGTGGCCGGCGTCGTCCGGGCGCGGCGTCGCCGTCCCCGTGCCGCCGGCCTGGCCGGGGGCGACGGACGGCATCGGCGGAACGCCCGGGCCCGCCCCGCCCGCGGCCGCCGCGCGGGACGTACCGGCCACGACGTCCGCGTCGTGCGCGGAGGCAGGGCGGGACGCCGACGGGCGCGCCGCGGCGCGCAGCGCGTAGGCCACGGCGCCCAGCACCACGGCCGTGATCAGCGCGGCGGCCCAGTCGGGCAGGCCCAGCGCGAGCAGCAGTCCGAGGGTGAGCGCGAGCGCGGCACCCGCGTAGAGGGCGACGGTGCCGGACGCGGCGTACAGCATGGCCGTACGGCGCTGCTTGCGGGTCTGCTCCCGCAGTTCGTCGCGTACGGTCTCGCGGGCCACCTGCGCCAGCTCGTCGACCAGGTGCCTGTCGAGATGTTCGAGATGATCCAAGCGATTCATGGCCCACCGGGTACCCGTGGCCCTTCCCGCTTAACTCCGGGTGTGACGGCACCCGTCACACCCGGTGGATTCCGGGGAGATCCTGAGGATCCACGGAAAACGATCTCCTGCTCTGTCGGCCCCAACTAGGCTCGGCCCCATGGAAATTCTGGGAGCCACGCTGCGCATCTGCGTCGACGACCTGGAGACCACGGTCCCCTTCTACGAACGGCTCGCGGGCGGCCGAGCCCTGCGTTTCGAGCGCGGTGGCGTCCAGGTGGCCGCCGTCGGCTGCTTCCTGCTGATGAGCGGCCCCGAGGCCGAGTTGGAGGTCCTCCGCAAGGTCGCCGCCACCATCGCCGTCAAGGACGTCGACGAGGCCCACCAGGTTCTCACCGACTCGGGCGCCCACATCGTGGCGGGCCCGGTGGCGACACCCGTGGGCCGCAACCTGATCGCGATGCACCCGGACGGCTCCATCTACGAGTACGTGGACCGCCGCGGCCCCGAGTGAGGACCCCTAACGCTCCCTGGCGGCCATCTCGGTGGTGATGGCCCACCGCTCGTGGTCCCGCCACGCTCCGTCGATGAAGAGGAAGTCCGGCGAGAACCCCTCCAGCCGGAAGCCGCAGCGCCTGGCGAGCGCGATGGACGCGGCGTTGCGTGGCTGCGCGTTGATCTCCAGCCGGTGCAGGCCCATGGTGGTGAAGGCGTACTCGACGACGAGCCGCAGCCCCTCGGTCATGAGCCCCCGCCCGGCGGCGTGCGCGAAGGCACCGTAGCCGAGGGCCCCGCACAGGAACGCGCCCTCGACGATGTTGTTGATGTTGATGTATCCCGCGATGGCCCCGTCGTCCTTCTCGCAGACGAGGAACCCGGCCCTCGTCGGGTCCTCGATCAGCTTCCCCGCGTAGGCGGCGTAGGTGGTGGAGGTGACCGGCGGGTACAGCCACGGGTGGTGCAGGTCCCTGCTCTCGCGCGCCCGGGCGGTGAACTCGGCGCCGTCGTCGTACGTGAAGTGCCGGATTCCCACGCGGGGGCCTTCGGCGAGGTAAGGAGCGGTGTCGGACACTCCGCCACGGTACGCCGTGCTCGCACCGTCCGCCGCCCGGAAACCTTCGGCCCGGAAGCCGGCGGCCTAGAGCCCGGCGAGGGCCTCCGGGCCGGAGTTCAGCGGACGACCGGCAGCCGCAGCAGCCCCGTGTCCTCAGGTGTGCTGCTGACCGTGACCCGCTTGGTGCCGCGGTTGCCGATGTACGCGTCGTCACTGGCCGCGACCACGAACCGCAGCCGGTGCCCCGCCTCGAACCGGTGCACGATGCCCGGCAGCGACACGGTGAACCGCTTGGTGACGTCCGGCACGCGCACGGGTGCCACCAGCCGGCGGACGAGGGTCTGCGTGCCGTCGGGCGCGACGTCGTACAGCTTCGCGAACAGCACGAGCCTGTCCGCCGCGTCCCCCGAGCCCTGCACCCGCTCGGCATCCGGAGAGGTCACCCGGAGCGTGGCCCGTGGCGCGCCCACGACGTCGACCGGTGCGGTGAGGGGACTCGTCGTCCAGGCGAGATACGTCCCCCGCGTGTCGTACGGCGCCGGATCGGGCAGGCCCAGCTGCCCGGCGAGGGAACTCTCGGAATGGCTCGTCGGCGTCGGCCCGTTGGTGTAGGAGCGGCTGCCCCGGGTGACCTTCTCGCGGCTGTCGACGAGGGTGCCGTCCCCGGAGAGGTACAGGGTCTCGGTGAGGGCGGGCACCTGGGCGGCCGTCGCGTACGTGCGCCCCGGGTCCGTGATCCAGTCCCGGTGGTACGCGAACGCCGGTCCCGTGTCGACGGGGCGGCGGAGCAGGTGGCGGTCGAACCAGGCGAGGATGCGGCGGCCGACGTAACTGGTCTCCAGGTTGCCCCGCGCCAGGTCGAGTTCGCCGGCCGCCGGGTTGGTTCCGCCGCCGCTGTGGCCCCACGACTGCCAGATCATCCTGGCCTCGGTGCCCTGCGCGGTGAGCGTCCGGTACGTGGCCGTCGCCTCGTTGAGGTTGAACAGGCTGTCCGCCTGGCCCTGGACCAGAAGGGTCGGCGCCCTGACCTTGCCGAGGTAGGAGACGGGGGACACGCTGCGGGCGTACGCCAGGAGCCGCTTGGTCCGGTCCGCCGGGTAGCTCCCCGAGTTCAGCGTCCGGATCGTCTCGCACGCCCGGCTCACGAAGTGCAGACAGCGCAGGGAGTTGACGCGGGACGGGTCGAGGTTCGGCGCGAGCAGCGGCTGGCCCTCTCCCATCAGGTAGAAGCCGTTGGTCCACTGCCACTTGAAGGCTCCGGGCACCGCGGCGGCACCCGCCGCGTTGTTCGGGTCGAGCGAGTAGACGAGGTCGTTCCAGGTGATCAGCGGGACGAGCGCGTCGACGCGGTGGTCGACGGAGGCCGTCGCCAGTTGCACGGCGCCGCCGTACGACGCGCCGATCATGCCGACCCTCGGGTCTTTCTCGCCGTCCCGGGTGACGAAGTCGGCCTTCGTACCGTCGTCGGCGGCTCGCGTGCCCGCCAGGAAGTCGACGAGCCGGGAGGCCGCCGCGCCGTCGACACGCGGGTCGTCGAGGGAGATCAGACAGCCTGACCGGCCGAAGCCGAGGCCGGAGTAGACGAGTCCGACGTAGCCCCGGGCCGCGAACGCCTTGCCGATGGCGTCGGTCGAGCCGTCCGACTTGCTGCCTCCGAAGCCGTTGGTGGCGAGCACGGCGGGCGCCCGGTGGGCGCGGTCCACGCCCGCCGGGCGGTAGAGGTCGGCGTCGATCGCGCAGGTCCGGCCGCCTGCCTGGACGGTGAACCTGAGCGGGGTGACGGTGTACTGACCGGCCGTCGGTGCGGGCGCCGCGGTCAGGAGCGGAACGGTCAGCGCCGTGCCGAGAACGAGGGTGAGCAGGGATCGGGTTCTGGACGCACGAGTGCGGCGACGGGACACGAGGACCTCCACGCAGAGGACACGCGACTACCAACCAGTCAGTAACTGTCGGTAGTCATGTTGTGACACCGGCGAGGAAGGGTCAATCACCGGTTCGTGCGTTTCCTGAGGGAGATTCGGTGAAGGAGGGTCCCGTCGGCGACTGCTCGCGGCTCACACCAGTGCCGGCTCGTCCAGCGTCAGGGTGCCCGCGTCCGCGTCCAGTTCGGCGCTCACTCCGAACGGGATCGTCAGTGCTCCCTCCCCGTGCCCGAACCCGAACTCCTCCACGACCGGAACTCCGAGCCCCGCGATCCGGTCGGTGAGCAGGGCGCGCACCTCGTCGTACGGAGCGCACTCGGCCCAGGAGCCGAGGAGGATCCCGCTGACGCCGTCGAGCCACCCCGCGCGCAGCAGCTGGGTGAGGTAGCGGTCGAGGCGGTACGTCTCCTCGCCGACGTCCTCCAGACAGAGCAGCCCTCCGCGTGCCGAGGGCCGGGCGTGACGGCCGCCCAGTTCGGCGGCGAGCAGGCAGAGGCAGCCCCCGAGCAGGACGCCCCGGGCCCGCCCGGGCACCAGCGCGGTCGTGCCGGCGGGGGCGATGGTCCGTACCGTCTCCGGCTCGAAGAGCGTGGCCCGCAGATGCTCCTGGGCCCGTGCGTTCTTGAGGAAGTCGACGCCCGCCGTCATCGGCCCGTGCAGCGTGACGAGCCCGGCGCGGGTCGCGAACGCCTCGTGCAGCGCGGTGATGTCGCTGAACCCGACGAACACCTTGGGGCCCGCGGCCCGCATCGCGTCCCAGTCGAGCAGGTCCACCATGCGCTGCGCCCCGTAGCCGCCGCGGGCGCACAGCACGGCGTCCACGGACGGGTCGCACCAGGCGGCCTGGAGGTCGGCGGCCCGGTCGGCGTCCGTGCCCGCGAGGTAGTCGAACCGGGCATGCCGGTCGAGCACATGGGGCGCCACGACGGGGTCCAGGTCCCAGCCGCGCAGGAGGTCGAGCCCGGTGCTCAACCGCTCCTCGGGCACCGGTCCGCTGGGCGCGACGACCGCCACGCGGGCTCCGGAGGCGAGGCGCGCGGGCCGGGTCAGCGGGGCCAGGGGGGCCTGGGGGTTCGGTGGTGTCACTTGGCGAGCTCCAGGGTGGGGATTCCGGGTGGGTTCAGGCCGAAGACCTGTGCGTACAGGGAGAGTTCCGACTCCAGCACGCGCACCATGGTGTCGGCCCGCCGGAATCCGTGCCCCTCGCCCTCGAACGCGATGTACGCGTGGGGCACGCGCCGTCCCTCCATCCTCGCCAGGAACCGCTCGCACTGCGCGGGCGGGCAGATCACGTCGTCGAGCCCCTGCAGGAGGAGGAACGGCGCGGTGACCCGCTCGGCGTGCTCGGCGGGCGAGCGCTCCGCGTACCGTGCGGGCACCTCGGCGAGCGGGCCGACCAGGGTCTCCAGGTACTGCGACTCGAAGTCGTGGGTCTCCCCCGAGCCCCAGGCCGTGAGGTCGAGGATCGGGTACAGGATCGTGCCGCAGGCGTAGACGTCGGTCGTGGCGAGGGACGCGGCCGTGGTCCAGCCGCCGGCGCTGCCGCCCCGGATGGCCAGCCGCGCGCGGTCGGCGGTGCCCTCGTCGGCGAGCGCGAGGGCGACGGCCGCGCAGTCCTCGACGTCGACGACACCCCACTGCTCGCGCAGCCGGTTGCGGTAGGCCCGGCCGTGCCCGGTGGACCCGCCGTAGTTGACCTCGGCGACGCCGATGCCGCGGGAGGTGAAGTAGGCGATCGCCAGGTCCAGGACCAGCGGGGCGCGGCTGGTGGGGCCGCCGTGGGCCCACACCACGTAGGGCGGCAGTTCGTCGCCGGGTGCCACGTGGTCCGGGTGGTGCGGCGGGTACACGTGCGCGTGGATCTCGCGTCCTGCGGGTCCGTGGAAGGTGCGGATCTGCGGTTCCGGGTAGTACGCCGGGTCCACCGGGTCGTCGTGCGCGGCACCGATCACCCGGGCGTGGCCGATGGGGGTGCCCCCGCGCGAGCTCGTTCGAGCGTGGGGGACGGCGTCCAGCTCGACGACCTCGTAGGCGCTGCGGGGGCTCGCCCCGATGCCGAGGACGCGGCTGCCGTGCGCGGCGAGCGACGGTGCGAACTCCGTCCAGGGGCCGGCCGCGTCGACGACCTCGCCGGTCTCCGGGTCGAGAATGCCGAGCACGGTGGCGCCGCGCCCGTGCACGACCGCGATCAGTCCGTTCTCCAGCGGGGCGAACCAGCGCAGCCCGATCTGCCACAGCGGCCCGCCGAACTCCTCGTCCCGCGGGCAGAGGGCTCTCTCCCGGCCGTCCTGCCCCACTCCGTACAGGTTCCACCAGCCCGTTCGGTCGCCCGCGTACACGAGGGTGCCGTCGGCGGCCCAGTCCACCTGGGCGATGGACACCTCCGGGCCGCCCGCCACGGTCCGCGGCTCCCGGAACGCGCCGTCCTCGGTCACGTCGGCGACGACCAGTTCCGTGCCGTCCCAGGGCATCCGCGGGTGGTCCCAGGCGAGCCAGGCCGCGCGCCGCCCGTCGGGTGACACGCGGGGGCCCGTGACGAAGCCGTGGCGGGCGTCGGTCAGTTCCCGTACGGCGTCCTGGTCCTGGGCCGCCGAGCCGTCCAGGGGTACGGCGGCGAGGACGCGCCGTACGTCGGTGGGGCCGTCGCCGGTGAACTCCTCCAGGACGCACCACACCTCGTCCCGGTCGGGCCGGAGCAGGGGGTCCACCCAGCGCAGGCCGCCGCCCACCGGGGACAGCGGGGTCAGGGGCTGCGGCTCGCCGTCCGCCGTGTACCGGTAGAGCCGCTGGTCGGCGAAGTTCACGAACACCACCAGGGGCTCGCCGTCCCGTACCGTTCCGGCCCAGGGCTGTCCGCCGTACTCGATGACGCGGCTGCGCACGTTCCACGGCGCGGGCAGCACCGACTCCTCGGTGCCTTCGGCCCGGCGTCTGACGAGGGTGCGCCGGCCGCCCTCGGTGGGCCGCGGCTCGGTCCACCAGGCCTCCTCGCCGACGAAGCCCACGAACTCGGCGTGGCCGTCGTGCGTGGCGGCGAGCCTCGCGTCGATCGGCGAGGGCCACGAACCGTACGCCAGCGTGTGCACCTGATCCCCCATTTCGGTCGTGTGGTCCTAGGCCGTCCGCAGAAAGCGGTCCAGGACTTCTACCCCGAAGTGCAGTGCCTCGACCGGTACGCGCTCGTCGACACCGTGGAACATCGCCCCGTAGTCGTAGCCCTCCGGCAGCTTCAGCGGGGTGAAGCCGTAGCCGGTGATGCCGAGCCGGGAGAACTGCTTGGCGTCCGTGCCGCCCGACATGCAGAACGGCACCACGTGGCCCTCGGGCGCGAACTCCTCGACGGCGGCCCGCATCCGCGCGTACGTCGGCGAGTCCACGGGCGACTGGAGGGCCACCTCGCGGTGGTGGAACTCCCACTCCACGTCGGGCCCGGTGAGCTCGTCCAGGGTGGTGCGGAACTCGTCCTCGCCGCCGGGCAGATACCGGCCGTCCACGTACGCGACGGCCTCCCCCGGGATCACGTTGATCTTGTAACCGGCGTTCAGCATGGTCGGGTTGGCGCTGTTACGGACCGTGGGCTCGACGAACGCGGCGGCCGGGCCGAGCTTGTCGAGCAGTCCGTCGACGTCGCCGAGGTCGGGCTCGATGCCGTACAGCGCGGCGAGCTCCGTGAGGGAGGCGCGCACGGTCGGGGTGAGCCGGACGGGCCACTCGTGGGCGCCTATGCGCGCGATGGCCTCCGCCAGCCGGGTGACGGCGTTGGCGTTGTTCACCTTGGAGCCGTGGCCCGCCCGGCCGCGCGCGGTGAGCTTCAGCCAGCCGGTGCCGCGCTCGCCCGCCGCGATGGGGTAGATCTGCCGGCCCGCGCCGTCGTGGAAGGTGAACGCCCCGGACTCGCTGATGCCTTCGGTGCACCCCTCGAACAGCGGGGCGTGCCGGTCGGCGAGGAACCCGGAGCCGTCCTCGGCGCTGGCCTCCTCGTCGGAGGTGAAGGCGATCACGATGTCACGCCGGGGCCGCACCCCGAGGCGCGTCCAGGCGCGCACGACGGCGAGGATCATCGCGTCCATGTTCTTCATGTCGACCGCGCCCCGGCCCCAGACGACGCCGTCGCGGATCTCACCGGAGAACGGGTGCACGGTCCAGTCCTCCGCCCGGGCGGGCACGACGTCCAGGTGACCGTGGACGAGCATCGCGCCGGCGGACGGGTCGGTGCCCTCGACACGCGCGACGACGTTCGTGCGCCCCTTGGTGCGCTCCAGCAGCGTCGGCTCAAGACCGGCACCCGCCAGTTGCCCGGCGGCGTACTCGGCGGCCGGGCGCTCCTGGCAGTCCCCGCCGCCGCGGTTGGTGGTGTCGATGCGGATGAGGTCGGAGGTGAACCGCACGACCTCGTCGAGCGCCTGCTGGTCGACCTGTCGTCGCGTGTTGTCAGCCATACTGCTCCTCCACGGCGGCCGAGACGATCGTGGTGACCGCCTTGAACGTGCGAATGCCCTCGTACATGGTCGCGCTGGTGTAGGCGGCCTTCCGCTCCCCGATCCGGTCCACGCCCGGGACGACGGTCGCCGCCATCGCCAGGTGCTCGGCGTCGAACTCCAGCGCCACGGTGAACGGCCCGCCGTGGACGGGGTCGTGACGCACCGCCAGCCGGGCCGCCTCCTTGGCCGCCGCGCGGATGTCGGCGGCCGTTCTGGCCGGTGTCCGGCACACGGCCGCGTACCGCGACACGTGGTCCTTGACCGCGACCTTGAGTGCCTCGGGCGCGTAGCCGAGGGCGTCCTCGCACGCCACGTCGTCGCCGGTGACGAGGACGACCGGGACGCCGTACTCGGCGACGACGTGCGCGTTCAGCAGCCCCTCGCTCGCGCGTACGTCGTTGATCCACACCCCGGTGATCTGGTTCGCGAGGTAGGTGTGGGCGAGGACGCCCTCCATGCCCGCGCCCGCGTGGTAGCCGACGAACGCGATGCCGTCCACGTCCCCGTGCTGCACGCCCTCGACCATGGACAGGGACTTGTGACGTCCGGTCAGCATCTCGGCCCGCTCGTCGAGACGCTCGAGGAGCAGGTTGCGCATCGACCAGTGCGCCTCGTTGATCAGCACCTCGTCCGCCCCGCCGTCGAAGAAGCCGAGCACCGCCGCGTTCACGTCGGAGGTGAACATCGACCGGCACCGCTCCCACTGCGGTGTCCCCGGCAGCACATCGGCCGGCCAGGTCACGCCGGTGGCGCCCTCCATGTCGGCGCTGATGAGGATCTTCATGGTGCCTCACGTTACGCGCCGGCAGGAGAACTTCCCACGAGGCGAAGCGGAAGGGGCCGGGGCCCGGGACGTCAGCCGGCCGCGACCGCCGCGCCGACGCGGGCCATCGCCGGCAGGGCGAGTACGGCGGCGGGCAGGGCTCGCAGGGGCGGGTCGCCGTGGCGCGGGTGGGCCGCCGCCCCGGCCGTGAGCAGCGCCAGGCCGGTCGCGGCGACGACCCCGAGCGGGGCTGACGCCAGGCCGAGGAGGAGACCGACGGCACCGGCCGCCTCCAGGGAGCCGATGACGCGGTGCCGGCCCGGTGACATGCCGAGATGCGCCGCCGTCCGGCGCGTGAACGGCACCGCGGCGATCTTCGCGAGGCCCTACGCGGCGAAGACCAGGGACAGCGCGACGGCGAGGGTGGTCTGCGCGGTCGTCATGCCGAACGCTCCCGGTGTGCGGCGCCGATGCGGACGTAGTGGCCGATGAGGTCGGGCACGTCCACCGTCGCGGGATGGGCGACCTGTTCCGCCCTGGAGGATGCGCTTGACGGGGCCCTCCAGCTTCTTGCCGGTGCGGGTGTGCGGGATGCCCGGCACTTCGATGATCTCGTCGGGGACGTGGCGGGGTGAGGCGCCGGTGCGGATGGCATCACGGATGCGCTCGCGCAGGCCGTCGTCCAGCGTCACCCCGGCCGCCGGGACCACGAACAGCGGCATCCAGTAGCCGCGTTCAGTTCCTCCGCGCCGATGACGAGCGCCTCACTGACAATGCCGGGCGTCCCGCCGGACGACGTCCACGACGTCGCCCGGCGCCCCCTCCCCGACCTCCTGACCATCCGCCGACCATCCGCGTCCACACGGACGACGGGCTCGGGCGGAAGGCGACGCGCGGCCGGTGAAGCGGGCGCCAGCGCAGCACAACGACGACACACCACGACACACCACGGCACTACCGGCGAACCGCCGCGCGCACCTCCGCGGCGGCGAGCTCCCGATCCACGCCAACGGCGACCAGCGTGGCGGCCGCCGCGCGGGTGCCGTCGTCCGTCCAGGTCCCGGCGTTCACGCACTCCAGGAGCCCCAGCAGATACCCCTCCAGCGCCCGGCTCAGCGGGCCGGGCGGAACGCCGGTCTGGAAGACCCCCTGCCGCTGGCCCTGGGCGATGATCTCCGCCATCGTCTCGCGCGCGGGGGCGAGGACCTCGTCGGCCCGCCCGGCGCCGAGGTCCTGGGGTGCGAGGCCGAGCAGCATGCGGTAGCGGTCACCGACGGGCCACACGGCGAGCACGAAGCGCGCCAGGGCCGTGACGGCGTCCGGTCCTGGCACCTCCGGGACCGCCAGCACCTCCCGCAACGCCCGCTCGGCGTCCTCCACCAGCCCCTCCACGAGCGCGGCCCGGCCGGCGAAGTGCCCATAGACGGTACGCCGCACCACGCCCGCCGCCTCGGCGATGTCACCGAGGCTGCTGTCGGGGTCACGGCCGAGTTCCCGCCTGGCCGCCTCGAGGATGCGGGCCCGGGTGAGGCGGGTCCGGGTGCGGCCCTGCGGGCCTGCGACGCGTGCGGGGGTCATGGCGGGGCCTCCGGTCGGCGGTGGGAGGGCAACCCCAATATTTGCACACCAGCGGGCAATAAACTAGCCTGCACACGGATGGGCAATTAAGTGCCCCGGTGCGTCGCCGACCCATGGCCGACGCCCCTGCCCCCAAAGCCTCCGCATCACCCTCAGCCGAGGAGTTTCCGTTGCCGCTCTTTCTGAACACACCCGTCGAGAAGATGACAAAGCCCTATCCGCGGCGCTGGTGGGCCCTGCTCGTGCTCTGCCTGAGCCTGCTGATCGTGGTCATGGCGAACACGTCACTGATCGTGGCGGCGCCGGACATGACGAAGGACCTGGGCCTGTCCAGCAGTGACCTGCAGTGGGTCATCGACGGCTACACCGTCCCCTACGCGGCGCTGATGCTGGTGCTGGGCGCGATCGGCGACAAGTACAGCCGCCGCGGCGCCCTCATAGTGGGCCTGCTGGTCTTCGCGGGCGGCTCGGTGATGGGCGGCCTGGTCGACGAGACCGGCCTGGTCATCACCGCCCGCGCGATCATGGGCGTCGGCGCCGCCGTGGTCATGCCGGCCACACTGTCGCTGCTGGTCGCGATGTTCCCGAGGGCTGAGCGCGCCAAGGCCATCACCGCGTGGTCCGCCACCTCCGGCCTCGCCATCGCCGCCGGCCCCCTGGCCGCCGGGTGGCTGCTTGAGGACCACGCCTGGGGTTCCACCTTCCTGACGAACGTCCCCATCGCCGTGGCCGGCGTCGTCGGCGCACTGCTCCTGGTGCCGCCGTCCAAGGCCGCGGGCATGGGCCGGATCGACTATGCCGGCGGTCTGCTGTCGATCGTCTCGGTCGGCTGCCTGGTCTACGCGACCATCGAGGGCCCGCACTTCGGCTGGGGCACCGGCCCGATCACCGCGGCCGTCGTCGCCGGTGTCGGTCTGCTCGCCTTCGTCGCCTGGGAACTGCGCCACCCCAACCCCATGCTGAACGTGCGCAAGTTCACCGAGCGTCCCTTCAGCGGCTCGATGCTCGCGGTGCTGTTCTTCTTCTTCGGCACCTTCGGCTCGATCTACTACTCCACCCAGTTCCTGCAGTTCGTCCTCGGCTACAACGCCCTGGAGACCGGCGTACGACTGCTGCCGCTGGCCGGAGCCGTCTTCGCCGGCGCCGCGGTGACCGCGAAGCTGGCGCCGAGGCTGGGTGTGAAGGCGGTCGTGGGCATCGGCATGGTCCTCGGCACGGCGGGTGTCTTCCTGCTCACCCGGGTCGGCACGGGCTCGACGTACACGGACTTCCTGGCGCCGATGGTGCTGCTGGGCTTCGCGATCGGCCTCAGCCTGTCCCCGGCCACCGACACCATCATGGGTTCCTTCCCCGAGTCCGAGCTGGGCGTCGGCGGTGGCGCCAACGACACCGCGCTGGAACTCGGCGGCTCCCTCGGCATCGCCGTCCTCGGCTCGCTCCTCGCCACGTCCTACAAGGACAAGCTGACCGGCCTGGTCGGCGGCCACCTCCCGGCCTCCGCGATGGACACCGCCAAGGACTCGGTGGGCGGCGGCCTCGCGGTCGCCGAGGAGGTCGCGAGGACTCCGGGCGGCGGCGCCCAGCAGGCCCAGGCCCTGGTGGAAGCGGTGCACGAGTCCTTCGCCCACGCCATCGCCCACACCAGCCTCATCGGCGGCATCATCATGGCCGCCGGAAGCATGATCGTCATCGCCGTCCTGCCCGGCCGCAGGCACACCGGCGAGCACCGCCAGGAGGACCAGCGGGAAACGGTGGACACCTCGAAGGAGACCGAGACCGTGGGCACCTCCTGAGCCCACGAGGTGGACGCGGCCCACGGCCGCCGACCGGACGCGGGAACGCGTTTCCCGCCTCCTCTCAGGACGGGCCGTGCCTGAGCGGCGCACGGCCCCGGACGGTGCCGGGAGGGGACGCCCGGCACCGTCCCTTCGTGCCATTCGTGCCTTCCCGTTGCCGTGCCGCGGGCTCGGCCTGCCGCGGGCTCAGTCGTCGGCGGCAGCCTCCGCGGCGGCCGTGGCGGCCACCTCGTCGACCACGACGCGCGCCTGCTTCTCCGGCACACCGGCCGCGATGAGCGTGGCGACGGCCACCCGCGTGCCGTCGTCCTCCAGCGCCCCGGTGTTGACCTCTTCCAGCAGGGCCACCGTCATCGCCTCCAGACCCGCGCTCAGCACCGCGGGCGGCAGATGGGAGTGGAAGACGCCCTCCCGCTGCCCCTGCTCCAGAATGGCCGCGACCTTGACACGGGCGGGCTCCAGGATCTCCGCGACGCGCTCCATACCCAGGTCCCGCCGGGCGAGCGCCAGGAGCATCCGGTAACGGTCACCCACCGGCCACATCGACAGCGAGAAGTGCGCGAGCGCCCGCTCCGAGCGCCCCGTCGTCCTCCCTCCGACCGCCGCGGCGGCCCGGAGAGCCTCGGCGGCCTCCTCGGCCAGCGCCTCCAGGAGCGCCGCCCGTCCGGGGAAGTGCCCGAAAAGGGTGCGCCGGACGACACCGGAGGCGCGGGCCAGCTCCTCCAGGGTGATGTCGGGGTTCCGCCCGAGCTCCTGGCGCGCGGTGGCCAGGATGCGCGCCCGGTTGGACCGTGCGTTGCGTCGCTGCGGCACGCGACCGGCGGGCTGGGACACGGAGCGACCTCGATGACGGCAGGACGGAACAGGCGCCTTCATTCTGACACGCGAGCCCCGGCCCGAGCCGCGGTCGGCTGCGCGTGGTCGCGCAGCCACAGGCATCGTCTCCGGCCGGTTGTCCGACTCCGTGCCCGCCGGGCGCCCTACGAGGCAGCGGGACGGATTCAGGGCCCGAGCCGCTGGGTACCCGGCGCGTCCACGCGGCTCCGCGCCCATGGACCGGAACGCCGGGCACTGCCGCCCGGGCGTTCCGCTGTACGACACCGAGCCGAGGACAGTACCGCGATGACCGAGTACGAGCGTTCGCGCACGATGCCCGCACAGCCCGAACACGTCTTCGACCAGGCCGCCCATGTCGACCAGCTGGAGACCTGGCTCCCGCAGGACCTGCACGTGCACGCCGGGGATCTTCCCGCCGTCACCGTGCACGAGGACCGCACCGATGAGGACACCCCTGCCTTGTTGCGCGCCCAGCGTGACCAGATGCGGCTCGAATGGGGCACACGGGAGCAGGGCAGCTATACCGGCTGGCTCCAGGTCGCCGGCATCGGCAGCGGAGCCAGTGAGGTGACGGTGCACCTGTCGTTCCTCGACGACAGCCACGATCCGGGCGGCGAAGCCGTGCGGGACGCCCTGGACACCAGCCTTCGGCGCCTGGAGGAACAGGTGCGGCTGCGCGTCGACAACGCGGCCGGCTGACCGGCGGCCCGGGTACGACATGGCACGCGCCACACGGTACGCCGTCGCCGCGTCCGGACAGTGGACCGACGAGGAGGACGGCCGTCGTCTGCCCGCCGGTGAGGTACATGCCTGGGAGCCGGGCCTGAACCAGACCGTCTGCGGTCTGTCCCTCAGCCGCTCCCAGCTGGCCCGTTTCCCGCACGTCACCTGGCTGGACACCTTCCCGGAGTCCGGCGGCGCGGCCGACCGGGTCCAGCGCCAGTGCCCGCGCTGCGCCTCCGTCGCCGGACGCCGTGGGAGTGACGCGCGCCCACGGTGGCACCGCACCAATCCCCGGCCGTGAGCACGGGCGCCCACTTCCCGTACGCGCCGACGGATCGGGCACCGGGCAGCCGTGCCGCGTCCTCGCCTCCGGTTACGCCGTTCGCCCCGCCACCAGCCACTTCGAGGGCAGTTCCACCCGGGTGCCGTCGGGTGCGTACTCGGTGGTGACGAGGGGCACCTCGCCCTCGGCGAGGACGGTGAGCCCGGCCGCCCGGAGGTATGCGGGAACCGCGTCGTCGGCGACCGCGCCGGGGGCGATGCCGTGCCGGAAGACGGGGGCGAGCTTGGGAGGCGGCCCGTCGGCGCCCTGGGCCAGGCCCAGCAACAGCGGGCGGGCGGCTTCGGCGAGTTCGACGAGGAGGACCCGGCCGCGCTCGCCCACCAGGGTCGCGAGGCCGTCGACGAGCGGCTGGCGGTCGTCGGGCTCGCACTGGTGCAGGACACCCCGCATGTAGACGTTGGCGTCGCCGAGTTCCGCGTGCAGCGCCTGCACCTCCGCCTTCTCCACCGCGTCGAGTTGCCGGTACCGGGCCTGTCCCGCCGGATCGGCGTGCCGGGCGTGGTCGAGCGCGGCGGCCGACAGGTCGGTTCCCACGACGTGCCGGAAGCGGTCGGCCAGGAACCGCGTCTGGGTGCCGTTGCCGCAGCCCAGGTCCACCAGGGGCAGGCCGGGGTCCCGCAGGTACGGCTCGAAGAGAACGAGGTGGACACCCGCGGTCAGCGCGGGCTCCGCGTCCCAGAAGACGGCCCCCTGTTCCCCGGGCGCCTCGCTCCAGAAGCCCTCCCAGGCTTCCCGGTACCGACTCGTCACGCTCATGCCCACTCCCCTGGGTGCGACCGCGGCCCACCGGTGGTGGCGGGCCAGGTCGGGTGTATCGCGCCGAGGGTGAACTCACAAGCGGGCTCGCCTGGTTGGGGCGCGGTGTGGGACGTTCAGCGGGAGCGGCGCGGCAGCGTCAGCTCGAACCACACCGTTTTGCCGGTGCTGGTCCGGCTGGTCCCCCACTCGCGGGCCAGGGTGCTGACCACGCGCATCCCCCGGCCGCTCTCCTCGGTGGGGCCGGCGCTGAGCAGCGTCGGCAGAACGGGCTCGTCGTCCTCGACCTCGCACAGCAGGGTGTCGCCCCGGACCAGACGCAGCCCGACACGGTGGCCGCATCCGTGCCGTACGGCGTTGGTGACCAGCTCGCTGACCAGCGTCTCGGCGGTGTCCACGAGCGAAGCCAGGCCCCACACATGGAGTTGTTCACGGACGGCGGCACGGGCCCTGGCGACCTCGGCCCGGTCCCGGGCGAGCCGCCACTCGGCGACGTCCTCGGGTTCGATGCCGTTGAGCCTGGCCATCAGCAGGGCCACGTCGTCCTTGCGGCCGCCGCGGGTGTTGAGGGCGCGGATGATGGTGTCGCAGGCGTCGTCCATGGACGCGGCCGGGTGGGCGGCGGACTCGCAGAGCGTGGCCAGACCGACGCCGATGTCCTCGCCGCGCACCTCGACCAGGCCGTCGGTGCACATCACGAGCCGGTCGCCGGGCTCCACCCGCACCCGTACGGCCTCGAAGGGCACCCCGCCGACGCCGACGGGCGCGCCCGTGGGCAGGTCGAGCAGTTCGCTGGAGCCGTCCTCGGCGCGGACCAGCACGGGTGGGATGTGGCCCGCGTTGGCGAGGTGCAGTTCGCTCGCGATCGGGTCGTAGACGGCGTACAGGCAGGTCGCGAGGTAGTGCTCGCCGAGGCGCTGGGCGAGGTCGTCGAGGTTGCGCAGAAGCTGGGCGGGCGGCAGGTCGAGTCCGGCCATGGTCTGGACGGCCGTGCGCAACTGGCCCATCATCGCGGCCGAGTTGAGGCCGTGCCCCATGACGTCGCCGACGACGAGGGCGGTGCGGGCCCCGGGCAGCTTCACGGAGTCGAACCAGTCACCGCCGACGCGTCCCAGCAACGTACCCGGCAGATAGCGGGTGGCGATGTCGCAGCCCGGCATGCGGGCCGCTATCTGCGGCAGCATGCTGTCCTGGAGCGTCTCGGCGACGTTCTCCTGGTACGTGTACATGCGCGCGTTGTCGAGGACGAGGCCCGCGCGGGCGGCGAGTTCGGCGCCGGTGACGCGGTCCATGTCGTTGAAGACGGGCCGCTCGGGGTGGCGCAGCAGGATCATGAAGCCGAGCACCACGTTGCGCGCCTTCAGCGGCACGACCAGCATGGAGCGGCCCGTGATCAGCGGCCGGATGTCGCGCTTCTCGAACTGCGCGGCGATCGCGTGCCCCATCTCCTCGCTGATGCGCGGCACGAGGACGGGTTCGCCGGTGGTCATGCACTGGAAGAACGGCGTGTGCGCGGGGAACGGCATGGCCTCGCCGACCGGGACGACGTCGTCCCAGCGCCCCGGCTCGTCGGTGTGCTCCACGGCCACGCGGTGCCACATGGTGGTCGTGTCGGGTACGCCGTCGGGGAAGCCCTCACCGGCGACGACCTGTTCGCGCAGATAGGTGCCCGCGACGTCGGTGAACCGCGGTACGACCGCCTTGCTGACCTCGATGATGGTCCGGGACAGGTCGAGTGAGGTGCCGATGCGTGAGCTGACCTCGTTGAGGAACTCCAGGCGCTCGCGCACCGCGGCGTACTCGAGGTCCTCGCCGTCGTCCCGGAGGTCGTCCGGCACGGGCAGGCCCTCCGCGACGGCCCGGGCGGCCCGCTCCCGGCGCGCCCTGCGCTCGGCGCGGCGCGGGACGCCCCAGTCGGGGGTGACCGGCACCCGGTCGTTCTGGCTGAACTCCAGGACGGGGTAGCCGAGTTCCAGGACCTGGGCGACGATGCGGGCGCTCTCGCCGACGCTCATGCTGGGCAGGATCTCGGGGAGCCTGCGGGCGAGCTCCTCGGCGCCGGGGAAGTCGGTGTGCAGGGCGAAGCCGGGGGCGATCCGCTCGACGGCGGCCTCACCGTCCTCGTCGTCGAGCCGGGCACCGTCCGCGTCGGCGGCGAGCACGAGCAGCCGCTCCCGCCCCGGTCCGACCAGCGGGTACGCCCACCACAGCACGTCGACGCGGCCCCGGTCCCGCTCCACGACCGTCAGGCGGGCCCGCCCGGCCGCCGGGTAGGAGAGCCGCCCGTCCAGGGACGACTCCAGGTCGGGGCCGAGTCCGTCGTACGCGGCGTACGCCCCGTACGGGTCGGCCTCGTCGTGCGACGGGGCGGCCTCGTCCGGCTCGGGCAGTACGCCGGACACGGGCAGCAGGTCCACGGCGGGGCGGCCCACCGCCTGCTCCTTCACGGCGCCGAACAGCCGACGCGCGCCGGTGCTCCAGTGCGAGACGAGTCCCTCGCGGTCGACCACGATCACGGCGAGCGGGATACGGCCGACGGTGGCCTGCCCCGCCGGCGCCTCCTCTCCAGCCCCGCGGCTGGGCGGTGTGCCGCTCTCTCCGCCACGGTCCATGGCCAGGCCCTCTCTCCCCACGGCTCCGCAAGATCTGTGCCGCCGCCACTACCGTACGGCCACGTCCGGTCGCGATGTGTGGCAATGCGCGAAATTGACGCCCGGGGTCGCCTCCGGCGCGCGCACCCCGGCGCACGACTGCGGTACGCGACTGCGGTGGCGACTCCTGCGGCGACCGCGCGTCAGTCCGCGTGCCCCAGTCGCAGGTCCCGTTCCGTGCTGCCGCCACCCGCGATCCGGAGGACGGTGGCCACGGGTGGGTGGCCCGAGGCGACGGCCGTGTACTCGCCGGGGGCGAGGTCGCCGAACCGGAACTCGCCGTCGGCACCGGTGGTGAGGGTTCCGACGACGGTGCCGGTGGTGTCGAGGAGGGTGACGCGGGCGTCCTCGACGGGGCGCCCGCCGCCGGCGCGGACCGTGCCGCACAGGACCGCGCCGCCCGCGAGCTCGATGTCCTTGCGGGTCTCGCGGGAGGCCCGGACGGTGACGCGGAGGGCGGCCGGGCGGAAGGTGTGCGCGCCGGCGGCCAGGGTGTACTCACCGGCCGGCACCTCGGTGACGAGGTAGCCTCCCTCGCTCCCGCTGCGGGTGGTGGCGACGACCTGTCCGTGGACGTCGGTGAGGGTGACGGTCGCGTCCCGCAGGGGCCGCCCGTCAGCGGTGACCACACGCCCGGCGAGCCGGCCCGTGCCGCCGAGCACCACGTCGATCTCCAGGGGCCCCTCGCCCAGCATCACCGTCACCGCCTGCGGCTGGTGACCGCCCGCCGCCGCGATGAGCATGTACGCCCCGGCCCCGGGCGTGGGCAGCGCGTACCGCCCGTCCTCACCGCTGGTCCCGCGCCCGATCTGCCGGCCGGTCGCGTCGATGAGGGTGAGCGCGGCACGTGGCACGACGGTTCCCTCGTAGGTCCGGACGATGCCCCGTACGGGGACGCCGGGGCTCCGCGGGGACCGGGCGTGCGGTACGCGGACAGCAGCCGCGGGCTCGGCCGGAGCGTCGTCGGAGACCGCCGGCCTCCTCTTGAGGAAGCAGGCGACGAGCACGCCGACGACGAGCAGGGGCACGAGGTACAGGAACACCTTCGGCAGGGTGTCGGCGTACGCCTCGGCGTGTTCGTCGCGCAGCGCCGCGGGCCGGGTGTGGACCTCGGTGACCCGGGCCGCGACGAGCGCGCCGCAGACGGCCACGCCGACGCTGCCGCCGATCTGCCGGAGAAAGCTGTTCGCGCTGGTGGCGGCCTGGAGGTCGGCGGGGCGCACGGACTTCTCCATCGCGTGGGCCAGGACCGGCATCACCATGCCGATGCCGGCGCCGAGGACGGCCGTCCAGACGGCGAAGTGCAGCTGGGGCGTGTCGGTCTCCAGGCCGGCGAGGAGCCCCATGCCTGCGGCGGCGAGGGCAGCGCCGAGGATCGGGTACGCCCGGTAGTGCCCGGTATGCCCGACGAGTTGGCCGACGACGACCGACGCGACGACGATGCCGCCCGTCATCGGCAGCATGAGCAGCCCGGCCTCGGTGGCCGAGGCGCCGTCGGCCAGCTGCAGGAAGACCGGCAGGCAGGAGCCGGCCGTGAACAGGGCGATCCCGGTCACCAGGCCGACGAAGCCGGTGACATGGAAGACGGGGTCCCTGAACAGCCGTAGCGGAACAAGGGGTTGGGGGACGTGACGCTCGACGACCAGGAAGAGGACGGTCGCGCCGACGGCTCCCCCGGCCAGGCCCAGGACGGCACGCGATTCCCAGGCGTACCCGCCGCCGCCCCGACTCGCCAGCAGCACCAGGCAGGTGGACCCGATGGCGAGCAGCAGCGCCCCGAGGACGTCGAAGCGGGCCCTCACCCCGTGCTTCGGCGGCTTCGGGGCCAGGGTGACGAGCACCAGGGCCACGAGCCCGAGAGGCACGTTGCCGTAGAAGCACCACCGCCAGGAGAAGTGGTCCGTGACGTAGCCGCCCACCAGCGGACCGGCGGCGGAGGCGAATCCGAAGACGGCACCGGCGAGCCCCACGAAGCGGCCGCGCCCACGGGCCGGCGCGAGGTCCGCCATGATCGCCTGTACGCCGATCAGGAGACCGCCGGCGCCGACGCCCTGGAGTGCCCGGAAGGCGATGAGCTGCTCCATCGTGCGCGACCGGCCGGCGAGCGCCGAGCCGACGACGAAGACGGCGACCGCGCACTGCAGGACACCCTTGCGCCCGTGCAGTTCCGCGCACCTGCCGTGGATCGGCAGCGTGACGGTGGCGGCGAGCAGGAACGCGGTGACCACCCAGGACATCCGCTCCGGGCCGTGCAGCTCGCCGGCGATCGCCGGGAGCGCGGTGGCCACCACCATCTGCTCCACCGCGGCGAGCGTCAGCGCGAGCAGGAGCCCGAAGGACACCAGCCACCGCCGAACCCGGGAGAGCCGGGGGGACGGGGTCCGCGGCCGGGACGTCGACTGCGAAGGCGTGGCGGCCGGTTCGGCCTTCTCGGCCCTCGTCAGAATGATCCCGCCCACGTGCCGCTCCCCTCGTCGCACCTGCCGCGCGATTCCCGCGTTACGCGACAACCAGGAACAGGTACGACGAGTTACGGCGAACGGCCGGGGGCCGGGGGAGGTCCACTCGAACCGGTGAGAGGGCCGCGGGGCTGTGTCCGTGGTGCGGCTCCGCCGCCTGGGCGCGACAGCCACAGACGGCCCGCAGCCGCCAACGCACAGGACCCGGCGGACGAGAGGAACCCAACCTCCGCAGGGAACCGCCTACTTCTCGACCTCGGCCGCCAGCTTCGCCAGAACCACGTCGTAGATCCGCGCCAGCCCCTTCGGCGCGAACGTCTTCTCGAAGAACCCGCCGATCCCACCCGCGCCGTTCCACACCGTGGTGACGACGACGCGCGACTTCCCCTCACCCGCCGGCGTGACCCGCCAGGTCGTGACCATGGAGGAGTTGCGGTCCTTCTCGACGAGCTCGCCGTCGGTGGGCTCGGTGACCTCCAGCAGGCAGTCGCGGACGCGCTTGCTGGTGGCCTGGAGCTTCCAGTGGACGAGGGTGCCCTCGCCGTCGCCGCCCTCACGCACCTCGTACTCGCTGAAGTGCTCGGACAGCAGCTTCCCGCGGGTGCCGCTGTAGTCGGCGATGGTGTCGAACACCGTCTCCGCGTCCGCCGCGACGACTCGCTCCGTGGTGGCCTCGACCTGCGCCATTGCACTTCCTCCAGCACTCGCTGTTGCTCGGGTCGGGGAAAGCCAACCATCAGGCGGCCGAGCCGCCCAAATCGGGGTCCGCCGAGGGCCTCGGACGACACCCGTGGACACCGCCACGAGCAGGACCGACAGAGACCTTCACACGACATTCGAAAACAGGTTCGCACGATCAAGGGAACGTGTGTTCTATTCTGTGGTCAGTGCTACCGAGGAGGCGCCCATGCGCTGGGACCAGCTGGCCGAGAACTCCCCCCAGGCCCGCGACGCCGCGCTGTTCGGCGCGGACGCGGTGACCACCCGCACCTTCGACACCCCGGAGTTCGCCGGCGTGACCTTCCACGAGATCCGGGCGAAGTCGATCGTGAACCGGGTGCCGGGGGCCTCCCGCATGCCCTTCGAGTGGACCGTCAACCCGTACCGGGGCTGCACGCACGCGTGCGTCTACTGTTTCGCCCGCAAGACCCACAGCTACCTGGACCTCGACACCGGCGTCGACTTCGACTCGCAGATCGTCGTGAAGGTCAACGCCCCCGAGCTGCTGCGCCGCCACCTCGCCTCACCCCGCTGGCACGGCGAGCACATAGCGATGGGCACCAACGTCGACTGCTACCAGCGCGCCGAGGGCCGCTACCGGCTGATGCCCGGCATCCTCTCCGCCCTGCGCGACCACGCGAACCCCTTCTCGATCCTCACCAAGGGCACGCTGATCCTGCGCGACCTGGACCTGCTGAGGCAGGCCTCCGAGGTCACCGAGGTCGGCATCTCCGTCTCCGTCGGCTTCACCGACCAGGAGCTGTGGAGCACCGTCGAGCCGGGCACGCCCGCCCCGGAGCGCCGTCTGGACGTGGTGCGCACCCTCACCGACCACGGCATCGGCTGCGGTGTCCTGATGGCCCCGGTGATCCCGTTCCTGAGCGACAGCCCGGACCGGCTCCGCGCGACCGTACGGGCGATCGCGGCCTCGGGGGCCACCTCCGTGACACCACTGGTGCTGCATCTGCGGCCGGGCGCCCGGGAGTGGTTCATGGCCTGGCTGGAGCGCTACCACCCGCATCTCGTGCGGCGTTACGAGCGGCTGTACGCGGAGGGCGCGTACGCCCCGAAGTGGTACCAGCGCCGGATCACCGGTCAGGTCCACGACCTGGCCCAGGAGTACGGCATGGGCCCCACGCGCGCGGGCCTGCCCCGCCGGATCCCGGTGCCCGGGCCCGAGGCGCCGGAACTCCGGACACCGGAGCCCACGGCGACCCAGCTGACCCTGCTCTGACCTCGGCGCACGGGCGCCGGGACGGCGGGCGGGCACGGCAGGGGCGTCCGGGTGCTTCTCCCGGCCCGTTCGGGTCACGTCAGAGCAGAACGCGTTCTTGCGGACGTCCTCGCCGGGACGAGTGCGACGAGGGCCGTGGTGTGCACGGCTCGACTCCTCCGCCCTGGGAGCCCGACGATGAGGAAACGCGCAGTCGCACTGTGCGGTACCGCCGCGGTGGTGGCCGGGATGGTCACGGGTGTGCAGGCCGACGCGAGCGCCGGCCCCGCCTCCGCACCGCGCACCGCGCCGGACCCGCCCGACCCGTCCGACACACCCAACGACCCGATGGCGAAGCCCACTTGGAAGAAGTGCGGGACGAGCGAGTACCCGGCGCTCCAGTGCGCGTCCCTGGAGGTGCCGCTCGACCACGGAAACCCGCACGGCAGGCGGATCACGCTCGCCCTCTCGCGGATCCCCCACACGGCGAAGAAGTACCAGGGGCCCCTGCTGGTGAACCCCGGCGGCCCCGGCGGCAGCGGGCTGACGCTGGCCGGGTTCGTCGCGTCCTCACTGCCCAAGCAGCTGGCGGCGCAGTACGACGTCATCGGCTTCGACCCGCGCGGTGTGGGCGCCAGCAAGCCCGCGCTGGACTGCGTGCCGAAGCACTTCGCGCCGTTACGGCCCGACTCCCTGCCGGCCTCCCGGACCGTGGAGAAGGCCAACCTCCGACGCGCCGCCGCCTTCGCCAAGGCGTGCGTCACCAAGTACGCCGACGTGCTGCCGTACATCGACACGGTCAGCGCGGTCAAGGACATGGACGCGATCCGGCGGGCGCTCGGCGCCAGGAGGATCAACTACTTCGGGTACTCGTACGGCACCTATCTGGGCGCCGTCTACGCGAAGCTCTTCCCCGGCCGCGTGCGGCGGGCCGTGCTGGACTCGGTCGTCGACCCCACGGGCGTCTGGTACGACGACAACATCCGGCAGGACTACGCGTTCAACGACCGCCACCTCGCGTTCACCGCGTGGGTGGCGAAACACGACGCGAGGTACAGGCTGGGCACCGATCCGGCGAAGGTCGAGGCCAGGTGGTACGCCATGCGCGCGGCCCTCGCCAGGAAGCCCGCGGACGGGAGGGTCGGTGCGGCCGAGCTGGAGGACACCTTCGTCCCCGGCGGCTACTACAACGGCTACTGGCCCTCCCTCGCCCAGGCGTTCGCGGCCTACGTGAACGACAAGAACGCCGCCCCGCTGGTCAAGGCCTACGAGCGCTTCGGCGCCGTCGACGCGGCGGGCGACAACGGCTACAGCGTCTACACGGCGGTGCAGTGCCGTGACGCGGCCTGGCCTCGCGACTGGAAGCAGTGGCGCGGCGACAACTGGGGTGTGTACGCGAAGGCGCCGTTCATGACCTGGAACAACGCCTGGTACAACGCGCCGTGCGTTTTCTGGCCGGCGAGTACTCCCGAGCCCGTGGACGTCTCCAACGAGGCGGTGCCACCAGTGCTGCTCTTCCAGGCGACGGGCGACGCGGCCACCCCGTACGAGGGCGGTGTCACGGTCCACCGACTGCTGAGGAACTCCAGCCTGGTGGTGGAGGAGGGCGGCGGCAACCACGGCATCACGCTCAGCGGGAACGCCTGCCTCGACAAGCACCTGACGGCGTACCTGACCGACGGCACGGTGCCGCGTGGCGGCGGCGAGGCCGACGCGGTGTGCGAGCGCACACCCGACCCCGAACCACCGGCCGCGAAACAGGCACCCGCGTCCTCACGGGGTGCGACGCTGCACGGGCTCCTCGGCTTCCGCGGCTGAGCCCCGTCCCGGCAATTGACGCGCGCGAGACGTCCGCACCCGCCTAGGGTGCCGCCATGGCCGACCCACTCGACCCACTCGACGGACTCCGCATACGTGAGATGAGCCTGGCCGACTGCCGTCCGGTGTCCGAGATCCGGATCGGCGGCTGGCGGACCGCCTACGTGGGGATGATCCCTCAGCCGTACCTCGACCGGCTCGACGTGGACGCGGACACCGAACGGCGGCGCGGTCACCTGGAGAAGCAGGCGAAGGGCGACGGGGAAGTCGTGAACCTGGTCGCCGAACGTCGCGGCGAGCTCGTCGGCTGGGTCTGCCACGGGCCGTACCGAGAAGGCGAAGTCCGCACCCGTGACGCCGAGTTGTACGCCCTCTACGTGCGGCCGGGTCATTTCTCGACGGGCGTGGGCGGCGCCCTGCTCCAGGAGTCGGCCCGGCGGTGCGCCACCGCCGGGCACGAGCGGATGCTGCTGTGGGTGCTGAAGGAGAACACCCGCGCACGCCGCTTCTACGAGGGCCATGCCTTCGCCCCGGACGGCACCGAGGAACCCTTCGAGGTGGACGGGGTGATGGTCCCGGAGGTGCGTTACGTTCGCGCGCTTTGGAACGCGGTCACCGCCTGACGCCGGCTCATTGCGGGGGCAGTCGCTTCAGGGCTCCGGCCGCCGCCGCCGCGAGAGGCGGGTGGGCGAGCGCTTCGTTGAGCACGGCCCGGCCGCGTTCGTCGCCCAGGGCGCCCAGCCCCTCCACACAGGCGAGCGCGACCCGGCGGTACGGGTCGTGCGGCCGCAGCCGCCGCGCCAGGGTGGTGATCAGGGCGGGTACGGCCTCGGGAGCGCGCAGCGCCACCAGGAGCCGTATGGGGTGCAGGGCGTAGGCGACGCGGAGTTCGTTGGTGGCGAGCGCGGCGGCCGCGCGGGCCGTGCGCGGATCGCCGAGCCGGGCCAGGGCGTGGGCGGCGGAGGCGCAGCGCTGCGGATCGCGGTGGTTGAGCAGCAGGACAAGCGATTCGAAGGCTCGCCGGTCCCCGGCGAGACCGAGCCGGAAAGCGGCCAGCTCCCGCGCCCACAGCGGCCGTCCGGGAGCGCTGAGCACACCGGCCAGCTCATCGAGGTCCCGGGTCGCGGCGAGCCGTTCGAACGCGGCCGATGCCTTGGACTCCTGCCGTAAGCGCTCCGTGAGGGATCGCGACTCTTCGTCCATGACATCGAGCTTACGGACGCGCCGGGCCGCCCGGGACGCACATCACAAACACGGGGGCTGGCGCGCTCGTTACCCGCGGGTTAAGCTCAGACGAGCGAACTACCCGTTCGCGTACTTCCCTCGTGGCGGCCTGGTGACGCAGCCGCCGTGTGGGGGCACCTCCCACGCCTTCGAGGCAGTGGGGAGCAGTCGGTTCGGTACCTCGGGTACCCAGTGCGACCCGGCTCCGGGACAGGGCCGGTCGGTCATCACCGTTCGCCGGGCGTGTGCGCGCCCTCGGCGGCGGCACCGGGCGTGTGCGCTCGAAGCCCGGCAACACCCGCAACCCTCACTCCTTCTCGCACCCGGTACGCCTTCGGCGCCGCCGGGCGCGTTCCCAGTCGTCACCCTCATTCCTGGAGTCCGCGATGGCCACTCCCCTGTCCGACACCCCTTTGTCCCCGTTCAAGACCATTGCCGTCGTCGGTCTGGGCACCATGGGCACCGGTATCGCCGAGGTCCTGGCCCGGGCCGGCCGCGAGGTCGTCGGGATCGACGTCAGCGAGGCGCAGGCCGCGAAGGCCGTCGCCGCCCTGGAGTCCTCGACCGCCCGTGCCGTGGAGCGCGGCCGGATCACCGAGCGGGAGCGCGGCGACACCCTGGCGCGCTTCCGCACGTTCACCGACCTCCGGGCCGCGGCCGACGCCGACCTGGTCATCGAGGTGACCCCGGAGTCGTACGAGACCAAGCAGCAGGTCTTCCGCGAGCTGGACTCCGTCGTCCGCCCGGAGACCGTGCTCGCGACCGGCACCAACGCGCTCTCGGTGACGCGCCTGGCGGCCGACTCGGCCCGGCCCGAGCGGGTGCTCGGACTGCACTTCTTCAACCCGGCGCCCGCGATGAAGCTCGTCGAGGTCGTCTCCTCCGTCCTCACCGCGCCCCAGGCCGTCGCCGCGGTCACGGACCTGGCCATCGAACTGGGCAAGGAACCGGTGGCGGTCGGCGACCGGCCCGGGTTCGTCGCCGACGGGCTGCTGTTCGGCTACCTCAACCAGGCCGCCGCCATGTACGAGGCCAAGTACGCATCCCGCGAGGACATCGACGCGGCGATGCGGCTGGGCTGCGGGCTGCCGATGGGCCCGCTGGCTCTGCTCGACCTGATCGGCATCGACACGGCACGCACGGTCCTGGAGGCCATGTACGCCGCCTCCCACGACCGGCTGCACGCGCCCGCGCCCATCCTCAGGCAGCTCAGCGAGGCGGGCCTGACCGGCCGCAAGTCGGGGCGCGGCTTCTACACCTACGAGGCGCCCGGCAGCGCCACCGTCGTGCGGGACGCGCTGACGCCGCTGTCCGACGCGTCCACGGTCGCCGGCCGTACCGTCCGCTCCGTCGGTGTCGCGGGCTCCGGGACCATGGCGTCCGGCATCGCCGAGGTGTTCGCGAAGGCCGGGTACCAGGTCGTGCTCGCCGCGCGCAGCGAGGAGAAGGCGCAGGCCGCCAAGGCCCGTATCGGCAAGTCGCTTTCGCGCTCTGTCGACAAGGGCCGGATGACGGTCGAGGCGGCGGCCGAGACGCTGGACCGCATCACCCCGGCCGGCTCGTACGACGCGTTCGCGGACGTCGACCTCGCGCTGGAGGCCGTGGCGGAGGACCTGGAGGTCAAGCGGCAGTTGTTCGCGACCTTCGACAAGGTCTGCAAGCCGGGCGCGATCCTCGCGACCACGACCTCCTCGCTGCCTGTCGTGGCCTGCGCCCGCGCCACCTCGCGGCCCCAAGACGTGATCGGCATGCACTTCTTCAACCCGGCCCCGGCGATGAAGCTGGTCGAGGTGGTCCGCACGGTCCTGACCGCGGACGACGTCCACGCCACGGTCCGCGAGTTGTGCGCCGCCGTCCGCAAGCACCCGGTGGACTGCGGCGACCGCGCCGGGTTCATCGTGAACGCGCTGCTGTTCCCGTACCTGAACAACGCGGTGAAGATGGTTCAGGAGCACTACGCGTCGCTGGACGAGATCGACGCGGCCATGAAGCTGGGCGGCGGCTACCCGATGGGCCCGTTCGAACTGCTCGACGTGGTCGGCCTCGACGTCTCGCTGGCCATCGAGCGGGTCCTGCACCGCGAGTTCCGCGACCCGGGCCTGGCCCCGGCGCCGCTCCTGGAGCACCTGGTGGCCGCGGGCTGCCTCGGCCGCAAGACGGGCCGCGGCTTCCGCGAATATGCCAAGCGCTGAGCGGCCCGGCGACCGGTCACGCGGGGGCGCCGACTGGGGCGGACTGCTGGATCCGGGCGGCTCCGCCCCGGCCCCACGGCCCGGCACTCCCCCGCCCACCAGGGACGAGGGGTTCCAAAGATCCGCGCGACATGCAGCGCACATGCAGTACGTTCGGGTCATGTCCCAGCCCGCCAGGTCCTCACGCACACCAGCTACGCCCGACACCCCGGAAAGCGCCGTGGGCGGTCGCGCCGCCGCCCAACGGCTCAAGATGCGCCGGGAACTGGCGGCCGCGGCGATGGAACTGTTCGCGACGAAGGGGTACGAGGCGACCACCGTCGACGAGATCGCGGCGGCCGCCGGAGTCGCCCGCCGCACCTTCTTCCGCCACTTCCGCTCCAAGGAAGAGGCGATCTTTCCCGACCACGACGACACCCTCGTCCGGGCGGAGGCCGTGCTGAACGCGGCGCCCGCCCACGAACACCCGCTCGACACCGTGTGCCGCGGCATCAAGGAAGTCATGAGGATGTACGCGGCGCGGCCGGAGATCTCCGTGCAGCGCTACAAGCTCACGCGGGAGGTCCCCACCCTGCGTGAGGCGGAGATCGCGTCGGTCGCCCGCTACGAGCGGCTCTTCACCCGGTACCTGCTGGGTCACTTCGACGAGCACGCCCACGACGACGACGCCAACGACGACCCGCTGCTGGCCGAGGTCGCCGCGTCGGCGGTCGTCACCGCGCACAACCACGTGCTGCGCCGCTGGCTGCGGGCCGGGGGGCAGGGGGACGTGGAGGCACAGCTGGACCACGCCTTCGCGATCGTCCGCCGGACGTTCGGCACGGGGATCGGCGCCGGTCGGTACGAGCCCGCCCCTCACGGCTCTCCAGCGCCGGCGTCCGTCTCGTCGCAGGGCGAGGTGCTGGTGACGGTGGCGAGGACGGATGCGCCGCTGGACGAGGTCATGAAGACGATCGAGCACGCGTTGAGGGAGCGGGGCACGCCGTAGGGGGGCGGGTTCTACGCGGGCTGCTGGTTGTCGGTGGTTGCTCGCGCCCACGCGGCGGAGCCGCATATCGACGCGGCCCCGCGCCCCTTCGGGGCGCGCCCCCATCCATACGTCACCCGAACGGCCCAAGGGCCGGCCGCCCCAGCGGCCGGATGTCCCTGCGGGCCGTTCGGCATGTTTCGTTCCCCTATGGCCCGGATTTCCAACCTACCCAGCGGTAGCTTTGATCGATCATCGCTCATTTGTTACGTAAAGATTTCATCTGAGAGCAATTTCTGGCACCCAGTGCCTTGCCGCATGACACGCCGTGCCATACCTTGAAGTTGTCCGGGCGGCCGGCGTGCAGAGATCCTTCGTACGTCGGCTGTCCCCGCGAGCCACCTGGCGAGCGCGCCCGGACGCCTGCGTCACAGGCACCCTCCGCGCCACACCCAAGCGCTGCCGCAGCACCACCCCTCCGCCGAACCGACGGCACACCTCAGCAGCAGTCATCAGCACCCGACGTAACCCTCAGAAGCGTCTTCCCTCAGGACGCTCGTCGCCGGAGGCAACACCGTGAAGGAAATCCTGGACGCGATCCAGTCCCCGGACACCAAGTCCGCCGACTTCGCCGCTCTGCCGCTCCCCGAGTCGTACCGCGCGATCACCGTGCACAAGGACGAGACGGAGATGTTCGCCGGGCTCACCACCCGCGACAAGGACCCGCGCAAGTCGATCCACCTGGACGACGTGCCGCTGCCGGAGCTGGGTCCGGGTGAGGCCCTGGTGGCCGTGATGGCCTCATCGGTCAACTACAACTCGGTCTGGACCTCGATCTTCGAGCCGCTGCCGACCTTCGGCTTCCTGGAGCGCTACGGCAAGCTCAGCGAGCTCACCAAGCGCCACGACCTGCCGTACCACATCATCGGCTCCGACCTCGCGGGCGTCGTCCTGCGCACCGGCCCCGGCGTCAACGCCTGGAGGCCCGGCGACGAGGTCGTGGCGCACTGCCTGTCGGTCGAGCTGGAGTCCAGCGACGGCCACAACGACACGATGCTCGACCCCGAGCAGCGGATCTGGGGCTTCGAGACCAATTTCGGCGGACTGGCGGAGATCGCCCTCGTCAAGTCCAACCAGCTGATGCCCAAGCCGGACCACCTCAGCTGGGAGGAGGCCGCCGCTCCGGGCCTGGTCAACTCGACCGCGTACCGGCAGCTGGTCTCCCGCAACGGCGCCGGGATGAAGCAGGGCGACAACGTGCTCATCTGGGGCGCGAGCGGCGGCCTCGGCAGTTACGCGACCCAGTTCGCGCTCGCCGGCGGCGCCAACCCCGTCTGTGTCGTGTCCTCGCCCCAGAAGGCGGAGATCTGCCGCTCCATGGGCGCCGAGGCGATCATCGACCGCACCGCCGAGGACTACAAGTTCTGGAAGGACGAGCGCACCCAGGACCCGAAGGAGTGGAAGCGCTTCGGCAAGCGCATCCGCGAACTCACCGGCGGCGAGGACATCGACATCGTCTTCGAGCACCCCGGCCGCGAGACCTTCGGCGCGAGCGTCTACGTCACCCGCAAGGGCGGCACCATCACCACCTGCGCCTCGACGTCGGGTTACATGCACGAGTACGACAACCGCTACCTGTGGATGTCCCTGAAGCGGATCATCGGCTCGCACTTCGCCAACTACCGCGAGGCCTGGGAGGCCAACCGGCTCATCGCGAAGGGCAAGATCCACCCGACGCTGTCGAAGGTGTACCCGCTGCAGGAGACCGGCCAGGCGGCGTACGACGTGCACCGCAACCTCCACCAGGGCAAGGTCGGCGTGCTGTGCCTCGCCCCCGAGGAGGGCCTGGGCGTGCGCGACCAGGAGAAGCGGGCCAAGCACCTCGACGCCATCAACCGCTTCCGGAACGTCTGAGGTCCACTCATGAGCGAGCGTCAGACCGCGCCTGTGGCTGAGGGCGCGCCCGTGTCGAAAGAGACGAAGACAAGGGAGCGCCGCGACCGCGGGCTGAGGAACGTCGACACGGGCACAGAGCGCCCTCAGCCACAGGCGCAAAAAGAAAGGGACCGGCCGTGGCTGATGCGCACGTATGCCGGGCACTCCACGGCCGAGGCGTCCAACGAGTTGTACCGGCGCAACCTCGCCAAGGGACAGACGGGTCTGTCGGTGGCGTTCGACCTGCCGACGCAGACCGGCTACGACCCCGACCACGTCCTCGCCCGCGGCGAGGTCGGCCGGGTCGGGGTTCCGGTCTCGCACCTCGGTGACATGCGCCGGCTGTTCCAGGACATCCCCCTGGAGCAGATGAACACCTCGATGACCATCAACGCCACGGCCATGTGGCTGCTGGCGCTCTACCAGGTCGTCGCGGAGGAGCAGGGCGCGGACATCACCAAGCTCCAGGGGACGACCCAGAACGACATCGTGAAGGAGTACCTGTCGCGGGGGACCCATGTCTTCCCGCCGGGTCCCTCCCTCCGTCTGACGACGGACATGATCGCGTACACGGTCTCCCACATCCCGAAGTGGAACCCCATCAACATCTGCAGCTACCACCTGCAGGAGGCGGGCGCCACGCCGGTCCAGGAGATCGCGTACGCGATGTCGACGGCCGTCGCGGTGCTGGACGCCGTCCGTGACTCGGGGCAGGTGCCGCAGGAGCGCATGGGCGACGTCGTCGGCCGCATCTCCTTCTTCGTGAACGCCGGCGTGCGCTTCATCGAGGAGATGTGCAAGATGCGGGCGTTCGGGCGGATATGGGACCGGATCACCCGCGAGCGCTACGGCATCGAGGACCCCAGGCACCGGCGCTTCCGGTACGGCGTCCAGGTGAACTCGCTCGGCCTGACGGAGGCTCAGCCCGAGAACAACGTCCAGCGCATCGTGCTGGAGATGCTGGCGGTGACGCTGTCGAAGGACGCCCGCGCGCGTGCCGTGCAGCTTCCCGCCTGGAACGAGGCGCTGGGCCTCCCCCGGCCCTGGGACCAGCAGTGGTCGCTGCGCATCCAGCAGGTCCTCGCGCACGAGAGCGACCTGCTGGAGTACGAGGACATCTTCGAGGGCTCGCACGTCATCGAGGCGAAGGTCTCCGAGCTGGTCGAGGAGTCGTTCGCCGAGATCGAGCGGATCCAGGAGATGGGCGGCGCGATGGCCGCCGTCGAGTCGGGCTACCTGAAGTCGCAGCTCGTCGCCTCGCACGCCGAGCGCCGGGCCCGGATCGAGTCGGGCCAGGAGAGGATCGTCGGCGTCAACATCTTCGAGACGACCGAGCCGAACCCGCTGACGGCCGATCTGGACACCGCGGTCCACACGGTCGACCCGGCGGTCGAGGAGCGTGTCGTGCGAGCCCTGAAGGACTGGCGCGACACCCGCTACCAGCCACCCTTCAACCACCCGCGCCCCTGCAAGGCGCTGGAACGTCTGAAGGAGGCCGCCAAGGGCACGGAGAACCTGATGGAGGCCACCCTGGAGTGCGCCCGTGCCGGGGTCACGACCGGTGAGTGGGCCGGGGCGCTGCGGGAGGTGTTCGGGGAGTTCCGGGCACCGACCGGCGTCTCCTCCGCGCCGGTGGCCGTTCCCGCGGAAGAGGGCTCCACGTTGAGCGAGGTGCGCCGCAAGGTGGACCTGACGGCTCAGGACCTCGGCGTGGGCAAGCTCCGCTTCCTGGTCGGCAAGCCCGGTCTGGACGGTCACTCCAACGGGGCCGAGCAGATCGCCGTACGGGCCCGGGACGCGGGCTTCGAGGTGGTGTACCAGGGCATCCGGCTGACCCCCGAGCAGATCGTGGACGCGGCCCTCGCCGAGGACGTGCACGCGGTCGGCCTGTCCATCCTGTCCGGCTCGCACGCGCAGCTCGTGCCGGACGTGCTGGAGCGGCTGCGGGAGGCCGGCGCGCCCGACATCCCGGTGATCGCCGGCGGGATCATCCCGAACGGCGACGCCGAGCAGCTCAGGGCCGCGGGAGTGGCCGCGGTCTTCACCCCGAAGGACTTCGACATCACCGGGATCATCGGCCGTATCGTCGACGAGATCCGCAAGGCCAACAAGCTCGACCCCCTGGAGGTCCCCGCATGACCAGCCCTGTTCCCCAGGTCAACCGTCTTCGGCCACGGCGCTCCTGCCTGGCCGTACCGGGCTCGAACCCGCGCTTCCTGGAGAAGGCCCAGGGTCTCCCGGCGGACCAGGTCTTCCTCGACCTGGAGGACGCCTGCGCCCCGCTCGCCAAGCCCGAGGCGCGGCACACGATCGTGAAGTTCCTCAACGAGGGCGACTGGACCGGCAAGACGCGGGTCGTGCGGGTCAACGACTGGACGACCGAATGGACGTACCGGGACGTCGTCACGGTCGTCGAGGGCGCGGGGCAGAACCTGGACTGCATCATGCTGCCGAAGGTGCAGGACGCCCAGCAGGTCGTCGCCCTGGACCTGCTGCTCACCCAGATCGAGAAGACGATGGGCTTCGAGGTCGGGCGGATCGGCATCGAGGCCCAGATCGAGAACGCGCAGGGCCTGAACAACGTCAACGAGATCGCGCAGGCCTCCCCGCGCGTCGAGACCATCATCTTCGGCCCGGCCGACTTCATGGCGTCCATCAACATGAAGTCGCTGGTCGTGGGCGAGCAGCCGCCCGGCTACCCGGCGGACGCCTACCACTACATCCTGATGAAGATCCTGATGGCCGCCCGCGCCAACAACCTGCAGGCGATCGACGGCCCCTACCTGCAGATCCGCAACGTCGACGGCTACCGCGAGGTCGCCCGGCGCGCCGCCGCCCTCGGCTTCGACGGCAAGTGGGTGCTCCACCCGGGTCAGGTCGAGGCGTCCAACGAGATCTTCTCCCCCTCTCAGGAGGACTACGACCACGCCGAGCTGATCCTGGACGCGTACGAGTACTGCACGTCAGAGGCGGGCGGCAAGAAGGGCTCGGCGATGCTCGGCGACGAGATGATCGACGAGGCCAGCCGCAAGATGGCACTGGTCATCGCGGGAAAGGGACGCGCCGCCGGCATGCGGCGCACCAGCAAGTTCGAGATCCCGGAGGCATGAGGCGATGCAGTTCGGGCGCACCTACGAGGAGTTCGAGGTCGGGGCGGTCTACAAGCACTGGCCCGGCAAGACGGTCACGGAGTACGACGACCACCTCTTCTGCCTCCTCACCATGAACCACCACCCGCTCCACATGGACACCAACTACGCGGAGAAGACGACGGACTTCGGCAAGAACGTCGTCGTGGGGAACTACATCTACTCGCTGCTGCTCGGCATGTCCGTACCGGACATCTCCGGCAAGGCCATCGCCAACCTGGAGATCGAGTCGCTCAAGCACGTGGCACCGACCTTCCACGGCGACACGATCTACGGCGAGACGACCGTGCTCCACAAGTGGCCCTCCAAGTCGAAGAACGACCGCGGCATCGTGCACGTGGAGACCAAGGGCTACAAGCAGGACGGCACGCTGGTCTGCGTGTTCCGCCGCAAGGTGATGGTGCCGACCGAGACGTACATCAAGGAGCGCGGCGGCGAGCAGCCTGGCCGGCCCGAACTCAGGGAGCAGGAGAAGTAGCCATGGCACGACTCGCCCAGACCCACGGTCTGACCGACGTCCAGCAGGAGATCCTGTCCACCGTGCGGGACTTCGTGGACAAGGAGATCATCCCGGTCGCCACCGAGCTGGAGCACCGCGACGAGTACCCGCAAGCGATCGTCGACGGCCTCAAGGAGTTGGGCCTCTTCGGGCTGATGATCCCCGAGGAGTACGGCGGTCTGGGCGAGTCGCTCCTCACGTACGCGCTGTGCGTGGAGGAGATCGCCCGCGGGTGGATGTCGGTGTCCGGCATCATCAACACGCACTTCATCGTGGCGTACATGCTCAAGCAGCACGGCACGCAGGAGCAGAAGGACTACTTCCTGCCGAAGATGGCACTCGGTGAGATCCGGGGCGCCTTCTCGATGTCGGAGCCGGGGCTGGGTTCCGATGTGTCGGCCATCACATCGAAGGCGGTGAAGGACGGTGACGAGTACGTTCTGAACGGCCAGAAGATGTGGCTCACGAATGGCGGAACGTCAACCCTGGTTGCCGTACTCGTCCGAAGTGACGAAGGACACCCCGAGGGCACGGCGCCCCACAAGTCGATGACGACCTTCCTCGTGGAGAAGGAGCCCGGCTTCGGCGAGGTCCGCCCCGGACTCACCATCCCCGGGAAGATCGACAAGATGGGCTACAAGGGTGTCGACACGACCGAACTCATCATGGACGGACTGCGCATTCCGGCCAATCGTGTACTCGGCGGCGTCACCGGCCGAGGGTTTTACCAAATGATGGACGGTGTCGAGGTCGGGCGGGTGAATGTGGCGGCCCGTGGTTGCGGCGTCGCCCAGCGTGCGTTCGAACTGGGTGTCGGCTACGCGCAGCAGCGGCATACCTTCGGTAAGCAGATCGCCCAGCATCAGGCCATTCAGTTCAAGCTGGCGGAGATGGCTACCAAGGTCGAGGCCGCTCATGCGATGATGGTCAACGCAGCTCGCAAAAAGGACTCGGGCGAACGAAACGACCTCGAAGCAGGGATGGCCAAGTACCTGGCCTCCGAGTACTGCAAAGAGGTCGTGGAGGACGCTTTCCGGATCCACGGCGGCTACGGCTTCTCCAAGGAGTACGAGATCGAGCGCCTCTACCGTGAGGCACCGATGCTGCTGATCGGTGAAGGTACCGCCGAAATCCAGAAAATGATCATTGGACGCAGGCTGCTCGAAGAGTATCGGTTCCAGGGCTAGACGTCCGTTTAGGGGTGTTTTCTTCGAGAAGAAGATCACACCCCGTGAACGGTCTTCTGTCGCCGACTCGGCTTCCTGGCTTGCCCAGTTGTGGCCCGCGACCGGTACGATCCCGGAAAGCCGCCGTCCCCAGTCACCGCGCGGCATCATCCGCTACGAAGGTCATCCATGCCCCACAGCCAAACCTCTGCACCACGCGACAGGTTTTCTGGTGTACGCCTCGCGCGCGGAGCATCGCCGTGGCTTCTCCCGACCGTCGCCACCGCAGCCCTCAGCCTGACCCGCGCGCGCCGCTCCGGCGCCGCCAGGGCCGTGGCCGTACCCGCCACCGCGCTCGCGGCCGGCATGCTGTGGTTCTTCCGCGACCCCGAGCGCGAGATCGCCCAGGGCCGGGTCATCTCCCCCGCCGACGGTGTGGTGCAGAGCATCATGCCGTGGAAGGACGGACGGACCCGCGTCGCGATCTTCATGAGCCCGCTGAACGTCCACGTCAACCGCGCGCCGCTCTCCGGCACGGTCACGTCGGTCGAGCACATCCCCGGTGGGTTCGTTCCGGCGTTCAACAAGGAGAGCGAGAACAACGAGCGCGTCGTCTGGCACTTCGACACCGAACTCGGTGACATCGAGATGGTCCAGATCGCCGGCGCGGTCGCTCGACGGATCGTCCCGTACGTCCCGCAGGGCACGAAGGTCGAGCAGGGCGACCGCATCGGGCTGATCCGCTTCGGCTCGCGCGTCGACATCTACCTCCCCGAGGGCGTCGAGGTCGCGGTCGAGGTCGGGCAGAAGACCGTGGCTGGGGTGACTCGCATTGACCGTGATTGATCCCGAGACACAGGCCGGCTGGGTGCCGGACGCGGAGGACGACGACGAGGAGGAGATGCCGCTGTCGCTGCGCCTGTCGATAGCGGACACTCTGACGCTCGGCAACGCCACATGCGGCTTCATGGCGGTGTACTTCACCACCACCGGCATCCTGATCCCCCACCTCACCGACAGCCAGGAATCCGGCATGGCCCGCAACAGCGCGGCCACGGCGGTCATCCTGATGCTGTGCGCGGCGGTCTTCGACCTGTTCGACGGTCTGGTGGCGCGCAAGCTGCGCTCCTCCCCCATGGGCGCGGAGCTGGACAACCTCTCCGACCTGATCAGCTTCGGCCTGGCGCCGGCGTACTTCGTGCTCGTCTACGGCATGGTGGCGGACGACGCGTACCAGCGGGTGGCGACGGTGGGGGCCGTCGTCGTGCTGTTGGCGGTGGTGCTCCGTCTCGCGCGGTTCTCGTGCGTGACGGTGAAGGACGGCACGTTCCAGGGCATGCCCTCACCGTTCGGCGCGCTGACGGTCGTCGCGATCATCCTGCTGGAGCTGCCCTTCGTGGCGACGCTCCTCGCGATCCTGGGCACGGCGTGGCTGATGGTGAGCCGGGTGGAGTACCCGAAGCCGCGGGGGCGCCTCGCGGGGGCGATGCTCTCCTGGATCGTGCTGAGCATGGGGCTGCTGGCGGCCTGGGCCTTCGGCGCGCCCGGTGGGCAGCTGCTGCTCCAGACGGGCTGTGCGCTGCAGCTGGTCATGGGAGCGGTGATTCCGTTGTTCGCCACGGCTCGCCGGGTGAACAACTTCCGTGGCAATAGGCGGGAGGCTCGGGCGGCGCAGCTGCCGTAGCCGTCCCGGCGGACGCGTTGTGACGAGGGCCCGAACCGTTTCGGTTCGGGCCCTCGTCGTGTCCTGGGGGCTCCGGTGGGGATGTGCTGGTGGGTCGTGTGCGGGTGGGTGGGGGCTGGTCGCGCAGTTCCCCGCGCCCCTTGAAAGACGTGCAGCCCCCGGCCGGGAGATGTCAGCGCCGCCCGCACAAATCCAGCCCCTTGGGGGCACCTCCCAGCGGTAGCTGGGGGAGTCTGAGGAGCGGGGTCCGGGGCGGAGCCCCGGGGATGGGACGGGAAGGGGCGGCGGGGGCGAGAACAACCCGTGGGCGCCCCCTCGTCAGAGCAACAGCTCCCGTGCGATCCGTTCCGCCACCGACTCCAGGATCGGACCCGCGTCGGAGACGCACCGCTGGATGTCGGGCTCAGCCTCCGTCAGGGGGTAGGCGCGACGGATGCCGGCAACGGCCAGCGCGTCCGGGGACAGCGCGAGGCGGCCGCAGACCGCGACGACATCCTTCCCCGCGGCACGGGCGGCCGCGGCCACGCCGGCCGGGGCCTTGCCGTGGAGGGTCTGCTCGTCGAGGGAGCCCTCGCCGGTGATCACCAGATCCGCCCGCTGCAGCGCGGGCGCGAAGCCCAGGACGTCGAGCATGACCTCGATGCCAGGACGGAACGCGGCGCCGAGGATCAGCGCCCCGTAGCCGATGCCGCCCGCGGCACCCGCGCCCGGCGCGGAGGCGTACTCGGCCGCCCGCGCGCCGATCACCTGCCCCAGGACCTCGGCGAAGTGCCCCAGCGCGGCGTCCAGCACCGCCACGTCGTCCGCGGTCGCCCCCTTCTGCGGCCCGTACACGGCGGGCGCGCCCTTGGGCCCGGTCAGCGGATTGTCCACGTCGCTGGCCAGCACGAACTCGATGCCGGCGAGCCGGGGGTCGAGGCCCGACAGATCGGCGGTGGCCAGGCCGCCCAGGCCCCCGCCGCCCGGCCCCACGGGCTCTCCCCCGGCGTCGAGGAAGCGCGCCCCGAGCGCGGCGAGCATGCCCGAGCCGCCGTCCGTGGTGGCGCTCCCGCCCACGCCGAACACGATCGTCCGCGCCCCCGCGTCCAGCGCGGCCCGCAGCAGCTCGCCCGATCCGTAGGTCGTCGCCGTCAGCGGTGCGAAGACCCCGGCGGGCAGCCGTTGCAACCCGCTGGCCTCGGCCATCTCGACCACGGCCGTGTCGCCGCGCAGCGCGTACGCCGCGGTGACGGGCTCGCCGAGGGGCCCGGTGACCCGTACCTCGCGGCGCTCGAAACCGGCCGCGACCGCCGCGGCCACCGTTCCGTCGCCGCCGTCGGCCACGGGCAGCGCCTCGATCCCGGCCTCCGGCACGACCCGGCGCAGTCCCGCCGTCACCCGCTCGGCGACCTGTACGGCCGTCAGTGATCCCTTGAACTTGTCCGCGGCGATCAGCACCCGCGCAGTTCCCGTCACCTGCATTCCCCTCGCTTCCGGGCCTTGCGCACGTCAAGGCAGTCGCGCCGCAGTGACCCTAACCGGTCACGAGGGCCGCTGCCCAGGGCGGGCGTACCGGGCAGCCGGCGCCGGACAGAGGCCACCGGGCAGACGGCACCGCGCCGGGACTCACTCCGGGACGGAGGCCCCGCTGTGGTCGTACAGCTGGTGCGTCATGGTGTTGCCCTTGCCGCTGGGCATGCTGATGTGTTCCATCACGTCCTCCAGGAGGTCGACGTCCCCCGTGAGGACGTGGACGTCACCGGACCGGACGACAGGCTCGGCGGCTGCCGCCTGGACCGGGGCGGCGGCGAACAGGGCCGCGAGGGACGAGGCCGCGAGCAGGGTCGTACGGGTCATCGGGGTCATGACACTCCTGGCGCAGAGAACGGACGGTTTCCGCCCGGAACCAAACGGACGCCCGGAAGTAAACCAGACGAACATCTCATGCTGTCGTGGACGTGGACGAAGGTTGACGGCGGTCGCGTACGGAGATTGACGTTGGCGGCGATCGAGCACGGACACGGACGCGGCGAACCGCGCCTCCGGCCGGGCGGAACCGCGCCGGATTCGGTAAACCGGACGTATGACCCCTGTGGGCACTGACCTCGCCGACCGCGTCCTCGGGGGCTGGCTCGGCCGGATCGCGGGCAACATGCTCGGCAAGCCGGTCGAGCAGGGCGACCACTGGACGCGGGACCGAATCGACCGCTATCTGCGGCAGGCCGAGGCCCTGCCGCTCACCGACTACCTGCCCGAGCCCCTCAGCGAGAGCGACGGCCTCGAACTCCGTCCGGAGTGGCGCAGTTGCGTGCGCGGCCACATCCACGGCAGCTGCCGCGACGACGACGTGGACTACGCCATCCTCGGCCTCGACCTGCTGGAGACGTACGGCTTCGGGTTCAGCACCGAGCAGGTCGGCGACCTGTGGCTGCTGCGGCTGCCGTACCTCCAGACGTTCACGGCGGAACGGGCGGCCTACCGCAACCTCGCGAACGGGCTCAAGCCGCCGCTCACCGCCACGTACGACAACCCCTACCAGGAGTGGATCGGCGCCCTGATCCGCGCCGACGTCTACGGGTGGACCAGCCCCGGCGTGCCGCGCCGCGCGGCCTCGCTGGCCCGCCGGGACGCGGTCCTGTCGCACACCGGCAACGGCGTGTACGGCGCGATGTGGGCGGCCGCGCTCATCGCCGCCGCGTTCACCGAGCCGACCGCCCGCGCGGCCGTCGACACCGCGCTCACGGTGATCCCGGCGAGCAGCCGCCTGGCCCGTACGGTGCGCCGGGTCCTCTCGCTCCACGAGACGGGACTGAGCTGGGAGGACACCCTGGCCACCCTGACCGAGGAGACCTACGGCCTCGGCTGGATCCACACGATCCCCAACGCCGCCGTCCTCACCGCCGGCCTCCTGTACGGCGAGAACGACTTCACCCGCACGATCACCCTCACCGTCCGCGGAGGCCTCGACACCGACTCGAACGGTGCCACAGCGGGCTCGGTGGCCGGCGTTCTGTGCGGCGCCGAGCTGATCCCCCCGCAGTGGAAGGACCCTCTGGAGGACACGGTCCGCAGCGCGGTGTTCGGTTTCGACGGAGCACGGATCAGTGAACTGGCCGAGCGGACACTGCGGTTGGCGGAGGCGGCGGACTGAGGGCGACCGGGTTCGCGGACGCGCGCCCCGGACTGATTCCCTTCGCCCCCTCTCGCGCCCCGGTGGGGCCGACGCGGCTCGTTACCCTTCCCGGATGAGCACTCCAGACTTCGCCGCGTACATCGCGAGCCTCCCCCGCGTCCTCGCGGGGGCCGCCGCGCTCTTCCGGGACGCCGAGGGGCGTGTGCTGCTCGTGGAGCCCAACTACCGGGAGGGGTGGGCGCTTCCCGGGGGCACCATCGAGTCGGACACCGGCGAGACCCCACGCCAGGGCGCGCGGCGTGAGACCGCCGAGGAGATCGGGCTGGACATCGAGCCGGGCCGCCTGCTCGCCGTGGACTGGGTGCACGGAACGGCCAGGCCGCCGCTGGTGGCGTACCTGTACGACGGCGGGGTCCTCGGCGAGGACGACCTCAAGGCGATCCGCCTCCAGGAGGAGGAACTGCTGTCCTGGCGGATGGTGGAGCCGGACGAGCTGGCCACCTACCTGCCCGGCGCCCTGGGCCGCCGCGTGCGCACCGCGCTGGAGGTACTGGCCGAGAACGCGGGGACGGCCGAGCTGGAGAACGGCAACCGGGTGCACTGAGCCGCTTGTCGACACACCGTCCCTCGACCGGGTTGAGACGGGCGGGGGGACGGGTGGGAGGAGAGTGACTCAGGTATAGGAAAGTTCAAACAGGTGCCGGGAATGGCTGACTGGCCGACGGTCCAGCCTCTAGGGTGCATCCAGACCCTGTCCGGGCGATCCCGCCCCACTGCGCCTGGCCCCGGAACCGGGGGCGACACTCCGGATGCCGGGCCCGGGGCGGGCCGATTCTCGCCCGTCATCACCGAGAACAGGCAGCGCAGGTCATGGAACCACTGGACTCAGACGACCCCGAGCAGCTAGGTCCCCACCGTCTTCTGGCACGGCTCGGCGCGGGGGGCATGGGTCGGGTCTATCTGGCCGCCTCCCCGGACGGGCGTACCGTCGCGGTCAAGGCGATCCGCCCCGAAATGATGGGAGACGGGGGCTTCCGCCTCCGCTTCCGCCGTGAGGTGGCGGCGGCGACGGCGGTCGGCGGCAGGTACACCGCCGCCGTGGTGGACGCCGATCCGGAGGCCGCCACGCCCTGGCTCGCCACCGAGTACATCCCCGGCCCGACGCTGGCCGACGCGGTCGCCGAGCACGGACCGCTTCCGGTGGAATCGGTGCTCGCGCTGGGCGCCGGTATGGCCGAGGCGCTGATCGCCGTGCAGGCCGCCGGGCTGGTGCACCGCGACCTGAAGCCGTCCAACGTACTGCTCGCCGCCGACGGCCCACGCGTCATCGACTTCGGCATCGTCCGGGCCACCGACGGCTACGACCTCACCCGTTCCGGTGCCCTGTTCGGGTCCTTCGCGTACATGTGCCCCGAGCAGGCCACGGGGGACCCGATGGGGCCGGAGGGGGACATCTTCTCCCTGGGGTCGGTGCTCGCGTTCGCCGCGTCCGGCCACGCGCCGTTCAGCGGCTCCGCGGCGGCCACGCTCCTGTACAACGTCGTGCACGGCACGCCCGACCTGGCGGACGTGCCCGAGCCGCTGGACAAGATCATCAGCCTCTGTCTCGCCCGGGACCCGCGGCTTCGGATCACTCCGGACAAGCTGTCGGCGGCCTGCGCGCCCGGTGGGGCGGAGCAGGTGACGGGGGACGGCTGGCTGCCCGCGCCGGTGGTCGCCTCGATCGCCCTGCGTACGGCCGCCGTGACGGCCCTCACCGCCCCGCGGCGTGGCCCGGTCACGGCACCCGCCGTCGCGGACGGCTCGGTGCCTCCCGTGTACGGCCAGGCCTGGGACAGCCCCGCCGCCGCGCCGCAGCCGCAGCCGCAGCCGCAGGCCTACGATCCCGGCGTCACCGACCGTACGGACGGGGTGCGGGCCGTCGCCGAACCGCCGGGACCGGGCTCCTCCTCCTTCCCACCGCCCGAGGAACCGGGACCGTACCGCTCCCCCTCCTCCGGGCATCGCCGCGTCCTCGCACGGCCCGGTCTCTCCCGGCGCGGGGTCCTCGCCGCCTCCGCGGGCGCCACGGCCGCGGTCGTCGCCGGCACGGCCCTGCTCATCAGCCGTGGCGAGGAGACGCAGGGGCAGTCTGTGGAGCCGCTCGGCCCCGCTCCGAAACCGCTGTGGACCTACCGGGGCGGTCCGCTGCTGCAGGCACCGGCCGTCTTCAACGACGGCACGGCCCTGGTGAAGAGCCGCCAGGGCGATCTGGTCTGCCTCGATCTCAGGGACGGCTCGCGGCCCAAGTGGGCCTACCAGGGCATCAGCCAGTCCCCCACCCCGGCCGTCCTGGCCTTCGGCGCGGCGGTCGCACTGGGCGAGGGCGCGACGGTGATCGGGGTCGACCCGGCCAGTGGCAGGGAGCGTTTCACACTCGATTTCGGCGAGGACTACCGGTTCGACACGCTGCTCGGCAGCTACAGCGACAGCGTCCTGTCCATCATCGGGCTCCGGCTGGAGCGCCGGTCCGACGAGCAGGGCGTGGCGACGTCCACGAACACGGTCTTCGGCGTCGACCTCGAGGGGCGCCGGGCCGACGTCATCCCCATCAGCCCGGAGGACGTCGGCATCACCCTGACCCCCGTGATCATCCCCGGCTACTTCGTCTACGCCGACGGCTTGCGCAACGTGACCGCCCGGCGCACCGACGACGACGGCTCCGTCCGGTGGAAGCACGCCGTCGGCTACGACCTCCGTCCGGGGCTCGCCGTGCTCGGCCGCACGGTGTTCGCCGTCGGCCGCGAACTCATGGCGCTGAACCTCGCCACCGGCAGGACCCGCTGGCGGGTGCGGGCCGGGCGCGGCCAGTTCGCCTCCCTCGGCGTCTTCGGCAGCACGGTGTACGTCACCGGTACCGACCCCTACGGCGTGTACGCCTTCAACGCGGCGAACGGCTCCAGGCGCTGGTTCTGCCCGACCCCCGGCCTCCACGTCGAGGCACCGGTCACCGTGGGTCCTGGCGCGGTCTTCGTCCACGCCCTGAGGAACAAGGACGGCTTCTACGCGATCGACGCCGCCCGGGGCAAGCTGCTGTGGAACTTCACCGACGGCCGGGAGACCGGCGTCAACGACTGGCAGCTCGCCTGCGACGACGCGGGGCACCTGGTGGCCCAGCACTTCGACCGCGCGTACGGCCTGCCGGCTTCCTGAACCGGCCGCGGAGGGGCGCGCACGGATATCCGTTCGCCCCGCGCGGGCGCGCGTCCTACTCTCGGGCCCATGAGGAAGCCCCTTGTCGCCCTGCTCAGTGGCGCAGGCATCTCCACCGATTCCGGTATCCCTGACTACCGCGGCCCGAACGGGCTGTGGCGGCGGGATCCCGAGGCCGAGAAGCTGGTGACGTACGACTACTACATGCGCGACCCGGAGATCCGGCGGCGTTCGTGGCAGATGCGGCGGAAGAACCAGGTACTGCGTGCCGAGCCGAACGCGGCGCACCGGGCCGTGGCCGAACTGGAGCGGTCCGGGGTGCCGGTGCGGGTGATCACGCAGAACGTGGACGGACTGCACCAGCTCGCCGGGATGCCCGCCCGCAAGGTGCTCGAACTGCACGGCACCGCGCGGACCGTCGTGTGCACGAAGTGCCAAGCGAAGGTGCCCACGGAGGACGCGCTCGCGCGGGTCGAGGCCGGGGAGGCCGATCCGCCGTGCCTGGAGTGCGGCGGGATCCTGAAGACGGCGACGGTGATGTTCGGCCAGCGGCTCGACCCCGAGGTGCTGGGCGAGGCGGTCGCGATCACCAAGGCGTGCGAGGTGTTCATCGCCGTGGGCTCCAGTCTCCAGGTCCAGCCCGCCGCGGGGCTCGCCGGTGTCGCCGCCGACCACGGGGCACGGCTGATCATCGTCAATGCCGAGCCGACGCCGTACGACGACCGCGCGGACGAGGTGGTGCGGGAGCCGATCGGGACCGCCCTGCCGGAGGTGCTGCGTAGGATCAGCACCGGGAGCGACTGAGCGGCCGGGGGGCGGGGGGAGTCGGGGAGGCTATGACCGGGAGGGGTGGGTGACGCGGATCTTGGACTGGCCGTGCGGGAGTTTCTCCCAGTCCTCCATGAAGCGGGCCGCGAGGCCGTGTCTGGCGGCCAGGGCGACGAGGGTCTCGGTGCGGTAGTAGAAGTCCTCCCTCAGCACATGGTGTTCCCTGCCCTCGGTGCGGTCGAAGGTGAAGTCGAACCAGCCGCCCGGTGCGAGCACCCGGCCGACGTTGGCCAGGCACTGCTCGATGACGTCGAGCGGCGAGTGCGAGAACACGCTGTGCGCGTGGACCACGTCGAAGTGGGCGTCGGGCAGGAACCGGAGTGTCAGGTCACGGACGGGGGTGAGGGTGGGCAGCCGGTCCTGCAGTCCCATCTCCACGATCGTGTCCTGGGCGGCGGCCAGGATGTCCGGCGAGATGTCGATGCCGTAGTAGTGCCCGGGTTCCAGGTGGCGGATGAACCGCCAGCCGCCGCGCAGGTTGCCGCAGCCGATCTCCAGCATGCGGTGCTCGGGGCGCAGACCGTGTCCGATCAGGTAGTCGAACTGCATGGCCCCCAGTGCCAGCCACCGTTCCCTGCTGCCGCTGCCGACCGCCGCGTCGGGGTCGGCGCGGGTGTCGGAGCGCATGACCGCGCGGTAGTACGCGATGTGGTCCGGGTGGCGGTGGCGCAGCCACATGTCCCGGACGGCGCGCACCATGTGGCGCGGCACCCGGTCGGGGTGGCGCAGGGCGTAGGTGATGCGGTGCCCGAGGGCGGCCCGGTTGACGGTGACGTTCTTCCTGGTCGGCGGCACGTGGTTCGTCCTTCCCGAGGCGGCTGAGGTGGCTTGGGTGCTGTTCCCAGCGTGGGCGCACCGGTTGGGTTTCCGCCAGGCCAAGGTCCGGTCCGGGCGGACCGGCTGCGTGATTGCGCTGTTCGTGGTGCGCCTCGTGCAGGGGTGGAGGCGCCGTCGCCGTCAGAACAGGGCCGCGCCGCGTTCGAAGTCCAGCAGGCGCTGTTTGCGTTCCAGGCCGCCGCCGTATCCGGTGAGGCTGCCGTCGGAGCCGACCACGCGGTGGCAGGGGACGATGATGCCGACGGGGTTCTTGCCGTTGGCGAGACCGACCGCGCGGGACGCCCCGCGGTTGCCGAGGGCGTCGGCGAGGTCGCCGTACGAGCGGGTCTCGCCGTACGGGATGCGGCGCAGTTGTTCCCACACGGAGCGCTGGAAGGGCGTGCCGGTGAGGTGGAGCGGGAGCGTGAACTCCTTCAACTCGCCCGCGAAGTAGGCGCGTAGTTGCTCGATGGCCTCGGCGAAGGGCGTGTCGTCGGGGTCTCCGAACGTGTCCTCCGGCGGGCGGTGACGCTGGCCCGTCATGTAGAGGCCGGACAGGACCCCGTCGGTGGCGACGAGAGTGAGAGGGCCGTACGGGCTGTCGGTGATCGTGTGCTGTTTCATCGGATGCCCCTTGGACTGACCGGTCAGACGGGGAGGAAGTTGATCGGGTGGCTCTCGGTGGCCCACAGGTACTGGACCGCGTACGCCCGCCAGGGTCGCCAGGCCGCCGCGCGGGCCGTGAGCGCGGCCGGAGTCGACGGCAGCCCCAGCTCCTGTGCGGCGCGCCGGATACCGAGGTCGGTGGGGAGGAACGCGTCGGGGTCGCCGAGGGCGCGCATCGCGATGACGTCGGCCGTCCAGGGGCCGAAGCCGGGCAGCGAGAGCAGCCTGGCGCGCGTCTCCTCCCAGTCGCTGTCGACGCCCAGGTGGAGGGTGCCGTCGGCGAGTTGGCGGACGAGCGTGGTGAACGTCGTGCGGCGGGTCCGGGGCATCGCGAGGGACTCGGGGTCGAGGCCCGCGAGCGCGTCCGGTGAGGGGAACAGGTGGGTGAGGCCGCCCTCGGGGTCGTCCACCCGATCGCCGTGTGCGGTGACCAGGCGGGCGGCGTGGGTGCGGGCGGCGGCCGTGGAGACCTGTTGCCCGAGCACGGCCCGTACGGCGAACTCGGCCTCGTCGACGGTACGCGGTACCCGGCGGCCCGGGGCCTTGTCGACCAGCGGCGCCAGCACCGGGTCCTCGCGCAGTTGGTCGTCCACCGCCACCGGGTCGGCGTCCAGGTCGAGCATGCGACGGCAGCGGCTGATGGCGACGGGCAGGTCGCGCAGGTCGCTGAGGGTCAGGCGGCAGGCGATGTGGTCCGGGGCGGGGGTGAGTCCGACGATGCCGTGGCCGTACGGGAGGCGCAGGGTGCGGCGGTACGCGCCGTCGCGCCACTCCTCGACGCCGGGTACGGCGGTGGCGGCGAGGTGACCGAAGAGGTTGTCGGGGTTGAGCGGGGCCCGGAACGGGAGGCGCAGGGCCAGCACGCCCGGGGTTCCGGTGGCGTGGCCGGCCGGGGCGGGGAGGGCGCCGGGCTTCTTGGTGGCCCGCTCGCGCAGGTCGCTCGGTGACAGCGCGAAGACCTCCCGCACGGTGTCGTTGAAGGTGCGGACCGAGGCGAACCCGGCCGCGAACGCGATCCGAGCCATCGGCAGCGCGGTCGTCTCGATGAGGAGCCGCGCGGTCTGCGCCCGCTGCGCCCTGGCGAGCGCGAGCGGCCCCGCGCCCAGTTCCGCGAGGAGTTGCCGCTCGATCTGCCGGGTGCTGTAGCCGAGCCGCCGGGCGAGCCCGGGGACGCCTTCGCGGTCCACGATCCCGTCCGCGACGAGCCGCATCGCGCGGGCCACGAGGTCGGCCCGCTGGTTCCACTCCGGCGAGCCCGGGCTGGTGTCCGGGCGGCACCGCTTGCACGCCCGGAACCCGGCCTGCTGGCAGGCCGCCGCGCTCGGGTAGAAGGTCATGTTCTCCGGCTTGGGCGGCACCACCGGGCAGCTCGGCCGGCAGTAGATCCCCGTGGTCAGGACGGCCGTGTAGACCCACCCGTCGAACCGCGCGTCCTTCGACTGCACGGCACGCACGCAGCGCTCGGTGTCGGTGTGCATTCCGTTCCGCATGGACCAAGGATCGGGGACGGGAGGGTGCCGTGGCTGGCAGGAATCCGACATCGAGGTGCGGCCCCGTAAGGGGCGCGGGGCTGCACCGGACATGCGGCTCCGCCGCGTGGGCGCGACCAGCCACGCAGCACCCGCAGCCGCCGAACCGCATGAACGCCTACGGTGCGACGGCCCTCCGCCACGCACTCTCACGGAGCAGCCGCAACCCGTTCAACCCCACCAACACGGTCGACCCCTCATGCCCGGCCACACCGAGCGGCAACGGCAGATGCCCGGCCAGGTCCCACACGACCAGCACGGCGATGCACACCCCGGCGATCACCAGGTTCTGGGCGACCAGCCGACGGGCCGCACGCGACAGCCGTACGACGGCGGGGATCGCCGTGAGCTCGTCACGCACCACGACGGCGTCCGCCGTCTCCAGCGCCAGGTCCGCCCCGGCACGCCCCATCGCCACACCGGAGTGGGCGGCGGCCAGCGCGGGCGCGTCGTTCTGCCGTCCCCGGCGAACAGCACCTTGCGCCCACCGCTCTGAAGGTCCCGTACGACATCCACCTTGCCCTCCGGCAGGAGACCGGCGCGCACATCGGTGATCCCGGTGTCCGCGGCCACCTGCGCGGCGGCGGCCCGGTTGTCGCCGGTGAGCAGGACGGGCGCCGTACCGGTGACGGCGGTCAGCGCGGAGACCGCCGCGGGGGCGTCGTGACGGAGGCGGTCGGTGAGGGTGAGGGTGCCGACGGGAACCCCGTCGCGTTCGACGAGGACCGTGGTCCCGTCGTCCTCCTCGCCGTGCTCCCCCGCGCGCCCGACCGACACCACGTGCTCCCCGACCGTGGCACTCACGCCCCGTCCGGGCACGGCCACGAAGTCCTTCGCGGGTGCGAGCCGCAGGCCCCGGGCTCGGGCCGCCGCCACGACGGCGCGCCCCCGCAGGGCGCGCAGTCCCTCAAGGGCGGGTTCCCAGCCTCCGGCCGCGTAGGCGATCACGTAGAGCGGCCCGTACAGCCAGGGGGTGGCGCCGGACAGGTCCAGCGGGAGCGCGAGCAGGAAAGCGAGGGTCGAGGCGAGGGCCCAGCGGGCCTCGGGCAGGGCGAGCACACGGGTACGGCGGCGGGGCGCCGAGGGGGCGGACGGGTGGACCGGTGGTGGGGCGAGGTCGGTGGACACCCGGCCCACCATACAGGAACACATGAAGAGTCATTCATGTGTTCCTGTATGGTGGGTAAGATGGCGCCCATGGGTCATGGAGCCGTCACCGCCGCGCAGGACGCCACACCTCGCGTGCGCCTCGACGCGGCCAATGTCGCGAAGGTGGCCACGACCCTCCAGGCCCTCTCCACCCCGTCCCGTCTGCTGATCCTCGCGCGGCTGCGCGAAGGGCCGCTGCCGGCGACGGAGTTGGCCGCCGAGGTGGGCATGGAGCAGTCCGCGTGCTCGCACCAGCTGCGCCTGCTGCGCAACCTCGGACTGGTCGTCGGAGAGCGGCGGGGCCGTTCGGTGGTGTACGCGCTGCACGACCACCATGTCGCCGAACTGCTCGACCAGGCCGTGTACCACGTGGAGCACCTGCGCCTGGGGATCAGCGACGCACCTGAGGGGGACTAGCCCGAGCATGGAGACACCGCAGAAGCCGTGCCGGCTGAGCGACGACGAGATGGAGACGTGGCACGCCCTCGCCGGGGTACTGATCAGACTGCCGGGCGCGCTCGACGCGCAGCTGCAGCGGGACGCGGGCATCAGCCACGTCGAGTACCAGGTGATGGCGATGCTCTCCCAGACCGCGGAACGCACGCTGCGGATGAGCGAGTTGGCCGGGTACACCGGCTCGTCGCTGTCGCGTCTCTCGCATCTGGTCAAGCGGCTGGAGCGGAACGACTGGATACGCCGCACCCCCGACCCGGACGACGGCCGCTACACCCTGGCCATCCTCACGGAGGCCGGCTGGGACAAGGTCGTGGCCACCGCGCCGGGGCACGCGGAGGCGGTGCGCCGCTTCGTCTTCGACCCCGTCACCAAGGCCCAGCAGAGGCAGCTGCGCGACATCGGGCGCCGCATCTGGCAGGCGGTCGAACCGGACGACCACCGCCTGCCGCCGCGTTGACACGTGTTCGGGGCGAAGCCGCCGCGCCACCGGTGAGCCGTACTGCGGGCCGGGGCGATGTGGGGTGACGACCACGTCCGGGCGGGTGACAGCCGCGTCCGCGCAGCACGCCGCGCGGACTGCTTGTTCACCGTCTCGTCACGCGGGCCGAGTTGATCGGCGCGGCCACGGCCGGTTCAGTCGGGGGGCGGCCGTCAGGGCAGGCTCGGGCCAGACCCAGCCCTCAAGCCGCCGTCCAGGCCGGCCGTCCAGGCCGGCCGTCAGACCGCCGTCGCGGCCGCCCGTCAATACCGCAGGCCGTAACATACCGGGATAAACCCGCCAAACCCACCCATCACGCCACGCAACACTGGGACGATTCATTCTCTTGAATCATTCGTGTTTGTGGATGTAGGTTTACTCCCATGACTGCGCCCCAGACCCCGACCACCGCCGAGGAGCTGCGCGGTGCCGGCCTGCGGGTGACGGCCGCCCGCGTCGCGCTGCTCGAGACCGTTCGTGACGGTGACCACCTCGATGTCGAGACGGTCGCCGCCGGGGTACGCGAGCGCGTCGGCCACATCTCCCTCCAAGCCGTGTACGAGGCGCTCCACGCGCTCACCACGGCGGGACTCGTACGCCGCATCGAGCCCCCCGGCAGCCCGGCCCTGTTCGAGGGACGGGTCGGGGACAACCACCACCACCTCGTGTGCCGGTCGTGCGGTGTCGTCGCCGACGTCGACTGCGCGGTCGGCCACACCCCCTGTCTGACCGCGTCGGACGACCGCGGCTTCTCGATCGACGAGGCCGAGGTCATCTACTGGGGCCTGTGCCCCGCCTGTTCAACCCCCCGCGGTGACTGAGCACCGTGATCCACCTATCCCGGAAGGTTTTTCATGGCTGAGAACCCTGATGCAATCGTCACCGACCCCAAGGCCGAGGGCACGGGTGGCTGCCCGGTCGCACACGGGCGCGCCCCGCACCCGACCCAGGGCGGCGGCAACCGCCAGTGGTGGCCGGAGCGGCTGAACCTGAAGATCCTCGCCAAGGACCCGGTCGTCGCGAACCCGCTCGGTGAGGAGTTCGACTACGCCGAGGCGTTCAAGAACCTCGACCTGGCGGCCGTGAAACGGGACATCGCCGAGGTGCTGACCACCTCGCAGGACTGGTGGCCCGCCGACTTCGGCAACTACGGCCCGCTGATGGTCCGTATGGCCTGGCACAGCGCCGGCACCTACCGCATCAGCGACGGCCGCGGCGGTGGCGGCCGCGGTCAGCAGCGCTTCGCGCCGCTGAACAGCTGGCCGGACAACGGCAACCTCGACAAGGCCCGCCGTCTGCTGTGGCCGGTGAAGAAGAAGTACGGCCAGTCCATCTCCTGGGCCGACCTCATGATCCTCACGGGTAACGTCGCGCTGGAGCAGATGGGCTTCGAGACCTTCGGCTTCGGCGGCGGCCGCGCCGACGTCTGGGAGGCCGACGAGGACGTGTACTGGGGTCCGGAGACCACCTGGCTCGGCGACGAGCGCTACACCGGCGACCGTGAGCTGGAGAACCCGCTCGGCGCCGTCCAGATGGGCCTCATCTACGTCAACCCGGAGGGTCCGAACGGCAACCCGGACCCGGTCGCCGCGGCCCGCGACATCCGCGAGACGTTCCGCCGCATGGCGATGAACGACGAGGAGACCGTCGCCCTCATCGCCGGTGGCCACACCTTCGGCAAGACCCACGGCGCCGGCCCGGCCGACCACGTGGGCAACGACCCCGAGGCCGCCTCCATGGAGGAGCAGGGCCTGGGCTGGAAGTCCACCTACGGCACCGGCAAGGGCGGCGACGCGATCACCAGTGGTCTCGAGGTCACCTGGACCACCAAGCCCACCCAGTGGAGCAACGACTTCTTCGACATCCTCTTCGGCTACGAGTGGGAGCTGACCGAGTCCCCGGCCGGCGCCAAGCAGTGGGTGGCCAAGGACGCCGAGGCGATCATCCCCGACGCGCACGACCCGTCGAAGAAGCGTCTGCCCACGATGCTCACCACCGACCTCTCGCTGCGCTTCGACCCGATCTACGGTCCGATCTCGAAGCGCTTCCACGAGAACCCGGCCGAGTTCGCGGACGCCTTCGCCCGCGCCTGGTACAAGCTGACCCACCGTGACCTGGGCCCGAAGTCGCTGTACCTCGGTCCGGAGGTTCCCGAGGAGACGATGCTGTGGCAGGACCCGCTGCCGCAGGCCGAGGGCGAGGCCATCGACGCCGCCGACATCGAGGCCCTGAAGGCCAAGCTCCTCGACTCGGGCCTGACGGTCTCGCAGCTCGTGTCCACCGCGTGGGCGTCGGCCTCGACGTTCCGCGGCAGCGACAAGCGCGGTGGCGCCAACGGCGCCCGTATCCGCCTGGAGCCGCAGCGTGGCTGGGAGGTCAACGACCCGGACCAGCTCGCCCAGGTCCTGCGCGTCATCGAGGGCGTCCAGGCCGAGTTCAACTCCGGCGCCAAGAAGGTCTCCCTGGCCGACCTGATCGTTCTCGGCGGTGCCGCAGCGGTCGAGAAGGCCGCCAAGGACGCGGGCGTCGACGTGGCGGTCCCCTTCACGCCGGGCCGTGTGGACGCCACCGAGGAGCACACCGACGTCGAGTCGTTCGCCGCGCTGGAGCCGGCCTCGGACGGCTTCCGCAACTACCTCGGCAAGGGCAACCGCCTTCCGGCCGAGTACCTGCTGATCGACCGCGCCAACCTGCTCACCCTGAGCGCGCCCGAGATGACCGTCCTCGTCGGCGGCCTGCGCGTCCTCGGCGCCAACCAGGGCGGCTCGACGCACGGTGTCTTCACCGAGACCCCGGGCAAGCTGACCAACGACTTCTTCGTCAACCTGCTCGACCTGGGCACGACGTGGAAGTCGACGTCCGAGGACCAGACGACCTTCGAGGGTCGCGACGCCTCGGGCCAGGTCAAGTGGACCGGCACCCGTGCCGACCTCGTCTTCGGCTCGAACTCCGAGCTGCGCGCTCTCGCCGAGGTCTACGCGAGCGACGACGCCAAGGAGAAGTTCGTGAAGGACTTCGTCGCGGCGTGGGCCAAGGTCATGGACCTCGACCGGTTCGACCTCGTCTGATCACGCTCGTCTGATCACGGCCGTCTGATCACGGCCGTGATCACGACGTCCGGGTGATCGCCCGGGTGTTCGCTAGGTCGAGCGAGGCCACCGAAGGCCGAAACGGGTCTTCCCCGCGAGAGGTACGCGGGGAGGGCCCGTTTCGCTGTGCCCGTTGCCCCCGTTGTGCTCGTCGTGGTCGCTGTGGATCCTCACGTGGCTCCCGGTCGGGAGTCCCTTCTCTCCGGTCAGCCGGACCTTCCCGGGCCCGTCGATCGTGACGGTGGAGGCGGGGACGGCCCGCAGCGCCGACACGTCCGCGTCCAGGGTGGTGAGGGAGCGGTGGTACACCTGGGCCGTCAGTGTCCGCAGACCGGGAAACACCTCCAGAAGCTCGTCGAAGTGAAGGCGGCTGCGGACTTCGACCGTCAGACGCAGTGACTGAATGCGCGGAAGCGGCGGCAGCCGGAGCTCCGCGAGACGGGACACCCGGGCAAGAGCGATATCGAGCTCCCTGAGATCGGGCAGCGCCGCCAGTTTCCACAACTCGTCCGGGTCGAAGGCGGAATCGGCGTCAGCGGCCAGCCGCAGGCTCGTGAGACGCCGCCAGCGTTCGATGCCGTCGAGTGACGGTGCGCGCAGGGTCGACGGCCCCAGGGCGAGGGCCCGCAGCCCCAAAGGCAGGGGCATGTCGGTGGTCAGGTTTCCCCAGGCCTGGCGGCTGTTGATGGAGAGACGTGTCAGGTCCCGCATATCGGCGAGGGGGCTCATGTCGGGCCCCACCGGCATCATCTCCAGCCGCAGGTCCTCGATGCTCATGTCGGAGATGCCCGAGTAGTCCTCGAGGGTTCCGCAGTCGACGAGTTCCAGTGAGCGCAGACGTGGCGCGCACTCCGTCAGGAAACCGAGATCCCGGAAGGAGTCGTTGCTCACCAGTCGCAGGTCCCTGGGCTCTGTGGCGAGCAACCCGGGCGCCATGCGTTCTCCCGGGAAGGAACCGTTGATCTCCAGGGTCATCACTCGGCCGACCCGGTCGAGTGCCGACAGCTGGGATTCGGTGCCCACGGTGACGCGGGCACCGGCCAGGTCCATCGCGCCAAGGATCTCGTCGGCGAACCGACGGTCGTCGAACGCACTCCAGCCCTCCACCACCCTCTGCCGCACCAGGGCGTTCGGGTGGTCCCGGAACTGCCGCAGGATCTGGAAGGCGTGCTCGCCCCCGATCCGCCCGGCGGTCTCCGCGGTGGCCGCGGCCTCCGCGTCGTCGAGCTGTTCCGGGCCCGGCAGGAGATCCAGCACGATGGGACCGGCGCTCGCCAGCTTCTCCGCGGCTTCGGAGTCCCGCGGAGGGACCAGCGCGGCCGCCCGTGCCTCCGCCCGCGACCGCACCTCCGGCGCCAGCATCGTGGCGTGTTCCAGGCTGGCGGCGGCGAGAAGGTGGAGCCGGGTACGGATCTCGTCGCTCGACGCGGTGTCTCCCCGGTCGAGCAGCCCGCCGATCAGCAGGGCCCGCTCGTCGGGGCGGCCGTGGCCCACGGCCATCCGCACGACGTCCTCCCACTGGGGGTCGGCGGCGTGCTCCGCGACCTGCGGGAGGTCCTGGGCCTCGACCGCCGCCTTCGCGCCGAGGTAGTCCTGGAAGGTGCGGTGCACGAAGTCGACCGTCTGCGGGGTGGGTTCGCGCAGCAGCCCGCTGCGACGCACCAGGTGGCGCAGCACGTCCCGGGCCCGTTCGGGCGGAGCCACATGGGGCATGGCGGGCAGCAGCCGCTCGATCAGCCTGACCACCCTGTCCTGCTCCGCCTCGGTCTGGCCGTTGCGGATGAGCCACCACGCGAACTCCTGCAGGAGCTGGCGCTGGGCGTCCTCCGGGATGTCGAAGCCCTCGGGGGCGCCCACGTCGCGTTCCTTGTCGCGGCGGACCAGCAGCATGGTGAGCGCCGCGCCGTACAACTCCATCCGGCTCTCGGGGAGGTAGGTGCGGCGGTCGCGGTGGAGCGCGCAGATCATCGCGCACATCAGGGGATTGGCGGCCAGACGGGCCAGGTCCCTCTTGCGGCGCAGGGTGTCCAGCAGGCGGTCGACGTACCGGTCCCGCTCCGCGGCGGCTTCGGTGCCCTCCCCGAACGCGGCCCGGTGCCAGCGCTCCACGAACGCCTCGACGTCCTGCTGGTTCATCGAGAGCAGATTCAGTTCGGTGAAGTCCCGGCGCGCCAGCCAGCCCTCGCCCACCGCGGTGGGGCGGGTGGTGATGACACAGTTGCAGTCCGGGTAGGCGGCGAGCAGCCCGGTGAGCCACTGCTGGGTGCGTTCGCGGTCGCGTTCCGGGATCTCGTCCACACCGTCGATCAGGAGCAGGGCACGGCCGGAGCGCATCACCTGCTCCGCCCAGTCGGGCGGCGGGCTCAGCGGGGTTCCGGTGGCGGCCAGGAAGTCGGCCGGGCCGGGCAGTTCGCCGCGCCGGATCAGGGTGCGCAGCGGCAGCACGAAGGGCACGCTGTCGTCGAGGTGACCGAGCCGGTAGCTGAACTCGTCGCGGGCCGCGGTGATCGCGAGCCACTGGACGAGGGTGGTCTTCCCGGAGCCGGCGAGGCCCCGGAGGAGTACCCGGGTTCTTCCGGAGAGGGCGGCCTCCACGCGCTGACGGCCACTGGACACCTCGTGCCGGAGGCCCGGCTCCAGGGAGTCCGGGCGGTCCTGGCCGCTCTGGTGGGACAGTTCCAGGCTCAGGTAGGCGGTGTCGAGCGGCCACTGGCCGTGGTCGCCCCTGCTGAAGTCGAGCCCGAAGATGCGGAGTTCGCCGTAGTTCTGCTCCACGTACGAGCGGTAGTCGGCCTCGAAGCCGGTGCGCGGGGCGCGTGTGCGTCCCGCGTCCACCAACGTGGGCAGTCCGCCGAGGTGTTCGAGGCAGGCGTCGTAGAACCCCGCGACGATGTGGATCGCTGTCGCGGGGACAGCCGTGAGACGGCCGTGCTGCCAGCCGACGGGGTCGGTGGTCACGACGCCCACCAGCAGCTCTCCGTCGAAGAGGGCCGCCCCCGACATCCCGGCCCATGGGGAGCCGCCGCCCTGCAGCGGTGCCGGCGGCGTGTGGTCGAGGTCGACCACGTACCCGCCCCGGACCATGCTCGACCCCGGCTTGAGCGTCCCGACCAGTTGCTCGCTGTCCAGCTGCCCCGCTCCCCCGCGCTGCACGGCCGGGTAACCGATGGCCTGGCAGTTGGGGCGCGGCCGCAGATCGCTGGTCTGGCCCCAGCGCACCGGCTCCCAGTCGGCTGAGACGCCGGGTCCGACCAGGTCGTCGTCCGCGAGCAGCAGCGCCACGTCGCAGTTCTCGTGGGTTCCGTCCCAGACCCGGTGGCAAGGGATCTCCCCCCGGCCCCCGGGGACGGTGACGTGCGTGTTGTCGCTGCCGATGACGACATGGGCGGCGGTCAGGACCAGCCGGGGCGTCAGGAGGTATCCGCTGCCCTGGCGTGCGTCACCCAGGACGGCGGCGATGCGCTCCTTGCTGGGGGAGGACACCGCACGTCACCCGCCCTACTCGGTCCGGCCGAAGGCCGAGGTGTCGGCGGGTGCGTCGTTGCCGACCTCCCAACCGCCGTTCGTCCGTGCGTCCTTGGGCCGGAGGGTGAAGCTGACCCGGTGAGTGCGGGCCGTGGACCGGCCGGCGTCGGCGTCGGCCGAGATCACCCAGGCGCGCACCCCGGACTTCACGCGCGCGTCACGGCGCAGCTCGACCGTGAACTCCAGGTTGATGTCGCCCACTTCGAAGCGCAGGTCACGACCAGTGCCCCGCGCCGCGGCGGCGAGCAGTTCGTCACGTACGGCCTGGACGGCGTCCGCCAGCTCGATTCCGTCGAGCCCGGTGAAGTTGTCACTCACCTGGTCAACGCTATGCCAATGCGCGTGCGCCGCGCCACGAGTCGGAGCACCGGGCGGCTATCCGAGGTGCCGTGCGAACGCGTCGTACGCCTGCTGGTCGAAGAGTACGAACGTGACGTCCTCCACCGCCGTGGCGGTCGCCCGCACCGTCTCCACCGCGATGCGGGCGGCGTCCTCCATGGGCCACCCGTAGATGCCCGCGGAGACGGCCGGGAAGGCGACCGTACGGGCGCCGAGCTCGTCCGCGACCCGCAGCGACTCCCGGTAGCAGGAGGCCAGCAGCTCCGACCGGTCCTCCCCCGGGACGAATCGCGGGCCGACGGTGTGGATCACCCAGCGCGCGTCCAGGTCGCCCGCCGTGGTGGCGACCGCCTGACCGGTGGGCAGGCCCCTGCCGTACCGGGAGGCCCGCAGGTCGCGGCACTCGTCGAGGATCGCGGGTCCGCCCCTGCGGTGGATGGCGCCGTCGACGCCTCCGCCGCCGAGGAGGGAGGAGTTCGCCGCGTTGACGATGGCGTCGACGGACTGCTGGGTGATGTCGCCCTGGATGAGCGTGATCGCGGTCATGGGTGCATCTGTACCAGACCGCGCGGTGTACCGGTCCTGGCGCGTCATGTGCCCTGGGCCCGCAGCCGGCGCCACACCGCCTTGGCCGCGTTGTGGCCCGACATGCCGTGCACACCGGGTCCCGGCGGGGTCGCCGACGAGCAGATGAAGATCGCCGGGTGGGGAGTGCCGTACGGGAACAGGGAGAGCTTGGGGCGGAGCAGGAGCTGCAGGCCGGAGGCGGCGCCGCAGGCGATGTCCCCGCCGACGTAGTTGGCGTTGCGCGCGGCCAGTTCGGGCGGGCCGGCGGTCGCGCGGGCCAAGACGCGGTCGCGGAACCCCGGTGCGAAACGTTCCAGTTGGCGCTCTATGGCGTCCGTGAGGTCCCCGGTCCAGCCGCCCGGCACATGGCCGTACGCCCAGAAGACGTGCTTGCCCTCGGGGGCGCGGGTGGGGTCGGCGACGCTGGGCTGCACGGTGATCAGGAAGGGCGGGTCCGGTGCGCGGTCCGTGCGGGAGGCCGCGTACAGGGCGGCGCCGATCTCGGACTCGCCCGCGGCGACCTGGACGGTGCCAGCACCGCGCGCCTCCTCGGCGGTCCATGGAACGGGGCCGTCCAGCGCGTAGTCGACCTTGAAGACGCTCGCGCCGTACCGGTACCTCTCGTAGTAGCGGCCGAAGCCCGCGATGCGGGCCAGGGCGGTGGGTGAGGTGTCGAAGACGTACGCGCGGGCCGGCGGCAGGTCGTCGAGGCGCTTGACCTCGTAGTCGGTGTGGACGGTGCCGCCGAGGTCCTTCAGATACGCGGTCAGCGCGTCCGAGATGGACTGCGAGCCGCCGCGGGCCACGGGCCAGCCTCGGGCGTGCGCGGCCAGCGCGAAGACCAGGCCGACGGCGCCGGTGGCGAGGCCGTCGAGCGGCGCCATGACGTGGGCGACGAGCCCGGCGAACAGGGTCTTGGCGCGCTCGTCGCGGAAGCGGCGCGTCAGCCAGGTGGAGGGCGGCAGCCCGACCAGGCCGAAGCGGGCCAGGGTCACCGGGTCGCGCGGCAGGGCGGTCAGCGGCAGCGACATGAAGTCGCGGACCAGGGTGTCCCATTTATGCAGGAACGGCTCGACCAGCCTTCGGTACGCCCCGGCGTCACGCGGCCCGAACGAGGCCGCCGTCTCGGCCACCGACCGGGCCAGCACCGCCGCCGTACCGTCGGGGAACGGGTGTGCCATGGGCCGCTCGGCGTGCAGCCACTGAAGTCCGTACCGCCCGAGCGGCATCGCGTCGAACGCGGGCGAGCTGATGCCCAGAGGGTGCGCGGCCGAGCACGGGTCGTGCCGGAAGCCGGGCAGGGTGAGCTCTTCGGTACGGGCTCCCCCGCCCACGGTGCCGCGCGCCTCGAACACGGCCACGGAGAAGCCCCGGCGGGCCAGTTCCACGGCAGCCGTCAGTCCGTTCGGTCCCGCACCCACCACGACGGCATCGAGCATCGACGGCACCTTCGGACTCCTTCGTCAGCCGATGGCCACTCGGGATCAGGATATGCCGGGGGACTGACAGCGCCGGGCCACGGGTGGGGGCTGCGACGGGCGGCACGCCCCGCCCCGCGCCCTCAAGCTCCGTCCGACAGCAGGTCCACCACCCGGCGCGCCGTGGCCTCGTCCCGGGCCGTGGTGAACGGCAGGGCGTTGCCCCCGGTGATGCGGAACGGCTCGCCCGTACGGGTCAGGTGGGTGCCGCCGGCCTCCTCGGCCAGGAGGATGCCCGCGGCGTGGTCCCACGCGGCCTCCCAGGAGAAGGCGGTGGCGTCCGACTCACCGCGGGCGATGGAGAGATACTCCAGCCCGGCCGAGCCGCACGGGCGCGCGGCGACGCCGTCGGTGCGCAGGCCGAGGAGGGCCCGCTTCTGCTCGTCGGTCGTGTAGTCCGGGTGGGAGTGGGCCACCCGCAGGTCCTCCCCCGGCACGGGTGAGCCGGCCCGCAGGGGCTCGCCGTCGAGGGTGGCGCCCCGGCCCCGTATGGCGACGGCGAGGATGTCGAGGGCGGGAGCGTACGTCCAGGAGGCCCTCAGGACGCCGTGCTGGGCGAGCGCCACCAGGGTGCAGAAGCCGGGCTCGCCGCGGACGAACTGGCGGGTGCCGTCCACCGGGTCGACGATCCACACCGGCGCCTCGCCCTGGAGCGCCTCGTACGACGCCGGGTTGGCGTGCACCGCCTCCTCGCCGACCACGACGGAACCGGGCAGCAGCTCGGTGAGCGCCTCCGTCAGATACAGCTCGGCCTTGCGGTCGGCGTCCGTCACCAGGTCGTGCGGGCCGCTCTTCTGGTCCACCTCGTGCTCCGCGAGCCGACGGAAGCGCGGCATGATCTCGGCGGCGGCCGCCTTGCGGATGGCCTCCTCGACGTCGGTGCCGTGCCGGGCGAGAAACTCGTCGATGGTTTCACTGTCTTCGATCATGCCCCCATGAGAGCACGCGCCACTGACAATCCCCACCGGTCTGGTGCGCTCTGGGTGGAATCATCTTGAACACCAGTTGGCCGGGGACCGGGGCCTGGGGGGCGGGGGGCGGGGGGCGGGGGGCCGGATCCGGGCTCCCGGCCCCGAACCCCTAGGCGCCGAAGCCCCAGGGCTCCGGAGACCTCAGGCGCCACGTCGCCAGGAGCGCGGCGCCCAAGGTCGCTGGAACCCCAGGCACCGGAACCCCAGGCACCGGAACCCGAGACACCGGAACCCCAACGCCGGAACCCCAGGCGCCGCAGCCCGCGGCGCCGCAGTCTGAGGGCAGGTTCGGCCCGGTGGGGTGGGCGGCCCGGTGGGGCGGGCGGCCCGGTGAGGCGGGCGGCCCGGTGAGGTGGGCGGCTCGGTGGGGTGGGCGGCAGGGGACTTTGGGGTCGTGGTCAGCGGCCGACCGCGTAGCCCTGCATTCCCCGTGGGTTGGCCGCCGCGGACAGTACCCCGGTCTCCGGGTCGCGGGCGACCGCGCACAGTCGGCCCTCGGACCAGGCGTCGCCGACCAGTACGTCGTGCCCGCGCCGCCGCAGGTCCTCGACCACCCCGGACGGCATGCGGGACTCGACGGTGACGCTGCCGGGGCGCATGCCGCGGGGGTAGAAGGAGCCGGGGAAGGAGTCGTTGTGCCAGTTCGGCGCGTCGATCGCGCCCTGGAGGTCGAGGCCGCCGCGGACGTGGGGGCGCAGGGCGACCGCGAGGAAGAAGTGCAGCTGCCACTGGTCCTGCTGGTCGCCGCCGGGCGTGCCGAACGCCATGACCGGCACGCCGTCACGCAGCGCGAGCGACGGCGTGAGTGTGGTGCGTGGCCGACGGCCGGGAGTGAGGGAGTTCGGCAGGCCCTCGTCCAGCCACGCCATCTGCAGCCGGGTGCCGAGCGGGAAGCCGAGCTCGGGTACCACCGGGTTGGACTGGAGCCAGCCGCCGCTGGGCGTGGCCGCGACCATGTTGCCCCAGCGGTCGACGACGTCCAGATGGCAGGTGTCGCCTCGGGTACCACCGTGCTCCGCGACGTCCGGCTCACCGGGGACCGGCGACAGCGGGCTCTTCGCGACCGTCGGCTCACCGACGCCCAGCGCGTCGAAGCCGGGCTCGCCGAAGCCTGGCTCACCGCTCGCCACCACGCGCGCATGGCCACTCAGCCGCGGAACCCGCCCGCCGGGGCTGCCCGGTCGCAGCTCGTACGACGCCGTGTCACCGACGAGTGCGCGCCGGTCGGCGTTGTATTCCTCCGACAGCAGGTCGGCGACCGGCACGTCGGCCGCGTCCCCGTACCAGGCCTCCCGGTCCGCCATCGCGAGTTTGCAGCCCTCGATCAGCAGGTGCACGTACTCGGCGGACCCGTACCGGGGCAACTTAGGCGGCAGCAGGGCGAGTTGCTGCAGCAGCACCGGGCCCTGGCTCCACGGGCCCGCCTTGCACAGGATCCAGCCGTTCCAGTCGTACGTCACCGGCGGCTCGTAGGACGCGGACCAGGACGCCAGGTCGGCGGCCGTGAGCGTGCCGGTGTGGCGCTCGCCGCTGGTGTCCATCGTGGGGCGCGCGGCCTGCCGTACCAGCGCCTCGGCGATGAAGCCGGACCGCCACACCTGCCGTGCCGCCTCGATCTCGGCCACCCGGTCCCCCGCGTCCGACACCTCGGCGAGCAGCCGCTTCCAGGTGGCGGCGAGCGCCGGGTTGCGCAGCAGCTCGCCCGGGCGCGGGGCCTTCCCGCCGGGCAGGTAGACCTCGGCCGACGAGAGCCACTCCTCCTCGAAGAGCGCGCGCACCGTCTCGACGGTCTCGCCGACGCGCTCCACGGGCGCGTGCCCGTCCTCCGCGTAGCCGATGGCGTACTTCAGGACGTCGGCCAGGGACTTCGTCCCGTGGTCGCGCAGCAACAGCATCCAGGCGTCGAAGGCGCCCGGCACGGCCGCCGCGAGCGGGCCGGTACCGGGTACGAGGTCGAGGCCGAGTCCCCTGTAGTGCCCGATCGTGGCGCCGGCGGGGGCCACGCCCTGCCCGCACAGCACCCTGACCTCGCCGCCCGCCGGCGCGAGGATGATCGGTACCTCGCCCGCCGGGCCGTTGAGGTGGGGTTCGACGACGTGCAGGACGAAACCCGCGGCCACGGCCGCGTCATAGGCGTTGCCTCCGTCCTCCAGGACGGCCATCGCCGACTGTGAGGCGAGCCAGTGGGTGGAGGACACCATGCCGAAGGTGCCCGTGAGGGTGGGCCTGGTGGTGAACATGCAGCTCTCACCTCGCTGTTCGCGCACGTCCGACCGTCCGGTCGACCCTCAGGACCTGCCCACCCGAGCAGGCGGCATGCGTCTTGGCTCCCCCGTGTCCCCCTCGCCGCGCGGGTCACTCGGCCGAGCACTCGGCGGCGGGCCGGGCGAGATCCGCCGTCCACTTCTCCTCGATCCGGCCCACCTTCCACACCAGCAGGGCGACCGCCCACGTGGCGAAGAAGATCCCGACGACGACGTAGCCGACGACGTTGAGGTCGAGCCCGGAGACCCGGTCCCAGAACGGGCCGTGCAGATCCGCCTTCTCGGCGACCAGCCCCAGTAGTTCGACCGTGCCGACGATGAGCGCGACGGCCACCGACAGGCCCGTGATCGTGAGGTTGTAGTAGACCTTGCGGACCGGCTTGGAGAAGGCCCAGCCGTACGCGAAGTTCATGAACGAGCCGTCGATCGTGTCCAGCAGCGACATCCCGGCCGCGAACAGCACCGGCAGGCACAGGACCGCGTACCAGGGCAGCCCGGACACCGCGCCGGAGCTCGCCAGCACCAGCAGGGCGACCTCCGTCGCCGTGTCGAAGCCGAGGCCGAAGAGCACGCCCAGCGGGTACATCTGCCACGGCTTCGTGATCGACCTCATCAGCCGGCCGAGGAGCCGGTTCATGAAGCCGCGGTTGTTCAGCTGTTCCTCCAGCGCCTCCTCGTCGAAGGACCCGGAGCGCATCGCGCGGAAGACCTTCCAGATCCCCGCCAGGATCACGAGGTTGACGGCCGCGATGACGTACAGGAAGGTTCCGGAGACGGTGGTGCCGATCCAGCCGGTGATGTCGTGCAGCCGGGATCCGTCGTCGCGCACCGGTCCGCTGAGCGCCTTGACGCCGAGCGAGAGCAGGAAGGTGAGGGCGAAGACGACGCTCGAGTGGCCGAGCGAGAACCAGAAGCCGACCGACAGCGGGCGCTGCCCGTCGCTCATCAGCTTGCGCGTGGTGTTGTCGATGGCGGCGATGTGGTCGGCGTCGAACGCGTGCCGCATGCCGAGGGTGTACGCGGTGACGCCGATCCCCACGCCGAAGGTCGCGGAACCGAGCCTGTAGTGCTCGGGGGCCACGATCACCACGAGGGTGAACCAGCCGATGACGTGCAGCGCCAGGATGAACGCGGCCATCCCGCCCAGGCTCGCCCACTCCCCGCGTGTCATCGAGGCGCCGATCCCGCGCCTTGAGATACCGCTCTTCGTGACCATGGCCGAGCGGGTGGAGTGGTGACTGGGGGCCATGGGGATGTGCGTGCCTTCTTCTCGTGCCGGGCGGGTCTTCTTCGTGGTGAGCGCCCTTTCAGCCTGGTGCGGGGGCATAGCAGCTGCAACTAAGTCGCAGTAAAGGCCGTGCCACGTTTCCGTCAGCCCCGGGGAGTCCGCGGTCGCCGAGCTCGCACCGCGCCGTGCGGTCCCCGACACCCGGCTCCCCCGGGGGGCTACGGCCGCCGCCTGCCCGCCGTCAGCAGGTGCCCGCTCACGCCCAGCAGCGACGGCTCCGACTCGATACGCCGGGTCGCCGCGAGGACGGCCTCCCGCCGCTCCGGGTCGTCCAGCCACTCCTCCACGCCACCCATCAGCCAGGCCACGCCCTCGACGCCGTACTGGCCCTCGCAGACGAGGCCCGCGTCGGTGAACTCGCCGGGGACTTCGGTCGGGTCGGCGAAGTACGCGGTGGTGAAGAGCGGGTCCTCGGGTGCGGGCATGTGCCGGCCGTCGGACAGGACGGCGTCGGTCCGTGCGCGGCGCGCGGGCATGAAGTAGTGCCCCAGCTGAAGGCCGTCGTGGAGACACGCGAACCGGTTGATCGTGGCCGCGACGACCAGCCCACCCGGCTTGACCGCCCTGAACGCCTCACTGAGGGCACGCACCCGGTCGACGCGCTCCGGCAGGTGGTAGAGAGGCCCGAGGAGAAGCACCACGTCGTACGCCGCGTCCTTTGCGGGCAGCGCGCGGGCGTCGCCGGCCCGGACGCTGACGCCCGGCAGGCGCGCGGCCTGTTCGAGGTGCAGGGGTACGGGGTCGACGAGCTCCACCTCGTACCCGTCGGCCGCCAGCCACTGAGCGTGCACGCCGCTCCCGCCGCCGACGTCGAGCACGCGCACGGGCGCGCCGGGCAGCAGTCGGCGCAGCACTTCCTGGGTGCGCCAGAACTCCAGCCGTCCGGCACCCCGTCTGAGACGGCCGTCCTCCTCACCGCGCTCGTAGTAGGCGAGGATCTCCTCGCGCAGGGAGGGTGGCTGGGACTCGGTGGCGGCCTGTGACTGGGTCATACGTCAAGGCTGCTGATCCCGTACACGGCCCCGCAACCGGTTAATCCCGGCCGCGGGGGCGGGCGGCCGGCCCCGCTCTCAGGGGATCTTCTTCCACGCCGTCGTCCCCAGGACGTTCTCCGGGCCGATGTCCAGGTAGTCCTGGGCACGTATGGTCGTGGCGTCGTCTCCCTTCCCCAGGGCGACCTTCAGATGCGTGCTCTTCTCGGCGTGCATCCGCCAGTACAGTCCCGCGCCCGCCGTCTCGCCCGGAGCGAGGGTCAGCGGCTCGGGGCCGGGGTCGTCCGGGGCCATGGGCACCTCGTCCGTGCCCTCGACGGTGCGTACGCCCTCCATGGGGGCACCCGACTCGTCGAGCACCGTGACGGAGGGGTAGCCCTTCAGCTGGTACGGCTTGGACGAGCAGTTGGTCACGGTGAGGGTCGTGGCGCGCAGTCCCATGGCGGCGTCGACGAGACCGGTGCCGAAGCGCACGCCGGACGGCGGGCAGCCCTGGGGCTGGAGCGCCGCCGACGGCGAGGCGTCGGGAGCCACGGACGCGGACGCCGGCGGTGGAGCGGGCGGCCGGGTCGTGGCCGGCGGACGTTCGGGATCGGGGTCGATCTCACGATCCAGTTCGGCGGAGAGCCCGCATCCGCTCGCGCACAGCGCCAGCACGCCGACGAGGAGGGCGTGCCGGGACGAGGTGCGTCGTATCGCGATCACGTGCCGATCCTCGCACGCGCCCTCCGCGGAAGGGTTCACTCCGCTCGCCCGCGTGCCGTCACCAGCCCCGACTCGTAGGCGAACACGACGAGCTGGGCGCGGTCGCGGGCGCCGAGCTTGGTCATCGCGCGGCTGACATGGGTCTTGGCGGTGAAGGGGCTGATGACCATGTGCTCGGCGATCTCCTCGTTGGTCAGCCCGCGCGCCGCCAGAGCGGTGACCTCGCGTTCGCGGCGGGTGAGGCACTCCAGGCCGGGGGCCGTGGCCCGGTCCGGCGGCCGGGCCACGAACTCGCCGATCAGCGTCCGCGTCACCGACGGCGACAGCAGCGCCTCCCCGCCCGCCACCACCTCGATGGCCTGCAGCAGGTCGGCGGGCTCGGTGTCCTTGAGCAGGAAGCCGCTGGCACCGGCGCGCAACGCCTCGAAGACGTAGCTGTCCAGGCCGTAGTTGGTGAGGATCACGACACGCACGCCGGACAGGGCCGGGTCGGCCGCGATGCGGCGGGTGGCCTCGATGCCCGTCATCACCGGCATCTGCACGTCGATGAGCGCGATGTCCGGGACCTCGGCGCGCACGAGGGCCACCCCCTGCTCGCCGTCCGCGGCCTCGCCCACCACCTCGATGCCGTCCTCGGCGTCGAGCAGGGCCCTGAAGCCCGCCCGCATCAGCGCCTGGTCGTCGACGAGCGCCACCCGGATCACGTCGTCCGTCATCCCGCCTCCCCCACCGGCAGCCGCGCCCGCACGGCGAATCCGCCCTCTTCACGCGGGGCGGCGTCCAGTGTGCCGCCGAGGGCGGTGACGCGTTCGCGCATGCCGGTCAGGCCGATGCCGGGTGTGGGCGGACGGGACGGGTGGGCGGTGCCGTCGTCCTCGACGCATATCGCCAAGTCTCGATCGGCGTAAGTGAGTTGTACGCTCACCTTCGCCGGGCCCGCGTGCCGGGCCGCGTTCGTGAGTGCCTCCTGGACGATGCGGTACATCGCCCGGTCGACGGTCGCCGTCAGCGGCCGCTCCTCCCCCGTCACCGTCAGGTCGACCGCGAGTCCCGCTGCCCGGGCCCGCTCCACGAGCTGGGCGGGTGTGCCGGCCTGCTCGTCGGTGCGCAGCACCTCCAGCGTGGCGCGCAGCTCGCGCATGGCCTCGCCGCTCGCCTCCTGGATGGCGAGCAGCGCGGGCGGCACCTCCTCGCCCCGCTTCCGGGCCAGGTGCACGGCGACGCCCGCCTGGAGCTTGACGATCGAGATGCTGTGGGTGAGGGAGTCGTGCAACTCCCTCGCTATGCGCAGGCGTTCCTCGCCCGCCCTGCGCAGGGCCGCCTCCTCCCGGGTGCGTTCGGCCTCCAGCGCGCGCTGTTCGGTCTGCCGCAGATACGCCTGCCAGTTGCGGTCGGCCAGGCCCGTCACCACCGCGCACAGGAACCAGCCGGCGAGCAGCAGCGTCTCGCGTCTGATATCGGAGGTCGCCGAGCCCGCCGCCGCGTATCCGCCGAGGAAGACGGCGGCGGCCGCGGCGGCCGTGCCCCGATGCCCGGTCCGCGACGCCGTGTGCACCGCGCCCACCACGGGCATGGCGAGGGTGCTCGCCGGCCCGGCGTGGACGACGTCGGCGAGCAGGCAGCCCGTGGTGACCGCGAGCACCAGGCGCGGGGCGGTGCGGTGCGCGGTCAGGGCCAGCGAGCCGGCCGTGATCAGCGCCCAGTCGACGGGTCCCGCGCGGTCGTCCGCCACCGCCGCGAGCACGGTGATCGCGCCGACCACGACCGCGAGGGCCGCGTCGGCGAGCCGCTCACGTGTGATGCGTCGCCCGCTCATGCCCGCACAGTAGACGGCCCCACCGACAACGGCGTCAGCCCTGTGGACGGCTCCTGGGCTACTCCCCGGGTAGTAGTGCCGGGCACCGGGCCGCCCCGCCGTCGCAGCCTCAACTCCCTTCGGCCGTACGACGACCCGGCCCGCCCCCGCGGCGCACGCTGATGCCCATGTCCACACCCTTCCGTCACACCGAGCCCCTCCCGCCCAGGTCGTCCACCGGGACCGTCGCCGACGTGTACCGGCAGATCGCCCTCGACTTCGGCATCGCCGAACCCTCCACCTTCGTGGTCCTGTCCTCCGCCCCCGAACTCCTCGCGCCCACCTGGGCGTTACTGCGCGAGTCGCTCATCGCGGGGGCCGGCGGCAGGACCGGCAAGGAACTGGTGGCACTCGGGGTGTCACTCGCCAACAGGTGCCCGTTCTGCGTGGACGCGCACACCGTGCTCCTGCACGCCACCGGCGACCACGCGCTCGCCGAGCGGGTGGCCGGCGGTCAGCCGCCGCGGAGCGAGGAGCACGCGCGCCTGCTCGCCTGGGGGCAGCGCACGCGCGTGCCCGGCGCCGCCCTGGAGCCGTACCCGTTCCCGCGCGAGCACGCCCCCGCCTACCTCGGCACCGCGCTCACCTTCCACTTCATCAACCGGATCGCGTCGGCCCTGCTGACCGAGAACCTGCTCCCGGCGGGCGCCCAGCGCTTCCGGGCGGTACGGAGCCTCACGGGCCGGGCGCTCTCCCGGACCGTGCGCCGCACCGCCCGCCCCGGCCAGTCCCTCGCGCTGCTCGGCCACGTCGAACCCGGCGAAGCCCCCGCCTGGGCGCGCGGCACGCCCGTCGGATTCGCCTACGCGGCGCTGCTCAGGGCGGCCATGGCGGGCGCGGGCCTCCTCGACGCCGACGACCACGACCTCGTGGAGGCCGCCCTGCACGACTGGGACGGCACCCATCCGCCGCTCACCCTGGACGGCTTCCCCGACCGTCGGGAGCACCCGGGAGCGCGGCTCGCGCTGCTGGCCGCGCTCGCTCCGTACCGCATCACGGACGAGGACGTGGCGGCCTGGCGGCGTCCGGAGCACACCGACCACTGTCTGGTGCACCTGGTCGCGTACGGCGCGTTCACGGCCGTGGACCGTATCGAAAGCGCGTTTTCCGCCCGCTTCACACCTGAAGCAGGGCAACCCACCCAGGGCGCCGCACAATCGCCGCCGTCCCGTAACGGCGTCGGCACGGAGCGAGTTGGCACTTCCGCCCCACAGGGAGTCATGTGACACTGGCGTTCCGTCCGCAGTGCGGACCCCCTCCGCACCGTCCCCCACGAGAAGTGCGCCGTGCGTTCCCTTCCTTTGCCGCTCGCCCTCACCGCGCGTCTGTCACCCGTCGTCGTGCTCGCCGCGGCGGGCTGGGCGCTGTCGTCCGGCCCCGCCGCGACGCCGGCCGGGGACCAGGACGCGGCCCGGAGGAACGCCGCCGCGACCGGGGCCGACGAGTCCGCTCCCGCGACGTCGGCGGCCTCCAAGACGTACCAGCAGGCACCCGCACCCTGCACGGGCATCTCGGGAAAGACGGTCAAATCCCTTGTTCCCGGAGCGAAAACGGCGGGCAAGGAGATAACGTCGACCGACAAGACCGTACGCCGCACCTGCTCCTGGAACGCCCTCAAGGGGTACGACTACCGCTGGCTCGACGTCTCGTACGAGATCAAGGACACCGACGCCAAGGCCCGGGCCGCCTACGAGCAGCGCACCAAGGAGAAGAGCGGCGGAGGGGCGGTGCCCGGCCTCGGTGACGCGGGCTACTCCGTCGTGAACCTCACGACCGACGACAAGCAGCAGACGCGCGAGGGCGTGGTGATCGCCCGCGCCTCCAACGCGCTGGTGATCGTCACGTACAACGGCAGCAACTTCGAGACCAAGAAGGCGCCCGGCACCGACGTGATCAACAAGGGCGCCATCAAGGCCGCGAAGGAGGCGGTGGCCGCGCTGGACGACGCCCAGTAGAACGGGGCGTCCCGGCACGGCCACACCGTCGGGCGGTTGTCTCCGCCGGCTCAGGCACGGGCAGGCTGCCGCTCCCTTCCACCCATCAGCACCACGTACAGCACCAGCGACGCGGCCAGGCCCACGGCCCAGCCGTAGTCGGCGAGCGGCTTCAGGAACGGGATCAGTCCGTCGACCGGGAACGGGCCGGTCTTCACTCCCTTGGCGTCGACGCCCGAGTACGAGCCGCCCACGGCGAGCACACCGCCGACCACGAAGGCGGCCACGGCCTTGAAGTTCCAGCCGGACGAGTACCAGTAGCGGCCGCCCGGCGTGTACAGGTCCGCGAGGTGCAGGACCGTGCGGCGGACGATCCAGTAGTCGGCGATCAGGATGCCCGCGACCGTGCCGAGCAGACCGCCGACCACGCCGAGCCAGGTGAAGATGTAGAACTCGGGCGTGGAGATCAGCTTCCACGGGAAGATCAGTACGCCGATGACACCGGTGATCAGCGCGCCCGTACGGAAGTTGATGAGCTTCGGGGCGAGGTTGGCCAGGTCGTACGCCGGGGAGACCACGTTCGCCGCGATGTTCACGGAGACGGTGGCGACCAGCACGACGACGAGCGCGAAGAGCAGGCCGAAGGCGTTGTCGGTCTTGGCCGCGAGGGCGACCGGGTCCCAGATCGCCTCGCCGTAGACGACCTCGGAGCCGGAGGTGACCAGCACGGCGAGGATCGCGAAGAGCGTCATCGTGGTGGGCAGGCCCAGCGACTGACCCCAGGTCTGCGCCTTCTGGCTGGCGCCGAAGCGGGTGAAGTCGGGGATGTTGAGGGACAGGGTGGCCCAGAAGCCGATCATTCCCATGAGGGACGGGAAGAAGACCGGCCAGAAGTCGGCGCCCCAGCCCAGCTTCGAGGGCTGGTCGAGCAGCGCGCCGAAGCCGTCCGCCTTGACCGCGATCCAGATCAGCAGCACGAAGGCACCGACGATCACGAAGGGCGCGGCCCAGTTCTCGAAGTGCCGCAGGAAGTCCATGCCCCGGTAGATGATGGCGATCTGCACGGCCCAGAAGAGGACGAAGCAGAGCCACAGCGGCCAGGGGTTACCGGCGATCTCGCCGGCGTTCTCCCAGCCGCCGCCGGTGAGCTTGGAGCCCAGGAGGAAGATGCCGCTGCCGCCGATCCAGGTCTGGATGCCGAACCAGCCGCAGGCCACGGCGGCGCGGATCAGCGCCGGGATGTTGGCGCCGCGCAGACCGAAGGAGGCGCGGGCGAGCACCGGGAACGGGATGCCGTACTTGGGTCCGGCGTGCCCGGTGGCCAGCATCGGCAGCAGCACGATGACGTTGGCCAGGGCGATGGTGAAGACGGCCTGCTTCCAGTCCATGCCGAGGGCGACCAGGCCGGAGGCGAGGGTCCAGCTGGGGATGCAGTGGGCCATGGAGATCCACAGGGCCGCGAAGTTGTACGTCGTCCACTTGCGCTCGGAGACCGGGACGGGACGCAGGTCCTCGTTGGCGAAGGGACTGTCGGCGGGGAATGCCTCCGGGGCGAGCTCGATCCGGCCGTCACGGTCGGCGGTCTGGGATATCGGCGACCCCGTGGGGACTGTTTCGGTCATGGGCAGGCCAATCAGGGGAGGTGGGACGGGAAAGGCCGTGCGGTGGCCTGGGCGGCGCCCTGCGGCACCCAGTCCCTCCCCGGGGGGGCGGGGAGGGGGACAAGGAGTGGGGGGTCGTGGGAAGAGCGGTGGTGCTGCGGGTCAGGCGTTGACGGCCGGGATGACCTGTGAGCCGTAGGTGTCGATCACGGTTTCCTGGGCGTCGTGCATGTCGTACACGGCGAACTGGTCCACGCCCAGCTCGCGCAGCGCGTTCAGCTTCTCGATGTGCTTCTCGACGGGTCCGACGACGCAGAACCGGTCGACGATCTCGTCGGGCACGAACTGGGTGTCCGGGTTGTCGGCACGCCCGTGATGGGAGTAGTCGTACCCCTCACGGGCCTTGATGTAGTCGGTGAGTTCGTCGGGTACGGCCGCGGAGTGCTCGCCGTACTTGGCGACGAGGTCGGCGACGTGGTTGCCGACCATGCCGCCGAACCAGCGGCACTGCTCACGCGCGTGGGCGAGTGCCTCGGGCGAGTCGTCCTCGGTGACGTACGCGGGGGCGGCCACGCAGATCCTGACGTCGGACGGGTCACGTCCGGCGGCGACGGCCGCGTCCTTCACCGCCTTGACCATGTACTCGGTCAGGTACAGGTCCGCGAGCTGCAGGATGAAGCCGTCGGCCTCCTCGCCCGTCATCTTCAGGGCCTTCGGCCCGTACGCGGCCATCCAGACCGGGAGTTCGGCCCCAGGTCTGATCCAGGGGAACCTGATGACGGTGCCGCCGCCGAGGTCGGCCTCTCCCCCGCTGCCCAGCGACCGGATCACCTTCATCGCCTCGCTGATGCGGGCCAGGGTGTTGGGCTTGCGGCCGGCGACCCGCATCGCGGAGTCACCGCGGCCGATGCCGCACACGGTCCGGTTGCCGAACATGTCGTTGAGCGTGGCGAACGTGGAGGCGGTGACCTCCCAGGTGCGGGTCCCCGGGTTGGTGACCATGGGGCCGACGATCAGGTTCGACGTGTTCGACAGGATCTGGCTGTAGATGACGAACGGCTCCTGCCACAGCACGGCGGAGTCGAAGGTCCAGCCGTAGGTGAAGCCGTTGTCCTCCGCCCGCTTCATCAGCTCGATGACACGCGAGGCCGGCGGGTCGGTCTGCAGGACGAGTCCGAAGTCCATGTGCGCCACTCCTGGTTCAGGTCAGGTACTGACAGGTGGAGCGGGGGGTGTAGACGCCGTGGCCCGCGCGTCCGGTGAACTCCCGCTCAGTGATGACGAGTTCGCCGCGCGAGAGGACCGTCTCGACCCGGCCTGTGGTGCGCTTGCCCTCGTACGCCGAGTAGTCGACGTTCATGTGGTGGGTCTCGGCGGACATGACCTGCTCGGCGTGCGGGTCGTAGATGACGACGTCGGCGTCCGCGCCCGGGGCGATGGTGCCCTTCTTCGGGTACAGGCCGAACATGCGGGCCGGGGTGGCGCAAGCGATCTCGATCCAGCGGCGCCGCGAGATGTGTCCGTCGACGACCGCCTGGTGAAGCAGGTCCATGCGGTTCTCGACGCCGGGGAGACCGTTCGGGATCTTGGAGAAGTCGCCGCGGCCGAGCTCCTTCTGGCCGGTGAAGCAGAAGGGGCAGTGGTCGGTGGAGACCACCTGCAGGTCGTTCGTGCGCAGGCCCTGCCACAGCTTGGCCTGGTGCTCCTTCGGCCTGAGCGGTGTGCTGCACACGTACTTCGCGCCCTCGAAGTCCGGCTCCGCCAGGTTGTCCGTGGACAGGAACAGGTACTGCGGGCAGGTCTCGCCGAAGACGTTGAGCCCCTCGTCGCGTGCCCTGGCCAGCTCGGCGACTGCCTCCATCGCCGAGACGTGCACGACGTACAGGGGCGCACCGGCCACCTGGGCGAGCTTGATGGCGCGGTGGGTGGCCTCGGCCTCCAGCAGGGCCTTGCGGACCTCGCCGTGGTAGCGCGGGTCGGTCTCGCCGCGGGCCAGTGCCTGCTCGACGAGCACGTCGATCGCGATGCCGTTCTCGGCGTGCATCATGATCAGGCCGCCGTTCTCGGCGGAGCGCTGCATGGCGCGCAGGATCTGGCCGTCGTCGCTGTAGAAGACGCCGGGGTAGGCCATGAACTGTTTGAAGGAGGTGACACCCTCCGCCACGAGCAGGTCCATCTCCTTGAGCGTCTCCTCGTTCACATCGGAGACGATCATGTGGAAGCCGTAGTCGATGGCGCAGTTGGCGTCGGCCTTGGCGTGCCAGGCGTCCAGGCCTTCCCTGAGCGAGTGGCCCACGTTCTGCACGGCGAAGTCGATGATGGTGGTCGTGCCGCCCCAGGCCGCGGCCCGGGTGCCGGTCTCGAAGGTGTCCGAGGCGAAGGTGCCGCCGAACGGCAGCTCCATGTGCGTGTGCGCGTCGACGCCGCCGGGGATCACGTACTTCCCTGTGGCGTCTATCGTGTGCTCGGCCGTCCAGGCCTCGGCGGCCGGGGTGCCGCTCGCGGCGAGGGCGGCGATGCGGCCGTCCTCGATCAGGACGTCGGCGTGGATCTCGTCGGACGCGGTGATGACGAGACCGCCGCGGATGATTTTACGGCTGGTCATGTTCCGTCTCCGGAGCGGTAGTTGGTCGCCTGCGGGGCGTATGTGGTTGATCGCGCGGTTCCCCGCGCCCCTTTCAGGGGCGCGAAGAACCCACGTGATTACGGCGCCGTCAGCGGGTCGTACGCCTCCGGGCGGCGGTCGCGGTAGAACTGCCAGCGGTCGCGGACCTCGCGGAGCTTGGTCATGTCGAGGTCGCGGACGACGAGTTCGGTCTCCTTGTCGCTCGCCACCTCGCCGACGAACTGGGCCTCCGGGTCCACGAAGTACGAGGTGCCGTAGAAGTCGTTGTCGCCGAGGTCCTCGACGCCGACCCGGTTGATCGCGCCGATGAAGTACTCGTTGGCGACGGCCGCCGCCGGCTGCTCCAGCTGCCACAGGTAGCGGGAGAGGCCGCGCGAGGTGGCCGAGGGGTTGAACACGATCTCGGCGCCCGCGAGCCCCAGCGCGCGCCAGCCCTCCGGGAAGTGCCGGTCGTAGCAGATGTAGACGCCGATCCGGCCGGCGGCCGTGTCGAAGACGGGCCAGCCGGCGTTGCCCGGGCGGAAGTAGAACTTCTCCCAGAAGCCGGGGACCTGCGGGATGTGGTGCTTGCGGTACTTGCCGAGGTACGAGCCGTCCGCGTCGATCACGGCGGCGGTGTTGTAGAGGACGCCGGGCTGCTCCTCCTCGTACATCGGCAGCACGAGGACGAGGTTCAGCTCCCTGGCGAGCGCCTGGAAGCGCTGGACGATCGGCCCCCCGGGGATCTGCTCGGCGTACTCGTAGAACGCCTTGTCCTGCACCTGGCAGAAGTACGGCCCGTAGAACAGTTCCTGGAAGCACAGGACCTGAGCGCCCTGCGCGGCCGCGTCCCGGGCGGCCTGCTCGTGTACCTGGATCATCGATTCCTTGTCGCCGGTCCACGCGGTCTGGAAGACGGCGGCACGGATCACTCTGCTCATCGGGACCTCCGGTCGCTCGGTGTGCGGCGAGCTTAGGGAGCTTGGAAGCGGGCTTTGAGTTGCACGGTGTCACGTCTGGGGGCGTGTCGCGTGCCACGGTGTCACCCTTGTCCTGACCCATGTTTCACCGCCGTTTTCCCAGGTCTTCCCATGTTTCACAGCTGTTGCGCGGGGTGCGGGCGCGGCTGAAGCGGCGAACCGGGTTCAGCCCTGTTGCGCGTCGTGCGCGAGGAGCGCGATGTGCACGGAGGCGGCCTGCTCGAAGTCGTCGAGGTCGACGCCGAGGCGGGTCTGTATGGCCTCCAGGCGGCGGTACAGCGCGGGCCGGCTGACGTGGTGGAGCTGCGCGGTGCGGGACTTGTTGCGGCCGGTCGCGAGGTAGGTCCGCAGCACGGGAAGGAGGTCGTGTTCGGCGTGGCGGTCGCCGCACAGCAGGCCGTCCAGCTCCCGCTCGGCGAAGGCCTGTACGTGCGGGTCGTCCCGCAGCAGCCTGACCAGCCCGCGCAGGTGGACGTCCCGCAGACGGACGACGACGGGCAGATCGAGTCCGGCCGCCGACTGGGCCACGGCGTCGGCCACGTGCTGGGCCTCGCGCAGCCCGGCGGGCACGTCCTCCCAGGCGGTACGGGCGTCCGCGGCGGCCACGGCCGTCCGGTGGCTCCCCGACTCCGTCCGCAGCCGGGTCGCGAAGTGCGCGGCCAGAGCTTCCGCGTCCTGGTCGCGGGCCAGGCTCAGCAGGACGGCCGTGGCACCCTCGGCGAGTTCGGCGACGAGACCCGAGAGCCCCACCATGCGCAGCACGCGGTCGAGCTCGGCGGGTTCGCCGTGGCGGACGACGAGGGGGACGAAGGTGCGGCGGTTGACCGGGAGACCGGCCGCCCGGGCTCTCGGGAGCAGCTGTCTCGCGGGAACGACCCCGGAGATCAGGTCGGTCAGCAGGCTCTGCGCCGACTCCTCCTCCCAGCTGTGCACGGAGCCGCCGAGCATGTGGTGCAGGACGAGGGCCTCGGCGGCGCGGTCCGCGAGCAGCCGCCCGGTGGCGGTGTCGCCGCGGTAGCCGCACAGCACGATCCGTCCCCAGCGCTCCCCGCGCCCGCCCAGCTCGGCGCGCACCCAGCCGTCGCCCTCGTTGCCGCCGGCCTGGCGGGAGATGCGCTCCCAGTCACGCAGGACGTCGTCGACCGCGGACCGCTCCCCCGCCGTGGCGAGCACCCGGTGGGCGAGGTTGGTGACGACGACGGGACATCCCGCGTGCTTCGCGATCTCCTCAAGGAGGCGTTGCAGCGGGGCGCCCGCGGTGATGAGCCCGGTCAGTGCCGTCCGTACGGCCTCCGACAGGCTGACGGCCGCGAACTTGCGGCGCACCAGCCGCGACTGGACCTCCTCGGTCAGCTCGGCGAAGGGGAACGGCCGGTGCAGTACCACCATGGGCAGCCCGCACCGCTCCGCCGCCCGGCGCATCACGTCGGGCGGCGAGGGGAAGGCCCGGCCGAGTCCGAGGACGACGGCCGCGGCCTCCGCGCGGTGCAGGGAGTGGATGTACTCGGCCTGCGCCTCGGTGTCGCCGGCGAGCAGCACCCCGGTGGTGAGCACCATCTCGCCGCCGCTGAGCATCACGCCGACGTCGGCGGCCTCGGCGACGTGCACCCAGCGCACGGGCCGGTCGAGGTGCTTGGCCCCGGCCACCACCTCGGGCTCTCCGGCGAGCACCCGGTCCAGGGTGAGGACCTGGCGCACCGACAGCGCGGGTGCCAGGGGCTCCAGGGCGGTGGTCATGGTGCGTACCCCTTGCTCAGGAATGACCAGGCAGCGCCGGGTCCGACCAGGTGTTACAAGAGCGTCCTCAGGGCGCTCTCCAGGATCTCCGCGCCTTCCTCCGCCTCGGCGACGGTCAGCGACAGGGGCGGGGCGACGCGCAGCGCACTGGTGTTGTGGCCGCCGCCCTTGCCGATCAGCAGGCCCTGTTCCCGGGCGGCCTCCAGTACGGCGGCGGCCGCGTCCGGGTCGGCCTCGTCCGTGCCGGGCTTCACCAGCTCGACGCCGATCATGAGCCCCCGGCCGCGTACCTCGCGTACGGCGGGAATCTGCGCGGCGATCGCCCGCAGCCGCTCGATGAGCAGCCCGCCGACGCGCCGGGCGTTGCCCTGGAGGTCGTGCTCCAGCAGATAGGTGAGGTTGGCGAGGCCCGCGGCCATGGTGATCTGGGTGCCGCCGAAGGTGGAGATCGAGTTGCTGTCCAGGCAGTTCATGATCTCGGCGCGGGCGACGACACCGCCGATGGACATGCCGTTGCCGATGCCCTTGGCGAAGGTGAGGATGTCCGGCGGCCCGTTCTGCCCGTGGGCCTGCCAGCCCCAGAAGTGGTCGCCGGTGCGGCCCCAGCCGGTCTGCACCTCGTCGGCGATCCACAGGATGCCCTGCGCCTGGAGCACCTCGCGGAAGGCCGCGTACAGGCCGTCGGGGGGTGCGGTGAAGCCGCCGACGCCCTGGACGGGCTCGGCGATGAGGGCGGCGGGCGGGCGGATGTGGCCGAGGAGGTCCGTGAGGTCCTCGACGCAGGCGGCGATGAAGTCGGCGTCGCTCAGGTCGGCGAACGGGCCGCGGGTGCGGACGCCGCCGTGCACGTACAGCGTCTGCAGCGGCGAGAGCGAGGTCGGGGACCAGCCCTTGTTCCCGGTGATGCCGACCGCGCTGAACGAGCGGCCGTGGTAGCTGTTGCGCATCGCCAGGATCTGGTTGCTGCGGCGGTAGGTCGTGGCGAGAAGCAGCGCGGTGTCGTTGGCCTCGGTGCCGGAGGTGGTGAAGAAGACGCGCGCGTCCGGGATGCCGGACAACTTCGCGATCCGCTCGGCGAGTTCGACCATCGGCCGGTTGAGGTACAGCGTGGACGAGTGGATGATCCGCCCGGCCTGCTCGCTGACCGCCTTGGTGACCTCGGGCAGCGCGTGGGCGGTCATCGTGGTGAGGATGCCGCCGAAGAAGTCGAGGTACTTGTTGCCGTCGGAGTCCCACACGTGGCGGCCCTCGCCGTGGGTGATCTCGACGGGGTTCGCGTAGTAGAGGGCGAGCCAGTCGGGCATGACGGCCTTGTGGCGCCCGAGCAGTTCACTTGTCACGGCTGTACCAGTCCTTCGTAGGCGTCGGGTCGGCGATCACGGTAGAACGCCCACTGCTGTCGTACGTCCTCGATCAGGTCGAAGTCGAGATCCCGTACGACCAGTTCCTCGTCCTGGTCGCTCGCGGTCCCTCCCACGAACTGTCCTCGGGGATCGACGAAGTAGCTCGTCCCGTAGAAGTCGTTGTCCCCGTACTCCTCCCGGCCCACACGGTTGATCGCGGCGACGAAGTACTCGTTGGCGACGGCGGCCGCGGGCTGCTCCAGCTGCCACAGGTGGGAGGACAGGCCCCGGTGGGTGGCGGACGGGTTGTAGACGAGCTGGGCGCCGTTCAGGCCGAGCTGCCGCCAGCCCTCCGGGAAGTGGCGGTCGTAGCAGATGTACACGCCGACCTTGCCGACGGCCGTGTCGAAGACGGGCCAGCCCAGGTTCCCCGGTTTGAAGTAGTACTTCTCCCAGAAGCCCTTGACCTGCGGGATGTGGTGCTTGCGGTACTTGCCGAGGTAGGTGCCGTCGGAGTCGATCACGGCCGCGGTGTTGTAGTAGAAGCCGGACTGCTCGACCTCGAACACCGGGACGACGATCACCATGCCGGTCTCGCGGGCCAGCTCGCGCATCCGCGTCACGGTCGGTCCGTCGGGCACGGGCTCGGCCCAGGAGTAGTGCTCGGGTTCCTGGACCTGGCAGAAGTAGGGGGCGTTGAACACTTCCTGGAAGCCGATGATCGCGGCGCCCTGCCTGGCCGCCTCGCGGGCGTGCTCGATGTGCTTGGTGACCATGGACTCGGTGTCCCCGGTCCAGGTCGCCTGGACCAGAGCGGCGCGTACGACGTTGGCCATGTCAGCTGCTCCTTCGACGGGGGACGTCAGAGAGCCTCTACGCCCGTAGAAGCAGGTCATAGAGGCTCGAACGTAAGCCTCCCCGCCCACCTGGGCAAGACCATCGCCGTCAACGGTACGAGTCGATCATGTTTCACACCCCTCCGGGTGACCGCGTGTGCCGCCTCAGGCGGCGAAGCCCGCGACCCGGAGGGCGTGGACGAGGTCCCAGTAGCGCTCCTCCGACACGCGCCGCGCGGCCTGAAGGAGCAGGGGTCCGACGCGCTGCGGGTCGGCCTCGGCGCTCCGGGCGGCTTCTTCGGGCGTACGGATGCGCACGTACGCGTCCAGGAGCGCGCGCACCTCCCGGTCGCGCCCCTCACGGGCGAGCGCGAGGACCGCGCCACCGATCTCGCCGGCCGGGCGGGCCACGCCCTGCCGCAGCATCTGCTCGCCGTCGGTGGTGCGCCCCGCCGCGGCCAGCGCGTCCGCGGCGGCGACCAGCTTCTCCGCGGGCAGTGAGGCGGCCTCCCACAGGAGAGTGGCCCAGTCGGCGCCGAGGCCCGCGCGGTGCAGTGCGGCGGCGAGCAGCGGGTAGCGGGCGGCGGGCCAGTGGGCGGCTTCGACGAGCAGGGCGTGCGCCTCGCCGCTGCGCCCCTCGCGCCGCAGGGCGATCAGTCTCTCGACGGTCAGGGTGACCTCCTGGCGCTCGGCGTCGTCGAGCGGCCGGCGGCCCTCCGGCTGGGGCGGCGGGGCCCCGGCCGTGTCGGCGGCACCCGCGAAACGGGCGCCCCGGGGTGAACGGCTCCTGGGGGCGGCAGGGGCCGGTGCCGCTGCGGGGGCGGCGGCCGGGGGCGTCTCCTCGGCGTCCGTCATCCAGGCGTAGCGGGCGCCGCCGCGGGGGCGGCGTTTGGTCTTGGTGCGCTGCTTGGGGGCCGGGTCGGCGGAGGTTTCGGTGGGGGGCTCGGGGGCGGGGGCGGTCCTGCCGGGGACCGGGTCGGCGAAGGTTTCGGTGGGCGACTCGGGGGCCGGGTCGGGGACGGGGGCGGTACGGCCCTGCCACGCGGGACCGAAGGGCTCGTCGGCGCCTGGGGCCGCGGGGGCATCGTGGGCGTGTGGGGCGTCGGAGGCCACGGCGGCATGGGCGCGGGCTCCGGCCCGAGAGTCGGTTTCGTCCGCGTGTCGGGCGCCTGCCGCTGCTTCCGCCGGGTGTTCGTGACGGTCCGGCGCCCCGCCGGTGCGGCCGTGTCCACCGCGGTCCCGTACCCGGAAGACGGCTCCGGCGTCCGCGTCCGGGAAGCGCTGCGCGGGCGCAGGCGCGGCGCGGTGGTCGAGGTCCGCGAGGCGGGCGCGGAGCTCGGCGCAGCGGGCCGTGGCGCGTTGGTGGTCGTCCTGGGCCCAGGCCAGGTCGAGACGGAGGGACTCGGCCTCGTCCAGGGTGGCGGCCGCGCGCAGCCGGTGGGACAGCTCGGCGGCGCGTTCGGCGGCGTGGCGCTGTTCGCGGATCATGACGCTGAGGTGGTCGCCCAGCGCGTCGCGGGCTCCTGGCCCGGAGTCGTGGGCGACGACCGAGGCGCTGTGCAGCGCGCGGGCCCGCTCGGCCTCCTGGGCCGCGGCCACGGGGCCGTATGCCGTGGCGAGGTCCTGGAGGAGGGCCTCCACCACGTCCCACGGAGGGACCTCCCGGCCGTCGAGGCAGGCACGCATGCCCTCGGGATCCCGCTGCCAGAACACCGCGCACCAGCCGCCGGCCGGATCGAGCCGGGTCAGCAGCTTGTTCAGGTAGCTCGCGAACTCCCTCGCCTGCACGGGGAGTTGGTCCACAGCCATCGCTCGACTCCCGCCAGACTGGAGTGCTCCGGGCTCGTAGAAAACACCAGCCGTGTTACGGGACTGCTACAGGGGCTTTTCGTACGAGGCGCAGTGCGCTCTGCGGGGTCGAGTGATGCCTGTGCGTGACCCGCGGGGCCGACCCTAGGCCGCGGCCACCGGTACGCACCGGCCGACGAGGTCGTCCATCGACAGACCGAGCACCTGGGCCAGCGCCGCCACCGTGAAGAAGGCCGGGGTCGGAGCGCGGCCGGTCTCGATCTTGCGGAGGGTCTCGGCGGAGATCCCGGCGGCCGTGGCGATCTCCGCCATGCTCCGGCCGCCGCGGGCTTCGCGCAGCAACCTCCCGAGCCGCTCGCCGCGCTCACGCTCTTCGGGTGTCAGGGGGTTGCGGACCATGGACCCATTCTAATACCGATCGCCGCCGGCCGGACCGTCACGACAGCAAGACCCTGGCGGTATAGTAATTGCGCAACACCGGTATAGTAATTGGCATGGTGGAACTGAAGACGGACGCGTCGATCGACGCGATGTACGAGACGGGACAGGTCGTCGGGCAGGCGCTCACGGCGGTACGGAAGGCCGCGGAGGTGGGGGTCTCGCTTCTGGAGCTGGACGAGGTGGCGCGGGAGGTGTTGCGCCAGGCGGGCGCCGGGTCGCCCTTCCTCGGTTACCGCCCCTCCTTCGCGCCCACGCCCTTCCCGGCCGTGATCTGCGCCTCGGTCAACGACGCGATCGTGCACGGCATCCCGACGGCGTACCGGCTGCGGGACGGCGACCTGGTGTCCATCGACTGTGGTGCCCAGCTCGGCGGCTGGGCCGGCGACTCGGCGATCAGCTTCGTCGTCGGCACACCGCGCCCGGCCGACCTACGGCTGGTCGAGACGGCCGAACGCGCGCTGGAGGCGGGCATCCGGGCCGCGGTGGTCGGCAACCGCATCGGCGACATCGCGCACGCCATCGGCTCGGTGTGCCGTTCGGCCGGATACGGCATCCCGGACGGCTTCGGCGGCCACGGCATCGGGCGCCGTATGCACGAGGACCCTCCAGTGCCGAACGAGGGCCGTCCCGGCCGTGGGATGCGGCTGCGGCACGGGATGGTGCTGGCCATCGAGCCCATGGTGATCGGTGGGGGCGGGGACGGGTACCACGAGGCGCCGGACGGGTGGACTCTGCGGACCAACGACGGGTCCCGGGCGGCTCATGCGGAGCACACGGTGGCGATCACGGAGTCGGGGCCGCGGGTGCTCACTGAACGGTGAGCGCCGTTGCAGTGCGGCTCGTCTCCGGCTGCGGGTTGTCCGTGGCTTGTCGCGCCCGCGCGGCGGAGCCGCACGGTGTCACAGCCCCGCGCCCCTTATCAGGGGCGCGACCCGAGAGGCGCTGGATAACCTGCCCCATGCATCTCAGCTACGGCACCCCCTCCGACGCCGACCGCATCGCCGCCCTGCACACCGCCAGCCGGCGCAGTGCCTACGTCGGGCTGCTGCCCGCCGAGTACCTCGACGGCCCCCTGCGCGAGGAGCACCGCGCCAGGTGGCGGGCCCGCACGGCAGAGCCCTCGGGACGGCTGCTGCTGGCCGAGGAGGGTGACGAGCTGGTCGGATTCATCCATCTCGACGTTCGGGACGGGCGCGTCCACGTGGACAACCTGCATGTCCGGCCCGGACGGACGGGCACCGGGATCGGGTACCGCCTGCTGCGTCACGGCTTCGCCTGGGCCGCCCGCGAGCACCCGGGGCGGGACGTCTTCCTGGAGGTGCTGCGGGGCAACGCTGCCGCGATCGCCTTCTACGAGCGTGCGGGCGGCCTGGCCACCGCCGAGCGTTCGGTGACCATCGCCGACGGCATCGAGGCCGACGAGATCGAGTACACCTGGACCGCCACCGCGGTCGGCCGCCTCGCGGCACTCCAGGACCAGGGAGGTCAGGTGTAACACAGGGGTGATCGGGCACTCGCGTGCCGAACGAACACCTCGATCGGCGAGGGCGCCCGGAGCCGTGCCACGAGTCCGGCCCCGGCCCCGGAACGGATGGCCATGACCAGCGGGTTTCCCGGTCCGCAGGGCTACGGCCCGGACCCCTTCGGAGAGTTCCTGGCACGCTTCTTCGGCGGGCCGCACCCCCAGCGCGTCGACATCGGACGGCTGATGAGCAGGCAGGCCCGGCAACTGGTCGCCGACGCGGCCGCGTACGCGGCCGATCACGGCAGCAGCGACCTCGACACGCAGCACCTGCTGCGCGCCGCGGTATCCATCGAACCCACCCGAAGTCTGCTGGCGGGCGCCGGCGCCGACCCCGACTCACTGGCCACCGAGATCGACGAACGCATCGGTCCGGCCGGACAGCAGCAGGGAAACGGCCCGTCGCCCGCGTCTCTCGCCCTGACCCCCGCGGTCAAGCGCGCCCTCCTCGACGCCCACGAGCTGGCCCGGATCAGGGGTTCCGGCTACATCGGTCCCGAGCACGTCCTCAGCGCCCTGGCCGCCAACCCGGACTCGGCGGCCGGGCACATCCTGAACGCCGCCCGGTTCTCCCCTCCGTCGCTGCCGCCCGAGTCACCGGAGCCCTCGGCGGCGGGCTACCCGCCGGGCGTCCAGACCCGCCCCGACCGTCAGCAGCGCGGGCCCACGCCGACCCTCGACAAGTACGGCCGCGATCTGACCGACCTCGCGCGGCAGGGCCGTATCGACCCCGTCATCGGCCGTGACGAGGAGATCGAGCAGACCGTGGAGGTGCTGTCCCGGCGCGGCAAGAACAACCCGGTCCTGATCGGTGAGGCGGGCGTGGGCAAGACCGCCATCGTGGAGGGCCTCGCGCAGCGCATCTCCGACGGTGACGTGCCCGACATCCTGTCCGGCCGCCGCGTGGTCGCTCTGGACCTGTCCGGCGTGGTCGCCGGGACCCGCTACCGGGGCGACTTCGAGGAGCGGCTGACGAACATCGTCGACGAGGTCCGCGCCCACTCCGACCAGCTCATCGTGTTCATCGACGAGCTGCACACGGTCGTGGGTGCCGGAGCCGGCGAGAGCGGCTCGATGGACGCGGGCAACATCCTCAAGCCGGCCCTCGCGCGCGGCGAGCTGCACATCGTGGGCGCGACGACGCTGGAGGAGTTCCGCAGGATCGAGAAGGACGCGGCGCTCGCCCGCCGGTTCCAGCCGATCATGGTGCCCGAGCCGACCGTCTCGGACGCGCTGGAGATCCTGCGGGGCCTCAGTGACCGCTACGAGGCCCACCACCAGGTCCGCTACACCGACGAGGCACTCGTGGCGGCCGTGGAACTGTCCGACCGCTACATCGCCGACCGGCAGCTCCCGGACAAGGCCATCGACCTGATGGACCAGGCGGGCGCCCGCGTGCGGCTGCGCGCCGGCACGAAGGGCACCGACACCCGGGCCCTGGAGCGCGAGATCGAACAGCTGACCCGGGACAAGGACCAGGCGGTCGCGAGCGAGCAGTACGAGCAGGCCACACAGCTGCGCGACCGCATCGTGGAGCTGAAGAAGAAGGTCGGCGACGCGGGGACCGAGGTGCGGTCGGCCGACGACGGGCAGCACCTGGAGGTCACCGCCGAGGACATCGCAGAGGTGGTCTCACGCCAGACCGGCATCCCCGTCAGCAGCCTCACCCAGGAGGAGAAGGAGCGGCTGCTCGGCCTGGAGGAGCACCTCCACCAGCGGGTCGTCGGACAGGACGAGGCGGTGAGCGCGGTGTCCGACGCGATCCTGCGCTCGCGGGCGGGCCTCGCCAGCCCCGAACGGCCCATCGGCAGCTTCCTCTTCCTCGGCCCGACCGGTGTCGGCAAGACGGAGCTGGCCCGCGCGCTCGCGGAGGCGCTGTTCGGCAGCGAGGAGCGGATGGTGCGGCTCGACATGAGCGAGTACCAGGAGCGGCACACCGTCAGCCGTCTCGTCGGCGCCCCGCCCGGCTACGTGGGCCACGAGGAGGCCGGTCAGCTCACCGAGACCGTGCGCCGCCACCCGTACTCGCTGCTCCTGCTGGACGAGGTGGAGAAGGCCCACCCGGACGTCTTCAACATCCTGCTGCAGGTCCTCGACGACGGGCGGCTCACCGACGCCCAGGGCCGGACCGTGGACTTCACCCACACCGTCATCGTGATGACCAGCAACCTCGGCTCCGAGGCGATCTCCCGGCGCGGTTCCGGTCTGGGCTTCGCCGCGGGCGGGGCGGAGGCCGACGAGGAGGCGCGGCGCGAGCGGATCCTGCGTCCGCTGCGGGAGCACTTCCGGCCCGAGTTCCTCAACCGCGTCGACGAGATCGTGGTCTTCCGCCAGCTGACCGCCGAGCAGTTGCGCCGCATCACCGATCTGCTGCTGGAGCGGACCCGGCGCCGTCTGCACGCGCAGGGCGTCACGATCGAGTTCACCGAGCGGGCCGTGGACTGGCTGGCCCGCCACGGCCACGAACCCGAGTACGGCGCGCGTCCGCTGCGCCGCACCATCCAGCGGGAGGTCGACAACCACCTGTCCCGGCTGCTCCTGGACGGCCGGCTGTCGGCCGGCCGCCGGGTGGTGGTGGACGCGGAGGACGGCGGGCTGACGTTCGACACGCCTGCGCCACCGTCCGCCGCGGCCTCCGGCCCGGACCTCGCCACCGGATAGCATCTGCCGGGTTGAGGTGCCTTGACGGCTGCGGGTGCGTTGTGGCTCGTCGCGCCCACGCGGCGGAGCCGCATATGTCACAGCCCCGCGTCCCTTTCAGGGGCGCACCACCATCGCCGAGCCGCCCCCACGCCGTACCGTCTCCGCCGCCGCGAGCCACTTGCCGTTCGGCAGCCGCTGGACACCGGTCGCGGCGCCGATCTCGGGGTTCTGCCGGAACCCGTGGCCGACGGCTTCGAGCTTCGCCTTCAACGGGCTGTTCCACAGGCCCGGTTCGAGTTCGGTGGTGGTCTGGTTGCGCTGGCTGGCGCGCGGCGCGGCGATCGCGTCGACCAGCGGCAGGCCACGGTCGAGGAAGCCGGTCAGCGTCTGGAGCACGGTCGTGATGATGGTCGCGCCGCCCGGCGAACCGAGCGCCACCACGGGCTTGCCGTGCTTGTCCAGCACGATCGTCGGCGACATCGACGAGCGCGGGCGCTTGCCCGGACCCGGCAGGTTCGGGTCGTGGACGGCCGGGCTGGCCGGGGTGAAGGAGAAGTCCGTCAGCTCGTTGTTGAGGATGAAGCCGCGGCCCGGCACGGTGATGGCGCTGCCGCCGGTCTGCTCGATGGTGAGCGTGTACGAGACGACGTTGCCCCACTTGTCGGCCACGGTGAGGTGGGTCGTGCTGTCGCCCTCGTACGTCGTCGGGGCCGCGGTGCCGCTGGTGTCGCAGGCCGCCGGGTTGCGCGGGTCACCGGGCGCGACCGGGCTGGTGAGCACCGCGTCGTCCTTGATAAGGCACGCACGCGAGTCGGCGAACTTCTGCGACACCAGTTCCTTCGTCGGCACGTCCTCGAAGGCGGGGTCGCCTACCCAGCGCCCGCGGTCGGCGAACGCGATCCGGCTCGCCTCGATGTAGCGGTGCAGGTACTGGACGTCGCTCGCCTTCGACAGGTCCGTCCTCTCCAGGATGTTGAGCGCCTCGCCGACGGTCGTGCCGCCCGACGAGGAGGGCGCCATCGCGTACACGTCGAGGCCGCGGTACGCGGTCTTCGTGGGCGCCTGGCGCTTGGTGCGGTACGCGGAGAGGTCCTTCAGCGACAGGTCGCCGGGGCGGGCCTTCCAGTTCGACGCCGGGTCCACCGGGGGTTTGTTGACGGTGTCGACGATCTCCTCGGCCAGCTTGCCGTCGTACAGGGCGCCGACGCCCTTGCGGCCCATCTCGGCGTACGTACGGGCGAGATCCGGGTTCTTGAAGGTGGAACCGACGACGGGAAGCTCGCCGCCCGGCAGGAACAGCTTCGCCGTGTCCGGGAAGTACCGGAACCTGGTCTCGTTGGACGCCGTCTGCGCGCGGAAGGTGGCGTCGACGGTGAACCCGCCGCGGGCGAGCCGCTCGGCGGGCTTCAGCAGGGTGCCCAGCCGCTTGCTGCCCCAACTGCCCAGCGCCGCCTGCCAGGTGGCGGGCGTGCCGGGGGTACCGACGCTCAGGCCGCTGCTGACCGCTTCGGCGAAGGGGATCGCCTTCCCGTTCTCCACGAACAGGTTCTCGTCGGCGGTCAGCGGCGCGGTCTCGCGGCCGTCGATGGTGTGCACCTTGCGCGTCCTGGCGTCGTAGTAGACGAAGTAGCCGCCCCCGCCGATGCCCGCCGAGTACGGCTCGGTGACGCCGAGGGCCGCGGCCGTGGCGACCGCCGCGTCGACCGCGTTGCCACCGGCGCGGAGTACCTCGATACCGGCGGCCGAGGCGTCCGGGTCGACGCTCGCCACCGCGCCGCCGTGGCCGACGGCGACGGGCTCCTTCTCGACACTGTCCTGCCCTGCGGAGGGTGGCGCCGCCGCCCCCACCGACATCACCATGGCCGAAACCGCCAGAACCGCCAGTCTCCGTGCGACGGGGCGAGCCATCCGCTACCTCCAGTTGACGACCGTCCGCGCAGCGTAACCCGGTTGCCATGGGCGCGTCAGGCGCACCACGCACAGACCCGGACAGCGTCCGGGAGCGCCCGCTACCATGCGCGCCCATGAATGACGACGTGCGCACCCTCGTCCTGGCGGCGATCGTGGCGGTCATCGCCGCCGCGCTGGGCTGGACTGCCCGGACCCACCTGTGGAACCGGAAGCTCCGCCGCAAGCAGGCCTTCTTCGGCTTGCCCGAGAACGCCGAGTCGCTGCTGGTGGTCAACCGCGAGGCCGCGGGCGGCCCGGATCTGACGGTGACGCGTCACGACGTGTCCGCGCTGCTCGAACTCTCCGCGCTCATCAAGGACTGCGGTGCCAACGCGCAGATCGTGGCCCACGACGCCACCCAGCAGGGCTTCGGGGAGCGCACGGAGTTCTGCGTCGGGCACCCGGCGCCGAACCGCCGCATGGCGGCCCACCTGGCGTCCCTGCTGCCCGGCGTGCAGGTGAACTCCGACCCCGAACCAGGGCCGGACCGGGGCGCGTTCCTGATCGGCAAGGAGCAGTACCGGCTGGAGCCGGGGCGCAGCGAGTACGTGCTCCTCGCCCGGCTCACCATGGACCAGGGGCACGCGGCCCGCCCGGTGTTCCTGTTCTGCGGTCAGCGCGCGGTCACCACCCAGGCCGCGACCCGCTATCTGTCCCGCAACCACGAGCGGTTGGCCCGCAAGCACGGCGACAGCACCTTCGTCCTGCTGCTGAAGGTCGTGAACTCCCAGGCGTACGGCCCCGATGTGGTCGAGCTGGTCGCCGACGTGACGAAGGCGGCGCAGACTCCGATACCGGCCGTGGTTCCGCGCAATTCACACCGCGCCTCCTAGGTTTCAACACTTTTCAACAATCGTTACCCGCGCGTAACTTACCGACGGGTTACCTCCGGTAAACGGCCGCGGTTACCGTCGGGTCACTTTGCACTGACACGAGTGAGGAGTGACCCATGGTTCAAGGGGGCGCGAACCGCCTTCGAACAGGGTGGCGGCGGGCGACGGGTGGGCATGCGCGCAACGCCCTGCGTACGTCCGCCGTCGGTGCCGTCTCGGCGACACTGGTCGCCGGGACGTTCGCCGGCCTGGCCCCGGCCGCCCAGGCCGCCGCCCCGTCGGTCCGGTTCGTCGACATCACCGGCGACGGCGGCACGACCCTCAAGGCCAACGTCGTCACACCCGCGGACGCCGACGGCTCCCGTACCTACCCGCTGATCGTGCTGCCCACGAGCTGGGGCCTGCCGCAGGTGGAGTACCTGGCCCAGGCCCGGAAGCTCGCCGACTCCGGCTACGTCGTGGTCAGTTACAACGTGCGCGGCTTCTGGCAGTCGGGCGGCTACATCGAGGTGGCCGGCCCGCCCGACACGGCCGACGCCTCCAAGGTGATCGACTGGGCGCTCGCCAACACCCCGGCCGACGCGCGGAAGGTCGGCATGGCGGGCCTGTCGTACGGCGCCGGGATCAGCCTGCTCACCGCCGCGCACGACAAGCGCGTCAGGGCCGTCGCCGCGCTGAGCGGCTGGGCGGACCTGATCGACTCCATCTACTCGGGCCGCACCCAGCACGCTCAGGCGGCCGCCCTGCTGGACGGCGCCGGGGAGATCACGGGCCGCCCGAGCCCGGAACTCCGCGAGATCTTCAAGAACTTCTTCGCCTCGAACCTGGCGAAGGAACAGGACATGATCGACTGGGGGAAGAAACGTTCCCCCGCGACCTACGTCGACAAGATCAACACCAATGGCGCGGCGATCATGCTGGCCAACGCCTGGGGCGACTCCGTCTTCCCGCCCAACCAGTACGCCGACTTCTACGAGAAACTGACCGGTCCCAAGAGACTGGAACTGCGCCCCGGCGACCACGCGACGACTGAGATCACCGGGCTGCTCGGCCTGCCGAACGACGTGTGGACGGACACCGAGCGCTGGTTCGACCACTACCTCAAGGGCGAGAACAACGGCATCGACCGCGAGCAGCCCGTCCAGCTCAAGTCCCGTTCCTCGGGCGGCTACGAGGGCTACCCGGACTGGAAGTCCGTCAGCGCCACGAACAGGAAGATCGCCCTCGCGGGCACCACCACGATCCACACGAACGTCAACTCCGGCGCGGACGGCGGCCTCATCTTCCTGTCGAGCGTCCTCGACCAGGTGGCCCAGCTGCCCCCGATGGCGTCCATTCCCCTGCTGCCCCGCCGGTGGGCCGCCGTGTGGCGGTCGGAGAAGTACGCCTCCACCCAGCAGGTGCGGGGCACCGCCCGGCTGCACACGACGGTCACCAGCACCAAGGAGAGCGGCACCCTCGTCGCGTACCTCTACGACGTGGGGCCGCTCGGCCTCGGCAAGCTGGTCAGCAACGCGCCGTACACCTTCCACGGGCAGACGCCCGGCAAGCCGTTCGGCGTCGACCTGGAGTTGTTCTCCACGGCCTACGACGTTCCCGCGGGTCACCGTCTCGCCCTCGTCGTCGACACGGTCGACCCGCTCTACATCGAGCACAACCCGTCCGGCGCACAGCTGACCTTCTCCTCACCGCGGCACGATCCCTCCTATGTGTCGGTGCCGCTGCGCGAGCAGTGATCTCCGGCTGCCACCGGGCGGGCCTGGCCTTGTGAGCTGCTGCCCTCCCCCTACGGTCCCGGGTCCCGAACGGGGCTGAACGGCACATCGTAGTCCACCGACTGACGGGAGGCGGTGGGGTGTTCGACCGCCCCGGGACCAGGGCCGTCACCGCCGGCGGCCGACGGTCGCCCTCCTGTCCTCTCCGGGCTGGGCAGGGTCAGCCCTCGGCCACCTCGGCGTAGAGCTGCGAGAGCTGCGGGGCGCCGTTGGCCGCCCACTCGTGGCCGGTGGCGACCACGTCGATCTCCCGGCCGCTGGCCAGTCGCACGACGGGCCGGCCACTGGCCAGGATCGCCCAGCTCGTTCCCGGGACCGTGCGCACGATGACGGTGCCGAGGTAGAGCCCCGCGTCGTTCCCCAGCCACGGCAGCATCTCCTCGTCGTCGCGCCAGCGCGGCACGAGCTGGTCGAGCGCCTCCAAGGAAGCGGCGCTGTCGTCGAGTTCGACACCCGCGTCGTCCGCCTGCGAGCGCAGCACCTCGCACTCGGCGAGCAGCCTCCCGATCTCCTCGTGCCCCTCGTTGTCGCCGTCATCACCGGGGAACACCGCGACCCCGGAGGCGGGACCGTGCTTCTTGCGCCATTGGCCCAGGAAAGGGATGCCCATACCACCAGCGTCGCATTCACGCCCCCCGGCGCACCACAGGCGCGCGGAACCACCTGTTCCAGTGGACTTCCTCCCCCGGCGTTCCGGTGGAGTTCGCCGCGAGTTCGCGCAGGCCTCATTGACGGGTTTCTGACACCTCTTTAGCTTCAGGGCGCAACTGTCACCTCAGTGGTCCAGGAGAGGGGTCGCGCGTGCGTCGACGCGTGTGGGGTACGGCTGTCGTGCTCGGCCTGTTGGCGGCTCTCACGCCGGTGGCGTCCGCCCGGGCCGCCGGTACCGCGGGCTCGTCCGGTGGAGGTCCGCTCCCACTGGAGCGGCACTTCGACAACAGCGCCGTCAGCGACGACGCCCGGCCGGGCGAGGCGGACTTCGACGGCTCCGGTGCCTCGCTGTCGGCCCAGGACCTGGCGGCGGCGGGCTGGACGCCCGGGCGCTCGCTGACGGTGCAGGGCGCCCGTCTGACGTGGCCGCACAGGGCGGCGGGGCAACCGGACAACGTGCGCGCCGACGGTCAGTCCGTACGGGTGCGGGGGCGCGGCGACGCGCTCGCCTTCCTCGTCGCGGGCACCGGCGGTACCGACTCGGGCGGCACGGGCACGGTGCGGTACGCCGACGGCACCCGCTCCGCGTACCGTCTGACCGCCTCCGACTGGCGCACCGGTCCGCTCGCCACCAAGGCGGTGGCGCTGCCGCACATCAACACACCGGACGGCCGGCTCGCCGAGAAGGCACGGCTGTACGTGGTGACGGTTCCGGTCGCGCGCGGGCGTGAGGTCGCGTCGGTGTCGCTGCCCCGTGACCGGGACCTGCATGTCTTCTCCCTGTCGGTGCGGCCCGTGACCCGTGGCTGGACGGGGAGTTGGGCCCGCTCCTCCTCCGGCTACACGGCCGTGGGGCCGTGGACGGACCGGACGCTGCGGCTCGTGGTGCACACCTCCGCGGGCGGGCCCCGGGTGCGCGTCCGGCTCGACAACACGTTCGCGAGCGCGCCGGTGCGGATCGGGAACGCGACCGTGGCCGTGCAGGCCGAGGGGGCTGCCGCGCGGAGCGCGCCCGTGCCGCTGTCGTTCGGGGGCGCGGCGGGGACCGACATCCCGGCGGGGGCGCAGGCGTTCAGTGACCCGCTGGGCTTCGAGGTGCCCGCTGACGCCAACCTCCTGGTGAGTTTCCACCTGCCGGGGACGGTCACGGCGGCGCCGGTGCACCGGATGGCCCTGCAGACCTCTTACGTCAGCGAACCGGGCGACCACGCGAGCGAGGGTTCGGCGACGGCGTACACCTCGACGATCACCACCTGGCCACTGCTGACCGGGGTGGACGTGGGCGGCGGTCCGGGGTCCGTCGTGCTGCTCGGCGACTCGATCACCGACGGCGACAAGTCCACGCCCGACGCCAACCGCCGCTGGCCCGACGTCCTCGCGGGGCGGCTGCTGCGGCAGAACACGGTCCCGCGCTACGGGGTCCTCAACCACGGCATCTCCGCGAACCGCCTGGTCACCGACGTCTACTCCGGCGACGGGGTGTCGACCAGCACGGGCGGGGTCAGCTCCCTGCACCGCTTCGACCGCGACGTCCTCGCCCAGACCTCCGCCCGGAGCGTCGTGGTCTTCCAGGGTGTCAACGACGTCCGCTGGGGCGCCACGGCGGACCAGGTCATCGCCGGGCTGCGCGAGATCGCGGCCCGGGGGCACGCGCGGGGGCTGCGCGTGCTGGCCGCGACGATCGCGCCCTGCGAGGGGGAGGCACGGTGCACGGCGGCCGTGGACGCGGAGCGCTCCGCGGTGAACGCGTGGCTCCGGGAGGCCGGGGAGTTCGACGGCGTGCTCGACTTCGACGCGGTGTTGCGGGACCCGGAGCGCCCCTCGCGGATGCTGCCCGCGTACGACAGCGGGGACCATCTGCACCCGGGCGACGCGGGGCTCGCCGCGCTGGCCGACTCGGTGGATCTGGGCGCGCTGGTTCGATGACCGCCTCCTGGGAGCTCCGCCCCCGGACCCCCGATGGGCCTGAACGGCCTCGTCCTCGAACGCCGGACGGGCTGATGGGTCCTACACCTCCACGTCCACCACCACCGGCGCGTGGTCCGAGGCGCCCTTGCCCTTGCGCTCCTCACGGTCCACGTAGGCGTCCTTCACGGCCTTCGTGAACGGCGCGTTGGCGTACACCAGGTCGATGCGCATGCCGCGGTTCTTGGGGAAGCAGAGCTGGCGGTAGTCCCAGTACGTGAAGGGCTGGTCGTACTTGAGGGGGCGCGGGACCACGTCGGACAGGCCTGCCTCGCGCAGGGACGTCAGGGCGGCGCGCTCCGCCGGGGTGACGTGGGTGGAGCCCTCGAAGGCGGTCACGTCGTAGACGTCGTCGTCCGTCGGTGCCACGTTGTAGTCGCCGAGCACCGCGAAGGGGCGGCTGCCCGCCGCGTCGCCCGCGACGGCCGCCTTGAGGGCCTCGAACCACTGGAGCTTGTACGCGTAGTGGGGGTGGTCCACCTCGCGGCCGTTCGGCACGTACACCGACCACACGCGGACCGGCCCGCAGGTCGCGGAGACGGCGCGGGGTTCCTGGACGCCGTCGTAGCCGGGGTCGCCGGGCAGGCCCTTGACGACGTCCTCGAGGCCGACGCGGGAGAGCACCGCCACGCCGTTCCACCGGCCGGTCGCGTGGACCGCCGCCTCGTAGCCCAGTTCGCGCAGCTCGCCGTACGGGAAGCTCTCCTCGGCGATCTTGGCTTCCTGGAGGCACAGCACGTCCGTGCCGCTGCTCTCCAGCCAGGCCAGGAGCCTGGGCAGGCGTGCGGTGATCGAGTTGACGTTCCAGGTCGCGATGCGCATGCCCCACAACCTACCCGGAGGGTCCGACAACAGGGTCCGGGGCTGCGCGCTCAGAGCTCCGCCGACGATCCAGGTGCCAGCCGCAGGTGCTCCGTGCCGCCCAGGGCGCCGATCTGCTTGTCGTAGATCGGGCGGGCCAGGTCGGTGAGCAACGCGTCGTGGATGTCGTACGCGCGCTGCGGCTTGACCTCCCTGACGTAGTCGATGACCTCGGAGATCTTGTTCCAGGGGGCCATGACCGGGAGCATCAGCGTCTCGACGGCGTGGCCGGGGACGGTGAGGGCGTCACCGGGGTGGAACACCCGGCCGCCGTCGACGAGGTACCCGACGTTGGTGATGCGGGGGATGTCCGGGTGGATGACGGCGTGGAGTTCACCGTGGACCTGGACGTCGAAGCCCGCGGCGGTGAACGTGTCGCCGTGGCCGACGGTGTGCACACGGCCCGGGAAGGCCGCGGAGATCTGCTGGGCGACGGACCTGAGGGTCCAGATCTCGGCGGCCGGGTTGGACCCCAGGCCGGCCCGGAGCCGCGCCTCGTCGAAGTGGTCGGGGTGCTCGTGCGTGACCAGGATCGCGTCGGCGCCGGCGGCGGCGTCCTCCTCGCTGAAACCCCCCGGGTCGATGACGAGCGTGCGTCCGTCCTTCTCGAGACGGACGCAGGCGTGCGACTTCTTCGTGAGCTTCATGGGTCCATCCTGCCCCGGCGCGCGCGCCCGGCTCACTCCCGGCTCACTCCTGGCCCGCTCCGGGCTCACTCCTCGGGTGTCGTCTCCTCGCGGATGACCTGCTGCGCCACCTTGAACGCGCTGTTCGCGGCCGGGACGCCGCAGTACACCGCCGCCTGGAGGAGGACCTCCTTGATCTCGGCCGGGGTGAGGCCGTTGCGCAGGGCGGCGCGGGTGTGGAAGGCGAGCTCCTCGAGGTGGCCGCCCGCGACCAGGGCGGTCAGGGTGACGCAGCTGCGGGAGCGGCGGTCGAGGCCCGGTCTGTTCCAGATCTCGCCCCACGCGTACCGGGTGATGAACTCCTGGAAGTCCCCGGAGAACTCGTCCGCCGACGCCAGCGCCCGGTCGACGTGTGCGTCGCCGAGCACCTCGCGGCGCACCTTCAGGCCCGCGTCGTACGGGTCGGTCCTGCCCGCCGCCTCCGGCTGGGCGACGGCCGGGGCGATCTCCGCCACGGGCCCGATCGGCGAGGGCACCGTCAGAGCCGGCTTGACCGGGGCGGCCGAGATCGCCATCTGGCCGGTGGCCGTGTCGTAGGCGGGCTGCCACGCGGACGAGAAGTGCCGTACGAGCAGGTCGGTGACCGCGGCCGGCTGCTCGACGGGGACGAGGTGCGAGGCGCCGGGGACGACGGCGAGACGGGCGTCCGGGATGCCCGCGACCAGGGTGCGGGCCTCGGCGGGCCCGGTCACCTGGTCGTCGGAGCCGACGAGGACGAGGGCGGGGACGCCGACGCGGCCGAGCTCGGACCGCACGTCGAACGAGGCGAGCGCCTCGCAGGCCGCGATGTAGCAGCCGGGGTCGGTGGTGCGCACCATCTGCACGGCCCACTCGGTGATCGCGGGCTGCGCGGCCGCGAACCCTCCGGTGAACCACCTCTCCGGTGCCGTACGGGCGATGGGGTCGAGGCCGTTCGTCCGGACGATCACTCCGCGCTGCCGGAACTCGTCGGCGGTGCCGAAGCGGGGCGAGGCCGCGATCAGCGCGAGGGAGGCGACGCGCTCGGGATGGCGCAGCGCGAGCTCGATCCCGACAGCGCCGCCGAGCGCGCAGCCGGCGTAACCGAAGCGGTGCACACCGAGGCTGTCGAGCGTGGCGAGCAGGCGGCCCGCCAGCTCGGCGACGGAACCGGCCGGGTACGCCGGTGCGCCGCCGTGCCCGGGAAGGTCGAAGCGGAAGATCCGCCACTGCTTGGAGAGCTCCGGGACCTGTCGGTCCCACATGTGCCATGTGGTGCCCAGTGAGGGACCCAAGATCAGGACCGGAGCGTCTTCTGGCCCGTCAAAGCGGTATTGCAGGGTGTTCGGTGGTGTCTCACTCACCCGCCTGAGCCTCTCATCTGTCACGAGATGTCACATCGCCGGGGTGGGGTAGCGGGCCTTGTCCCGCTCCGGCGCTGCCGGTCCTGCCGGCGCGAGCCCAGGTACATGTTCTCTGCGGCGCCAGTGGGCCCTCCCGGCGCCTGCCCTCTCCCCAGTCCCAGGATCAACTCCTCCCCCTTCGTCACGCCCCCTCTCCACCGAACCCGTGCATGTCATCCCAAGTCGTGGCGGCTCCACGAAGATTTTCTACGTCCGGCTTGACGCACCACCGCTTGGTCGCCTGGATATCCCCAGTGCGGCCTCTCCTCAGCTTGAAGAGTCCGGAACGCTTTGAGGGCACCCAGCACGAGAGTCGGCATCGGCAGCTCCCGCTCACCCGCAAGGGACTTGGTGTCCTTCTCCACCACGTGCCGATTCCCCATCATTGTGCGCGTGTTCGCAATAGCGATCGTGGCATTCTCAAAGTCGACGTCCTCCCAGGCGGGCGCTGGAGGACCCCTCCATGTTCGTCGCCGGGGGCGCCGTGATGGTGCTGCTGGTTCTCGTCGTCGAGATGGACGCCCTGCACGGCTTCTTCGCGACGACCGCGCACGGACCAAGCAGCCGCAGCCCTGCAGAACTCAGTGAGTCCGGGCCCTATGAACCGCGTAACCGTCGGCCGACGGCAGGCACCGATGTGATCCCCGGATGCGGGGCCGCATATCGCCCTTCAGTGCTGGTCATACACCAGGAGGCCGTCGTCACGCAGCCGGGCGCCAGGCGTCGGCCGGTGTTCGGTCAGCCGCCCGTCATGGGACAGGTGCAACACCGGGGTCCCGCGCGCGAGTACGGCGAAATCGGCGATGATCCGCCGGTGGCAGCGCCACCACACCGCCTCCGCGCACATGACCGTGGTGCGTACAGCCGCGGCCTGCGTGAGCAGCTCGTCCATCGCCGCCACGAACTGCGGGTCCCGTGTGTACCCGGCGTATCCGCGGAAGGAGGCGTTCTGCCAGAACGTGTCGGGTGAGTCCGGCGCGGTCCTGCGGAACCCCCCGAGTCTGGGCTCCCACCGGTAGTCGATCCCCTGGCGCGGCATCCACTGCTCCAGTGCTCCGCGGTTCGTGTCCGGGTTGTGGCGGCTTCCCGGAGCGGTGCGGACGTCGACCACCGCCAACACCTCGGCACCGTCGAGGAGGGCGGCCATCTGTTCTCTGGTGGCGGTGCTGTGCCCGAAGGTGAGCAGCTGTCCGCGGCTCTCCTCTGTGCGGTTCACACGTCAGCCGGGTTGGGCGACGGTGAGGAGCACCGCCGCGTCGTCGATCGCCTGAAGGGAGTGGCGGGCTGGGGGGATGACGATCAGGTCGCCGCTGCGCCCCTCCCGGGTGGTCTCACCGCTGGTGAGCCGCACCCGTCCGCGCAGCACGAGCGGGGTTGCCTCTCCGGGGTTCCCGTGCTCGGCCGGCGACGTGCCGCCGGTCAGGGCGAGGACGGTCTGGCGCAGGGTGTGCTCATGGCCGCCGTAGACGGTGGTGGCGCTGCGCCCGCTGGAGGTGGAAGCGGCCCGTTCCAGTTGCTCGCGGGCCTGTGCGTCCAGGGAGATCTCCTGCATGTGTGCGGTCTCCAGGTATGTGTGGCTTCCATCCGCTGGTGTGCCGTTCGAACAGTCCCGCATGGCTGGACGCGCCGACCCCCGGCTGCCGTCGGCGAGTGTCATGATGGACGTAGACCTGCTCCCCGCGCGTCCTTACCCGTCAGGTAGCCCTTGGACAGCGGCGGCCGCTCGTAGGGCCGTTCGCTTTCGTCCCCGATCAGAACCAGCGGGCCGTCGAAGCCCTCATCACGCAAGGTCTGCGCGGCCTTGGCCCCGGCCAGGCCGGCCCCGACGATCACACACGTGTCGTTCATGGGCATCGTCAGTTCCCTCCCTGGGCTGCGGGACGGCTCCGCAACGTTTCGGCGAGCTGCTCGGAGAGCTGCTCCCAGCTGGCGTCGAACTTCGACACGCCCTCGTCCTCAAGGGTCTGCACGAGGTCGCCGTAGTCCACGCCGACGGCCCGCAGCCCAGCGAGAACTTGCTCAGCGTCGCCGTAGTGGGTGGCGACAGGGTCGGCCGGTACGTGGCCGTGGTCGGCGACGGCGCGCAAGGTGGCCTCCGGCATGGTGTTGACCACGCCGGGTGCGACCAGTTCGGTCACGTAGCGGGTGTCGGGGTAGGCGGGGTCCTTGACAGAGGTCGAAGCCCACAGCGGACGCTGCGGATGCGCTCCCGCCCTCCGAAGGGCTTGCCAGCGGGGTGAGGAGAGAACCCGCTCGTAGTGCTGGTAGGCAAGCCGTGCGTTGGCGATCGCCAACCGGCCGCGCAGCCCGGCCGCCTGCGTGGTGCCGATCTTGTCCAGGCGTGCGTCTGCCTCAGCGTCTACGCGGGAGACGAAGAACGAAGCCACCGAGCCGATCCCGGAGAGTTCCCGGCCCGCATCGCGGGCACGTTCCATACCGTCGAGGAAGGCATCCACGACCTCGTCGTAGCGAGCGAGGGAGAAGATCAACGTGACATTGATGCTGATGCCCTCGGCCAGGCACGCGGCGATCGCCGGCAGGCCCTGACGGGCAGCCGGGATCTTCACGAACAGGTTGGGGCGGTCGACCAGCCACCACAGCGCTCGCGCCTCAGCGATCGTCGCCACGGTGTCGTGCGCGAGCCGAGGATCGACCTCGATGGAGACCCGCCCGTCGACGCCGTCCGTCGCGTCGTAGACCGGGCGCAGCACGTCGCAGGCCCACCGGACGTCGGTTGTGGTCAGTGCCCGCAGCGCTTCACCGACCCTGACTCCGCGAGCGGCCAGGTCACGGATTTGCGCGTCGTAGGCATCGCCGCTGGTGATGGCCTTGGCGAAGATCGTCGGATTGGTGGTCACCCCCACCACCCGGTCCCGCGCGACGAGGTCCGCGAGGCTCCCGGACACCAGCCGATCCCGGCTGAGATCGTCCAGCCAGATCGACACGCCGGCATCGCTCAGTGCGTCCAAGGGATTCATCACGCTGCCGCTCCTCCCGCGCGCCAAGCGGACGAACTTCCTGCTGCTCGTCCGCAGCCCGCACCAGAGCCTGCCTGTCGCTCCATCGTCTCTGGAAGCCCGGTGGCCCGCATCCGCACACCGCCGGCGCCGTAGGGCGCGTAGAGGTCGAGCAGTCGCACCGGGGCGGCTCTGAGCCGGCTTCCGATCACCTCGGCGACACAGGCCCACAGCTCGTGCCGCGGCTCCGGGTCCTTCCCGCACAGCTCACGGACCACCGTCGCGTCGAACTCGTAGGCGCGCACCGGGCTGGTGGCCTGGGCTCCCAGGTACCAGTAATGGGGAGGGACCAGCCAGGACCAGCCCGGCAGTTCCCCGACGCCGAGTCTCTCGATGACCGCCGCGGGGCGGCCGGGCACGCGGATGTCGAGAGCAACGGTGCCCGTGCGGATGGTCCAGAAGCGGTCGGCCTTGCTGCCCTCGCCCTTCCCGGCGGCGCAGCCGAGCAACCCATGCCCAGGCGGCCGTCCGCCGCCTCTCCGGCGAGACCTTGCACGGCCGCCAGGAAGACGAGTACGGGGACACCCCCGTCGTAGCAGACGCCCTCGGCCACCACGACCAGATCCCCATCGGGCTCCTCGAACGCGACGAGGTTGTCCCGAGCAGTCCTTGAACACTACGAGGGCGTCTGATTCGATGCAGTTCATGAGCGATTGCGCCGTATGCGTCTCGCGACTTTGTGGCAGTTTCGCCGATTCCTCGTTTGGCGAGGTTGGGGATGTGCGGCGAGTTGGATCATGCTCTCGGAGCGTTCGGGTCTGGTCTCGTAGTTGTAGGTCAGGCGACTGTCGACAGTCAGCTCGGTTGGTGCGTCCTCGCAGGTCGGCAGAGTCGGCGACCCGCGTGGGGAATCAACATCGGAAAACGCGGCTGATCGGACACTCGCATATTGCGCTCGGGGTCACGGAGAGGAGTCCGAGGCCGAGCAGGGTGCGGCCGTGATTGGCTCCGGTTCCGGCTTCATGCCGATTCTGCGGCTGTGGTTCGCGCCCGAGCGGATGCGTGACGAGGGCCGGACCCCCGACTACCGTTTCTCGCTCGCCAACGAGCGCACCTTCCTCGCCTGGATCCGCACCGCACTCGCCCTCGTGGTCGGGGGCTTCGCGGTGGGCCTGTTCCTGACGGACCTGTGGGCGCCCGTCCGGATCGGGACGGCGCTCACACTTCTGGCGGCGGGCGCATCGGTGGCCCTGTGGGCGATGCATCACTGGGCGCGGTGTGAGCGGGCCGTGCGGCGCGGGGAGGAGCTGCCGGTATCCCGATTCCCGGTGCTGCTGAGTCTGGTAGTGGGCGTCGTGGCGCTGGTGATGCTGGCCGTCGTGCTGTCCGGCTGGGGCGAAGGACGATGAGGGCCCCCCGGCCCAGCAATCCCGGCCCTCGAGACCGCGGCGCCCGGGAGTCCGGCCCGCCAGACGCCGGACTGAGGGATCCCGGCCTGCAGCCGGAGCGCACTCGGCTCGCCTGGCGGCGTACGACGCTGGCCTGCACGGTCGTCGCTGTACTGGCCGGCAGACAGGCCGTCCACGAGGGGGTCACCGCGCCTCGGGCGGTGACAGTGGCGCTGAGCGCGCTGCTCTGGCTGGGCTTCCTGGTGGTGGCGCACTGGCGGATCAAAGCCCTGACGGCCGCCCGGCCGGTGCCGCTCGCCCGGCGTGCCGCGGTCGCCGCGGCGGCCTGCACGGTGGCACTCGCCTGTTTCGCGCTGGCGGCCACGCTCTGAGAAGCAGACACGGATACCGGGCACATACTTGGCCTTATCGCGCCAGGTTTGCTGCGGTTTGTTCCAACCCTGACGCGGTACCCGGCGAAGTCCTCGCACCGGCAGCCATCGGCCCAGATGGACACTGCTATGGATTACGCGCAGAAGTTCAGGCAAGCCGCTGAGACTCGAAGCCGCCCGTCAGGCCAGGTGCGGTTGCAGGACGACGGACGCACGGGCGCACGGCGGCGCGGTGGGTCGGCGCCGCCGCGCGGACAAGGATTCTCCTCATGAACCAGGGAGAGAGAGAAAACACCGATCTCGGTTCCGGCGCGTCCGACCGCCGGGACATCGGGCGGCGCGAGACGGAGATGGAGCAGGCCGACCGCAACTACGCCGAGGTGCTGCAGGAACTGCGCGTGGCTCAGGTGGGCGTGCAGATCCTCGTCGCCTTCCTGCTCTCCCTGGCCTTCGCACCGAGGTTCGCCGAGTTGGACGACTTCCAGCGCGGCACCTATGTGGTCACGCTGCTGCTCTCGGTGACCGCCATGGCGCTACTGACCGCCCCCGCCCCGCTGCACCGGGTACTCTACCGCCGCCACGCCAAGAGGCAGATCGCCGAATTGTCGTCCCGGATGACGATCCTGGGGCTCGTCATCCTCGCCCTGGCTCTGACCGGTTCGGTGCTGCTCGTCGTGGACTTCACGCTCGGCCGGGCCCAGGGGGCGGCTGCCGCCGGGGCGGCCCTGGTCCTGTTCACCGCGTTGTGGGCGGGCCTGCCGTGGTATGTCCGGTCGAAGTAGGACGGCTTCTGAAAGCTGGCGGCTCCGCGAGAAGAGTGGAGGCTAGTTCTATGTCGAACATTATCCCGGGCAGGCAATTCTCGTTCGAGAGCCTGAGGGGCGGTCGACCGGCCAGAATTCCCAATATCCTGTACATCCTGGCCGACGATCTGGGTTGGGGCGACCTGGCGTGCTACGGCTCGCCATCGATCCGCACACCGAACATTGACCGTCTGGCCGCGGAAGGAGTCCGCTTCACTCACGCCTATGCGGGCTCACCGTGGTGCTCCCCGACCCGGATCAGCCTGTACACGGGGCGGTTCCCGACCAGACTGCCGGCGGGTTTGGAAGAACCTCTCGCCACACATGCCGAGGGCAACGGCATCCCGGAGGGACATCCCACGCTGCCCTCGCTGACGGCCGAGGTGGGGTACCGGACCGCTATGTTCGGCAAGTGGCATTGCGGCTGGCTGCCCTGGTACAGCCCCTTGCGCATCGGCTTCCACACCTTCTTCGGCAATTTCGACGGCGCGATGGACTACTTCGAGCACGTCAACACGATCGGCGAGCACGACCTGTACGAGGGCGAGACTCCGGTCGAACGCGTGGGTTACTACACGGATCTCATCTCCGACCGGGCGGCCGAGTTCGTCGCCGCGGAATCCGCCGAACCCTTCTATGTGCAGCTCAACTACACGGCGCCCCACTGGCCGTGGGAGGGGCCTCACGACCGCGAGGTCGGTAGGGAGATTCGCCGCAGGTACGAAGAGGCTTGGACCCATTCGCCGCTGATGCATTTCGACCGGGGATCGCTTGCGAAATACGGCGAGATGGTCGAGGCCATGGACGCCGGCATCGGCCGCGTTCTCACAGCGCTGGCAAACGCGAGGAAGAGCGACAACACCATCGTGGTGTTCACGTCGGACAACGGCGGTGAACGCTGGTCGAAGAACTGGCCGTTCGTGGGTGAGAAGGGAGACCTCACCGAGGGCGGTATCCGGGTGCCACATCTGTTGCGCTGGCCTGAGGCCGTGGCGGCTGGCCAGGTCAGCGACAAGCCGGTCAGCACCATGGACTGGACAGCCACCCTGATCGATGCCGCGGGGACCTCTCCAGAGCCCGACTGGCCGCTGGACGGGATGAGCCTGCTGCCGTGGCTGTTGGACGGCGCGGACTTTCCCGAGCACGATCTGTTCTGGCGCACGTCCAACCAGGGGGCGTTGCGGCGAGGCAGACTCAAGTATCTCTTCGACAAGCGCGATCGCCCTGTGCTGGGCAACTGGCCACGTTGGCCCGGCGAATACCACCTGCTCTACGACGTGACGGTCGACGGCCGGGAACAGGCCAACCTCGCCGAGCACCATCCTGACCTGCTCGCCGCGATGAAATCCACGTGGGATCGCATCGAATCCGAACTGCTCCCCTATCCTCCAGAACATCCGGGCGTACCTCGCGAGGGGCTGGTGGTCAGTGAACCCGACTGACAACCCGCAGGTATCCATGAACAGGAGAGGGACCCCGTGTGTCGAACTCGCTCTCCTACATCATCCCGGTAGCGGTGCTGGTGTACTCGGTGACCTCCATGCTCTCGGTCGGCCTGGGTACCGCTCTGCGAAATGTCCTGGGGCCTTTGCGCGATGTGGGTGCGGTGGCACGTGCCCTGATCGCCAATTTCGTCCTGGTCCCACTGTTGGCCTTGGGAATCCTGCGGCTCCTGCCACTCGACCGGCCGCTGGAAACCGGTCTGCTGCTGCTCGCCACGGCAGCAGGAGCACCGTTTCTGGTCAAGCTGACCGAGGCCGCCGAGGGACGGATGGGAACGAGCGCGGCACTACTGGTGGCTCTGCTGCCGGTCACGGTGCTGTACATGCCTCTCGCCGTGCCCGTGCTCGTGCCTGGGACCAAGGTCAGCGCGGTGGCCATCGCCACACCGCTCGTTTTGACCATGTTGCTGCCACTGGTGGTCGGGCTGATCTTCCACGCGCGACTGAAGGAGTGGGCACCCCGGTTGCTGCGGCGGCTGCAGACCGTCTCGACGGTGGCGCTGTTGGTGTTCGTCGCGGCAACGATATGGCGCAATGCCGCCGCGATCGCCGACCTGCTCGGTCAAGGGACGCCGATTCTGGCTGGCGTCTCAGCGATCGTGGGTGCTTTCGTGATCGGCTACGGTTTCGGTGGTGAACAACGACACCGCCGCGAGGTGCTGGGGCTGGGTACGGCGCAACGCAACATCGCGGCATCCATGGTCGTCGCGACGCAGAGCTTCCACGACCCTCGCGTCAATGCCATGGTCGTTGTGACATCGCTGCTCACGTTGGTCGTCCTGTTCCCCATCGCCTTCGCGATGAGAAGGCTGCGCCCCCCAGCACCGCGAGACGAGCGACCACCGTCGGGGCGGCGGCCCGCTCGGTAGCTTCTCCGTAGTGGACAACCGCCCGTCGCCCTGACAGGCCTTCGGGCCAACAGAGGAGAGAGGCAAACGATCCTCGGCGGGCGGCAGTCCCGGAACCGTTGGTGGGCCCCCGTTGGCGCTGCTGTCCATCGGGGGAGAGCCTGGAAGAGCACGAACAACCGCCTGGAGGTGCCATGTACAGCAAGGTCACCATCGCAGGTCATCCCATCCACCCGATGCTCATCGGCTACCCCGTGGCCTGCTACACCGGCACCCTGGTGGGTTATGCCGTCTATGCGGCCAACGGGCAGCAGTTCTGGCTCAACCTGGCCATCGCCCTCAACATCGCGGGAGTCGGCACAGCACTGCTGGCAGCCCTGCCAGGCATCGCCGATCTGGCGTTCGGCATTCCCCGCCGGTCAGCGGCCAAGACCGTCGGCATCGCCCACGGCAGTCTCAATGTCGCGGCGCTCGGCCTCTTCGGCGCGAGCCTTGCCATCTACGCCACCCACTGGGACGGCCCCGCGACTGGCGCCACTCCCGGACTGGCCCTGTCCGCGGCCGGACTCGCCTGCACGCTCGGGGCCGGCTTCCTGGGCTGGATGCTGGTCCAGGACTACCACGTCGGTATCCGGCTCACCCCCCTCCAGGAAAGCGATGAACAGGCGGTGCAGAACGCCCAACCGCTCCACCTGCACCGCGTGAGTTGATCAGGCGCAGGCAGGCCGCTCCCGGCCGAAGCTGAACGGACGGACGTGTCCGCCAGCACAACAGTCGTGTCGAGCCGGGCCAGACCAGCGTCCAGCGCGGTTGTGGCTGAGGCGTACCGCCGGCGTCACCAGGCGTGTGACGCCGACGCACCCCTTACCGGGAGGGTGCCTTCGTGACCTCCACACCGTCCAGTCCGGGGCCCGCGTCGCCGTCGCCCGGCACATCCTGGAGCCGGCGAGCGGACCTGCCGGATCCGGCAGATGTCCCGGCCGGGCGGCCGGTACGCGTGGACGGGTACGCGGAGCTGCGGGACTACGCGGTGATCGGTGACGGCCGTTGCGTCGCGCTCGTCGCACGGGACGGCTCGGTGGACTGGCTGGCCTGGCCGGACCTCGACTCGCCAACGCTGTTCGCCGCCATCCTCGACCCCGTCCGCGGTGGCAGGTTCCTCCTCCAGCCCGACGTTCCGTACAGCACCGCCCGACGGTATCTGCCCGGCACCAACGTGCTGGAGACGACGTTCACCACTGCCGGCGGCACGGTGAGGGTCACCGACGCACTGACCATCGCCACCCCTCACGCCCTGGCACCCGGGCGGGAGCTGGTCCGGCGGATCGAGGGCCTTGCGGGCAGCGTCCCCATGTGCTGGAGCGTCGAGCCGCGCTTCGGCTACGGTGCCCGGGCGCCGCACGTGACCCACCGTGCCGGCGTCCCGGTGGCCACCTTCGGACCCGATGCCGTCGCGGTCTGCGCCTGGAACGCGGGACAGCCGCGGCTCACCGGCGGTGCCGTCGCGTCCGGGTTCCGGACCGAGGCCGGTACCCGGGCTCTGCTCGCCCTGCCGTACGCGCACCAAGAACCGCTGGTTCTGCCCACGCGCGCCGAGTGCGAGGCCCGCCTGGAGCACACCAGCGCCACCTGGCGGCACTGGGCGGACAAGCGCACACGCGCGGGCCCCTGGCGCGACGAGGTGCTGCGCAGCGCGCTCGCCCTCAAGCTGCTGGTCTTCGCGCCCTCCGCCGCGGTCGCCGCCGCCGCGACCTCCTCTCTGCCCGAGAGGCTCGGAGGGGAACGCAACTGGGACTACCGCTTCAGCTGGATCCGCGACTCCGCCTTCACCCTGAACGCCTTCCTCAGGCTGGGCTGCGCCCCGGAGGCGACCGGCTACTTCTGGTGGCTGATGCACGCCTCCCAGCTCACCCACCCCCGCCTGCACGTCCTGTACCGCCTCGACGGCGGCGCCCACGCACCGGAAAGGACGCTTCCCCTGGCGGGCTACCGCGGCTCGGCGCCCGTACGCGTCGGCAACGCCGCCGCCGACCAACTCCAGCTGGACACCTACGGGGAACTGCTGCAGACCGCCTGGCTGTACACCACCGCGGGCAACCGGCTCGACGCCGACATCGCCCGCCGACTGGCCGAGACCGCCGACTTCGTCTGCACCGTCTGGCAGCAGCCGGACGCGGGCATCTGGGAGGTACGCAGCCCCCCTGAACACTTCACGCAGTCCAAGATGATGTGCTGGATCGCCCTTGACCGCGCCCTCGACCTCGCCCGTCGGCAGCTGATCCCGGACCGGCACGCGGCCCGGTGGCACCACGCGCGACAGGCGATCGCCGAGTTCGTCGACGATCGCTGCTTCTCCGCGCGGCTGAACAGCTACGTGCGCTCCGCCGGCAGTGACGACGTGGACGCCAGTCTGCTGCTCGGGCTGCTGCACGGCTACCGTCCGCCCGGCGACCCGCGCATGCGCGGAACCCTCACCGCCGTCCAGCAGGCTCTGCGGGATGGCCCCTACGTCCACCGCTACCTCGGCGCGGACGGCGTCCCCGGCAGCGAGGGCGCCTTCCTCGCCTGCTCCTTCTGGCTCGCCGAAGCCCTCGCCCGCTGTGACCGCGCCGACGAAGCCGTGTCCCTCATGGAGCAGCTCGTGGCGCTCGGCAACGACGTCGGCCTCTACAGTGAGGAAATCGACCCGCCGACCGGTGCCTTCCTGGGCAACCTGCCCCAGGGTCTGACTCACCTGGCCCTGATCAGCGCGGCCTGCGCGATCGGGGAGGCGGCGCGATGAGCGTCTGGGCGGCCCTGGCGGGCGGATTCGCCGGCACCCTGGTCCTGACCACGGGTCTGCGCGCAGCCAACGCTCTCAATCTGACCCGCATTGACCTGCCGTTCCTGCTGGGGACCGCCTTCACCGGCGACCGGACTCGCGCCAAGGCCCTCGGCTACGGCGCGCACTTCATCAACGGGCAGATCTTCGCCCTGCTGTACTACGCGGTCTTCGTCGCCATCGGCTACTGCAGCTGGTGGCTGGGATGTGTCTTCGGCCTCGTCCACGGCCTGTTCGCCGCCACCGCACTGGTCAACATCCTGCTGCCCCTCATCCACCCGCGAATGGGCACCTCCCAGACCAGTGCTCCTGACGTCGCCCTCCTCGAACCACCCGGATTCCTCATGCTCAACTACGGTCCCAGCACCCCCACCGTCACCCTGGCCGCACACCTCGCCTACGGAACCCTCGTCGGAGGCTTCCTCGCCTGGCCGGCCTGACAACGCGTTTCCCTGCGTGATCCCGATGGGCAAGACGCAGGCCCAGTAGCGTGGAAAGGGAACGGGGAATGTGTACAGAACCTGGCCTCGGTCGTGCTCTTCGTCCACGACCACGACTGATCAGCGGACTTCCACCAGGAACTGCTGAGGATGGATCACGGTCCGCACCGCCACGGTGCGAGCGCGTGCTCGGAGCACGCTCCGAGCGTGTCGACACCCGGCACGGGGACGGTTTCACCCTCATCGAGGGCCGGGACCCCAGCGGCCTGCCCGTCCTGGTGGCCCATTCAGGACCCGACGAAGTGGCGCGGCCCGAGATCATCGCTCGCTACTGGGTATGACACCCACCAGGAGGTCCCCCGATGGCACACAAAAGGGCCGTTCACGTGCGCCGCGTCTACGAGGAGCCTGCGCGGACCGACGGCACCAGAGTGCTGGTCGACCGCATCTGGCCTCGGGGAATGACCAAGGAGCACGCCCAACTCGACGAGTGGTGCAAGCAGGTCGCACCCTCGACAGAGCTGCGCAAGTGGTACAGCCACGCCCCTGAGAGATTCCCTGAATTCAGCCGCCGCTACCGGACCGAACTCAAAGACCCCGAGCACGCAGCGGCTGTGGCACACCTGCGCGAGCTTGCCCAGAACCGGACCCTGACACTGCTCACCGCAACCAAGCATCCCGAGATCAGCGAAGCCGAAGTACTCGCAGAGTTGCTCCGGGACTGACAGCGGCGGTGGGGTGAGCTCCGCACTCGCGCCGAGCGCGGAGGTGCCACAACATCGCCGGCGGGCAATCCGGGCACGGAACGTAGTGGCGTACGGCTGCCGCCCTCGGCCCCGATTTCCGGTGGCAGGAAGGCGGCGCAAGGACGCGTCCCTCCCGCCTGACATCCGGTGCTGAAAGGCTCTGAGCGGGACACACCTCAAGGAGGGACAGACGGAAAGCAGCGGCGCGCGGAGTCGAGGCGCCGACGGACGAGTGGGACGAGGTTGGCGATGCGTGCATTGACGGTGCGGCCCGGCGCACGGGGATCCGTTGAGGTACGGGATGTGCCGGAGGCCCTCCCGGCAGCCGGTGATCTGTTGGTGCGGGGACTGGCGGTGGGGGTGTGCGGAACGGACAGGGAGATCGCACGCGGTGACTACGGCTCGGCCCCTCCGGGCCGTGAGTGGCTGGTGCTCGGACATGAGTCTCTCGGGCGGGTGCGCCAGGCGCCTCCTGGCAGCGGTTTCTCGTCCGGTGACCTTGTCGCCGGGGTGGTGCGCCGGCCGGACCCCGAGCCCTGTGGGGCCTGCGCCAGGGGGGAGTTCGACATGTGCCGCAACGGCCGCTACACCGAACGCGGCATCAAGGAAATCGACGGTTACGGCGCGCAGGAGTGGTGCGTGGAAGCCGACTACGCGGTGAGGTTGGAGCCCCATCTGGAGCGCGTCGGTGTGCTCATGGAACCGACCACCGTGGTGGCGAAGGCATGGGAACAGGTCGAGCGTGTCGGTGCCCGTTCGTGGTTCGAGCCGCGCCGCGTCCTGGTGACCGGTGCGGGGCCCATCGGCATGCTCGCCGCCCTGCTGGGTACACAGCGCGGGCTGGAGGTGCACGTGCTCGACCGGGTGACCGAAGGGCTCAAGCCCGCTCTGGTTCGGGACTTGGGTGCCGCTTTCCACACTGAGGACATTGAGCAGGTCATCTCCGCCGTGTGCCCGGATGTCGTCATCGAAGCCACGGGCGCGAGCGAGCTTGTCTTCGCCTCGCTGACGGGCACCGCGCCCTACGGGGTGGTGTGCCTGACCGGTGTGTCGCCCGCCGGCCGCAGGGTGACCGTGGACGCGGGTGCCATCAACAGGGAGATCGTGCTGGAGAACGACGCGGTAGTGGGATCGGTCAACGCCAACCTGCGGCACTACCGCCAGGCTGCCGACGCGCTGGCCAGGGCCGACCTGTCATGGCTTGAGCGCCTGATCACCCGGCGTGTGCCGCTGGAGCGCGCGGCAGAGGCGTTCACGCCGCAACCGGACGACGTCAAGGTGGTCATCGAGTTGTAGCGGGCACGATCCGGAGGCAGGCCCTAGCCTGGACGGATGTCGCACAACACCGCTCCATTGGTCGTGATCATGGGCGTGTCGGGCTCGGGAAAGAGCACGGTGGGACAGCTGCTGGCGCAGCGCCTCGGGGTTCCTTACGCCGAGGCGGACGACTTCCACCCCCCAGCCAATGTGGCGAAGATGCGAGCCGGCCACCCGCTCGATGACGAAGACCGCCGTCCCTGGCTGGACGAGATCGCACGATGGCTGGCTGATCATGCGGACAGCGGAGGAGTGGTGTCATGCTCAGCGCTGAAGAGGCGCTACCGTGACCGGCTGGTTTCCGCCGCGCGGCACGTCTTCTTTCTGCACCTCGATGGCTCGCGTGAGCTGATTGCCGCACGGATCACTGCGCGAAAGGGCCACTTCATGCCGCCCGGCCTGCTCGACAGTCAGTTTGCCGACCTCGAAACGCTGGGCGACGACGAACTCGGCGCGGCCATCCCGGTCGACGGTACGCCGCAGGAGACCGCTGCCCTGGCTCATGCCGCCGTGACCTCCTCCTGAAGCCGGAACCATGGTGAGGCGACCACGGCCGGGCGCTGCTTCCGCCGTCGGTCCGGGCACCGCCCGATGGGCGGTTCTTCGTGCGTTCACGGCGTCGCGCGGGTGGTCGCAGGTTGCCGAACGTCCTCACTGATCCCTGGAGGGCGAAGGTCGACTCGGCGCAGTAGCTGTGCGTTGAGGGCGACGACGATGGTTGAGACGCTCATCAGCACTGCGGCGAGGGCGGGCGGCATGTTGATCCCGGCCCAGTTGAGCGCGCCGGCGGCGATGGGGATGGCGACGGCGTCGCAGCCTGCGGCCCGCCACACTGCTGCTGGCCGCCCGCCCCGCCCGTCCCCCGGCCCGTGGCAACGCCGCTGGTGCGGGCTGCGGCGTCCGGCGGTGCACTGCTGCTGGTGGCACTCCTCAACACGCTCGCGGGTCCGAATCGGCCCGCACTCGCCCAGGCCGTTCTGTCCCTGCTCGCGGCCCCGCTGGGACTGCGCGCCCGCTTCACCGCAGCCCCGGGCACGGCCGTTCTGTGCCGGCTCTTCCTCAACGGCTTCGCCATTCCACCCGCCGGCATCCGCACCTGGGCCGGACACCGTGACGCGTTCTGGCTCACCTGCCTGTCCCTGAGATGGGCCGGTCGGCCCCGGTGAGGTCCCGGACAGCCCCTCGCGGCCCGGCCGCCGCGGCGTGACGCTGGTCAATGAGGAGCAGACCGAGAAGGACCGAGAGCGCCGGAGGTGCGCGTCATGCTGCAGCCCGTGATCGCCGGAGTCGACGGATCCGCCGAGAGTCTGGCCGCGGCCGAGTGGGCCGCCCGCGAGGCCGAACGGCGCGACCGACCACTGCGGCTGGTGCACGCCTGGAACTGGCACCCCCGCCAGTCGGACGGCGTGACGGCCGACGCCGCTCAGCGGTACCTGGCCCGGCGTGCCCTGCGCCAGGCGGAGGAGCGGATCCGCGGTGCCGTGCCCGGCGTGCGCCTGTGCGACGAGCAGGTCGAGGGACCCGCGGCGGCGGCCCTGCTGAAGGCGGCCGATCGGGCCGACCTGCTGGTGCTGGGTTCGCGCGGGCTGAGCGGCCTCGCCGGTTTCGTCGTGGGCTCGGTCGCACAGGACGTGGTGGCGAGGGCCACGCTTCCTGTCGTCCTCGTACGGTCGGGGGAGGAGGCGGCGGACGAGCGTCTCCCGGCGGACGACGGGGGCGCCTCCACCCGGACCGGATACCGGGACGTGGTGCTGGGCCTCGACGTCGGCGACCGGTGCGACGAGGTGATCGAGTTCGCTTTCGCGGCGGCCCGGCTGCGTCGCGCCCGGCTGCGGGTCGTCCACGCCTGGCGCGCGCCTTCCCCGCTCAGCCTGGGCCCCGGGGACATCGGTCTGGTGGGTGACCCGACGCGCGAGGAGGAGTGGCAGGGCTTCCTGTCCGCCGTACTCCAGGTGTGGCGCGACAAGTACCCCGACGTCGAGGTCGTGGAGTCGGTGTCGCGGGGCAAGGCTGTGACCGCGCTGGTCCGGGCCGCTTCGGGAGCGAGCCTGCTCGTCGTCGGCCACCGGCTGGCCGAGCGGCCGGTGGGTCCGCGCACCGGGCCCGTCACCCACGCCGTCATCCAGCACGTCGGCTGCCCGGTGGCCGTCGTACCGCATGAGTAAGGAGGCGGTTTCGCCGGGCTGCTGCCGGGATCGGTCAGCCAGGCCCGGCGGGGTCCCGGAGAGCTTCGTCCTGTGCACACGTGTCGTGCGTCCGGGCGGGCACATCGCGAACGTCGGCATGCACGGCAAGCCGGCCACGCTGCACCTCGAGGCCCTGTGACGCAAGAACCTGACGATCAGCACCGGCCAGGTCGACACCTCCTCCACACCCTGGTTGCTCGACCTCGTGGCATCCGGGCGCCTGCACATCTCGCAGCTCGTCACCCACACCTTCCCCTTCGTCCAGATGGAGGACGCCTACGAGGTCTTCGCCCACGGCACCGACACCGGCGCCCTCAAGGTCGTCCTGCGCCACGAGTGAAGCGCCCGCTACGGGCGCGCTAGCGAGCGGGGCCTCGGAGCGGCTGCCACCCCGGGCTTCACGCCTCGTCGACGGACAGGAACCGGGCCTCCCCCACACTCACCTCCGCGAGCTCCACCCGCACCCCGGCGATGTCCCGGTGGGCCGGTCGCGACTGGAGCCGCGCGATCAGGGCCAGGCGCAGGCCGTCCTCGTCACCCACGGGGTGCGTCCGCGTCAGCTCCCTTGGCCTGGGGTCCTGCGAGAGGACGTACGCCACGTTCCACGGGGCGCCCGTACGCCGGCTGCGTGCGACCGCGACGGGGTCGACGACCGCGCAGCGGAGCGCCACCGTGACGGGGAAGTCCCAGTCGCTGCCGGACGCCGTCAGCTCCCAGTGGGCGTACACGTGTCTGTCGGGGCGGACATCGACCAGGGTCACCGCACCGCACCGCGCGGGATCGGCCGGCCCGGTCGTGTACTCCCCCTCGACGAGGCGCACAACAACCTGACCGTGTCCCGCCACCAGCGGACGGCGCCGCTCGCGCCAGGCGTTCCACCGCCAGCCGGGCCGCAGCTCGCGGTGCCGGACGATCGGGTAACGATCCCTCATGCGGCGCTCCCCGGCGAGGAGTTCGGTGCCGAATTCAGTACTGCAGGGCCGTCGCCACGTCGTGTCCGATCCGCTCGACGGCGGTGAGGTCGAGCCCGTAGTGCACATAGCGGCCATGGCGCTCCACCCGGACCAGCCCCAGATCGCGCAGGGCGCGCAGATGCCGCGAGACCTGCGGGCGGGTCATCGACAGCCGGTCCGCCAGGTCCGCGGTGGTCATCGCCTGGCGCGCGATGAGGCGGCACAGTCGTACCCGGCGCGGGTCGGTGAGGGCCAGCATGCGGCTGCGGGCCAGGGTGACGCCGATCTCCGGGGCGTCGACGGGGAAGTGCACGACGGGAGGCAGTCCCGGCTCGTCCTTCACCAGCAGGTGCGGGGCACCGTACCGGGTGGGGATCAGCAGCAGCGGAGTACGGGCGGGGCTGATCACCGCGTGGTGCACCTTGTCCAGGACGACCCGGGCCGGGCTGTGCAGGCGGGCGCTGGACGGGCTGAGGGAGAGCAGGGCCGCCTCGGCCCCCTCGTCCGCGAGCCGTCGGCGCATCCGGTGTGCGGCCCGGGACAGGACGGGCTCGGTGTGCGACCACAACTCGTCGAAGTAGACGCGCCGGCACAGGTCGAGGAAGTCCAGGACGTCGGCGCGCAGGGCCTCCGGGCCGCGCAGCAGGTCCTCGGCCAGAGCGGAGTGCGGATCCGGCAGTGCGGACGCGGCCTGGCGCAGCGCCCGTGCCTGTGCCAGGTCGCGGAGCACGCTGCCGAAGCGGAAGGCGCGGTAGCCGCTGGCGCAGGTGTACGCGGTGAGCTCGGCGAACCGGTCCACCGGGAGCTCGGCCAGCGGTGTCTCCAACCCGGGATAGAAGCCCCGCCAGCGCAGCGGCGTCCACAGCGGGGCGAACCGTCGCAGTCCGGCCCGGAAGGCGGCCGGCGCGGCGGCGGTGGTCCTCTCGGCCCAGGCGGCGTGCTCGGTGTGGTGGGCGTGCCCGGTCAGCACGTGCAGGCTCGCGGCCAGCTCCGCCAGTGGTGACACGGTGACCGTGAACCGGTCGGAGGCGGCGCCTTCCAGGACGAACACGACCGACATGAGCGGGAGTGTACGGCGGTCTCACACCGGCACCCCCTCGAACGCGGAACGCGCGGCCGCCGACAACGCCGGCTCGGTGAGCAGGGCGGCGGCCACCTCGGCGAGCGCGGTCGCGGCGATCTGCGTGCGGTCGTGCGCGAGGGGCGTCGCCGCGGCCTCTCGCATCGCCTCGGAATGGGCGGGTGTGCCGGCGTCGGCGATCTGGACGTAAGGGTGGATGACCGGCACGAGCGCGGAGAGGTTGCCGATGTCGGACGATCCGGCGGGGCTGTCGGGGTCGTACGGTGCGATGTCCCCGCCGAGTTCGCGCACCGCGTCGGCGAACCGCTCCGCGAGAACGGCGTTGTTGCGCCGCTCCGCGTACAGCGGCCCGGTCTCACAGACCTCCGCCCGTGTCTGGGTGGCGAGCGCCGCCCCCTCCGCGGCCGCACGCACGCGCTCCACCAGTGCCTCGGCCGACGCGGCCGTGCGGTCCCGGACGTACAGGTCGACCACGGCCCGCGCGGGGACCACGTTGGGTGCCTGCCCGCCGTCGACGACGATGCCGTGGAGCCGGGCGCTCGGCGGTACGAACTGCCGCATCGCGTCGAGGGCGGCCAGGAACAGCTGGGCGGCGGCCAGCGCGCTGCGCCCCTCCCACGGGGACACCGAGGCGTGCGCGGCGACCCCGGTGAACACGGCCCGCAGGTGCGCCGCCGCGAGCCCGGGCCGACCGGTCAGCCAGCGGTCCCCGGGATGGAACATCAGCGCCGCGTCCACCCCGTCGAAGATCCCGGCACCGGCCAGCCGCACCTTGCCCGCGCCGCCCATCTCCTCACCCGGGGTGCCGATCACGGCGATCGTGCCCGGATGCTCGGGCAGTGTCCGTACGACGGCGAGGGCCGCCGCCACCCCTCCGGCCGCGATGAGGTTGTGGCCGCAGCCGTGGCCGACGCCGGGCAGCGCGTCGTACTCCACGAGTACGGCGACACGGGGCCCCGGGTGGCTCCCCCCGTGCTCGGCCACGAAAGCGGTGTCGAGGCCGCCCGCGGGTGCCGTCACTGCGAAGCCCTCTTCGGCGAGCCAGCGGGTCAGCACCCGCTGGGCGTGGAACTCGGCGAACTTCAGCTCGGGACGCGCGTGGATGGACAGGCTGACGGCGTCCATACGGGGCCGCAACGCGGTCAGTTCGGCGGACAGCGCCTTCAGATGCGACATGGGTGCTCCCCTCGTACGACACACGGAGTGACGTGTCGTCAGACACCACGAGACTGCGGCAGGACACGGCCGGGCGGTCGCCGATTACCGCGGCCCAGGCAACCCTCGCCGGCCGGCGCGCGGCCGGCGAGGGCTTCATATCCCGCCGGCCGCTCCCAGCCCTGTCAGGGCGCCCACCGGGTCCGGGTCGGGGGACCCTCTGGGCCACCAGTCCTCGCGGCCCGGTTCCGACTCGTACGCGTACCAGAGGCCGTCGCGGCCCAGGCGGAGCTGGACGTGGCCGTGCGGGTGGGTGAGGTGGTTGCGCCGGGGGCGGAAGGCGGGCAGGTCGGCGGCGAGGAGGAGCGGCCGGGCCCGGTCGAAGCGGCCAGCGGGCGGGTCCCAGGGTTCTTCGAGCACGGCGAGCCCCTCCGGTCCGCCCTGACGCCAGGCGGCGACCGCGCGGGCCAGGTCGGCCGGTGTACGGCCGGTCGCGGTGGCCAGCGCCGAGTAGAGGGCGCGGGTGCCGGCGGTGAGGCCGGATCCGGGGCGGGCCGCGGCGAGCCGTACCGCGTCCTGCCACAACGTGATGTCGGCGACCGGGTCGCGGCCCGTGGTGAGCAGGGCATGGGCGCGGGCGGCAGCGTCGGTGGCCAGCTGGTCGAGCGCGAAGGGGTCCGGGCCGCCCGGCACACCTGGGTAGACCGGGGGCTGTTCCGGGTGCGGGGGCGGGGGCAGCGGCGCCGGCAGCGGTGGAAGGGCGCGGGGCGCGAGCGCGTCTCGGGCGCGGACGCCGGGCAGGGGTGCGGGATCCTGGTCCTGCGCGGCGCGGGCCGCGCGCGCGGCGCTCAGCCGGGACAGCGCGTCGAGCAGCTCGCGCTCTCCCCGGCCGCGCAGGAGGAGCAGGACGAAGGGGTCCTCGTCGAGCAGCCGTGCCGTCTGGTAGCAGAGCGCCGCCGCGTGCTTGCAGGGGTGGCCGGAGTCGGGGCAGCTGCAGCGCGGTTCGAGGTCGCCGGGGCCGGGGAGCAGCGGTACTCCGCATTCGGCGAGCGAGTGGGGCATCTCCTTGTCGAGCAACGCCGCGATGCGGCCCGGCTGTTCGGCCGCCACGTCCAGGAAGCGGTCCCAGTCGGCGTCGGAGAGCGTCCGCAGCCGCACCTGCGCGCGGTACGGCCGGGGCCGGCTCCCCTGGACGTAGCCGAGCACGAGCCCGGGGGTGACGGTGATCGCGTCCACGTGCCCCTTCTGGGCGTACGCCCGTCCCCGCGCCAGCCGGGCCGCGTCGAGGGCGCCCTCCTCCAGCGCGGTCACCCAGGCGTTGCCCCACCACGTCCCGGCGAACCTTCCGGCGTCCTCCTGGGGCGCGGAGCGCGGCGGGAAGGCGGCGAAGGTACGGCGCAGCTCGCTGTCCCGGGCGGGGGCGGCCATGGATCGGGGGAGGTGAGGGGTGGCGGGGGCGGCGGGTGCCGCCGGCTGTGCGAGGGCGTGGGAGCGCGGCGGTGCGGCGTGGTGCGGTGAGGGCGCCGCGTGGTGCGGCGGTGTGCCGGGGTGCCTGTGCGCTGCCTCGTCCGGGTCGCCGGCGGCTGGCGGCTCGAAGACGTCCGCGAGCAGCTCGCGCAGCTGCCGGACCCGGCCGCCTCGTTCCTGGGCCCTGGGGTCCCGGCTCGCTGCGCCGGAACGGGGCGGCGCGGGGCGGGCGGCGCGGCGCGGTGACCTGGCCTCCTCCTTGGCCATGGCCTCGGAGCGCGACTGCCGGGCCGCGCGCAACGCCTCGCGCGCGATGTCCCCCGGGCGAGCGGACGTGGACGCGTCCGGCTCGGCCGTGTCGGGCTCGGCGGTGTCCGCCTCGGCCGTGTCGGATCCGGCGCCCTGCTCGGCGGGCCCCTGCTCGGCAGGGACGCCCTCATCCCGAAGCGGTGGCTCTCCGGGGCTCTCTGTGGCCTCCCGCACCCGCTCTCCCCGTACGGCCCGCCGCAGCGCCTCCCTCGCCGCGTCGCCCGGCCGTGCCTCCCGCTCCGCGGGCGGCGCGGCTTCACGCTCGTCGCGTTCGCGGGTGTCCCGTTCGCGTGCGGCCCTCAGCGCCCGGCGAGCGGCGTCGGCGGGCCGCGAACCGTGGGTTTCGTTCATGACGTCCTCCGCAGCGACACCAGGTCGGACAGCTCGCGGTCCGTCAGCTCGGTCAGGGCCGACTCCCCGGAGCCGAGGACGGCGTCGGCGAGGGCGCGTTTGGACTCCAGCATCTCGGCGATGCGGTCCTCCACCGTGCCCTCGGTGATGAGGCGGTGGACCTGGACGGGCTGGGTCTGGCCGATGCGGTAGGCCCGGTCGGTGGCCTGCTCCTCGACGGCCGGGTTCCACCAGCGGTCGAAGTGGATCACGTGACCCGCGCGGGTGAGGTTCAGGCCCGTGCCCGCCGCCTTGAGCGAGAGGACCAGGACCGGGGTGGCTCCGCTCTGGAAGCGGTCCACCATCCGCTCGCGGTCCTTGACCGGGGTGCCTCCGTGCAGGAGCTCCACGGGGATCGCGCGGGTGGCGAGGTGCGCGGTGATCAGGCGGGCCATGCCCACGTACTGGGTGAAGACCAGTGCCGAGCCGTCCTCCGAGAGGAGGGTGTCCAGGAGCTCGTCCAGCAGGGCGAGTTTGCCGGAACGGGCCGAGAGCCGGTCGGCCCCGTGGGGCTGCCCCTGGGTCTCCTCCTTCAGGTACAGCGCCGGGTGGTCGCAGATCTGTTTGAGGGCGCCCAGGAGTTTGAGGACCAGGCCGCGGCGCGCGATACCGTCCGCGGTCTCGATCGCGAGCATCGACTCGCGCACCACCGCCTCGTACAGCGCGGCCTGTTCGCGGGTCAGCGGCACCGGGTGGTCCGTCTCCGTCTTCGGCGGGAGCTCGGGGACGATGCCCGGGTCGGACTTCTTGCGGCGCAGGAGGAAGGGGCGGACCAGGCGGGCGAGACGGTCGGCCGCCTCCTCGTCCTCGCCGTTCTCCACGGCGCGCGCGTGGCGGGCGCGGAAGGACTTCAGAGGGCCCAGCAGGCCCGGTGTCGTCCAGTCGAGCAGGGCCCACAGCTCCGAGAGGTTGTTCTCGACGGGTGTGCCCGTGAGGGCCACGCGTGCGGGTGCCGGGATGGTCCGCAGCGCCCTCGCGGTCGCCGAGTACGGGTTCTTGACGTGCTGTGCCTCGTCGGCGACCACCATCCCCCACGGCTGCTCGGCCAGCGTGGCCGCCGCCGACCGCATCGTGCCGTAGGTGGTGAGGACGAAGCCGCCGTCCAGGCCGTCGAGGGTGCGGTCGGGGCCGTGGTAGCGGCGGACCGGGACGCCGGGCGCGAATCGGGTGATCTCCCGCTGCCAGTTGCCCAGGAGGGACGCCGGGCAGACGACGAGGGTCGGCTCGCGCCGGTCGCGGCGCAGATGCAGGGCGATGACCGTGATGGTCTTGCCGAGGCCCATGTCGTCGGCGAGGCAGCCGCCAAGACCGAGGGTCGTCATGAGGTCGAGCCAGGCCAGGCCCCGGAGTTGGTAGTCGCGCAGGCGGGCGGCCAGTCCGGCCGGGGGCTCCACGGCCTCCACCCCGGCCGTGAGCCGGTCCCGCAGCGCGGCCAGCGCGCCCACCGGCACCGCCTCCACCGTCTCCCCGTCCACCTCCGCGCTGCCGGTGAGCGCGACGGAGAGCGCGTCGACCGGGTCCAGCAGGCCGAGTTCGCGCTTGCGGGCCTTGCGGACGAGGGCCGGGTCGACGAGAACCCACTGGTCCCGCAGCCGGACGACCGGACGGTGGGCCTCGGCCAGGGCGTCCATCTCGGCCTCGGTGAGCGGATCACCGCCGAGGGCCAACTGCCAGCGGAACTGCAGCAGTTCCTCGCTCTCGAAGAAGCCCGTGCCGTCGGTGGCCGAGCCCGGCGCGGGCCGGACCACGGCCGACGCGCTCAGGTCCTGCGCCAGGTCCCGCGGCCAGTGGACGGCGACACCGGCCGCACCGAGCCGGGTGGCCGCCACACCCAGCAGGTCGGACAGCTCCTCCTCCGAGAGGGCGAGGACGTCGGGCACGTCCTGCTCGGAGAGCCGCTGCAGGGGCGGCCAGACGCGGGCCGCCCGGCGAACGGCGAGAGCGGCGTCCACGCGCGCCCGCGGCCCGAAGGCGTCGGCCGTGTCCCCGGTGTCCCCCGCCCACAGCGCGGCCGCGTCGGCGACGAGGGTGGGGTCGGCGAGGCTGTGCACCTGGACGACGGCCGCACCTGCCCGCCGCGCGCCCTCGCCGTCGTCGAAGAGGTCGGACGCCGACAGGTCGAGCCGCAGCGAGATCCGTACGCCCGCGTCCATGCCCGCGGCGACCTCCGCGGCCCAGTCGCGCGCGCCGGGCAGGCGCTGTGGTCCGGCCGCCGCGAACGGCCTGCCCGAGATGTACGACGCGGCCGGGGTGCGGGGCAGCGTGTCGGCGACCGCGTCCAGGAAGGACCGCATCAGCGCCTCCGGCTCCGGCAGGCGCAGGGGCCCCTTTCCGGGCAGCGGGACGGCGTGGCCCTCGTACGGCAGGGCCGCCGCCACCGCTCTCAGGTGCGCGATGTCGTCCGGGTCGAGCGGCCCGGCCCGCCACGCGTCGTGCCCCTCGGCCGTGAGCCCCGGCAGCAGCCGCCCCCGCGCGACGAGCCGCAGGGCGTGCAGTGCCGCGGCGCCCCAGCAGGCCGTGGCGGGATGCGCGGCGGGATCGCGGCGGGCCCGGGCGAGCAGGGGCAGGGCCTCGCCGACCGGGAGGGTCACCGCGGGCACGGTGGCCCTGCGGACTCCGGCGCCGTGCGGTCGTACGACGGTGAGCCCGGCGTCGCGTGCGGACTCCCCTGAGCCGGCACCCCCGTCCTCGGAGCCGCCGTCCCCGACGCCCCCGTCCCGGCCCCCGGCGGAGGCGGGCACGGGCTCGCCGTCCGGGTCCCAGAAGGCCACCCGGCCCTGGCGCGGCAGCGGCGCGGGCAGGAACACGGCCGCGAGCCGCACGGAGACGACGGGCGCGCCGTCGGCTCCGGGCGCGACCGCCCGCGCCGCACCCTCGGCCGCCACGACAGCCCCGTCCCCCATACGCCCGGTCACCTCCCGCCCGTCAGTCGGATCAGACGTCTCCGACTCTACGGGCGGGGTCTGACAATCGGCTCCCGCGGCCGTCGGCGGGCCCTTCGCGCACGCCCCGGGGGACCGTCACGGAGTCGTCCGCGAGACGACGTACACCATGGGGTGCCGGGAGTTCGAGCGGTTCACGACGATGTCCAGCGTCGGCGTGGGGTTCTTCCGCGCGCGGACGAGCCCGAGCCACGGGCCCTTGCCGGTGAACTCCCAGCCGACGATCCGCCGGTCGCGGGTGCTGATGACGATCTCGCCCCGTTCGAGGTCGTCGGTCTCGGCGCCGACCTCGGAGAGGAACCGGTCAAGACCCTCGTTGCTGGTGCGGAACTGGACGTACAGGCGGCTGGTCTTCCAGTTGTTCGTCTCGTAGTACGCCACGTGGTCCGAGTACGGCTGGATGGGCACCTGGTAGAGACGCCGCTGGACACGGGAGGGCCAGCCCTCGGTCAGGCCGGTCGCCGAGTACTTCTTCTCCTTGTCCTTGCCGCTGTCGCGGCTCTGGGCGGCGGAGATCACCAGGTAGCCGGCGGGCACGCCGATGAGCAGCACGATGATCAGCAGGGTCAGCGCGCGGCGGCGGATCACATGGCGCCGGTCCTCCGGCGGCCCGGGCTCGTCCGCGGACGCCCCCTGGTGGGACACCGGACCGGTCATGCGGAGTCCTGGGTCGTGCGGCGGGCCTCGGCGTACCGCGCGTAGCGCTCGTACCGCTCCACCCGGCGGCGGTTGGCGCGGCGGAAGCGGCGGGCGACGAGCCGGGCGAGGTCCGCGGCGCCGACCATGCCTGCCTCGGGGCCGAGCTGGGCGCGCGCGATACGGGCCTCGGGCCGGTAGCCGCGGCCGGTGAGGTGGCGGCGGAAGGCGTCCCGCGCGGGGACGATGAGCAGGTCGTCGGCGGCCGAGACACCGCCGCCGATCACGAAGCAGGACGGGTCGAGGGCCGCCGCGAGGTTGGCGATGCCGACGCCGAGCCACTGGCCGATGTCCTGGAGCAGCTCGACGCACATCGCGTCGCCCTCACGGGCCAGCTCGGTGATCATCGGGCCGGAGATCTCGGAGATGTTGCCCTTGACGTGCTCTATGATCCCGTACGCCACCGGGGAGTCGGCGGCGGCCAGCTCCTTGGCCTCCCTGACCAGCGCGTTGCCCGAGCTGTACTGCTCCCAGCAGCCGCGGTTGCCGCACGGGCAGCGGTGGCCGCCGGGCACGACCTGCATATGGCCGAACTCGCCGGCGACGCCGTACTTGCCGCGCTTGACCTGACCGTCCTCCAGGATGGCGCCGCCGATGCCCGTGCCGAGCGTGATCATGACCAGGTGGTCCTCGCCGCGGCCGGCCCCGAAACGCCACTCGGCCCATGCGGCGGAGTTGGCGTCGTTGTCGACCAGGACGGGGACGGCGAGGCGTCCGGCGAGGCGGTCGCGCAGCGGCTCGTTGCGCCAGGACAGGTGGGGGGCGAACAGCACGCGGTTGCGGTCGGCGTCGACCCAGCCGGCCGCGCCGATGCCGACCGCGTGCACGTCGTGCCGGTCGGAGAGGTCCAGTACGAGCTCGACGATGGTGTCCTCGACGACCTTCGGGCTCTTGGACTTGTCCGGGGTCTCCGTGCGGAGCTTCTCCAGGATGTTGCCGTCGGCGTCGACGACGCCCGCCATCACCTTCGTACCGCCGATGTCGATGCCGACCGTGGGCACGCGCGGGGCGGTCAGGTGGGAACGGCGCTCGCGCGTTCCCACGGTCCGCAGGACGGTGGCCCGCGCGGAGCCGCGGTGGGTGAAGTCGCGGTAGGTGCTCATCGGGCCGATTCTGCCGTAACGCTGCCGCTGAGTGCTGCGGGGGGCGCAGTTGCGGTGCGGTTCGTTCTCGGGTGCGGGTTCGATGTGGCTGGTCGCGCCGCGCGGCGGAGCCGCACGTGTCACAGCCCCGCGCCCCTTGAAGGACGGGGGCGCGGCCCCGCCCAGTACGGCTCCCCGGCTACTTCACGAGCGTACGAGCAGCTGGAACTCGAACGAGTAGCGGGACGCGCGGTACGTGTGGGTGCCGTACTCGACCGCTCTGCCCGTGTCGTCGAACGTCGTGCGCTGCATGGTGAGCAGGGGGGCGCCCTCGGGTTCGCCGAGGCGGTCGCCCTCCCGTTCCGTGGCCGCGCGGGCGCCGATCGTCTGGCGGGCGCTGTGGAGGGTGATGCCGGCGGCGCGCATCAGCCGGTACAGGCCGGTGGCCTCCAGTTGGGCGCTCTCCAGGTCGAGCAGTCCGGTGGGCAGGAAGTTGCAGAGGTACGCCATCGGCTCGCCGTGGGCCAGTCGCAGCCGCTCGACGCGGTGCACCTCGCTGCCCTCGCCCACGCCGAGCGCGGCGGCGACCTCGGCGGAGGCGGGTACGAAGGTGTTGGTGAGCACCTGGGTCGCGGGGCGCTGGCCGGCCGCCTCCAGGTCATCGTAGAGGCTGCTGAGCTCCAGCGGGCGTTTGACCTGGCTGTGCACGACCTGGGTACCGACACCGCGGCGGCGCACCAGGAGTCCCTTGTCGACGAGGGACTGGATGGCCTGGCGGACGGTCGGCCGGGACAGTCCGAGACGGCCGGCGAGCTCGATCTCGTTGCCCAGCAGGCTGCCCGGGGTCAGGGTTCCGTGCTCGATGGCGGCCTCCAGCTGCTGGGACAGCTGGAAGTACAGCGGGACCGGGCTGCTGCGGTCGACGCTGAGCTGGAGCGACACGGTCGGGTCCACTTCTGGTTTCGGCACGGCCCGAGCGTAGCTCCGGCTCTTGTTGACGGGAAGTTGTGTAGTCCGATTGTCCGGACAAACCATTGACACGAAGCTGTGTTCGACATCAGTTTGTTCCCATGCGCATCGGACTCATAGGTGCGGGTCGCATCGGTACGATCCACGCGACCACGCTCAGCCGCCACCGCGATGTCGGCTCGCTCATCATCACGGACGTCGACACCGCTCGGGCCCATGAGCTCGCGGACCGCCTGGGGGAAACGGCGGCGCCCGGTGTCGACGAGATCTTCACCTGGGGGGTGGACGCCGTGGTCATCACGGCGGCGACCACGGCCCACGCCGAACTGATCGGCCGGGCGGCACGCTCCGGGCTCCCCGTCTTCTGCGAGAAGCCCATCGCGTTAGACCTGCCGGCCACGCTGAACGCGCTGGCCGAGGTGGACGCGGCGGGGACCGTGCTGCAGATGGGTTTTCAGCGCCGCTTCGACGAGGGGTACACCCACGCGCGGGACGCAGTGCGGTCCGGCCGGCTCGGGCGGCTGCACACGGTGCGGGCGACGACCGCGGACCAGGAGCCGCCGCCGGCCGGGTACCTGCCGCTGTCCGGGGGGATCTACCGGGACTGCCTGGTGCACGACTTCGACATCCTGCGCTGGGTGACCGGGCAGGAGGTCGCCGAGGTGTACGCGACCGGGTCCGATGCCGGGCCGGCGATGTTCCGTGAGGCGGGGGACCTGGACACGGCCGTCGCGGTGCTCACGCTGGAGGACGGGACGCTGGCGACGGCGATGGGCGCGCGGCAGAACGGGGCGGGGTACGACGTGCGGATGGAACTGGCCGGGGAGCTGGACACGATCGTGGTCGGGCTGGACGACCGAACGCCGGTCGCGTCCACCGAGCCGTCCGGGCCACCGCCGGCCGACAAGCCGTGGAGCGGGTTCCTGGAGCGGTTCGCGCTCGCGTACGAGGCGGAGGTCGGGGCGTTCGTGGAGGTGGTGCGGGGGGAGCGGGCCAATCCGTGTGACGGTCGTGAGGCTCTGCAGTCTCTCCGAATCGCGGAGGCGTGCGAGCTGTCGCGTCTGGAGCGGCGTCCTGTGCAGTTGGGGGAGATCGCGGGGGCGCGGGACTGAGAGCGTGCGCTCGGCCGGGGGTTTGTTCTCGCCCCCGCCGCCCCTACCCGTCCCATCCCCAGGGGCGCTGCCCCTTCGACCCCGCCAGGGGCTGCATCCCCTGAACCCCGCCAGGGGCACCCCCTGAACCCCGGCCACAGGGGCTGCGCCCCCTGGACCCCCGGGCACGTCGGGGGGTGCGCCCCCGACCCGGTCTTTCGGGGCTCCGCCCCGGGCCCCGTTCGGGGGCCAGCCCCCGGACCCCCGCTCCTCAAACTCCTCCAGCTACCGCTGGGAGGTGCCCCCAAGGGGCTGAATTCTCGCGGCAGAGGCCATCAGGCCGACAGCGGGGGTCTGGGGGCGCAGCCCCCAGGGGACGCGAATGGGTAGGGCTGGGGCGGAAAACCCTCACCAGCGCACCGGCAGGCTCCGCACCCCCCGTATCAGCATCCCCGGCAGCCAGCCCCCCGCAGCACCGTCCAGCGCCAGATCAGGGCAGCGTTCCAGCAGGGCCTGGAGGGCGATGCTGCCCTCCAGGCGGGCCAGAGGGGCGCCCAGGCAGTAGTGGATGCCGTGGCCGAAGGCGAGGTGGCCCTGAGGGGCGCGGTGGATGTCGAAGCGGTCGGGGGCCGGGAAGCGCGCCGCGTCGCGGTCGGCCGCCGTGAGGCCGATCATCACCCCCTCCCCCGCCGCTATGGGCGTGCCGGCGATGTGGAGGGGCTCGGCCGCGTACCGGTACGTCGCGTTCTCCACCGGCCCCTCGTACCGCAGTATCTCCTCCACCGCCCCGTCCAGCAGGCCCATGTCGCCTCGCAGCGCGGCGAGTTGGCCGGGGTGGGCGAGCAGCGCCCGCACCCCGTTGGTGATGAGGTTGACCGTCGTCTCGTGACCGGCGATGAGCAGGATGAAGGCCATGCCGCGCAGTTCCTCCGCCGAGAGCCGGTCACCGTCCTCGTCGGTCGTCCGGATCAGGGCGCTGAGCAGGTCGTCGGCGGGCGCGGAGCAGCGCTTGTCCTCGATGAGCTCGGTCAGGTACTCACCGAGTCGCACGATCGCGTCGTATTCGCTCTCCGCGCTCACCGGCGCCACCGTCTCCGTCGACAGCGCACGGAACGTCTTCCTATCGAGCTCGGGCACGCCGAGCAGCTCGCAGATGACGGTGATCGGCAGCGGGTACGCGAACGACTCCACGAGGTCGGCGCGTCCTCGCGGCAGCATGGCGTCGAGCAGCGAGTCGGTGATCTCCTGGACCCGCGGCCGCAGGCGCTCAAGGCGGCGGGCGGTGAACTCGCGCGCTATCAGCCTGCGCAGCCGCGTGTGCTGCGGTGGGTCGGTGAGCAGCAGGTACTTGCCGATCAGCTCCTCGTCGAGGAACGTCACTCCGATCTTCGAACCGTCCTTGGCGAGCCGGGGGTCGGCCAGCGCGGCCCGCGCCTCCTCGTACCCGACGACGAGCCACACCGCCTCGTGCGACTCCGCCCCCGGCGGCCGCACCCTGTGCACCGGCCCGCGAGCGCGCAGTTCGGCGTAGACGGGGTGCGGGTCATCGGTGAACGCAGGCCCGTACTCCCCCAGATCGATCACTTGCCCCATGAGCTGCCCCTCGATCCCGTACAACCCGCGTGTCTCCCTTGCCCGTTCAGCCCGTACAACGCACGGGCCGCCCCGCTAGTGCCCGTCCTCCTCCCGCTCCTCCAGGAGTCCCGCGTCGTAGGTCAGCAGCGCGATCTGCACCCGGTTGTTGAGGCCGAGCTTGGCGAGGATGCGGGAGACGTGGGTCTTGACGGTGGCGACGCTCATGAACAGTCCGGCGGCGATCTCGGCGTTCGAGGCGCCCCGGCCGACCGCGACGGCGACCTCGCGCTCGCGGTCGTTGAGGGCGGCGACGCGGGTACGGGCGTGCGTACGGCGTGTGTCGGGCCCTGGCCCCGCCGCGTGGTCCATCAACTGGCGGGTGACGGCGGGCGAGAGAACCGGGTCACCGGCCGCGACGCGGCGCACCGCTTCGACGATCTCCGCGGGAGGGGTGTCCTTCAGGACGAACCCGGCCGCGCCCGCGCGCAGCGCGCGCAGTACCTGTTCGTCGGCGTGGAAGGTGGTGAGGACGACGACCTGGGGGGCGTCCTTGCGGGCGCGCAGCCGCTCGGTGGCCGCGAGTCCGTCCACCGTCGGCATCCGGATGTCCATGAGGACGACGTCCGGCCGGGTGCGGTCGACGAGCGCCTCGGCCTCGCCTCCGTCGGCGCCCTCGCCGACGATCTCTATGTCGTCGGCGCCGCCCAGCATGAAGGTCAGGCCGGCTCTCACCAGGGGGTCGTCGTCGACCAGGAGCACTCGGATCGCAGTCATGCGGCCACCGTAATGAGGGCGGGTCGCGAGGCCGTACGCGCCGGAGCGCGCGGGTTCGGCCATAGGTGGCCGGCAGGGCGGCCCGAGGTGGGCAGCTCGCCGACGATGCGATCGCTCTCCCCGGCCGCGGTGGTTGACTCCCGGTCCGGGTCACCCTCGGAGTTATCGAGGACACGTCGGCGCGGGTGTACGGGACGGACGGTCAGCGCCTGGTTCCTCGTACGCTCCGGGTACCCCCCGGCTCCCGCCGGTCGGTCAGCCCCACGGGAGCCAGGCCCGCACCTGGAACCCCCCGTCCTCCTCGGGGCCGTGCTCCAGGCGGCCACCGGCCAGCGTGGCGCGCTCGGTGAGGCCGATGAGGCCCTGGCCCGACCCGGGGACGGGCGGGACGTCACCGGGAGGCGCGGGGTTCCGTACGCGCAGGGTGAGCCCGTCGCCCGGGGCGCCCTCGGCGGTCACGGTGACCTCCGCTCCGGGTGCGTGCTTGCGGGCGTTGGTCAGTCCCTCCTGGGCGATGCGGTACGCGGTGCGGCCGACGGAGGCCGGGACGGCCGCGGGCTCGCCGACGCGGTTGTCCAGGAGGACCTTCATGCCGGCCTGGCGGGACTCGGTGACCAGCGTGTCCAGGGCGGCGAGCGTCGGCTGGGGACGGCCGGCGTCGTCGGCGTCGCCCGCGCGCAGCACTCCGATGATCTCCCGCAGGTCCTGCAGCGCCTCGTGCGCGCTCTCCCGGATGACGCCCGCCGCGCGGGCGACCTCTTCCCGGGGTGCGTCGGGGCGGAACTCCAGCGCTCCCGCGTGCACGCTGAGCAGGGTGAGGCGATGGGCGAGCACGTCGTGCATCTCGCGCGCGATCGCCTCGCGGGCGAGCCGCTGCGCCTGTTCGACCCGCAGCGCGGCCTCCGTCTCGGCACGCCGCGCCCGGTCCCGCAGGCTCAGCATGAGGTGCCGCTGGGACCGGACGAACATGCCCCACCCGATGATCGCGACGCCGAGCAGGGTCGCGAGGACGACGGACACGGCGTAGGGCAGGCTGGGATCGGGGCGCCACCAGAAGAAGATCGGGTTGAGTGCGAGGGAGACACCCCCGACCCAGGCGATGTACCGGAACGGGCGGTGCACGGCGAGTGTGAAGAACGCGACCAGGCCCGCCCCGCCCCCGGTGCTCGAGACCAGGCTGACCGGGAGCATCGCCACGGCGAGGCCCACCGGCCAGCGGCGCCGCAGCCAGACCGCCGCGCAGGCGAGAGCTCCGATCAACTGGTCGGCATCGGCCAGGGCTTGGGGGATCTCGGGGTCCTTGGAGACCTCGTCCGCGCCGATCATGCCGATGAGGACGGCCACCAGGAAGGCGGCGAAGTCGACGATCCAGTCGCGCGCGGTGCGCCGGGGCCGGCCGGAGCGGGTGACGCGCTGCGGCCGGTCCGGGTCGAGTGCGCTGACCACGGCCGACGGCAGCAGCCAGCGCCGCCCGGACAGCGCCTGCGCGAGCGACGCCTCGGACTCCCCCCGGGGCAGCATCTCCGGCCCTCCGGGGGCCTGCGGCAGCCCGGGGGCCGGATTGTCACCTCTCACGGTCGGCAAATCTACGCAGTGACGGCGGGCGGCACCTCCCCCCGCACCTGATGCACGACCAAAGTCGTACGCCCGGAGACTTTCGGCGCCCGCCCGCTCGCGGAGCGGGGACTTCCGTCGGACACACCTCGCCCCGCGGCCGATGGCACGGAAGGGCCGCGGGGCGAGGATCCTGCACATGAAGCAGTTACTGGAGTTTCTCGGGTTCATCGCCCTGCTGCAGGGCTCGGGCGGTCTGGTGTACGAGCTCACGGGCAAGCTGAAGTGGGGGATCACGCAGCGCTGGAGTGCCCTCGACGGCTACGAGATCTATGTGAGCGTCGCGCTGATCGTCCTGGCCCTCGCGCTGTTCGCGGTGGCCGACAGCCGGTCCGACCGGTGACGACGCGGCGGAAGACCGCCTGACGCTACGGCGGGCCGCCCGCGACTGGCAGGCGGGCAGGCCCTCGCCCGGGAAGCCTCCGGTCTCAGGACGTCGCGGAGCCCTGCGCGTTCTCGGGCAGGTCGTACGAGCCGTACGTGGGCCGCCCCTCGAGTTCGTACGTCTGGATGGAGACGCCCCGGCCGGTGATCCGTCCCCCGGTGTGCCGGAACGCGGTCGGGACCAGGCCCTGCGCGAACAGGCGGAAGCCGGAGCCGAGGACGACCGGGAAGGTCAGCAGGTGAACGGTGTCGATCAGGCCGAGGGCGAGGAGGGACTGGGCGAGGGCCCCGCTGCCGTGGAGCTGCACCTCGCCCTCGGTGCGCTCCTTGAGGTCGGCGACCTCCTTCTCGAGGTCACCCGCGAGGACGGTCGTGTTTTGCCATTCGGGCTGGGTGAGGGTGCCCGAAACGACGTACTTGGGGAGCGAGTTGAGCTTGGCCGCGACCGGGTCGGCCGGGTCGGTGACCTTCGGCCAGTAACCGGCGAAGATCTCGTACGTCCGCCTGCCCAGCAGGAACGCGTCCACGCGGGCGAAGACCTCGTCGATGAACCGGCCGAAGTCCTCGTCCGCGTAGGGGACGGTCCAGCCGCCGTGCTCGAAGCCGTTCCGGCGGTCCTCCTCGGGGCCGCCGGGGGCCTGGTAGACGCCGTCGAGGGTGACGAACTGGGTGAGGGTGAGCTTGCCCATGGTGGGGTGCCTTCCGCGAGGGGGAGACCGGCGCGGAGGCCTGCTGCCGTCCGCGTGGTCTGCTGCCGTCAGGTGTCATCAGTGCAGACCCCGCCGGCACCGGCAACTCATCGGTCGGCCCTTCGGGCCACCCCGCGTGTGTCCGCCGCCCTGCGCCTTCTGCGAGGTCGTCGTCCGTTCGCCGCCAGCGCGGGGTGCGCGGGGTCGCTGGGATGGAGGCATGACATCGACATCAGCAGCGAAATCGGCATCGGCATCTCATGACGGCGTGCACGGCAGGGTGGCCCTCGTGACCGGCGGGAGCCGTGGCATCGGCGCCGCGACGGCGGTACGACTCGCCCGGGAGGGTGCGGACGTGGCGATCACCTACGTCCAGGGCAAGGAGGCGGCCGAGGACGTCGTACGGCGCGTCGAGGCGCTGGGGCGGCGCGGGCTCGCCCTGCGCGCCGACGCCGGGGACGCGACGGAGGCTCCCGGGGCGGTCGACCGCGCGGTGGAGGCCCTCGGCCGCCTCGACGTCCTGGTCAACAACGCCGGAGTGGGTCTGCTGGGCCCCCTGGAGTCGCTGGCCCTCGCCGACATCGACCGGGTCCTCGCGGTGAACGTCCGCGGCGTCCTGCTGACCTCCCGGGCCGCGGCGGCACGTATGTCCCGCGGCGGCAGGATCATCACGATCGGCTCGTGCATGACCCAGCGGGTGCCCGGCCCGGGCGGCACGCTCTACGCGACCGGCAAGGCGGCCCTGACCGGTCTGACGAAGGCGCTCGCGAGAGAACTCGGCGAGCGCGGGATCACCGCGAACCTCGTCCACCCCGGGCCCGTCGACACCGACATGAATCCCGGGGACGGCCCGTTCGCCCCCGCCCAGGCGGCCATGACGGCCGTGGGCCGCTTCGGCACGGCCGACGAGGTGGCGTCCCTCGTCGCGTACCTGGCGGGTGCCGAGGCGGGTTACGTGACGGGAGCGGAACTGGCGGTGGACGGCGGGCACGCGGCGTAGCCTCCGCCCGCCGCGCCCACCCGTCCCGTCCAGGGGCGACGGGGCTGGTCGCGCCCACGCGGCGGAGCCGCGTGCCGGCACAGCCCCGCGCCCCTTTCCGGGCCTCTCAGCCGCCCAGTTCCTGGTGCCGTGCCGCCAGCCCCGCAGCCCCCTCCTCCGTCAGCGAGCCGTGCAGCCGCAGTCGCGAGATGCCGCCGTCGGGGTAGATGTCGACGCGCGCGTGCGTGGCGACGGCCGGGGTCCCGAGGACGAAACGGTGGTTCGTGTCGGGCTGGAGACGGGTGCGCGGAAGGGTCTCCACCCACTCACCATCCTCGCCGTCGCGTACCGACACCGACGCCCACCCGGCCGCGTTCCCCTTCAGATACGCCGTGTCGATCTCGATCGCGCGGATCTCGGACTGGGCGGCCAGGCGGTAGCGGATCCAGTCGTGTCCCTGGTCGCGGCGGCGCCGGGTCTCCCAGCACTCGTGCATCACTCGCGCCCGCCCCGGCTGGATGGAGTTCGTGGCGGGCGAGTAGAAGAGGTTGGACGCGTCCTCCGCCTGGCCGCCGTTCTCCAGGGACACGACGTCGAACGTGCCGAGGGCCGCGAGCCACGCCGGGTCCGGGACCACCTCGCCGTGGACCCGCAGGCGCGCTATCCCCCCGTCGGGGTGCTGGTTCAGGCGCAGGTGCGTGAAGCGCTGCTCGACACGGACGGCGAAGCCGTTGGCCGCGTGACCGCCGACGGGTGTGCGGGGAACGAGCGTCGTCCACTTCACGTCGTCCGCCAGCAGTTCCTCCGGCGACGGGGTGCCGGGGAAGGACACGCCCTCCACCGACACCGCCTGCGGGTAGTTGCCGCGGAAGTGGGCCGTGTCGACCACGATGCCCCGGATGACGCCCGGCGCGCCGAGGCGGACCAGCGCCCAGTCGTGGTCCTCGGCGGCCGGCCACGGGTGGTCCGCCGAGGCGCCGCGGCGGCGCCTCGTCTCCCAGCCGTCCATGATCTTGCCCTTGTGCCCGAAGCGCTCGGGGTCGAACTCGGGGCGCTCGGGTACGAGCAGGTTCTCGCGCTGGGCGAAGAACTCGTCGTTGGCGGCGATGACCCCGGCACCGAGCCGGCGGTCGGCGAGGTTGGCGTGGTGGGTGAAGGGGAAGTCGGCGGTGCGGTAGTCCGCGTAGGGGTCACCGCCTCCGTAGGGGTTCGCGTCGCCGGTGAAGCTGGGGAGCGCCGTCACTGTGATCAGGTCTGCCTTTCGGAGTCGGCCACCGCGGGTGCGGACGCGGGTGGGGAGCGGGATCAGGAGGGCCGGGTGAGCAGGTGGCCCTTCGGTTCGGTGAACCGGCCGCCCGCGACGACGCGTTCGCCGCGCAGCCAGGTGGACCTGACCACGCCGTACAGGGTCCGGCCGGCGTACGCCGTGACGCGGTTGCGGTGCTGGAGGGCAGCGGGGTCGACGGTGAACGTCTCGTCGGGCGCGAACACGGCGAAGTCGGCGTCGCGGCCCGCCGCGATGGCGCCCTTGCGGTCGTCGAGTCCCACCAGCCGCGCCGTGGCGGCCGACATCCAGCGGACCACGTCGTCCAGGTCGTGCCCCCGCTCGCGCGCCGCCGTCCACACCGCCGGCAGGCTGAGCTGGAGGCCGGAGATGCCGCCCCAGGCGGTGGCGAAGTCACCGGTCTTGAGGTCGGCCGTGGACGGGGAGTGGTCGGTGACCACGCAGTCGATCGTGCCGTCGGCCAGGGCCTGCCAGAGGAGGTCCTGGTTGGCCGCCTCACGGATCGGCGGGCAGCACTTGAACTCGCTGGCGCCGTCGGGGACTTCCTCGGCCGTCAGGGTCAGGTAGTGCGGGCAGGTCTCCACCGTGACGCGCACGCCGTCGCGTTTGGCCTCGGCGATCAGCGGCAGCGCGTCGCTCGACGACAGGTGCAGCACGTGCACACGGGCGTCACGCCGCCTCGCCAGCTCGATGAGGGTCGCGATGGCCGTGTCCTCGGCGCGGCGCGGGCGTGAGGCGAGGAAGTCGGCGTACTTCGGACCGCCCTGCTGCGGGGCGGCGGCCAGGTGGTGCGGGTCCTCGGCGTGGACGATCAGCAGTCCGCCGAACCCGGCGATCTCCGCCATCGACCGGTCCAGTTGCCCGGTGTCGAGCTCCGGGAACTCGTCGACGCCGGACGGCGACAGGAACGCCTTGAAGCCGAAGACGCCCGCGTCGTGCAGTGGCCGCAGGTCCGCCACGTTGTCGGGGAGCGCGCCGCCCCAGAAGCCCACGTCGATGTTCGCCTTGGCCGCGGCGACCTCCCGCTTCGTACGGAGGTGGCCGACCGTCGTGGTCGGCGGGAGGGAGTTGAGGGGCATGTCGACGAGGGTGGTGATGCCGCCGGCCGCCGCCGCGCGTGTCGCGGTCCAGAAGCCTTCCCACTCGGTACGGCCCGGGTCGTTGACGTGTACGTGGGTGTCGACGAGGCCGGGCAGCAGGACGTCGGTGCCGAGGTCCTCCAGCCGGGCTCCGGCCGGCACCCGCGCGTCGTACGGCAGCACGGCCGTGATCCTGCCGCCGGTGACCGCGACCGAGGCGGCGCGGCTCCCCTCCGGGGTGATCACGCGCGTCGAACGCAGGACCAGCTCGACTTCGTTCCCTCTGTCGCCGGACACTCGGACTCCTCTCTCGAGCCCTACCGCACCAGGGCTTTCAACGATCTGTTGAAGGAGTTTTCACTCCGCCGACAGGAGCGTCAAGAGGCCCCTCGCCCACTGTGCACCCATCTCCCGCGCTCTGTACGTTTCCATAAGACGGAATTAACATTCCAGTGCGCAGAACGTAGTTTTTCACGACCGGGGCGGGAAGCGACGCACAGGTAGGCTGTCGCCTTGCCTGCCAGCCGAAAGGAACGCGCCGTGCCGTCGTCGAGCGCCAGCACCACCGACAAGCCGTCCGCCGCGACCGGTGGCGTCCAGTCCCTCGAGCGCGCCTTCGACCTGCTGGAGCGAATGGCGGACGCCGGCGGCGAGGTGGGGCTCAGCGAGCTCTCGGTGAGCAGCGGACTGCCGCTTCCCACGATCCACCGGCTGATGCGCACGCTGGTGGCCTGCGGTTACGTCCGCCAGCAGCCCAACCGGCGGTACGCCCTCGGTCCCCGCCTGATCCGGCTCGGCGAGTCCGCCTCCCGGCTGCTGGGCACCTGGGCGCGCCCCTACCTCGCGCGGCTGGTCGAGGAGACCGGGGAGACGGCGAACATGGCCCTGCTGGACGGCGACGAGATCGTGTACGTGGCGCAGGTGCCGTCCAAGCACTCGATGCGCATGTTCACCGAGGTGGGGCGCCGGGTGCTGCCGCACTCCACGGGGGTGGGCAAGGCGCTGCTCGCGGGGTTCCCGGACGCGGAGGTGCGCGCGCTGCTCGCCCGTACGGGGATGCCGGCCGCCACCGAGAAGACGATCACCACACCTGAGGGGTTTCTCGTCGCGCTGGAGGACGTGCGGCGTCTCGGTTACGCCGTCGACGACAACGAGCAGGAGATCGGGGTGCGGTGTCTGGCCGTCTCCGTGCCCGACTCCCCCACCGCCGCGGCGATCTCGATCTCGGGGCCCGCGGGGCGGGTGACGGACTCGGCGACGGAGCGGATCGTGCCGGTGCTGCAGCAGGTCGCCGTGGAGTTGTCGGAGGCGCTGGCGAGTTCGGGGCCGGGCGCCTGACCCTCCGGGGGCAGGAGTTGTCCGCCCCCGCTGCCCCTACCCTCCCCCACTCTCGGCTTCGCTCGAGCGGGGGACCCCCACCGTCCCTGGGGGCTGCGCCCCCAGCCCCCCGCGTATCGGCCTTCGGCCTCGTCCTCGAACGCCGGACGGGCTGAAACAATCAGCCCCTTGGGGGCACCTCCCAGCGGTAGCTGGGGGAGTTCGAGGAGCGGGGTCCGGGGCGGAGCCCCGAGCGGGGTCGAAGGGGCGGAGCCCCCGGGGGGTGGGACGGGTAGGGGCGGCGGGGGCGAGACCAACCCACCCCTCACCCCCGCGGCGGCTCCCCGAACAACTCCACCGCGCGCCTCACATCCGCCAGCCCCCTCGCCAGCGCGCTGACCGACCCGATGGAACCCGCTATCAGCAGCAGGGACCGCCGCAGGCGCGGAATCTCCGGGCTCCCGCCGACGGCCATGGCGGCCAGCGCCGCGAGCTCGTCCTCGGCTATCGCCCGGTCGGGGAACTCGGCGGGATGCGCGGCGAGTTCACGGCGCAGCCGGGACACGGCGTACTTCAGTTCCGCCACCCTCGGGTCCTCACCGCTGCCGGTCACTGGCCTCTGTCCCAAGCTCCGCAACACAGCTCTCCCCCCTCGCACGCCCTCGTGCGCGATGACGTCCTCGTGCCCTCGTCGTTCCCGTACCGCCGTACCGCTCGTACCGCTGGCACCGTTCGTACGACCCAACGCCCCCAGCGTTGGTCAGCCGCCCGGAGATGCGGGCCAGTAAACGCCACCGCACACCGCGGGCGCCACCATGCGGACGGAAATTCAGCCCTCGGGCATCGGAACGCCCACGGGGGAGTCCCTGGGCACGCGCGGGCCCCGTCGGGTATGCAGGGTGCATGACGCACGCCAATGACCAGGTCGCCGGGCTGCTGCTGGCCGCGGGCGGCGGACGGCGCCTCGGGGGACGCCCCAAGGCACTGCTGCCCCATCGGGGACACCTTCTCGTCGAACACGCGGCCGGAGTACTGCGCGCGGGCGGCTGTTCCCGGATCCATGTGGTGCTCGGCGCCGAGGCGGAGGCGGTACGCGAGCGGGCCGTGCTGCCCGGCTGCACGCTCGTGGACAACCCGGAGTGGGAGCGAGGCATGGGGTCGTCCCTGCGGGCGGGGCTGGAGTCGCTGGCCGGCACCGAGGCCCGCGCCGTCCTCGTGTCCCTGGTCGACCAGCCTGGGATCGGGCCGGAGGCGGTGGCCCGCGTACGCGCCGCGTACCGGTCAAAGAGGTCGCTCGCGGCAGCCGCGTACGACGGGGAGAGGGGCCACCCCGTGCTCTTCGGCGCCGCCCACTGGGAGGGAATCGCCGCGACGGCGACCGGCGACCGGGGGGCACGCGCGTATCTGAGGGCGCACGCGGACGGTGTGGCGCTCGTCGAGTGCGGGGACGTGGCACGGCCGTACGACATCGACACCGAGAGCGACCTCGTCCACCTTGAGTAATTGAACTTCCACCATGAGGAAACTAGTATCCACTGATCAGAAGCCCAGAAGCGGCTGACCGCCTCATCAGGCACCGTCGGCCGCGTCCGATGCCCCTGGCACACGGTGCCGCGGAGTACTCACGTCAGCTCGCTGAAGGAAGTGACAGGTCATGTCCGCACCAGCGCCGTCCCCGCTGGCCATCGCCGACGCCGAGCCCCTGCCCCGGCAGGACGAGGTCCTCACCGACGCGGCCCTCGCCTTCGTGGCCGAGCTGCACCGGCGGTTCACGCCGCGGCGTGACGAGCTGCTCGCCCGCCGCGCGGAGCGCCGCGCCGAGATCGCCCGGACCTCGACGCTCGACTTCCTCCCGGAGACCGCCGCGATCCGCGCGGACGACTCCTGGAAGGTGGCCCCCTCACCGGACGCCCTGAACGACCGCCGTGTCGAGATCACCGGCCCCACCGACCGCAAGATGACGATCAACGCCCTCAACTCGGGAGCCAAGGTGTGGCTCGCGGACTTCGAGGACGCCTCCGCACCGACCTGGGAGAACGTGGTCCTCGGCCAGGTGAACATGGCCGACGCCTACACCCGGAACATCGACTTCACCGATGAGCGCACCGGCAAGTCGTACGCCCTCCGGCCGAACGAGGAGCTGGCGACCGTCGTCATGCGCCCGCGCGGCTGGCACCTGGACGAGCGCCACCTCGTCGACGCCGACGGCACCCCCGTCCCGGGCGCGCTCGTGGACTTCGGCCTGTACTTCTTCCACAACGCCCAGCGCCTGCTGGACCTCGGCAAGGGCCCCTACTTCTACCTCCCGAAGACGGAGTCGTACCTGGAGGCCCGCCTCTGGAACGACGTGTTCGTCTTCGCGCAGGACTACGTGGGCATCCCGCAGGGCACGGTCCGCGCCACCGTACTCATCGAGACGATCACCGCCGCGTACGAGATGGAGGAGATCCTCTACGAACTCCGCGACCACGCCTCGGGGCTGAACGCGGGCCGCTGGGACTACCTCTTCTCCATCGTCAAGAACTTCCGTGACGGGGGCGCCAAGTTCGTCCTCCCGGACCGCAACGCGGTGACGATGACGGCCCCGTTCATGCGGGCGTACACCGAACTCCTCGTCCGTACCTGCCACAAGCGCGGCGCCCACGCCATCGGCGGCATGGCGGCGTTCATCCCGTCCCGCCGGGACGCCGAGGTCAACAAGGTCGCCTTCGAGAAGGTCCGCGCCGACAAGGACCGTGAGGCGAACGACGGCTTCGACGGCTCCTGGGTCGCCCACCCGGACCTGGTCCCGATCGCCATGGAGTCGTTCGACAGGGTGCTCGGCGACAGGCCGAACCAGAAGGACCGTCTGCGTGAGGACGTCGACGTCAAGGCGGCCGACCTGATCGCCGTCGACTCCCTCGACGCCAAGCCGACGTACGCCGGTCTCGTCAACGCCGTCCAGGTCGGCATCCGCTACATCGAGGCCTGGCTGCGCGGCCTCGGCGCGGTCGCGATCTTCAACCTCATGGAGGACGCGGCCACCGCCGAGATCTCCCGCTCCCAGATCTGGCAGTGGATCAACGCGGGCGTCGTCCTCGACAACGGCGAGAAGGTCACCGCCGACCTGGCCCGCAAGGTCGCCGCCGAGGAACTCGGGAACATCAGGGCCGAGATCGGCGAGGAGGCCTTCGCGGCGGGCAACTGGCAGCAGGCCCACGACCTGCTGCTCAAGGTCGCCCTCGACGAGGACTACGCCGACTTCCTGACGCTGCCGGCGTACGAGCAGCTCAAGGGCTGACGCCCGACCGGCTCACCTCTCCGAGTGGCCCAGGGACTTGCCCGGGGCCACTCGGTCGCGTACGGCCCTCTTCACGGCCGTCGGTTCCGGGAAGCCCTGCTCGCGGCGGTCCCACACCACCTCGTCGTTGACACGCACGACGAAGACTCCCCCGGTGCCCGGTTTCAGCGACAGCTCGGTCAGCTCGGTCTCGAAGGTGGTCAGCAGCTCCTGCGCCAGCCAGGCCGCGCGCGGGAGCCAGCGGCACTGGGTGCAGTACTCGATCTGCACGCGCTTGATCTCGGTCAAGGAGGGCTCCGTCATCCCAGGTGCACCGACCAATCCTGTTTCGCCGCCGGCTTGCCGTGCAGGTCGGGGACCCGTTTGAGCCAGTCCGGGCGGCCTCGCTGTGTCCTCGCCGCGCGGAGGGCGTTCTCGGCGGCCAGCTCCTCGCGGCTGGGGAAGTCCGTGGGCAGCCAGGTCGCGGACGCCCTCACCCGTGCGGACAGGAAGGTCACGTACGCCTCACGGGCCTCGCCGGGCGTCGCGAAGCCGGGGTCGTCGGCCAGCCAGGCGTCGGGGACCTCCGACGTCACCTCGCGCAGCAGCTCGTCGGTCACGCGCGGCGCGAGCTCGGCGTCGGCCGCCCGGGTGTCGGGGGTGTAGTGACCCAGGGCGTGGTGGCGGAAGTCGTACGCCTTGTCGGGCGCCGAGGTGTCCCAGCGGTGGTGGAAGACCAGGGCGGCACCGTGGTCGATGAGCCACAGGCGTGGGGGCGCGACGCCGAACGTGGGCCACACCATTAGGTTCGAGCTGTGGATCGTGCGGTCCACGTTGGCCGTGAGGGCGTCCAGCCAGATGATCCTGCCCGCCTCCAGCGGATCGACCGGGAACCTCTGGGCGACCTCCGGGGTGAAGTCCTCGGCGCCCGGCAGGTAGTCCATGCCGAGGTTGACGCCGGCGCTCGCCCCGTGGAGTTCCCGGACCTCCTGGTGGGGCTCGTGCGCGGCTATCTCCGGGTCGAAGTGGACGAGGACCAGCTCGGGAAAGCGCAGGCCCAGGGCCCGTGCCAGCTCACCGACGATCACCTCGGCGACCAGTGCCTTGCGGCCCTGCGCGGAGCCCGTGAACTTCACGACGTAGGTGCCGAGGTCGTCGGCCTCGACGATTCCGGGGACGGAACCGCCGGTGCGGAGGGGTGCGACGTAGCGGGTGGCGATGACCTTTCTCAGCATGTGCGCCCCTTGCTTCGGGTCTCCGGGATGAAGTGAGCATAGTAACCAGGCGTGACAGCCCGGCTCGGTGGGAGATCAGCACCGATGTCTACTCTGTGTGCGCGTCGGCGGCGGTCGATGGTGTCGTGTGGCCGGCGACGCGGGCACGGGCGATGCCCCATCCGACGAGCGCCGCGGCCACGGCGGTCAGCACGAGGCCGGCGCACGTGACCGCCTCGCGGAACTCCGCGGTCTGACGGGCGCTCCAGCGCGAGGCGGCGATGTCGCCGGTGAAGAGCGCCGCGAGGATGGTGCCGCTGACAGCGATGCCGATCGCGGTGGTGACTTCCCCGGCGGTGTCGACCAGCGCCGCGCCGACGGTGGTGCGGTTCTGCGGGAGGCCGCGCAGCACGTTGGTCCCGGCGACAACGCCGACCACGCGCGTGCCGGCGGCGCCGAGCACGAGCGCGGTGGCGACCCACGGGTACCCGAAGCGGCCCAGCAGCCCGTAGACGGCCAGTCCGCACACGACCGCTCCGGCGCTGAGCCAGGCGGCCTTGTCGAGACCGACACGTTTGACGAGGGGACCGATGACCGCGCCGCCGACGATGAGAACCACGACCTGCGGCAGCATCCCGATGGCCGCCTGCGCCGGTGTCCAGCCCCAGTCGAGCTGCAGTTGCAGCGTCACCAGGTAGCCGAGGCCGGCGGTCGCCAGCCCGGCCGCCCCCTTGAACGCCAGGCCGCTCGACACGAGGGGGCGGGCAACGAGCTCGATGTCGAGGAGCGGGTAGCGGGTCGACCGCTCGCGGGCCACGAAGAGGACCCCCATCACGAGGGCGCCCGCCGTGGCCGGCCACGGGACGTACGACCCGGCGCCCACCTCGACGAACAACGTCGGCGCGACCAGCGCAAGCACGATCGTCGCCGTGCCGAGCAGAGCGCCCGCGGTGTCGTACGGGTCGCGGTGCAGGTCGTCCGCCTGGTCAGCGGGGATGCCGCGCCGGATGCCGGCGAACGCGAGCGCGGCGATCGGCGCGTTCACCAGCAGCAGGACCTGCCACGGGGCAAAGGCGAGTACGAAGCCACCTGCCGTGGGCCCGACCGCGAGCCCGGCCAGACCCACCGTCGATATGAGGGTGGTCGCGCGGACGCGGAGCCCGTCGTCATCGAACAGACGGAAGGCCAGGGCGAGTGAGCCCGGTGTCGTCATCGCGGCCGCCAGGCCCATCACCGACCGGACCGCGATGAGCTGCTCCGCCGTGGTGACGAACGCGGTGGTCAGACTCGTCACGCCGAGCAGCACCAGCCCGGTCAGCATGATCCTGCGTCGGCCGACCCGGTCGGCCAGCGCGCCGAGGGCCGGCATGAGCCCGCCGAACACGACGGCGTACGCGCTGGTGACCCACTGCAGCGCGGTCGTCGACGCCGACAACTCGCGCCCCATGGTGGGCAACGCGACGTTGAGGATCGAGTTGTCGAGCATCTCGAACAGGAACACGGCCGCAAGGCCGGCGAGTGCCGCCCACGCTTCTCGGAGGGATCGCGGGGAGGGAGAAGGTTTGGCCGGTGCTGCGGAGTTCTCCACGTTTTCGCGGTGATGACGGGTACTCACTGCCCACTCCTTCGATGTGAAGAAGTGGCGGCTCGTCAGATACCGCGTGTGCGCGTGAGCGGTGACATCTCACGTTTTTACTTCCGGTGGCGTCACCCTACCACGCGGCATGGTGTCGGTTTCTGGTGCCGTTCGGCCCCGTGTCCGGGGCCGGTTGCCGCGCGCTGGGGGTCTGGTCCGATCGCCGTTACGCGGTGGTGCCGGCGGCGCGGTGCCCGCGCGAGCTGCCGGTGCGCTTGCGCTCGCCGCCTCCGGCTGCCGTGCGGACGCCGGTGAGGGTGTAGACCAGCGCGGCGGTGGCCACGATCGCGAGGAGGGCGAGGCCGGCCGCGTACGTCCCGTACTCGCCGTACAGCGAGCCCATCACCAGCGGTGGCAGGAAGCCGCCCAGGCCGCCCGCGGCACCGACCACGCCGGTGACCGAGCCCACCTGGTCGGCCGGGGTCCGCGCGGCCACCAGGGCGAAGGTCGCCCCGCTGCCCGCGCCGAGCGCGGCGGCCATGGCCAGGAAGGCGAGGGTGCCCACCGGCGCCAGGGGGAGGGTGAAGGACTGCGCGACCGCCCCGGCCACGGCCAGCGAGCCGGCCAGCACCCGCACCGGGCCCAGCCGGTCGGACAGCCAGCCGCCCATCGGGCGCATCGCCACCGCCAGGAGCACGAACCCGGCCATCCGGTTCGCGGCGTCGGCCTGGGTCAGGTCGTAGCCGGTCCTGAGGTAGGTGGGCAGGTAGACGGAGAAGGCCACGTACCCGCCGAACGCGACCGCGTACAGCGCGGACGCCTGCCAGGTGATGGGCAGCCGGGCAGTGGCCGCCAGGCGCCGGGCCAGCGGCTCGGTCGGCACCGTGCGGCCGGGGGCGTCACGCAGCAGCAGCGCGGCGGCCACGGCGTACACGGCCAGCACCGCGGCGGTGATCAGGAACGGGGTGGCCATGCTGTTCGCTTCGACCAGCTTCACCGTGGTCAGGGCGCTGATCGCGGTGCCGCCCATGCCGGCGCCGAAGACACCGATGGCGAGGCCGCGCCGCTCGGGCGGGAACCAGGCGTTGACCAGTGGCACGCCGACGGCGAACGCGGTACCGCCGATGCCGAGGAAGAAGCCGCCGACCAGGAGTGCGATGAGCGAGGAGTGCCCGGCCAGGCCGAGGTAGAGCACCGGCACGATGGTGGCCGCCGACACGATCGGGAACATGACCCGGCCGCCGAACCGGTCGGTCAGCGCGCCGACCGGGATCCGGCCGAGCGATCCGACCACGACGGGCACCGCCACCAGCAACGACTGCTCGAACGACGACAGGTCGAGACTGTCCTTGAACCGGGGGCCGAGCGGGCTGAGCAGCGCCCACGCCCAGAAGTTCACAGCGAAACCGACCGTGGCCAGGGCCAGCATCAGCCGCGCCCGGCCGGACACCGGCGCGCCTGACGGTGAACTGCCGCCCTTCGACTTCAACGGCTGGACCATGTTGTCCGTCCCTTTCGTCTTGATGGTGGTACTGCGTCACCGGGACCGCACGTGCGTCGCAGGCCCCTTGCCTGCGGAACGGAATCCCGGAACCACTGTCCGCGTCAGGGATCACCGGGGGCATGGGCCATGAGGCCCTGCCGACGGACAGACGGGTCCCCGGGGCCGGGCCCGGCCGTCCCTCCCGTCGTGCGGGGGTAGGGCCGATCGGCCCTACCCCCGCACGGGGACCGCGGCGAGGATGGACTGATGTTCCAGAACGACGCCTTCCGCGCACTCGACCGGCAGGAGTGCCTGCGCCTGCTCGCCAAGGCGCCGGTCGGCCGCGTGGTCTACACCCGGCACGCACTGCCGGCGGTCCTCCCCGTCAACTTCTCCCTGGACACGGACGCCTCCGTCCTGCTGCGCACCTCGCGGGACTCGGATCTCGTCCGTGCCATCGACGGCGTCGTGGTCGCCTTCGAGGCGGACGAGTTCGACGCGGCGACCCGGTCCGGTTGGAGCGTCGTCGTCACCGGGCGGGCCACCGTGGTGACCGACCCCGCCGAGCGGGAGCGGCTCTCGCAGAGCGGCCCCACGTCCTGGATGCCCCTGCGGGACCCGGTGTTCCTGCGGATCGAGTCGGAGATGGTCACCGGACGCGAACTCAGGGGAACGCGCGCCTCGCGGTGAGACAGCCCGCGGCGGGTCGCCATGAGCACCACGCGCTCCGGCGCCGCACCTGCGCGTCCGCGGCGGGTAGCAGCCGGACGACGGGATCCCGGTTCTGCATCGCCGCCCCCCCGGAGGCCGAACCGCCAGGGCCGCGCAGGGACCGCGTGTGCGTACGGAGCGAGAGCGCTGGGCCGGAGCGCGGTGAGTGACCGCGGCGCTCAGTCCGTTCCGCTGTCGGTCGCGGGCGGTGTTGCCGGGCGGGTGACGGGGTGTCCGGGTGCTCGTGGTGTGGTGGCGCCGTCCCGGCCGTAGCCGAGGCGGATCAGCACGTGGGGGTGGCACCGCTTGTGGCGTGGGAGGGCGATCGCGGCTCGCAGGTCGGGCCATTCCATGGCGGCGGAAACCGCGGTCAGCAGGGGCAGGGCGGTCCACACGCCGATGAGCAGGCCGGCCACGGCCAGGTTGGCCGCCGCGATCCGGGCGGCACTCCCTCGTGCGTCGGGGGTCTTCGCGTGCAGCAGGGCGACGGCGAAGTGCTCGTTCCAGATGAGGACGGCGGTGGTGACGGCGCCGAGCAGGAACATGTGCACAGCCATCCACCGCGCCACCGGCAGCGACTCCTGCGCCGCGACCGCCAGCAGGGCAAGGCCCAGCCACCCCACGACCAGGACGTGGGCGCGCAGATGACGGGCCTTCACGCCGGACGCCCCGGGCCTGTTGGGGTACGTGCCGGGCCCACTCCCGTTTCCGGTCCCGGTGGGCCCGGCCGCGATGCCGGTCATGCCGCTCCTTGAGGCTGGTGCGAGCGCTCGCCGCTGTTCTGCTTCGACGCGCTCAGGACGGGGTGTCCAAGCCAGGAGCCCGGCCGGTGACCGGGCCGTACCGTGCGCGGCACCCGTCGCGAGCGACAGCGGCGGGATCGGCCTCGGGGGCGGTCGATGTGGTCGTGCACGGGATACCTCCGGATCGGTCGCCGCCAGCATCCACCTGCGACGGTGGTCGGCGCGGCGGCCGTTGGTCTTCTCCGGGAGGGCCGACAGGCCCTGCTTCGGGACGGGGGCGCCGGCGCGGGACGGGGGCGCCGACGCCGGACGGGCCGTCAGAAGGGCGATCGGTGACGGCGCGCGTGGGTCGCGGGTGTCCTCCTGGGGCCTCACGCGGACGGGAGCCGGATGTCGTCCGTGCGCGCCGCCGCGTGGTCAGGAGGGGTTCGGGGGGCAGGGCACCAGGGCGGCGTCCGCGGTGGCCACCAGGGCGACACCCAGGCCGGTCAGGGCGGCGCCCAGGCCCGTGACCAGTGTCGTGAGGTGCCACGCCTGGTAGGCCGACATCAGCGAGGCGCGCAGGACTGGCCCATGAACGCCGCCTGGCGCAGCTCGGCGAGCTTCTCGTCGTCGCCGCCGGCGGCGTGCAGCTCGGCGCTGATCTCCGCATAGGTGCGGCCGCCCGTGGCGTGGGCGAGGTTGCCCTTGATGAACTCGGCGTAGGCGTGGGCTTCGGGGCCGGTCTCCACGCGGCGCCCGGCGTAGGCGGCGAGTTCGGCGGGCAGCCCGCGCTCGGGGAAGGTGATCTTCTGGGCGGCGAGCTCGGTGCGGATCTCCTTCCTGCCGCTGCGGCCGCGCCACAGCATGACGGGTCCGGCGGCTGCCAGCGCCATGCCGGCCGTCCCGAGCAGGGTTCCGGCTCGGCGGTGCGATCCGTCCATGACGTGTTGTCCTTCTTTCTCATGCCTCGTGTGCTTGCGGGTACTGCGGTGCGCACGCCGGTGGGCGACGTGCGCGCACCGCCGGGGGTCGAGTGGCCGCGGGTCAGCGGTGGCTGAGCCGCAGCCGCCAGGCGTCGGGGCCGCGCTCCAGGTACTCCACGGCGAAGACTCCCGGGCTGCGCTGTTCGATCTGCGCGAGCAGCGGCAACGGGTCGTGCGGGGCGACCAGCACCATCGCGGTACCCGCGGGGACGGCGTCCAGGGCGCCGAAGACGGTGGCGTGGCGCAGGGCGTGCGGAACCTCCCGCACGTCCAGTTCGGGCTCGGCCGGCTCCTCCTCGCCGCCGCAGCCGCACACTCCTCCGCGGCCGCCGGTCTCCTCGATCCGCCCTTCTCGCAGGTCCTGTGCTGCTCGGACTGGGCGCCTTCGTCGCCGTGACCGCCCTGGGTGTCGCCGTTCTCTCCGGAGCGCGCCTGCACCGACGGCTGTGGCTCGCGCTGGACGCCGGAGCTCTGGTGGGGGTGGTGTTCGCGCACTGGCTGATCGGACAGTCGCTCTATGAGCTGAACAAGCTCTGCCCGTACTGCGCCGCCGTCTGGGTCGTCACCATCGCCCTGTTCTGGTACGTCACGGTGCACTGTCTGGAACGGGGGATCGTCCGAGTGCCCCGGGGCGTGCTGTACGTCCTCCGGGACACGCACTGGATGATCCTCGGCGCCTGGTACGGGATCATCGCGCTGCTCGTCCTCACCCGCTTCTGGCCCTACTGGAGCAGCCTGATCTGACCGGCCGGCGCACTCCGCACAAGCCGCGAGGCACCGGCCGGCCCGCGTGCCGGGCGTTCAGGCGGTGAGGTCGACCCCGTACAGGGTGCGTCCGCCGACGAGTTCACGTCCGGTGACCAGTTCGGGTGCGATGCGCACGAAGACCTCCCGCGGTGAGGGCACCCAGGACGCCGGAACGGTGCGGGCCAGGCGTTCGTGCTCGGCGGGGTCGGTCACCACCGTGGCCGTTCCGGTGACGACGACACTCCAGCCCGCGTGCCGGACCGCGTCGACGTCGTCGGCCTCGAAGGCGACCACCGCGCCGTCGACCGCGCGGACCAGTTCCGAGGCCGCAGAGGTGCTCAGCACCACCGCGCCGTCGCCGTCCACGCCGAAGTTCACCGGCAGCACGGCGGGCAGGGCGTGGCGCGTGTAGACGATGCGGCCGACGGGCACGCCGGTCAGCCGCCGCAGGCACTCCTGCCGCCCGAGTTCCTGGAAACCGTCGTTGGGGTACATCAGCAAGCCCGTCTTTCGCCTGGTAGAGCGGTTCTGCGTCCTTCCATACTGAGCCGGGGGAGACCCGGTAGTGAGGGGCCATCGGTCCCGGCCGGGCCGGAGAACGACCCGTGTCACACCCTGCTCGACGGGCCCGCAGGTCCGGCTGCGGCCCGGCATATCCAGCGAAGCCGGACAGTAGGGACCATCGGCCCTACCCGTGCCTCGCCGTTTCCTGTCGTCTCGGACCATGTCCGACATCGACCTCCGGTCCGCGCCTCACCCCATGGAACGCACCGTCGGTGAAGCAACCGTCGTGGAGCTGTGCGGCGAGATCGACATCTTCACCGCGCCGTGCCTCGCAGCCCGGCTGGAGGCCCTGACCGCCGGCCCGTACCCCGATCTGGTGCTGGATCTCCGGTCGACGGCGTTCATCGACTGCGCCGGTCTGGGTGTGCTGTGCCGGGCCCGGAACCGAGTTCTGGCCCGGGGTGCCCGGTTGCGACTGGTCACACACAGCCACAGCTTCCGGCGCGTCCTTCGCGCCGCGGGCCTGGCAGGCGTCTTCGAACTGCACCCCAGCCTGAGCACGGCCCTGGCCCTGGCCCGTGTTCCGAACGCCGTCGCCGCGCCTACCGCCCTGGGCCAGGCGCGCTGAGGGCCAGGCGGGCGGCCGGCAACTCGGCATGACGTTGTCGACCCGCCGCGCGCGGAACGCGCCGCGGGTCCGCGGGGGCTTCGGGGCCTCGGGGCCTCGGGGCCTCGGGGCCGCCTTCGGTGCGGCAGGGCGGCGCGCGGGCCGTGGGCCGTGGTCCACGGTCGGGCGGACAGCCGCTCGACGTGCCGCGGCCCGGGCGGGGCACCGCAGAGCAGCCCCCACCGCGGGAAGCGGCACCAGGTCCCGCTGGGGCCCCCACGGCACGGTGCCGCTGCCCGGGCCGGGGGGCCGTCCGGCCCCGCGCGTTCCGGCGGCGCCTCAGCCCACGGCGAGATCGGGCCGTACCAGGGTCCCCGACCTCCCGTGGACGATCTCGTACGCGGCGTCCAGGGCACCGATGGCGGCCAGTCCCCCGGTGCGTTCGACGAACCGGGCGGCGGCCTCCGTCTTGGGGCCCATGGAGTCGGCGGGGAAGCCCTCGCGGCGCAGGCCGTCGGGGGTGGCGTCGAGGACGGGCCGCGGGTCGCTGGTGCCGTAGCCGGTGTAGACGCACGGGACGTCGGTGAGGATGAGCAGGAAGTCGGCCTTGAGTTCCTCGGCGAGCAGGGCGGCGGTGAGGTCCTTGTCGACGACCGCGTCCACTCCGTGCAGCGCGCCGGTGTCGCGGTCGGCGGTGACGGGCACGCCTCCGCCGCCGGCGCAGATGACCAGCGCTCCGCAGGTCAGCAGATCGTGGATGGTCTCGGTCTCCACGATCCCCTCGGGCGCGGGTGAGGCGACGACCTGGCGCCACCCGCCGCCGTTCCGGGCGATGTGCCAGCCCCGCCTTCGCGCGAGGGTGCGGGCGACGTCCCGGGGGTAGACCGGGCCGACGCGCTTCGTGGGCCGGGCGAAGGCCGGGTCGTCGGCGCGGACCAGGGTGTGGGTGACGAGTGCGGCGATCTTGCGGCCGGGCAGCGTGTCGTGCAGGGCCCGGACCAGCAGCGAGCCGATCAGGCCCTCGGTCTGGGCGCCCAGCAGGTCCAGCGGGCGGGGGGCGGTCAGCACCGGGCCGGCCGCGCTCTCCATGGCGAGCAGGCCGATCTGCGGCTCGTTGCCGTGGGTGACGACGATCTCGTGTTCGAGAGCGAGAGCGGCGACGGCGGTGGTCACCCGGTCGATGTTCGCCTGCCGTACGGCGGCGTCGGGGCGTTCGCCCCGCTGCAGCAGGGCGTTGCCGCCGAGAGCGATGACGATGCGCATGGCGTGAGTCCTCCAGGGGCCGCGAGTACGGCCTTGATGGCGTGCGGCGGTTCGTTCTCCGCCCGGTCGAAGCCGAAGAAGGCGGGTGAAGAAGGCGGGTGAGGAGGAGAAGCCACTTCCCTGCGGTCGGCTCCCCTCCTCATCGAACCTCCGGGCCGGCCCGTGCACAGGGTGCCGAAGGGCCCGGACGCGGTGCCGGGCGGCCCGGTCATGGGGCCGGGTGGCCCATGGCCCGGCACCAGGCACGGGAACACGCTGGACGTGCCAGGTTCGTACGCCCTGATTGGAGGCACGTCATGAACGCTCCCGCCACGGTCGGCATGCTGCAGGCACTCCCGGCCGAGCACCGGCAGCGACTGATGCGCTGCGCCCGGGAGGTGTCGTTCCCCCAGGGCACCCGCCTCTTCGAGGAAGGGGGCCGCGCCGACCGGTTCTGGATCATCCGCACCGGCTCGGTCGACCTCGACATGCGCGTGCCGGGGCAGCGCGCCGCCGTCATCGAGACCCTCGGGCACAACGAGCTCATCGGCTGGTCCTGGCTGTTCGCCCCGTACGCCTGGCACCTGGGCGCCGAGGCGACCAGTCCGGTGCGCGCCTACGAGTTCGACGCCACCGCGATCCGCTCGATGTGCCGGGACGACCCCGCGCTCGGCGCGAGCGTCGCCGAGTGGGTGGGCGGTGTCCTCGCACACCGCCTGCGCTCGGCCCGCACCAGGTTGCTCGACCTGTACGCCCCCTACGGCAGCGGCAGCCTCCTGTGACCGCGGCCACGACTGACAGCACCACAGCCATCAGGGAGGGATGATGCACGGCACTCCGCACATCGTCAGCGATGTGATGACCCACACCGTCGCCGCCATCGGCCGCGGCGCCGCCTTCAAGGAGGTCGCGCGGATGATGCACGACTGGAAGGTCAGCGCCCTGCCCGTCCTGGAGGGCGAGGGCCGTGTCGTCGGCGTCGTGTCCGAGGCCGACCTGCTGCACAAGGAGGAGTTCCGCGACAGCGACCCCGACCGGCACACGCAGCTCCAGCGCCTGACCGACCTCGCGAAGGCCGGCGCCGTGACCGCCGGGGAACTGATGACCTCTCCCGCCCTCACCGTCCGCGCGGACGCCACGCTCGCGCAGGCCGCCCGGACCATGGCGCACGCCAGGGTCAAACGGCTTCCCGTCGTCGACGAACTCGGCATGCTGCAGGGCGTCGTCAGCCGCGCCGACCTGCTCAAGGTGTTCCTGCGCGACGACGAGGACATCGCCGAGGAGGTCCGCCGGGAGGTCGTGGCGTACCTCTTCCCCGCGCCGGCGTCGGCCGTGCGCGTGGCGGTGCGGGAGGGAGTCGTGACGCTCGGCGGCCGCGTCCGGGACACGTCCCTCGTCCCTGTGGCAGCACGTCTGGTCCGGGCCGTCGAGGGGGTCGTGGACGTGGAGTTCGACCTCTCCGAACACACCCGTGCCTCCCAGCCGGCCACGGTCCCCTGGGACCTCGGCGAGAACACCGCGCCGTTGTGACCCGCCCGCTACGGCCGCTCAGGACGAGCCAGTGGGCCGCGTCACGGGGATCAGTTCCCGAAGCGGCGTCCCGCTGCCCCACCGCTCGAGGAGCTCGCCGTCGATGAGCCGGACGTCGTCCCGGCGCCGGGCCCAGTGGGCGTCACAGCGGCTGAAGCCGCCACGGTGCACCACCAGGCGCCACTGAGGGCCCGGCTTCGGCCGTCCCGCCACGCCCGCCCCGCCCGGAGCGGGCGTGTCCTCGTCAGCATCGGCCAGGAGGGTTCGTCATGGTCCGCGGAGGGGGTTGGGCAGGGGCAGGTAGCGGGCGTCCGCGCCGTCCGCGCCCGTCCAGCGCAGCAGCAGGTTCGTCTTGCCGGGGAGGGTGGGCGCGTCCAGCAGGCCGGCCATCTCGGGGATGTCCCGGTGCCGCGCCAGCTCCCGGCGTGCGGCGGGCCAGAGGTCGGCGCCCGGGTGGCGTTCGGCGACGGCTTCCGCGATCTCCATCAGGTTGTTGACCACCAGGCAGTACACCAGGCGCTCCCAGCCCGCGGCGCGCGTCACGTCCCGCAGGAGCTTCACGCCCTCCGCGTCGCGGAACAGGGCCTGGACGGGGGTGCCGTCGGCGTCGACGGCGACCACCGTGTTCTGCAGGTGGGCTTCGAGGACGACGCCGTGGTGCTGGAAGGCGCCGAGCGCCGGCGGGACGACCGCCCGCAGGTACGCCTCCCACCAGGCGCCCGGGTCGGCGGCCCGGTCGAGCGGGTTGCCGTCGAAGTCCTCGGTGAGGGCGGCGGCGAGGAGGGGTGTCGCGCCGGGGGCGAGGTGGGCGCGCAGGCCGTCCCGGACGAGGACGGCGAGTTCCTCGAAGGCGAAGTCGGCGGTCCGGTAGCCGCGGTCGCTCAGCCAGGCTCCCGGCAGCGACGCGAACGCCGTGGTGACGGCCGTGTCGGCGCGGCGCAGCCCGAGCAGGTCGTGGCGCCACAGGCGGCGCACGTCGTTGGTGATGCGCACGTCCAGGCTGAACTTGAGGAAGAGGTCGCCCTCGGGGGCGTACCGGGCGTGCTCGGGCGCGGGCTCGGTGGCGTACACCGTGCGGATCGCCGCGGTGGGCGCGACCTGTCCGGGGGTGCGGCCCAGCCGGACGAGCCGGCCGTCCGCGAAGGCGGGCGCCAGCTCGCGTGCGACGAGGTCCAGTTGCCAGGGGTGGGCGGGCAGCAGGCGATAGCCGCGCGGTGCGGCCCCGTACGCGTCCAGGGCCGCGGTGTCGCCCTCCTCCACGACCGCGTCCTCGCGCACGCCCAGCAGCGCCAGCGGGAAGGCGGCGTACGCCTCGGGCGCGTACGGCAGCCAGGCCGCGACGGGGCCCCCGCCGCGGGCCTTGGGGGCCGGGTGGTAGGGGTGCCCGGTGACGAGGGACTGTTCGGAGCGCAGGTACGGGTCCGCGGGGGCCGTGGCGTGGGCGCGGGCCGTGAGGAGGGCGGCCACCGCGTTCCGGCTGTCGAGCATCTCGGCGGGCAGCTCGGAGTTGGACAGGCCGGTGTGGCGGCGCAGTTCCTCGGCGGTGAGCTTGACCAGTTCGGTGTGGGTGAGGGGGTGCCAGGCGCCGCCCGCGTGGACCTCGGGGGCGGTGGGGCGGCGGCTGCCGCGCACCCGCAGCAGACGCCCGCCGGTCCGCAGCCGGTACACGCCCGGCCCGACGCGCTCGCCCACCTCCCGCAGCAGACAGTTGAGCAGCGGCGCGACGGCGTACGCGTCGGCCGCCGCGGCGACGTCCCTGGGATCCTTGGCGTCCACGGCGTCCATTCGTTCCCTACGGTGCACTGGTGATCAGTATGTCGGTCGCCGTTCGCCGGCGCGATGCCGTCCCGGCCGTCGTACGCCGTCCCGCCCCCGTCTCCGTACCCGAGGAGCCCGCCCGTGCACCGTCTCATCCCGACCGAGGCCGAGGCCGCGCTCGCCGAGGAACTCGCCGGCGAGCGCCCCGACCTCACACAGCCGTACGAGGACGCGCTTCCCGGCGCCCGCGCGGCCGTGCTGACGCGGTTGTGGCGCGCGCTCGTGCACGAGCCGCTGCCGTGGGTCGCCCGCAAGGAGCCCGGACGCGAGGGGCTCACGCTGCACCTGGCCGACGGGCGCCGGCTGCACGGCCCGTACACGGACCCGTACGCGACCGCCGCGTACGCCACCGAACTCCGGCTCGACGGCAGGCCGTACGACCGGCCGACGCGGCTGATGGCGGACCTGACCGTCCCGCACGGCCCGGCCTTCGCCGCCGAACTCGACCACAGTGTCGCCTCGTTGGCGCTGTCCCGGGCGAACCAGCCGGCCGGCTCCCCCGCGCCGGCCACGAGCCGGGAGTGGGAACAGCGCGTCGTCGACGGTCACCCCTTCCACCCCAACTGCCGTTCCCGTCCCGGCTTTTCGGCGGCCGAGCAGCTCGCGTTCGGACCGGAGCACCGGCCGGTCGTGCGGCTCGGCCTGACGGAGGCGGACGACTGTCTGGTCGTCGGCGCCTGGCCGGAGCGGTTCCGTGCGGGGGGCCGGGTGCTGATCCCGGTGCACCCCTGGCAGGCCGAGCACGTGCTCAAGTCCCCCGTGGGGGACGGTGTTCCGGCGCACCCCCTGATGTCGCTGCGCACCCTCGCGCTCCCCGACGTCGGACCGCACGTCAAGACCGCGCTGAGCGCCCGGCTGACGTCCTCGGTGCGGGACATCTCGGTGTACTCGATCGAGACGTCGGCCACCGTCTCGGCCTTCATGGAGGACATCGCCGCCCGCGCCGAGGGCCTGCTGCACGTCACCCGCACGCTGGGCGCGGTCACCAGCGGCTCCCCGGACCTGGCGGCGGTCGTGCGCGAGTCGCCCGAGGCGTACCTGGACGCGGACAGCGGTGAGCGTGTCGTCCCGGTGGCCGCGCTCGCGACGACCGGTCTGCCGTCCTCGCCCTCGTGGCTGGCCGACTTCACCCTCCTCTCCCTTACGGCCTGCCTCCGTCTGCTGGAGCTGGGCGTGGCCCTGGAGGCGCACGGCCAGAACCTGCTCGTGGTCCTGTCCCCGGCGGGTGACCCGCTCCGGCTCGTGTACCGCGATCTGGCCGACATCCGGGTCAGCCCCGCGCGTCTGGCCCGGCACGGCATCGCACCCCCACGGCTCACCGGACGGATCGTCACGGACGACGTGACCGCGCTGCGACGCAAACTGTTCGGGTCGCTGGTGGCGGGGTCGCTGGCGGCCGTGGCGGGGTCGGGTGGTGCGCTGAGGGGTGCGCTGGAGGCAGCGGTACCGCAGCTGCCGCGCACTCCCGATCTCGCGGCCCTCCTCGAAGAACCGTTGCCTACCAAGGCGTTGACGCTGATGAGGATGTCCCCCGGCCGCCCCGGAGACATCTGGGCCTCCCTGGGCAACCCGCTCCGCTGCGAGTGGGAGCCTCACTGACCTGCCTGCCGGAGCCTCACTGACCTCTCCAACGCCCCTGTGCGCCCCGCGCACGGGAACGTGCGCCCCCGAATGCCCCCTGGACCACGGGAAATCGGCCCCTCACACCCCGTTGGCGGTGTACGTCTATGGAGCTGGAGCGGCCCAAGCAGTCTGGAGAAGAATGAGCGACGTCGGCAGCATCGACGACCTGATGGCACCGATCCGCCCGGACCAGCTCGACCCCGGGGCGGTGATCGCGCAGTCGCTGGACAACCAGTGGGTTCCGCGACAGCTCGCGAGGGACATGATCAAACGGGGCAAGTCCCTCGAACAGGTCGGCGAACGGCGGCTCAAGGAGGTACGGGCCGAGTACTTCCGCAGCCTCATCAACGCCCGTCAGGTCGTGATCAACCGCGCGTACTTCTACAACAACGACGCGATCAGCTGCGATCTGACCGGGGGCGACCAGTCGCGCACGGCCCACCAGCGCCTGCTGGCCTCGGGGGCCCTCGTGCCGTTCCTGCTCAACGAACGGCACCCCGCCGAGGAACCGCCCGCCTACCTGGACACGCGGCCCGCAGGCTTCACCGCGTGGCAGGAGACCCTGAGCACCATGCGGTCCGGCGACCGGGTGCGGTGCGTGCGCATGTCGTGGGACGACCCCGAGCAGGACCGGGTGAACAAGGAGCAGACCCGGACCCGGCTGTTCCAGCCGTTCACCGAGAAGGTCCAGGGGCTGACGGCCAAGGACACCGACATCCTCGCCGCCCAGGTCGGCGTGGCGCCGGAGGACACCGACCGGTTCAGAAGACGGCTGGGCGAGGTCGTCGGATTCAGCAACGACCTCAGCGTCCGCAGAGAGCCGGTCGTGCGGAACGTCCTGTACAAGGAGTTCGTGTCGGCGCCCGGGACGAACGTCGCGGACGGCAGGTACGACGGGAACAAGCCCTTCGCCGCGGAGATAAAGCAGCTCCTCGACCTCATATACAACGTCAACCTGGCCGACGCCCTTGACCGTTACCCCCTGACCCCGGCGGGCAGTCTCCGGCGCGTCGCGCTGCAGGAGGCGCGCGAGGCGAGGGCCACCCGTGGCTTCGTCGAGGACCCCGAGCAGTTGCTCACCTTCCTGCGGCGGCAGGCGTTCACCGCCGTCCAGGATCAGTTGACCCCGTCGGCCGTGGACGCGCTGACCCTCCCGGACATCTGGACCTTGCGGCAGAGCACCGCGTGGAACGACTACGTCGACGCCTTCGGCGCGCTGACCGCCGACCCCGGCGCCTTCCACGACTCCGTCGGCCGCGTCTTCGACCGCTACGTCCGGCTCAACTCGGAGATCCTGAAGCTCGCCCAGGAGCGCAGGCAGGCCACACCGAAGAAGTGGCGCCCCGTCATCGAAGTGGTCGTCACCCTGGGCGCCGCGGTGTTCACGACGATCACCGGCGAGGGCGTGTGGGAGGTGACCGGCGCCCTGGCCCCGCTCGCGGTGTCGGGTTCGGTGGGCGGCTCGGTGCAGCTGGTCCTGCGCAACCGGCTGGAGGGGCGGCAGGAGCAGCGGTTCGCCCGCGAGATCGCCGCCGTGCGGCTGGCGAGTGAACGAGAATGGTCGCAGTTCCACGATCTGGTCAGGAGGCTGCCGGGCTACCGGGAGACGACGGGCGCCGCGCCCAGCGCCACCGCCTCCACGACCACCCAGGACAACGACGATCTGCTGGAGTACTAGTGCACCTCGTGCGAGGCGTCAGGTGAACTCCTACGAGGCCCTGCGCCGAGACCGGCCCGAGTGGTTCCGCGACGACCCCGGAGGCACCGAGATCCTCACCGACCCCGCCGTCGTCCGCGAGGTCCGCCGACGGGCGAGAGCGGGGGCGGCATGGCGGGCGGCGGGCCTCGTCGGGCCCGGCTCCTGGTGGGCGAGGCTGTGGGCGGCGCTGCGGCCGGTGCCGGTCGGTGTGGTCTCGGCCGACCGTTACCTGCTGCACCTGCGTGATCCGGTGCGTTTCCCCGGCGGCCGAACGGGCCTCTACAACCGGCTGATGCCGCCGCCCGCGTCGAGCCCGGGTGTGGTGATCCTGCCGTTGCTCGGCCCCGGCGGGGACGTCGTGCTGATCGAGCACCACCGGCACGCCACCCGGGCATGGCACTGGGAGGTGGCCCGCGGCTTCGGTGAAGCGGGCGCCTCCGGGGAGGAGAACGTCGCCCGGGAACTCGGCGAGGAGCTGGGCACGAGCCCGACCGAGGTGATCCCCCTGGGCGAGGTCCACCCCGACACCGGACTCCTCGCACACAAGGTGAGCCTGTACGCGGCGCGCGTGGACCGGATCGGCGACCTGGAGGAGGGCGAGGGGATCCGCAGGGCGGTCACCGTGTCGCCGGCCGAGGCGGAGGACATGGTCCGCGGCGGGGAGATCACCGACGGCTTCACCATCGCGGTGCTGTACCGGGCGCGCCTCGCGGGCCTGTTCGACGAAGGCAGCGGGGCATGACGGGACGCGTGTGTCACGACGGTGGGCACCAGCCGGTTGGGCGCCGTCGTGTCGCAGCCCGGCGTGTACGACGGTCTGCAGCGCCGCCGGTCCTGTGCGGGCGGGACACAGACGCGCACCACCGCGGCGGACGCGGCCTCGGCCGAACCGACCCGTGCCGACCGCTGGGCGTGGACGGCGGTCGGCGGCGTGCTCGCCCCGCTCGCGGCTGTGGGCCGGCATGCGCTGACCCCGCGGTCCTGGCGGCCAACACGGGTGCCGGCGCCAGGGGTTCGGCCTTCGCCGGTTCCCCGGGGCTGCGCGCCCGACCCCCGATCAGCACCAGCCCCGTGATGCCGTAGGGAGTCCGCGGGTGTGGTGCGGCTGGTCGCGCCCCCGCGGCGGAGCCGCGTACGGACACGGTCCCGCGCCCCTGGTGGGCCGCCGAACCCTGCCGGTCCGGCGGCCCGCCAGGACCGTGCGTCACCCCTCCCGCAGCTCCTTCGCCAACGCGCCGTCCCCCAGCACCTCGACCCGCCCCTCCCGCACCGCGTCCCGCAGGCTCAGCTCTCCCCGGCTCACCGCCACGCAGGTCTCCGCGTCGAACGACAACCGGGCGTCGGGTTCCTCGGGGGCCGGCCCGTCCCCGTACACCGGACCGTCCTCCGCGCCGGCCCACAGGTGGAACTGCCCCTCCTCCAGCCGCACTTCGACCAGCCCCGGCTCCCGGAGCTCCCTCGACAGCGGCAGCGCGAACCAGTGCGCCCGTACGGCGTCGGTGGCCCTGCGTTCCTCCAGCAGAGGTGCGCCCCACTCGCCGAGCGCCTGGAGCACGGCCAGCAACTCCCGCCCGCGGTCGGTGAGTTCGTACACGTACGCCGCTCCGGGCGGGGGCAGGCGGCGGCGGGTCGTCAGGCCGTCCCGCTCCATGTCCTTCAGCCGCGAGGCGAGTACGTCCGTGCTGACGCCCGGCAGGTCCGCGTGCAGGTCGGTGTAGCGGCGGGGACCGGCCAGCAGCTCCCGGACGATCAGGAGAGTCCAGCGGTCACCGACGACGTCGAGCGCACGGGCGGCGGAACAGTACTGGTCGTAGCTTCGGCGAGGTGACATGCGACGCAGTCTAGACATGTTGTTGGACTTTCCAAGCTGCTACTTGGTAAAACCAAGCAACACCACGTACCGGAGGGGCGAGAGCGCATGGAGTTCCGGCAGTCGAACAAGCTCAGCGAGGTCTGTTACGAGATCCGGGGCCCGGTGATCGAGCACGCCAACGCGCTGGAGGAGGCGGGCCACAGCGTGCTCCGCCTGAACACCGGCAACCCCGCGCTCTTCGGCTTCGAGGCGCCGGAGGAGATCATCCAGGACATGATCCGGATGCTCCCCCAGGCGCACGGCTACACGGACTCGCGCGGCATCCTCTCCGCCCGCCGCGCCGTCGCCCAGCGCTACCAGAACCTGGGCCTGGAGGTCGGAGTCGACGACGTCTTCCTCGGCAACGGCGTGTCCGAGCTGGTCTCGATGGCCGTACAGGCGCTGGTCGAGGACGGCGACGAGATCCTGATCCCCGCCCCGGACTTCCCGCTGTGGACCGCCGTCACGACCCTCGCGGGCGGCAAGGCGGTCCACTACCTGTGCGACGAGCAGGCCGACTGGTACCCGGACCTGGACGACATGGCGGCGAAGATCACCGACCGGACGAAGGCCGTCGTCATCATCAACCCGAACAACCCCACCGGCGCGGTCTACCCGAAGGAGATCATCGAGGGCATCCTCGACCTGGCCCGCCGCCACGGCCTGATGGTCTTCGCCGACGAGATCTACGACCAGATCCTGTACGACGACGCCGTCCACCACTCGGCCGCCTCACTCGCCCCCGACCTCGTGGTCCTCACCTTCTGCGGCCTGTCCAAGACCTACCGGGTGGCGGGCTTCCGCTCCGGCTGGCTGGTCGTCACCGGGCCCCGGCAGCACGCGAAGGACTACCTGGAGGGCCTGACGATGCTCGCCTCCATGAGGCTGTGCGCCAACGCCCCCGCGCAGTACGCCATCCAGGCCGCACTCGGCGGCCGACAGTCCATCCGCGACCTCACCGTGCCCGGGGGCCGCCTCCGCGAGCAGCGCGACCGCGCCTGGGAGAAGCTCAACGAGATCCCGGGCGTGTCGTGCGTGAAACCGAAGGGCGCGCTGTACGCGTTCCCACGCATCGATCCCAAGGTGCACCCGATCCACGACGACGAGAAGTTCGTCCTGGACCTGCTGCTGCGGGAGAAGATCCAGGTCGTGCAGGGCACCGGCTTCAACTGGCCGGCCCCCGACCACTTCCGCATCCTCACGCTCCCCCACGTGGACGACCTGGACGCGGCGATCAGCCGGATCGGGCGGTTCCTGAGCGGGTACCGGCAGCACGGGTGACGGTCGTCGCCGAGCGCGGTGAGCCGTGGCACTTCAAGCGGAAGCGGCCGGCAGCGTCTCGGCGACATCGGTCGCCGCGCGTACGAACGCGCGGACCCGCTCCGTCGTGTTCGACGCCGCCCAGACCAGCCCCCGTTCGACCGGCTTCGCGTCGTGGAGCGGCACGTAGGCCAGGTCAGGTCTGGGGTAGTACTGGCGGGAGTGCTCTCCGACCGGGAGGACTCCCCTGCCCATCGCGACCAGGGTGAGCATCTCGGAGAACGACCCGCCGACGGGCCCCTTCGGAACCGGCCTGCCCGACGGTGTGCGGTCCGGTGTGCGGTCCCGCTTGAACGCCGCGGAGGTCACCTCCGGGTACTGCACCACGGGATGTTCCGCGAGTACCTCGACCGACACCGACCGCTCGCCGGCCAGCGGGTGCCCGGCCGCCACGGCGAGCACCCGTTTCTCCCTGAGCAACACGGGGCCGCAGGCCATCCCGTCGAACGGGTAGGAGGCGAGGAGGATGTCGATCGAGCCGTCCACCAGGCTGGCCCGGGAATTGGACAGCTGAACCTCCCGTACCTCGACCCGGCATTCGGGGTGGCGTTCGGCGAACACACCGACCGTCTTGAGCAGCAGGGGTGCCGTCCACTCGCCGAGGAAGGCGACCCGGAGTTCTCCCGTGATACCGCGACTCGCGTCGGCCGCCCTGTTCAGCGCCTCCTCCATGGCCGCGACCAGGGGCACCAGGTCATCGGCCAACTGCCGTCCGACGGGGGTGATCCGGACCGTACGGCTGTTGCGCTCGAACAGCATGCCGCCGATCCGGCGTTCCAGTTTCCTGATCACCTGACTGACCCGCCCGGTCGTGATCCGCAGCCGCTCGGCGGTCCTGCCGAAGTGCAGCTCTTCGGCGAGCGTCAGGAAGATCTCGATCTCCAGCCGTTCCAGCATGATTCTCCCCCCAGCGTTGAATCCGGCTCAACGATCATGCTCCGATCATGCCTTGATCGCGGCTTTCGCGCGGCGGATCGTAGAAGACGTCAACCCGGCCGTCGGGGTGGGAACGCGATCCGGCCGTCCGCCGCTCGCGCACCCGGCCGTCTCCGACACCGGCGTGGCCCCACCACGCGCCCCGAGCGCCCCACGGCCCGCCATGACCGCAATGACCTGCTATGACCCGCCATGACCCGCCATGAAGGGAACCCCATGCCCACGTCGGACATCACCACCTACCTGACCGGGCTCGACGACCACCTGCGAGCCATCGGGGAGAGGACGCGTCGTGTCATCGACGCCACCCTGCCGGACGCCACCGGTGCGATGTGGCACGGCCATCCCACCTGGAGTCTCGGCGACAAGCCCGGGCAGACCCCGGTCTGCCTGCTCAAGGCCTACAAGTCCTACGTCACCTTCGGTCTCTGGCGCGGCCAGGACGTGGCCGACCCGTCGGGGCGGCTGGTCCCCGGCGCCCGCCGGATGGCCTCCGTGAAGCTCAGGGCCGCCGACGATGTCGACCCCGACCTGTTCACGGACTGGCTGCGCCGCGCCCTCGCCCTGGAGGCTAAGTGAGCGCCGTGCGAGTGAAGGCGTTCGATCATCTGGTTCTCAACGTGGAGGACGTCGAGCGGTCCCTGGGCTTCTACACCGGACTCCTCGGCCTGGAACCGGTACGGCTTGAGGAGTGGCGGGCCGGCAAGGTCCCGTTCCCGTCGGTGAGAGTCACCCCGGAGACCGTCATCGACCTGGTCGACCTCTCCAGGGGCGAATCCAACGTCGACCACATCTGCCTCACCGTGGAGCCGCTGGACTGGGACGAGGTCGTCGAGTCGGGAGCCTTCACGGTCCTGCAGGGCGCCGTCGAACGCTTCGGCGCGCGGGGCACCGCCACATCGATCTACGTCCGCGATCCGGACGGCAACACGGTGGAGCTGCGCTGGTACCCGCAGGACGCCGCAGCGCGACCGGGGCCGCGACCGGGGCCCGCTCCAAAGACCGTCTGACGGGTCACACAAGGGACGTTCACCGACCTCCCGGAGATTCCTTCATCAGGAGGATTCACTGCTCATGGGCAAGATCACGCACTTTGTTCACCAGTCGCTGGACGGCTTCATCGCGGGGCCGAACGGCGAGTTCGACTGGCCACGCATGGACGGCGAGCTGTCCGCCTATTCACAGGCCCTCACTGACAGCGCCGACACCTTCCTCTACGGCCGCGTGGTGTGGGACATGATGTCCGGCTACTGGCCCCACGCCGAGGAGTTCTCCACCCACGAGCACGACCTCGCGTTCGCGCCCGTCTGGCGCAAAGTGCCCAAGGTGGTCATCTCCTCGACGCTGACCGAGGCCGACTGGAACACCCGCGTCATCAACACCGACATCATCGAGGAACTCACCGCCCTCAAGGACGGCGGCGCGCATATGTTGCTGTTCGGCGGCTCCACGCTGGCCGGCTTCCTCACTGAACACCAGCTGATCGACGAGTACCAGATCTTCGTCCACCCCGTCGTGCTCGGCGGTGGCAAGCCCGTCTTCACCACCCCGCAGCAGCGGTTCGACCTGACCCTGACCGAGACCAGGACCTTCGACTCCCAGACAGTTCTCCTCCGTCACAGACGGGCCGACTAGACCGCACCATCCCCATCACGCCAGACACGAAATACCGAGGAACCTCTGATGCGCACTCTGATCAGTACCGCCTTCATCTCGCTCGACGGCGTCGTGGAGGCCCCGGGCGGTGAGCCCGGTTACCGGAACTCCGGGTGGACCTTCAAGGATGTCGAGTTCCTCCCCGAGGCGTTCGAGCTCAAGGGCCGGGAGCAGAAGGAAGCCACCGCGATGCTGATGGGCCGGGTCAGCTACGAGGCCTTCAGCCCGGTGTGGCCGGACATGGAGGATTTCGCCGACTACAAGGTGATGCCGAAGTACGTCGTCTCCACCACCCTCAGCGAGGACGACCTGGTCTCGAACTGGGGCGAGACCACCATCCTACGCTCGCTCGACGAGGTCGCCGCGCTGAAGGAGACCGAGGGCGGCCCGATCATCGTCCATGGCAGCGCCGCGCTGAACCAGAGCCTGTCGGACGCCGGCCTGATCGACCGTTACCACCTGCTCGTCTTCCCCCTCCTGCTCGGCGCGGGCAAGCGGCTCTTCAGCGCCACGGACAAGGACACCCAGAAGCTGAAGCTGGTCGAGCACGAGGCCTACGCCAACGGCCTGCAGAAGAACGTCTTCGACGTGGTCCACTGACAAGGGCTCGATACGGAGCACGGCGTTCCCGGAGTGCGGGCCCCACGAGCTGAGCCGCCCGCCCGCTATGGGATCATTCGGACTCAGACCCTCACGCCCGGAGAGTCGCCGGCTCTCGTCGGAAAGCGCTGGGAGAGACATGACGATCAACCCCTCTGCCGGGACCGGCCCCGAGCTGGAGTGGTTCAGAAGCGGCTACGGCGCGCAGGACGGTCAGGGCCCCCGCCTCGTGCTCACACCCGACCGCTGGGCCGGCTTCGTCTCGTACGCCGCGGATCACCATGGCTGACCTGCTCCTCGTCCGGCACGGCGAGACCGAGTGGTCGTGGTCCGGACAGCACACCAGCTGGACGGACCTCCCGCTCACCGACAAGGGCCGTGAACAGGCGCGCGCGGTGGCTCCCCTGCTGGGCGGCCGGCGGCTGGGGGCCGTCTTCGTCAGTCCGATGAAGCGGGCCCGGGACACGGCGGAACTGGCCGGGCTGCGCGACGTGCGCACCGACGCCGACCTCGGTGAGTGGGACTACGGCGGGTACGAGGGGATCACCACCGCCGAGATCCACCGCACGCGGCCCGACTGGTTCCTGTTCACGGACGGTGTGGTGCCGGGGCCGCCCGGGCACCCCGGAGAGAGCCCGGAGCAGGTGGGGGCGCGGGCCGACCGGATGCTGGCCAAGGTGAGGGACGCGTCGGCGGACACCGAGGGCAGTGTGGTCCTCGTGGCCCACGGGCACTTCCTGCGGGTGCTGACCGCACGGTGGCTGGGGCTGCCGCCGTCGGGTGGCGCGCTGTTCCGGCTGGAGACGGCAACCGTCAGCCGGCTGAGCACGGAGCACGGGCGGCCGGTCATCGCGAGCTGGAATGTCACACCCTCCGTCTAGTCTCGAAAGGACTGGGAGGAGGGTGTGTGACACGACCGCCGACCGCCGCGCAGCGCCGGGTCATCGACGCCGCCGACCCCGTGACGGGCCGGCTGAAGGGTACGGAGGCGCAGCTCGCCGCGCTGGTCAAGCGCGGCCTCGCCTTCCGGCACCCGCGCCCGCCGCACGACCACTTCCTCACTCCGGCCGGGCACCGCGTACGGGAGGCGCCCCCCGAGCCGGGCGCGCCCGGCCCCGCCCCGGCCCCCGCCTCCGCGGATTCCGGGGTGTTCGCGGCGCGCGTCGGCGGCGAGGAAGCACCCCCGCCCGGCCCGGCCCGCACACGTGAGGTGCACAGCGCCTGGCAGGGGCTGCTGGAGCTGCGCCGGATGACGAACCCCGACGGCGCGGCGGACCGGCCCTGCGGCTGGGAGCGCACGCATCTGGTGCAGGCCGCCGCGCTCGCGCTGGAGGCCGCGGGCCACAGACCGGCGGCGGGCACGGACGAGGCCGGCTACCGGGTCCGGGCCACCCCGCAGCCGGAGGCCGTCGCCGTGCGGGACCCGGACGTCACCGCGCTGCGCGCCTGCGCGGCCACGCTGGAGAAGGCGGGCTGGCAGGTCAGCGAGCACGCGGAGCCACGCAGCGCGACGCGGTACGTACTGGCGTCGCCCCGCCGGGCCTGAGGCCCACCCGCGGTCGGCCGGTCCACGCAGGCTTGTCGCCGACAGGCGCGGGGTGTTCGAGGCGATGGTGTCCGACGCGAAGGCGTTCGGCCTCTGATCCTCGCCGGGGCCACGCGAGGTCTACGCGTCCAGCGGCTCCGGTTCGTGCTGGGGCGTGCTGCCGCCGGTGCTTCTCCTGGCCGCCGGGTTCGCCGCCGCGATGCCCGCCGTGACCGGGCCGGCCATGTCCGGAGCCCGGGAGGAGGACGCGGGACTGGCCTCCGGGCTGTTCAACACCACGCAGGTGGTGGGCGGTTCGCTGGGCCTGGCCGTCCTGACGACGCCGGCGGCTGCCCGCACGGACGGTCTGCTCGACCGCGGCGACGCGGCCCTCCCGGCCGGCTACCGCCTGGCCTTCGGCCTGGCCACCGTGATCGCTGTGGCGGCCCTGGCTCTGGCCGCGGCCGTACTTCGGCCGCACCGTGAGAAGGCCACGTCGGCGGACGCCCGCACGAACGGGTGAGCAGCTGACGCACCGCGACGGCGGGTCTCCGCCGTCAGCCGTCGCGGTCCGTCCGCGCGAGCCACCGACCGTGGCCATGCCGGACGCGAAATCCGGGTGCGTACCACCCACACGCTCGTCATCCTGCTTCCATGGCGCCGCGTACACCGAAACCCAGCCTGTACATCTCCGTCGACATCGAGGCCGACGGCCCGATCCCCGGCCCGTACTCGATGCTCAGCCTGGGCGCGGCCGTCGCGGGCCGTCAGGACGCCGACGGCTTCAGCGCGGCCGGCCCGGATGAGCTGACCTTCTACCGTGAGCTCCGCCCGATCAGCGAGGAGTTCGTACCCGACGCGCTGGCCGTCAGCGGCCTCGACCGTGCCCGGCTCGTCGAGGAAGGCGCCGAACCGGCCGCCGCCCTGGCCGAGTTCGGCACCTGGGTGCGTGAGGTGAGCACGGAAGCGGGGGCGCAGCCCGTGATGTGCGGGTACCCGGCGTCGTACGACTGGATGTTCCTCTACTGGTATCTGATCCGCTTCACGGGCGAGAGCCCCTTCGGTCACTCGGGCTGCCTGGACATGAAGACGCTGTACGCGACGAAGGCCGGGGTGCCGCTGCGGGCGGCCGCCAAGCGAGCCATGCCGCGCGAGCTGCTCCCCCGTCGGCTGCACACCCACCACGCCCTCGACGACGCCATCGAGCAGGCCGAGCTGCTGGCGAACCTGATGGCTTGGGAGGGCGCCCCCACCTAGCGCGAGGAGGGTTCATGGGGTGGCACATTCAGCCGTTCACGCCAGGTTCTCCCTCATGTGGCCGTGTGTCCGGACACAGGTGGTGCCCCGCCGGGTATCCCTCCCGACGGCGTTCCCCCACCCGCGACCCCGGAGACACCATGCCGCTCCCCCGCCGTGTCCTTCTGACCGCCCTCGCCGCCGGTTCGGCCGGAGCCGCCGTCGCCTGCACGTCGGCCGGTGCGATCCCGGCCGACGGGGCGGACGGGAAGGCTTCCGCCGGGGCGCCGGACGGGGCGTCCGCGGCGACGGCGGCGGCCCGGCGGCTGCTGCCCCGTCACTGGCAGCAGATCACCTTCCGCACGGAGAGCGCGCGCGACACCTTCCGGGTGTCGGCGGACAAGGGCCGCGTCACCGTGTCCGGCGACACTCCCGCGACCCAGCTCACCGGCCTCAACTGGTACCTGCGGTACGTCGCGTACGCCGACATCAACTGGGCCGGCGAGCAGACCGGCCTCCTGCCCCGCGACCTCCCGGCCCTCGACGGCACCGTCACCCGCCGCGCGGGCGTCCCGCACCGCTTCGCCCTCAACGACACGAACGACGGCTACACGGGCGCCTACCTCGACTGGACGTACTGGGAGCGCGAGCTCGACGTCCTGGCCCTGCACGGCTACAACGAGATCCTCGTCTACACGGGCGCGGACGCGCTCTACCACCGGCTGTTCCAGGAGTTCGGGTACGAGGACGAGGAGCTGAGAGCGTGGATTCCGGGGCCGGCCCATCAGCCCTGGTGGCTGCTGCAGAACCTCTCCGGGTTCCCGCACCCCGTGTCCCGGCAGCTCCTGGACGCACGGGCCGCCCTCGGGCGCCGGATCGTGGACCGGGTGCGGGAGCTGGGCATGACGCCGGTGCTGCCCGGTTACTTCGGGACGGTCCCGCCCGGATTCGCCCAGCGCAACCACGGTGCGCGCACGATCCCGCAGGGGAAGTGGATGGGCCTCGCGCGCCCCGACTGGCTGGACCCGCGCACGGACCACTTCGCCCGGGTGGCGGAGGCCTTCTACCGCGTGCAGGGCGAGATGTTCGGCGGCCCGTCGACGCTGTACAAGATGGACCTGCTGCACGAGGGCGGAACCCCCGGTGACGTGCCCGTCGGGGACGCGGCGAAGGGGGTCGAACGGGCCCTGCGGAAGGCCCGTCCCGGCGCCACCTGGGTGATCCTCGGCTGGCAGCGCAACCCGCCGCGCGCGATCGTCGACGCCGTCGACAAGCGGTACATGCTGGTGGTCGACGGCCTCTCCGACCGTTTCCCCACGGTCACCGACCGGGAGGCCGACTGGGGTGACACCCCGTACGCCTTCGGCTCGATCTGGAACTTCGGCGGTCACACCGCGCTCGGCGCGAACACCTCCGACTGGGCCTCGCTGTACGAGAAGTGGCGCACGAAGGACGGCAGCCGGCTGCGCGGCATCGCGCTCATGCCGGAGGCCGCCGACAACAACCCCGCCGCCTTCGCCCTGTTCTCCGAACTCGCCTGGCGGGAGGGGGAACTGGACCTCAAGAAGTGGTTCAGCGAATGGGCCCGCGCCCGCTACGGCGACCGTGATCCGCACGCGGAGGCCGCGTGGGACGTCCTGCGCCGCACCGCGTACGGCACCACGCGCGCCGACCGGTGGAGCGAGGCCGCGGACGGTCTGTTCGGCGCCCGTCCGTCACTGACCGCCGTCCGGGCGGCCCGCTGGTCCCCGAAGCGACTCCGCTACGACGCGGCCGACTTCGAGCCCGCCCTCACCGAACTGCTCCAGGTGCGCGCGGAGCTGCGGAAGTCCTCCGCGTACCGCCGCGACCTCCTCGACGTGGCCCGCCAGGCCCTGTCCAACCGCAGCCGCGTCCTCCTCCCGGACATCAAGAAGGCCTACGACGCCGGGGACGGAGCCCGTCTCGCCGAGCTGGCCGAGGTGTGGCTGTCCCTGATGGACCTCCTCGACCGGCTGCTGGCCACCGACTCCCGCCACCTGCTGGGCCGTTGGGTGGCGGACGCGCGCTCGTGGGGCGCGAGCGCCGGGGAGCGGGAACAGCTCGCGTACGACAACCTCTCGCTGCTGACCGTGTGGGGCACCCGCTCGGGCGCGGACGCGGGCCTGCGGGACTACGCCAACCGTGAGTGGGCGGGGCTGGTCGGCGGGCTGTACCGGCTGCGCTGGTCGACGTACTTCACCGAGCTGAAGGCCGCCCTGCGGGAGGGGCGGAGCCCGAAGGAGACCGACTGGTTCGCGCTGGAGGACCGCTGGATCCGCGACCCGGGCCCGCTCCCCACCCGGCCGGCCGGCGACACGTACGAGCTTGCCACCCGGGTCCGGGACCGGCTCGCAGCGCTCTCCTGACAGGTCACAGCCGCCGTACGGGGACAGTCGGTTCGGAGACCTCCTGAGGCAGGGCGCGGGTTCAGGCCCGCGCGGCGATGTCGGCGAGGCGCCGGGCCTCGGCCCGGGTGGAGCGGGCGACGGCGTCCTCGTCGACGTGCAGCAGCCGGCCGTTCTCCACGATCTGCTCGCCGTTCACGAAGGAGGCGGTGACGGGTGCGGCCGCGCCGAGGACGAGCGCGGCCACCGGGTCGGCGATCGACGCGTGGGCCAGGGTGTCCATCCGCCACAGCACCAGGTCGGCGAGCTTGCCCGGCTCCAGGGAGCCGATCTCCCGTGCCCGGCCCAGCACCTGGGCGCCGCCGTGGGTGCCGAGCCGCAGGGCCTGGCGGGCGGTCAGCGCGGCCTCACGGTGCGGACCCAGTCGGTTGACGAGCAGGGCGTTGCGCAACTCGGTGTGCAGCTCGCCGGACTCGTTGGACGCGGTGCCGTCGACGCCGAGGCCGACGGGGACGCCGGCCGCCAGCATGTCGGGCACCCGCGCGATGCCCGCCGCCAGCCGGGCGTTGGAGGAGGGGCAGTGGGCGACGCCCGTCCTCGTGCGGGCGAAGGCGGCGATGTCGGAGTCGTTCATGTGGACGCAGTGCGCCATCCACACGTCCTCGCCGAGCCAGCCGGTGGACTCGAAGTAGTCGGTCGGGCCCATGCCGAACAGCTCGTGGCAGAACTTCTCCTCCTCCACGGTCTCCGAGCCGTGGGTGTGCAGCCGCACCCCGAGACGGCGGGCCAGCTCGGCGCCCTCCTTGAGGAGTTCGGTGGAGACGGAGAAGGGTGAGCAGGGGGCGACGGCCACCTGGGTCATGGCGCCGAAGGAGGCGTCGTGGTGCTCGCCGACGGTGGCCTCGGTGGCGGCGAGGGCGCCTTCGAGGGTCTCGACGGCGAAGTCCGGGGGCAGCCCGCCGTCCTTCTCGCCGCGGTCCATCGACCCCCGGGCGAGGGTGAAGCGGACGCCCGTCTCGCGGGCGGCGCGGATGATGGAGCCGGACAGGTCGCCGGAGCCCTTCGGGAAGACGTAGTGGTGGTCCATCGCGGTGGTGACGCCGCCCCGGGCCATCATCGCCAGGGAGCCGCGCGCCGCCGCGTACGTCATCGGCTCGTCGATGCGCGCCCAGATCGGGTACAGCGTGACCAGCCAGTTGAACAGGTTGTGGTCCGTGGCCAGGCCCCGGGTGATCCACTGGTAGAAGTGGTGGTGGGTGTTGACCAGTCCCGGCGTCACCAGGTGGCCGGTGGCGTCGATGCGGCGGACGACGTTCTGAAGCCCCTCGGGGGCCCCGCCCTCGCCGAGCGACTCGATCAGGTTGTCCGCCACGACCACGTGGCCCGAGGTGTACTCGGTATCGTTCGCGTCCACGGTCGCGATCGCCGCGTTCTCGATGACGATGCGCTGAGCCATCGTTCGTTCGTCCTCTTCTCTCCGGGTGCTGCGGTTGCCGCGCGTGCTGCTGTCCGTGTCCGCGGGTACCCGCGTCAGAGGTTGGTGAGGTCGGCCGGGATCCTCGCCTCACGGCCGTCCCGCAGGACGGTGGCCTCGATCAGGCCGTACGGCCGGTCGGCGGCGAAGTACACCTCGTTGTCGTTCTTGAGCCCGAACGGTTCGAGGTCCACCAGGAAGTGGTGCTTGTTCGGGAGCGAGAAGCGCACCTCGTCGATCTCGGGGCGGTGGTCGATGATGCGCGCGCCCATGGCGTAGAGGGTCTGCTGCAGCGACAGCGAGTACGTCTCGGCGAAGGCCTGGAGCAGGTGCTTCCTGACCTGCTCGTAGGACGCGTTCCAGTCGGGCGCCTGTTCCTCGTCGTCCGCCCAGCCGAAGCGCCAGCGGGCGGAGACGTCGGTGGCGAGGATGCGGTCGTACGCCTCCGGGAGCGTTGTGTACCTGTCCTTGACGTAGCCCCAGAACTCGGAGTTCGTCGAGTTCATCACGGTCAGGTCCTTGAGGCCGGAGACGACCTCCCAGCTCTCGCCGTCGTACGTGATCTGGGCGAGCCGGGTCTCCTGGCCCTTGCGGACGAAGGAGTGGGCGCCCTCACCGCCGTGCTCGACGCGCTCCCAGGCGTACTCCTCGATCCGTATGCGGGCCCGGTGGATGGCCGGCTGGGAGGTCACGAAGTGGCGGGCGAGGTGGATGCCGAACTGCTCGGCGGAGTCGATGCCGTGCTGCTTGGCGAAGGCGTACACCGTGTTCTTGGTGGTGTCCGTCGGCAGGACACCGGCGTTCACGCCGGAGTAGTGGACCTCGTCCATGTCGCCGCTGAGCGACACCGACACGTTGAGGTCCTTGATGTGGTGGGTGGCGCCGTCCCGCGTGATCCTGACGACCCGGTTCTCGGCCTTGCCGTACTGGTTCTGTCCAAGGACGGGCATGTCAGCTCCCTCGGTAGACGGAGTAGCCGAACGGGTTGAGCAGGAGCGGTACGTGGTAGTGCTCACCCGGCACGACGGCGAAGGTGACGGTCACCTCCGGGAAGAACGCACCGCGGTCCCGGTGTGCGGAGAGGTACGCCTCGGTGTCGAACACGAGCCGTACGTGGGTGGTGCCCTCCGGCGGCTCCGGAAGGTCCCGGCACCGTCCGTCGGCGTTCGTTGCGGAGGTGCCGAGCACCGTCCACTTGTCGCCTTCACGTGCCGACAGCGAGACGGGGACGCCCTGTGCGGGGCGGCCGGCGCTGGTGTCCAGGATGTGCGTGGACACCGAACTCCTCTGCCGGTCCGCGCTGTTGGTGCTCATGCGGGGGTGTCCTCTTCGACGAGTCGGGTCAGCCGGATGCGGTTGATCTTGGCCAGTTCGGCGCGGACGATCTCGCGCTCCCGCTCGGGCGGGTTGCCGATCCGTTCCCTGACCGCGTCGCGCATCTGCTCGCCGGTGAGCCCGGTGGCGCAGATCAGGAAGACATGACCGAACCTGTCCTGGTAGGCCAGGTTCAGTTCCAGCATCTCGGCCCTGAGCTCGTCGGAGGCCCCGGCCATGCCGCGCTGTTCCCGGGCCGAGACCGGGTCGCCGGGCCTGGGGCGGCCGATGGGCGGGTGCCCGGACATCGCCTGGTCAAGGTCCTCCGTGGTCAGTTCCGCCATGGCGGCGTCGCCGGCCCGCAGGAGGTCGTCGGCCGTCGCGTAGGGCCGCCCCGCGAGCAGCCTGCGCCCCCACTGCGTGGAGGCGCACACCTCGTGCAGCGCCGCGCCGGCCGCGTGCTCCTCCAGGGCGTTGAACCGGGCGAGGCCCGGCGGGGAAGGACTCGAAGTCACGGAGCCTCCGTGGCGTGTCGCGGGACGTGCTGTGCGAACAGCTAACGCCCTCCGGCGACACGACGTCAACAGTTTGTTGAAAAAACGGGGTCCTGGCGGCCGCCCTCCGGAGGCGGGGAGGCGGCCCCGGGCCCTGGCCTCACGCGGGACATCACGCGGGGGTCACGCGGTGTTGCCCAGCAGCCGCAGGGCGTTCTCCCGGTTGATCGCCTGGAGTTGCCGGTCGGAGATGGCCGGGTCGTTGTCCAGAGCGGGTGTCGTGATGTCGGTGACGACCTGGCCGGGGGTGGGCGGCCAGTCCGTGCCGAAGAGGATGCGGCCGGGGTCCACGGTGGCCATCAGGGTGGGCGTGGCCGAGGGAGACATGGGGCCCGCCGTGTCGTAGTAGAAGCGGTGCAGGTAGTCACGGACCCGGCCCGGCTCGATCTCGGGGGTGAGACGCCCGCCGAAGAGTTCGAGCCGGGTGGCGATGTAGGGAAGGAAGCCCCCGCCGTGGGGGAGGATGAAGGTGAGGTTCGGATAGCGGTCCAGGGTGCCGTTCTTGATGAGGTTGATGGCGGCGCGCGTGGTGTCCACCAGGAAGTCGCAGACGAAGGGCGGCACTCCCGGCAGCCCCATACCGGGGTCGTTGCCCGCCGGTACCTCCATGGGGTGGGTGCTGATGACCGCGGACCGCTCGTCGAGTTCCCGCAACAGGCGGTCGTGTGCGTCGTCGCCGAGGTAGACGCCGTTCATGCTCGTTCTCGTGCTCACCCCGACGGCACCGAGCTCGTCGAGACCGTAGCGGAGGCTCCACGAGGAGAGTTCCAGGTCGTCGAGGAACACGGGCGTGAAGAACCTGAAGCGGGTGGGGTGACGTTCGACGACGTCGGCCGCTGCCCGCAGGGCGACCCGCGCGCTGTCCCGGCGCTCCGCGCGCTCCCGGAGCCGGCCGAGCATCGCCACCGTCATGACGGCCGTGCCGATGCCCGCCTTGTCCATGACGTCGAGGGCCGTGTTCAGGTCCCAGCGCGTCCACCAGGGCAGCTTCTCGCGGTTGACGACGCCGCGTTCCTCCGCCCAGTCGAGCCAGGCGGGCGCGGTGAAGTGGTGGTGGACGTCCACGCGGCCGTCCTGGAACGGGGACTCTCCCACGAGCGTCATCGCCATGTCCTCTTCTCTGATGTCTCTGCTTCCCTGCCGTGCACCGCCTCGCGGTGACACACGGCAGTGTCGGGGGTTTCCTGTGCGCGCTCAGTCGCGGCAGAGCACCGTCCGCAGCACGTTCGTCAGCAGGCGGTCGGCATACGGCATGTCGGCATGGGCCCGCCACGCGACGTAGCCGTCCGGGCGCACGAGGACCGCGCCGTCCTCGGCCGCGCCGTGCCACTTCGCCCAGTCGGCGTCCGGTTCGGGCACGAGGTCGCAGTCAGGGCCGTCGCCCACGAGGTAGGCCTCGACGGGAACGCCCAGGGTTTCGGCGGCTTTCGCCGCCGCGTTCCGCCACGTCTGGCCCCTGGGCCCGGAGAGGACGACGAAGGAACGCTCGTACAGATCCAGCGTGGAGATCCTGGCGCCGTCCCTCATGACCCACATGTGCGGTGCGCGGGTGCCTGGATCGCCGCCGAGTTCGAAGGCTTCCGGGACCACCGGCCGCTGCGGGGAGGCGCCCATGACGGCGTCCGACGTGTAGCGGTAGCAGAGCGCGACGGTCATGAGGTCCGCCGGATCGTCGTTCCGTCCTGGCGCGGGGCTGAATCCCGGATGCTGTTCCTCGACCGCCTGCAGACACGCCCGCTCGATGGTCGCGACAGCGGTGGGCCGCCGTTCCTGCTGGTAGGTGTCCAGCAACGGCATGCCCGCCCATCCACGGAGCACCGCGGCCAGTTTCCAGGCGAGGTTGTGCGCGTCCTGAATTCCGGTGTTGGAACCGAACGCCCCGGTGGGCGGCATTTCATGCGCCGAGTCACCGGCCAGGAAGACCCGGCCTTTTCCGTAGCTGTCCGCGACACGGCTGGAAGCGTGCCAGGGGGCCTTCCCCGTGATCTCCACGTCGATGTCCGGAATTCCGGCGGCCGCGCGGATGTGCGCCACGCACCGGTCGTCGTCGAAGTCCTCCAGGGTTTCGCCGGTGTCCGGGGACCAGGGAACATGGATCACCCATTGCTCCTCGTTGTCCACCGGCAGCAGAGCCCCTTCCCCTTTCGGGTCGGTGACATAGCAGACGACGAACCGCTTTTCCCCGATGCAGTCCTTCAGTTTCTCACTCCGGAAGGTGACGCTGACATTGTGGAAGAGTTCACCCGGCCCCGACTGACCGATCTCCAGGGATCGCCGGACGGGGCTCCGGGGCCCGTCGGCGGCCACCAGGAAATCGGCGTTCACGGTGTACGTCTCACCGGTGTCCCGGTGCATCACCTCGGCCCGGACTCCTTCTCCGTCCTGCGTGAAGGACAGCATCCGGGTGCCGAAGCGGATGTCGCCGCCCTGGCCGCGGGCGTGGGCCAGCAGCACCGGTTCGAGATCGTTCTGGCTGCACAGGCACCAGTTGGACGAACTGACCCGGGAGACGTCCATGCCGGCGGAGATGTCCCGGATGATCCAGCGGCGCTGGTGTCCGGAGAGGGTGGCCACCTGGAGAACGCCCTCGTTCCCGGCGAGGGCGGCGGCGGCCTCCCGGATGCTCGGCTCCAGGCCGGCGGTCCGGAAGATCTCCATGGTGCGTACGTTGTTCCCGCGACCGCGCGGGTGCATCGACGTGCCGGCATGCCGCTCCACGAGCATGTGCTCGATTCCCAGGCGCCCCAGGAAAACAGAAGTGGAAAGTCCCACCAAGGACCCGCCCACGATGAGAACAGGTACAGATGTCGCTGCGCGTCCGCTCACTGATTTCCTACCCCTCCGGCGGAGCCAGGTCCGAGAATCGGGGACCGGCCTGTCCATCCGTGTCTAACAAGGGGCGCGGACGCCCGCGACCGGAGCGGGTCCATATGGCCCACCGACGTTTATTTCTCGATGCCGTCCGGGAAACGGTGCCGTTGACCGGTGGAACTCACCCCTGCGGTCAGGGGTGTTCCGGTGAGAACCGGACCTCACAGCCGCCGCCGGCACCTCGACCCCTGGGAAACGCCATGACGGAAGCGCTCGCACCTGAGGAAATGTCGTCCGACGAGGCCGCCGCCGCGGCCTCGTCCTGCGGTCGGGAGTTCCGCGCCAACCCTTATCCCGTCTACGCCACGCTCAGGGAGACGGCGCCGGTGTGTCCGCTGTCGCCTCCCCACGGGGTCGACACGTACCTCATCACCCGGTACGACGACGCCCGTGCCGCCCTGGCCGACCCCCGTCTGAGCAAGGACATGTACGGCGCCATCGACACGTACCACCGCATCTTCGGTGACTCGTCGATCGCCCTGGACGACAACATGCTCTTCTCGGACCCTCCGAAGCACACCAGGCTCCGGAGGATCGTCGGCAGCACCTTCACTCCGAAGAGGGTGGAGTCACTGCGTCCGCGCATCCAGGAGATCACCGAGGAGTTGCTCGACCGGTGCCCGGCCTCGGAACCCGTGGACCTGCTGCCCGAGTTCTGCTTCCCGCTGCCGCTCGTGGTGATCTGCGAACTTCTGGGCGTCCCGGAGAACGAGCGCAAGCAGGCCCACGCGTGGTCCAGCACCGTCGCCCGGACAGGGTTCGGTCCGGAGGCGAGGAAGGCGCTGGAGGTGGCCGAGGGCAATCTGCGCGACTACCTGGTGGATCTGATCGCGCGGAAGCGCCAGAAGCCGGACTCCGGCCTGCTCAGCGCTCTGGTCACGGCGAAGGACCAGGACGGCGCGCTCACCGACCACGAACTGGTCTCCACCGCCTGGGTACTGCTCTTCGCCGGGCACAAGTCGACGGCGTACCAGCTCGGCAACGGCCTCTACCACCTGCTCTCCCAGCCGGAACAGAAGCGTCTGGCCCTCCAGGACGCGAGCGCCATGGCCTCGGCCGTCGAGGAGATCTTCCGGTTCGAGACCTCCGTGGAGAACTCGACGTTCCGCTACGCCAAGGAAGACGTCGTGATCCGCGACACGCTCATCCCCAAGGGCGCGCTCGTCCAGATCTCCATCGCCGCGGCCAACCGTGACCCCGAGGCCTTCCCCGAGCCGGACCGCATGGACGTCAGGCGCCCGAACGTCCAGGCGGACCACCTGACGTTCGGTGTCGGCCCCCACTACTGCATCGGCGCCCCGCTGGCACGCCTGGAGATGCAGATCGCGCTCACCGCCCTCTTCCAGCGGTACCCGCACATGGTCCTGGCCGAGCCGCCGGAGGACGCACGCTGGCTGACCGTGCCGTTCCCCGCGTTCCGCGGGCTGGCGGAACTTCCGGTGGTGCTTGATCCCTCCTGACCGGAGAGGCCCGGGGGGGGCTGGGGGGGCCTGGGGGGCTGGGGGGGGTTGCCGGGGAGCTTGGGCCGTCGCCGCGCCGCTTCAGTCGTCCGGGCGCGACCGCTCGTCGCTCTCACGGGCCTTGGCCCGCTGCTCGTTGGCGTAGTTGATGTAGTTGTAGACGGTGAAGCGGCTGACGCCCAGCGCCCCGGCCACGGTCTCCACGCCATGCCGTACGAGGAAGGCGCCGCGGGCCTCCAGGGTCTTCACGATCTGCTGCTTGGCCCTGCGGTCCAGCTCGGCCAGGGGCTTGCCCTGAGCGCGCTCCATGGCGGCCAGGATGTGGTCCAGCGAGTCGGCGAGCTGCGGCAGCCGTACCGCCACGACGTCGGCACCCGCCCAGGAGAGCACCACGTCATCGGGGCCGGCCTCGCCGGGCGGCAGCATCTCGCCGCCCATGGCGTCGACCAGCGGCTTCACCGCCGCGACGAAGGGGTCGTCCCCGTTGCCGGTCACCTGCCGGCCCCCTCGCCCCCGTCGACCACGTTCACCTGCAGTGACACACGGGTGGCACCGGCCTCCAGGGCCCTGCGCAGCACGGCGTCGACCGTACTGAGCACCGCGTCGGACCGGCCTTCCGCGGTGTTGCCGAAGGGCCCGACCTCCACGGTGTCGAGGTCGGCCGTCTCCATGACCTCACGGGCCACCAACGCGTGCGCGGGCGCCTCGTCGAGGTCGAAGGGTTCGGTCGTGAACTCCACTCTCAGTCGCACTGCGCCCCCATGTCATCGGCCCCGACCGGCGCGTTCTCCCGGTCCCGGCCCGTTCCTCCGGCGGCACGACCCTATGCCCTGGAGGGCGGCGTCCGCAGCGGGGACTATCATTCATCGCCACTCGCGTGCGACATCCCGGACGACGCACGACCGGAGCCCGGACGCACAGGACACTCACGGAGGGAGACGTCGGTGTCCCTGACGGACAGGGCCATTGGGCAGATCCGTGAGCTCATCCGCTCGGGCGCGCTGCCGCCCGGAGCGAAACTGCCCCCGGAACCGGAGCTGGCGGCGCAGCTGGGTCTGTCGCGCAACCTGGCCCGCGAGGCGGTCAAGGCGCTGGCCGTCGCCCGGGTGCTGGAGGTCAGGCGGGGCGACGGCACGTACGTCACCAGCCTCCAGCCGAGTCTCCTGCTGGAGGGGCTCGGCGGTGCGGTGGAGCTCCTCCAGAGCGACAAGGGCGCTCTGCTGGACCTGATGGAGGTCCGGCGGCTGCTCGAACCGCTCGCCACCGGGCTCGCCGCCACCAGGATCACGGACGGGCAACTCGCGGAGGTCAAGCGCCACCTGGACGCGATGCGCGAGGCGCGTGACGACGTCGAGCGGCTCAACGCACACGACGCGGCCTTCCACCGCGCGGTCGTCGAGGCCACGGGCAACGAGACCCTGCTCACCCTCCTGGAGGGCATCTCGGGCCGCACCCTGCGCGCCCGCGTCTGGCGCGGCCTGGTCGACGACCAGGCGTCCGGACGAACCCTCGCCGAGCACGAGGCGATCTACGACGCCCTCCGCGCCCGTGACGCCGCCCTGAGCCAGGCCGCCGCCCTGCTGCACGTCAGCAACACCGAGCTCTGGCTGCGGCGGCACCTGCGGTCCGCCGGTTCCCGTGACGAGGCGGCTGCGGCGGGCTGAACCGGCTGCGCGGGCGCCGTCACCTCGGCGCCGTTGCGGAGCGGCGCTCCGTCCGGCCCTTGCGCAGGAAGCGCCGCAGCCGGGCCTCGGGCCAGGTGTTGATCACGTCGTCCTTGGTGAGCCAGCCGCGCTGTGCCGTTCCCACGCCGTAGCGCATGTCGTCGAGGTGGATGGTGGCGTGCGCGTCGCTGTCGACGGCGAACCTCACCCCGTGCCGCCTGGCCCGCAGGATGTCCTCGTCGCGCAGGTCGAGGCGGTCCGGATGGGCGTTGATCTCCAGGGCGGTGCCGGTGCGCGCGCAGGCGGCGAAGATCGCGTCGAGGTCGGCGTCGAGTCCGGGCCGCTTGCCGATGATGCGGGTGGTGGGGTGGCCGATGATGTTGACGTACGGGTTCTCGCAGGCCCGTACGAACCGGCGGGTCAGCTCCTCGCGCCCCTGGTTGAAGTGCGAGTGCACCGAGGCCACGCACAGGTCGAAGCCGTCCAGGAAGTCGTCGGGCCAGTCCACGCCGCCGTCGGGATCGATGTTCAGCTCGGCGCCGTGCAGCAGCCGCATGCCTCCGCGCCCGCCGCCGGTGCCGCGGGCCCGGTCGAGTTCCCGGACGCGCTCGCGCTGGGCCAGCATCCGTTCGTCGGTCATCCGCTGCATGTACAGGTCCGGTCCGTGATCGGTGATCGCGTAGTAGGCGTACCCGCGGTCGGCGGCCGTGCGGACCATCTCCTCCAGCGGGGCGAGGCCGTCGGTGAGGTCGGTGTGCGTGTGCAGGTCGCCCCTGAGGTCCGCCTCCTCCACCAGGGCGGGCAGTTCGCCGCGCAGCCCCGCCTCGATCTCCCCGCGGTCCTCACGCAGCGTCGGCGGGATCCACGGCAGGCCGAGCCGGGCGTACACGTCCTCCTCCGTCCTGGAGACGATCTTCTTCCCGCTCTCGACGTCGAACAGCCCGTACTCGGAGAGCTTCAGGCCCTGGTGCACGGCCCGTTCCCGGGTGCGGATGTTGTGCGCCTTGGAACCGGTGAAGTACTGCAGCGCCGCTCCCCAGGAGTCCAGCGGTACGACGCGCAGGTCCACCGACAGGCCTCTGTCGGTGCGGACGGACGTCTTGGTGGTGCCCGCCGCGACGACCTCCGTGACGTACGGCAGCTCGGTGAACGCCCGCATGAGCGGGCCCGACTCCTTCGCCGCGGCCAGGATGTCGATGTCACCGATCGTCTCGCGCAGGCGGCGCAGCGATCCGGCGTACGTGCACCGCCGGCAGCCGGTCACCCCGGACAGCGCGGAGACGACGTCCTCGGCGAGGTCCATGGCGACGTCGAGCAGGACCCGGTCTCCGGAGGACCGCAGGAGGCCGATGCCGTGGAGGAGCTTCTCCTCGGTCCTGGGCCCGAAGCCCTTCAGGTCGCGCAGGCGCTCCGCGTGGATGGCGCCGACCAGTTCGTCGATCGTGGAGATGCCCAGCTCCTCGTACAGCGCGTGCGCCTTCTTCGGGCCGAGCGTGGGGATCGCCGTCAGCCGCCGCACACCGGCGGGGATCTTGGACCGCAGCTCCTCGACCGCCGCGACACGGCCGGTGCGGAAGTACTCGAGGACCTTCCCGGCGATGGACTTGCCGACGTTGGGGATCTCCTGCAGGCCCTTGAGGTCGAGCGTGGAGACGTCGGCGTGGTGGCCGCCGATCGACCGGGCAGCCTTCTCGTAGACGCGCACCTTGAACGCGTCGCCTCCGGTGATCGAGATCAGGTCCGCGTACTCCTGGAGCAGCGCGGCGACCTCGTCGTTGGACCGAGCCACCTCTCCAGCGTAGGCACGGCCGGCCGGCCCTTCGCGACCGGGACCGCGGCCCGAGACCGAGACCGCCGCGACGGACGCGCCTGTCTGCCGCGTAGAGCGGATGAGCAGATGTGTGCGGACGAGCGCGTGCCGAGGTCCGCGCCGACGACCAGGGAGGGGCCCACGTGACAGGGCGGAGAAGGGCGACGGGGACGAAGGGGACGGTGATCGCGGTGGCGGCCATGGCCGCGCTGACCGCGTCCCAGGCACCGGGGGCGGTGGCGGCGCGGGCCGCCGAGCCGGTACGAGCACCCGGGGGCGGGCCGAGCGTTTCCGGCGACGCTCCCTACCGCACCGATCTCCCACCCCTGCGGGCGCCCCGGCGGGCCGGGACCGGCAGGGCCTCGGCGACGGAGGGCGGCGCGCTGCCCGCGAGCGTGTTCGCCGCCTACCGGCGGGCGGAGGCCGAGCTCGCGCGCACGGTGCCCGGGTGCCGGCTGCGCTGGCAGCTGCTCGCCGCGATCGGGCAGGTGGAGTCCGGGCAGGCCGGTGGCGGACGGGTGTCGGCGAACGGCACGACGCTGACGCCGATCCTCGGGCCGCGGCTCGACGGCGGCCCCTTCGCCGTCATCCGCGACAGCGACGGCGGCGCGTACGACGGGGACACGGTGTACGACCGCGCGGTCGGCCCGATGCAGTTCATCCCGTCGACGTGGGCCGTCTGGGGCTCCGACGGCAACGGTGACGGGCGCGCCGACCCGCACAACGTCTTCGACGCGGCGCTCGCCGCAGGCCGTTACCTGTGCGCGGGCGGCCGGAACCTGTCCGACCCCGGCGACCTGGACCGGGCGATCCTCGGCTACAACCGCTCGCGGGCCTATCTGCGGACGGTCAGGGCCTGGTTCTCGTACTTCCTGGAAGGGCACCGGGTGGTGCCCGACGCCGGGGCCGCGAGCGGTACCGCGCCGGACGGCTCGCGCCGCGGCCCCCGAGCGCCCGGTGCGCCCCGGCCCGAAGCGTCCCCTTCCCCGGCCCCTGGGGGCAGCGGGGCCGGCGGGGGATCCGGCTCCCCGTCCCCGTCGTCTCCGTCGGCCCCGTCGTCCACGCCGTCGCCGCGACACAGCACCGCGCCCACGCCGTCGGCGCGCCCTCAACTCCCCCTGCCCGAACCGGACATCGACGTGCCGGGCGGCGGGGTGACGCCGAGCACGGGCCCGCTGACCGGCGTCGACGGGAGTCCGATGCCGATTCGATAGGCGCCCGCCCCTCCACAACCGCGGCTACCGAACGGTAATGTCGCCACCCGCCGGACGGCACGATTCCGGCGGGTGAACGTGAAGGGGTCCTCGATGGCGACGGACACGCCGGGGCAGGCGGGGGCTGCCGACGACCGTTGGCAGCGCATGTGGAGCCACCGCGAGCAGTTGCTCAAGGTGGCCCGGCGCAGGTCGGTGAGCCTGGAGGACGCCGAGGACGCCGTGCACGAGGCGATGCTGCGCGCCGCGGAGCGACCGGACCTCGACGACGAGCGTCTCGGCGCCTGGCTGACGACCGTGACGATGCGGTTGTGCGTCGACCGCCACCGGCAGGTCAACCGCGAGGCCGAGGTGCACACCAGCCCCACGCTGATCACTCCCGGCCCGGTGCCCGTCGAGGAGGCGGTGTGCGACCGGGACGAGGCCCGCTGGCTGGCCACGCGCAGCGGGGAGCTGCCCGCCCGGCAGGCCGAGGCACTGCGGCTGAAGTCCGAGGACCTGGACGTGAGCCAGGTGGCCGTGCGGATGGGGCTCAGTTACCGGACGGTCGAGTCGCTGCTGGCCCGGGCGCGGCGGACGCTGCGCGCCTCGCTGGCGGGGACGCTGGGGGTCGTGCTGTTCCTCCTCGGGCGCGGCCGGCCGCGCGGCGGCGGCCATTCCCAGGTCGTGGTCGCCGCCTCCACGGCGGTGACGCTCGCGGCGGCGGTGCTGGTGCTGCCGTACGCGCTGGACGGGAGCGGGAGCGGTCCGTCTCCGGCGCCCGGGGTGTCGGGTCCGGCGACGGCCCCGGCTGCGGACGGCGGCGACGGTACGGAAGGCGCGGGGGAACCGGGCGCCAGGACGTCGGCGGCCCCCGGGCGCGGCCCCGCGGCCTCGCCCGGCGACGGCTCGCTGGTGCCGCTGTCCGTTCCGCCGCTGCCGGAGGTGTCTCTGTCGGCACCGGCGGTTCCCGAGGTGCCGCGGGTCTCGGGCGTGCCGGAGCTTCCCGATGTGCCGCTCGGGTCGGTTCTCCCGGCGGTCCCGGAGACCCCGGAGGTCCCCGGCCTCCCGTCGGCCGTCCCGTCGGCGGAGATCGTCGTCCCCACGCTGAGCCCGTCGCTCCCGTAGCTCCGGGTGGGCGGGGCGTCTCGTCTGCCTGGGTCTGTCGTCGGGCGGCTGCGGGTTCATCGTGGCTGGTCGCGCCCACGATGGGGGTCCCCCCGCTCGAGCGAAGCCGAGAGTGGGGGAGGAGCCGCACATCGATACAGCCCCGCGCCCCTTAAAGCATGGACGCGCCCGGCAGTACAACGTACCGACAGCCATGGCGCAGGCAATGCCCGGAGACAGGCCCCTCCCGCCCCCGCCCCAGGAACCCACGCGTAGGCACCCAAGCCACAAACGGCGGAGCCGCCCGGCGGCTCCGGCCACACCACGCGCGCAGGCACACACGAGCTCCCTCCGCCACAGCCAGAAAAAAATCCGCACTCCCCGCGACGGACGCCCCTCCCCTCCCCGTAGAGCAGATGTCAGGAGCTGCGCCATGGGCTGTACGCGGGCTGGAGGGTGGAACGGATGGGTGTCGAGATCTGTGTGGAAGGGCTGACCAAGTCCTTCGGTCACCAGGTCATCTGGCAGGACGTCTCGCTGACGCTGCCCGCCGGGGAGGTCTCGGTCATGCTCGGGCCCTCGGGCACGGGCAAGTCGGTGTTCCTCAAGACGCTCGTCGGGCTCCTCAAGCCGGACCGTGGTTCCGTGACGGTCGCGGGGCGTGACATCACCAGGCTGCGCGAGCACGAGCTGTACGAGGTGCGGAAGCTGTTCGGCGTGCTGTTCCAGGACGGCGCCCTGTTCGGCTCGATGAACCTGTACGACAACATCGCGTTCCCGCTGCGTGAGCACACGCGCAAGTCCGAGAGCGAGATCCGGCGCATCGTGCTGGAGAAGATGGACATGGTCGGGCTGATCGGCGCCGAGGGCAAGCTGCCCGGTGAGATCTCGGGCGGCATGCGCAAGCGGGCCGGGCTGGCGCGTGCGCTGGTCCTGGACCCCGAGATCATCCTGTTCGACGAGCCCGACTCGGGCCTCGACCCCGTCCGCGTGGCCTACCTCAACCAGCTCATCGTCGACCTCAACGCCCAGATCGACGCGACCTTCCTGATCGTCACGCACGACATCGCCTCGGCCCGCCAGGTCCCGGACAACATCGGGCTGCTGTTCCGCCGCGAACTGGTCATGTTCGGGCCTCGCGAGCAGCTCCTGAGCAGCGACGAACCGGTCGTACGGCAGTTCCTGGGCGGCCGGATGCAGGGCCCGATCGGCATGGCGGAGGAGAAGGACGCCGCCCAGGTGGAACAGGAGCTCGCCGCGCTCGTCGACCCTGCGCCCGTACGGGAACTGACGCCGCGTCTGCTGCCGAGCCCGGGCATCACCCGTCCGCCCCGCTGGGAGGCGATCGCGAGACGGGAGGCCGAGCTGCACCGGAAGGAGGTGGCGGGCGCGTGAGCCTCTCCCCCACCGGGGCGCTGCGGCAGTCCGGGAACCTGTTCGCCATGGCGCTGGACGTCGTGCGGACCCTACCCCGACGGCCCTTCCAGGCGCGGGAGTTCATCCAGCAGGCGTGGTTCGTCGCGAGCGTCACCATCCTGCCGACCGCCCTGGTCTCCATCCCGTTCGGCGCGGTCATCGCGCTGCAGATCGGCAGCCTGACCCGGCAGCTCGGCGCCCAGTCGTTCGCCGGCGCCGCGTCCGTGCTGGCCGTGCTGCGGGAGGCCTCGCCCATCGTCACCGCGCTGTTGATCGCGGGCGCGGGCGGCACGGCGATCTGCGCCGATCTCGGGGCGCGGAAGATCCGGGACGAGATCGACGCGATGCAGGTGCTCGGCATCGATCCCGTGCACCGGCTCGTGGTGCCTCGTGTGCTGGCCTCGATGGTGGTGGCCGTGCTGCTCAACGGCCTGGTGTCGGTGGTCGGCGTCGCGGGCGGCTACTTCTTCAACGTCGTCCTGCAGAACGGCACTCCGGGCGCCTACCTCGCCTCCTTCACCACGCTCGCCCAGCTCCCCGACCTGTGGGCGGCCGAGATCAAGGCGCTGGTGTTCGGGGCGATCTCGGGGATCGTCGCCTCGTACAAGGGGCTGACCGCCAAGGGCGGGCCCAAGGGCGTGGGCGACGCCGTCAACCAATCGGTAGTGATCACTTTCATGTTGCTGTTCGTGACGAACTTCGTGATGACCGCGGTGTACTTCCAGGTCGTCCCGCAGAGGGGCTGAGGCATGGCGTTGTTGCATCGTCTGGAGGAGCTGGGGTCCCAGCTCTCCTTCTACGGGCGGTCGCTGGCCTGGACCGGCCGTACCCTGCGCCGCTACAAGAAGGAGATCCTGCGGCTGCTCGCCGAGGTGAGCTTCGGCCGTGGCGCTCTCGCGGTCGTGGGCGGCACCGTCGGCGTCATCGCCTTCCTGTCGTTCTTCACCGGCACGGAGGTCGGTCTCCAGGGCTACGCGGCGCTCAACCAGCTCGGCACCTCGAACTTCGTGGCGTTCCTGTCGGCGTACTTCAACACCCGGGAGATCGCCCCGCTGGTCGCCGGGCTCGCCCTGTCCGCCACCGTGGGCGCGGGGTTCACCGCGCAGCTGGGCGCGATGCGGATCAGCGAGGAGACCGACGCGCTCGAAGTGATGGGTGTGCCCTCGGTGCCGTTCCTGGTGACGACGCGGATGATCGCCGGTTTCGTGGCCGTGATCCCGCTGTACGTGGTCGGGCTGCTGTCCTCGTACCTGGCCGCCCGCACCATCACCACCGGCTACTACGGGCAGTCCACGGGCACGTACGACCACTACTTCCAGCAGTACCTGCCGCCCGTCGACGTGCTGTGGTCCTTCGGCAAGGTGATCGTCTTCGCCGTCCTGATCATCCTGGTGCACTGCTACTACGGCTACCACGCGAGCGGCGGCCCGGCGGGCGTCGGTGTCGCGGTGGGCCGCGCGGTGCGCACGTCCATCGTGGCCGTCAACGTCCTGGACTTCTTCCTGAGCCTCGCGATCTGGGGCGCCAACACGACCGTACGGATAGCGGGGTGAGACGGGTGCGAAGGATCAGACTGCGGTTGTACGGCGTCGTCTTCGTCGCCGTCCTCGCCCTGCTGCTGTCGCTCGCGGTGGCCGCCTACCAGCAGGTGTTCACCTCCGTCGTACGGATCACCCTGGAGGCCGACAGCCTCGGCAACCAGCTCGATCCGCGCGCCGACGTCAAACTGCGCGGGCTGCTGGTCGGCGAGGTGCGCGAGGTGCGCGCGGACGGGGAGAAGGCGACGCTCGGCATCGCCCTGAAGCCGGAGTACGTCGCGGTCATCCCGTCGGACGTGCACGCGCGGCTGCTGCCCAAGACGCTGTTCGGCGAGAAGTACGTCGACCTCGTCGCACCGCGGAACTCCGCGGCCCGGCCCATCCGTGCCGGTGACGTCATCACCCAGGACCGCACCCGGGCCGGCATCGAGGTGCAGCGGCTGCTGAACGACCTGTTGCCGCTGCTGCGCACCGTCGAGCCCGGCGAACTCAACGCCACGCTCTCGGCGTTCGCCACCGCGCTGGAGGGCCGCGGCGACCGGATCGGCGACAACCTCACCCGGGTCGAGGGCTATCTGCGCCGCCTCAACCCGCATCTGCCGTCCCTGAAGGAGGACATCTCCCGCTTCGCCGACGTGGCCGAGGTGTACGGGGACGCCGCGCCCGACCTGATGAGAATCCTGCGGAACACGGTCACCACCAGCCGCACGCTCGTGGAGAAGAAGGACCGGCTCGCCGCCGCCCTCCGCTCCACCGCGACCGTCGCGGGCACCACCGAGGACGTCCTCGCCGAGAACGGTGACCGGCTGATCACCCTCGGCCGGGTCTCCCGCCCCACGCTTGAGCTCTTCGCCCGCTACTCCCCCGAGTACCCCTGTCTCCTCGAAGGCCTGGTCCGGCAGGACAAGGCGTCCCAGGAGGCGTTCCGGAACGGCACGATGCACATCACCCTCGAAGTCGTCCGTCCCCAGGCCGCGTACGAGCCCGGTGAGGAACCGCGCTACGGGGAGCGCTCGGGGCCCAACTGCCGGGGGCTGCCGCATCCGCGGGTGCCCGGGCCGCACACCCGCCTCAAGGACGGTACGTCGTCGGGGAGTCCGGGCGGCGGCGGACCGCTCGCCGGGCTCGGGGTGTCCGCCACCGAGGCCGAACAGCGGGCCGTGGGCTCGCTCGTGGCCCCCGTCATGGGTGTGCCCGCGGACGAGGTGCCGCCCGTCGCGACCCTGCTGTTCGGTCCGCTGGCCCGTGGGACGGCGGTGAGTGTCGCATGAGGACGACAGGAGCGCGTCACACCATGGCGCCGTTGGTGAAGTTCAGTCTGTTCGCGCTGGTCACGATCCTGGCGACGGCTCTGCTCGCCGCCACCATCGTCAACGTCTCCTTCACCGCGAAGCACACGTACCACGCGGTGTTCAGCGATGTGACGGGCCTTGAGGAGGGCGACGACATCCGTGTCGCCGGGGTGCGGGTCGGTGAGGTGGAGGACATCCGGATCAAGGACAGGACGCTGGCCGAGGTCACGTTCACCGTCACCGCGGACCGCCCGCTGCTCGCCGGTACGGGCGCGGTCGTCCGCTACCGGAACCTGGTCGGGCAGCGGTACGTCGCGCTGACCGAGGGCGCGGGCGACGGCACCCGGCGGCTCCGTCCCGGCGACACCATCCCGCTGTCCAGGACCCGGCCCGCACTGGACCTGAACGCGCTGCTGAACGGCTTCAAGCCGCTGTTCGCGGCGCTCAGCCCGAACGACGTCAACCAGCTGGCGACCGAGATCATCCGCACCCTGCAGGGCGAGGGCGGCACGGTGAACAGCCTGCTCGCGCACACGGCGTCACTCACGACGACCCTCGCCGACCGTGACGAGCTGATCGGCTCCGTGATCGACAACCTCACCGGCGTGCTGGAGACGCTCGACCGGCGGGGCGCGCGTTTCTCGGAGCTGCTGACGCAACTGCGGCGGGTGATCTCCGGGCTGTCCGCCGACCGCAAGCCGATCGGGGCGTCCCTGGTGAGCATCGGCGACCTCACGGAGGCCACGTCGGGGCTGCTTAAGGACGCGCGCCCGCCGCTCAAGGACGACATCGCCGGGCTGAAGGAGCTCACCGGAACGCTGAACGACAACGAGAAGACCGTGGAGGGCGTGCTGAAGCGGCTGCCGAACAAGCTCAACGAACTGACGGGGACGGCGTCCTACGGCTCGTGGTTCAACTTCTACCTGTGCGACTTCGACGGCCGCATCGTGCTGCCGAAGACGAAACAGGTACTCACCCCCGAGCTCCACGTCGCACGGGCGAGGTGCGGCGGATGAGAACGTCACGCATCGCGCCGCGCGGCAGGCGGCGGCCCGAGCCGCTGGTGAAGGTCCGCGTCCTGCCGCCGAGGCTGCCCAGGCTGCCGTGGCCGCGGCCACGGCCGCTCCCGCGCGGGAAGCGCCGGCCCGAGCCGCTGGTGAAGGTCCGCGTCCTGCCGCCGAGGCTGCCGAGACTGCTGCCCCGCGGGGGGCACCGTCTGACGCCGTTCCGTGAGAGGAACCCCGTGGTCATCGGTGCCGTGGGTCTCACCACCCTGGCGCTGCTGGCCGTGGCCGCGTTCAACGCCGACCGGCTGCCGCTGATCGGCGACGGCGAGACGTACAGCGCCGCCTTCTCGGAGGCGGGCGGGCTCAAGCCGGGCGACGAGGTGCGGATCGCCGGGGTCAAGGTCGGCAAGGTCGAGGAGGTCGACCTGGACGGCGACCACGTGAAGGTGACCTTCAAGGTCAAGGGCGACCCCGCGTTCGGCACCGCCACCGGCGCGTCGATCCGGGTCAGGACCATCCTCGGCGCGAAGTACCTGGCGCTGCACCCGCGGGGGCGGGGGCAGCTGAAGCCCGGGAGTGAGATCCCGCTGCGGCGGACCGTTTCGGCGTACGACGTCGTGCAGGCCTTCAGCGACCTGACGACCACGACCGAGCGGGTCGACACGGAGCGGCTCGCGAAGGCACTGGACACCATCTCGACCACGTTCCAGGACTCGCCCGCGGAGGTGCGGGCGTCCATCGAGGGCCTGTCGCGGGTCTCGCGGACCATCGCCTCGCGCGACAAGGCGCTGCGCGGGCTCCTGGACCACGCGAACGGTGTCACCAAGGTGCTGGCCGAGCGCTCGGCGGACTTCACCGCGCTGGTGAGGGACGGCGACAAGCTGTTCAAGGAGATCAGCAGGCGGCGCGAGGCGATCCACCGGCTCCTCAAGACCTCGGCCCTGCTGGGAGTCGAGTTGTCGGGACTGGTCGAGGACAACCGCGAGGAGATCGGTCCCGCCCTCAAGAACCTCGACACGTTCGTCAGGATGCTCGAACGCAACCAGGCGAGCCTCGACCGGAGCGTCGAGCTGCTCGCCCCGTACGTCAGGGTCTTCAGCAACACCCTCGGCAACGGCCGCTGGTTCGACTCCTACGTCCAGAACATGGTGGCGGCTCCGGTCACCCCGCGGACGGGAGGCACACGATGACCGGACGTTTCCCGCGACGGCGCGCCCTGGCCCTGCTCACCGCGCTAGCCGTGGTGGCCGCGCTGGCCGTCACGCTGTGGCCGCGCGCCGGGACGGTCCGCGTGACGGCGTACTTCCCGCGCACCGTCGGCATCTACCCCGGCTCGGACGTCCGCGTCCTCGGTGTGCGGATCGGCGAAGTGAAGGAGATCACCCCTCAGGGCGGCCGGGTCCGGGTGGAGCTGGAGTACGAGGAGGGCCGCCGGGTCCCCGCCGACGCCCAGGCAGCGATCATCAACTCCTCGGTGGTCAGCGACCGTTACGTGCAGCTGCTGCCGGTGTACCGCAAGGGCCCGGTGCTGCGGGACGGCGCTGTCATCCCCGAGTCGCGCACGGCCGTCCCCGTCGAGCTGGACCGGATCTTCGACAGCCTGCACACCACGTCCGAGGCGCTCGGCCCGAAGGGCGCCAACCAGGACGGCTCCCTGTCACGGCTGCTCGGCGTGAGCGCGGACAACCTTCACGGGCAGGGCGAGAACCTCAACCGGACGGTCGAGGACCTCTCGCAGGCGGTCACGACGCTCTCCGACGGCCGTGGCGACCTGTTCGGCACCGTGCGGAACCTGCAGGTGTTCACCGCCGCGCTGGCGGCCGACGACAAGAGCGTGCGGTCGTTCAACAGCAGCCTCGCGGAGGTGGCGGAGCAGCTCGCCGGGGAGCGCGAGGACCTCGCGGCGGCGTTGAAGCATCTGGCCGCGGCCCTCGGCGACGTGTCCGAGTTCGTGCGCGCCAACAAGAAGTCGCTGACCTCCAACGTACGGGGACTCAGCAAGGTCACCAAGGTCCTCGTCACCCAACGGGCCGCGCTGGAGGAGTTGTTGGAGGTCGCCCCGACGGGCCTGTCGAACCTGCAGAACACCTACAACGCGTCCGCCGGCACCCTCGACACCCGCAACAACGCCCAGCAGGCGCAGGACCCCGCCGCCCTGCTGTGTTCCCTGCTGAGGACGACCGGCGACGAGGGCGGCAAGAACCCCGACTGCGAGGAGCTGAAGAAGGTGTTCGACTCCCTGCCCGAGGTGCCGGCGGCCGGATCCGGAACGGGCACGGTCGACCGGACGCTCGGCGGAATCCTGGGGGCCGGCGCATGAGTGTCTCCCGTAGGAGTTCGTCCCCCAGGAGTCTCGTCCGCAGGACGAGCGTGGCCGCGTGGGCGGCGGCCGGTTCGCTGCTGCTGACCGGCTGCGAGTTCAACGGCTGGTACGACATCCCCCTCCCCGGAGGGGCCGCCTCGGACGGGCGCGCCTACCGCGTCACGGTCGAGTTCCGGGACGTCCTGGACCTGGTGCCGCAGTCGGCCGTCAAGGTCAACAACGTGACCGTGGGCGCCGTCGAGAAGGTCGAACTGGACGGCTGGCACGCCCGGGTGCGGCTGCGGGTCGCCGACTCGGTGAAGCTGCCCGGCAACGCGGTCGCGGAGCTGCGGCAGACCAGCATGCTCGGCGAGAAGTACGTGGCCCTGTCCGCGCCGCCCGGTGCCCAACCCGTGGGACGGCTCCGTGACGGCGACCGCATCCCGCTGTCCCGCAGCGGCCGCAACCCGGAGATCGAGGAGGTGTTGTCCGCCCTCTCCGCGCTGCTCAACGGCGGCGGTGTGGCCCAGCTGAAGACGATCACCGTGGAGCTCAACAAGGCCCTGGAGGGCCGGGAGAACCGGGTCGGATCGCTGCTGAGGGAGCTCGACACGTTCCTCGGCGGGCTCGACGACCAGCGCGCGGAGATCGTCCGCGCGATCGAGGGCGTCGACCGGCTGGCCGAACGGCTGCGGACGGAGAAGGACACGATCGCGAGGGCCGTCGACACGCTGCCGCCCGCGCTGAAGGTCCTCGCCGACCAGCGCCGCGACCTGACCCGGATGCTCACCGCCCTGTCGAAGCTCGGCGAGACCGGCACCCGGGTCGTGAACGCCTCGCGGGACGACACCGTCGCCAACCTGAAGGCGCTGCGGCCGATCCTGCGGCAGCTGGACAAGGCGGGCAGCGACCTGCCCAACTCCCTTGAGCTGCTGACCACTTACCCGTTCCCGCGCAACGCGACGGACGCCATCAAGGGTGACTACGTCAACCTGCACCTCACCGCCGACCTCGACCTGGCGGGCCTCTACGGCAACCTCACCGACGAGGACGGCGGGTCCGGTGGACCGGGCGGCTCGGGCAAGGGAGACGGCGGCTCCGGCACGCCCGGCGTCCCGGACCTGCCGGACGTGCCCGGCCTCCCGACCCCGACCGCGCTGCCGGGCACCCCGGACACCCCGGACACACCGGACACGCCCTCGGCGCCCACGGACGACGGTGACGTGCTGTGCCCGCCGGTGTGCACCGCGGACTACGGGACCGCGGGCCATGGCACCGGAGGGGACGCGCCCCGCCTCCCGCCGGGCATCGACCTCGCGCTCGCCGAGCTCCTGCTGAAGGGGATACAGCCGTGATCACACGTACGGTCAAGGCACAGCTGCTCGCCTTCGCCACGGTCACCGCTGTCGGGGTGTCGTACGTCGGCGCCGAGTACACGGGGCTGGTGGACGACGTCCTGGACCGCGGCTACACCGTGCGGGCCGACTTCGCCGACTCCGGGGGCGTCTTCCCCGGCGCCGAGGTCACCTATCGCGGTGTGCCGGTGGGCCGCGTGGGCGCGCTGCGGCTGACCGGCGACGGGGTGTCGGTGCCGCTGGAGATCGACGACGACGCGCCGCGCATCCCGGCGGACACGCTGGCCGTCGTCGCCAACCGTTCGGCGGTGGGCGAGCAGTACGTCGACCTGCAGCCGCGGCGGTCGGGCGGCCCGTACCTGGCCGACGGCAGCCCGATCCCGCGGGCGCGCACCCGGGTGCCGCTGCCGACGACGGACCTCGTCCTCAGCCTGGACCGCCTGGTGAACTCCGTCGGCAAGGACGATCTGCGCGTCACCGTCGACGAGTTGGGCAAGGCCTTCTCGGGCACCGGGCCGCGGCTGAGCCGGCTGGTGGACTCGGGGAACGAGCTCGTCGAGTCGGCGTCCGACGCGCTCCCGGAGACGGTCGCGCTGATCGAGGACTCGCGGAAGGTGCTCAGGACGCAGGCCGACCAGGGCTCGTCCATCAAGGCGTTCTCCCGCGATCTGGCGGCGCTCACCGCGCAGTTGAAGTCGAGCGACGGCGACCTGCGGCGGCTGATCGGCAACGCGGTGCCCGCCGCGCAGGAGATCGACTCGCTCCTGAAGTCCACCCGGCCGGACCTCCCGGTCCTGCTGGCCAACCTCATCAGCGGCGGTCAGGTCACCGTGGCACGGCTGCCGGGCGTCGAACAGGCCCTGGTCACCTTCCCGGTGGTCGTCGCGGGCAGCTACACGGTCGTTCCCGGCGACGGCACCACCCACTTCGGGCTGGTCCTGAACGCCGACGACCCGCCGCCGTGCACCCAGGGCTACGGCGGCACGCGGCGCCGCGACCCGGCGGACACCAGCACCCGTGCGGCGAACACCGACGCCCGCTGCACGGCCCCGCGCGGCAGCGGCACGTCCGTGCGCGGCGCGCAGAACGCCCCGGGCGCGTCGGGCCGTTCGGGCGGTGCCGGCCGGGCCGCCTACGTCACCCCGTACGACCCGGAGACCGGAACCGCCACCGGCCCGGACGGGACGCCCGTCGAGATCGGCTCGACGGGCGGCCAGCAGACCGTGTTCGGAAAGGAGTCGTGGCAATGGCTGCTCGTCGGCCCGATGGCATGAACAGGGCCCTCATGGTGGGACTGGCCGTGGCGGCCGTCCTCACCACCGCGCTGGCCCTCTGGCTGAGCCTCGGGCTCCACCACCAGCGCGAGGCGGACCAGCGGCGCCAGGACGTCCTCGCCGCGGCCCGCCAGTCGGCGCTCAACTTCACCTCGCTCGACTACCGGCACTACGACCGGGACAGCGCGAACGTGCTCAAGGGCGCCACCGGCGACTTCAGGAAGCAGTTCACCGCGCAGACCCGGCAGCTGACCGAGCTCGTCGCCCAGAACAGGTCCGTGTCCGAGGGACAGGTCCTCGAAGCGGGCATCGTGCGGTCCGACGAGCGGTCGGCCAGGGTCCTGGTCGTCGCCGACAGCAAGGTGACCAACACCGCCGTGCCCAAGGGCGAGGCGCGCACGTACCGGCTCCAGCTCGACCTCGTGCTCGAGGGCGGCCGCTGGCTGACGTCCGACGTCGAGTTCGTCGGCTGACGGCACCGGAGTTGAGGAGGACGACCATGACGAGGACGACCATCCGGGGCCGCGGCTCCGGCACCCGCAGCGCCATGACCGCGGCGGCCCGCGCGGCGGCCAAACGCACCCGGCGCGCGGAGCCCGAGCGGGACGAGGGACAGCCCTCCGGACGCACCGTGGTCATCGAGGCCCCGGACGGCTGGGACGACCCGCCGGAGCCTGCGGCGGAGTCCGAGCGGGAGCCGGCGGAAGGCGCTCCCGCGCGCCGGCCACGCCGACCGCGCCGGCCGCTGCTCGCTCTGCTGCTGTGCGGCGTGCTCGTGGCGGGTCTGGTGGCCGTCGGTGTGCTCGGGTGGCAGTACCGGGAAGGGCGGCAGGCGGAGCAGGCACGGGGGCAGGCCCTCGCGGCCGCGCGGAAGGCGGCGCCGGTCGTGCTGTCGTACGACTACCGGCACCTGGACCGGGACTTCGCCCGGGCCCGCGCCCGGCTCACCGGGCACTTCCGCGACCAGTACCGGAAGACCACGTCGACCGTGGTCGGCCCGACCGCCGAGAAGTACCGCGGTGTGGTGGAGGCGACGGTCGCCACGGCCTCCGTCGTGTCGGCCTCGCCGGACAGGGTCACGGTGCTGCTCTTCGTCAACCAGGTCACCAGGAGCACCCAGGTCTCGGGCTCCCGCGTGGATCTGAACCGGGTACGGATGACGCTGACCCGCACCTCCGGCGGCTGGAAGGTGAGCGCCGTGGACGCGCTCTGAGCAACGCCCCTCACCCCTTCAAGCGCCCCCGCGCACGTGTGCGGGGGCGCTTGGTGTGAGCGCTCTTGACAGCCACCACCACACCTGGGCAGCCTTCCATTACGCAGAAATTGGTTTCCGTAATATGGAAGGCTCGGAAGAGCCTTCCACGGAAGTCCACGGAGAGAAGTCCACGGAGAGAGGCTCGGGGCCGGTGGGATTCGCAGAGCACCGCTTCAACGTCAACCTGTCCATCCTCTTCACGGAACTCCCGCTCCTGGAGCGCCCCGCGGCCGCCGCCGCGGCGGGCTTCACCGCGGTCGAGCTGTGGTGGCCGTGGGTCGGCTCCCCCACCCCCGGGCGTTCCGAGCTCGACGCCCTGAGGGCGGCGGTCGAGGACGCGGGCGTCCGGCTCACGGGGCTGAACTTCTACGCGGGGCGGCTGCCCGGCCCGGACCGCGGCGCCCTGTCGGTCCCCGGCGAGGAGTCGGAGCGGTTCCGCGCGAACATCGACGTGGCCGCGGGCTTCGCCGCCTCCCTCGGCTGCACGGCGCTCAACGCCCTGTACGGCAACCGGGTCGAGGGCGCCGACCCCGCCGAGCAGGACGCGCTGGCCCTGGAGAACCTGGTGCTCGCGGCCCAGGCCGCCGACCGGATCGGCGCGACCCTGCTCGTGGAGGCCCTCAACGAGCCCGAGTCGCCGCGCTACCCACTGGTGTCGGCACCGGCCGCCGTCGAGGTCGTCGACAAGGTCAACCGGGCGTCCGGTCTCGGCAACGCGCGCTTCCTGATGGACCTGTACCACCTGTCCATGAACGGCGAGGACCTGCCGGAGGTGATCGCCGCGTACGCGGACAGGACCGGTCACGTACAGATCGCCGACAACCCGGGCCGTGGCGCGCCGGGCACGGGCACGCTCCCGCTGGAGGAGTTGCTCGACCAGCTCCACAAGGCCGGTTACGCGGGCTGGGTCGGCCTGGAGTACAAGCCGGGCGACCGGCCGAGCGCCGAGGCCTTCGCATGGCTGCCGCGCGAGGCGCGCGCCGCCCGCTGAACACCGCCCCCTGGAGCGAGAGGCACCCTCACCATGAGCAACCTTCCCAAGGTCGGCTGGATAGGCCTCGGCATCATGGGCTCCCCCATGTCCGAGAACCTGATCAAGGCCGGTTACGACGTCGCCGGATTCACCCTGGAGCAGGAGAAGCTGGACCGGCTGGCCGCCGCCGGAGGCACCGTGGCCGGGTCCGTCGCGGAGGCCGTGCGGGACGCCGACGTGATCATCACGATGGTGCCCGCCTCGCCGCAGGTCGAGGCCGTCGCGTACGGCCCGGACGGCATCCTGGAGAACGCCGGGCCGGGCGCCCTGCTGATCGACATGTCCTCCGTCACCCCGCGGACGTCGATCGAGCTGGCGGCGGCTGCAAGGGAGAAGGGCATCCGCGTCCTGGACGCTCCCGTGTCCGGCGGTGAGGCCGGCGCGATCGAGGCCGTGCTGTCCATCATGGTGGGCGGCGAGCAGTCCGACTTCGACGCCGCGCGGCCGGTCTTCGAGGCGCTCGGCAGGACGATCGTACGGTGCGGCCCGCACGGCTCGGGCCAGACCGTGAAGGCCGCGAACCAGCTGATGGTCGCCGTGAACATCCAGGCGTGCGCCGAGGCCGTGGTCTTCCTGGAGAGGTCGGGGGTCGACCTCGCGGCGGCACTCGACGTCCTGAGCGGCGGGCTCGCGGGCTCCACCGTGCTCACGCGGAAGAAGGACAACTTCCTGAACCGCGACTTCCAGCCGGGCTTCCGCGTAGACCTGCACCACAAGGACATGGGCATCGTGACGGACGCGGCCCGCGCCGTGGGCGCCGCCCTCCCCGTCGGCGCCGTGGTCGCCCAGCTCGTCGCGAGCCTGCGCGCCCAGGGCGACGGCGGCCTGGACCACTCGGCCCTGCTGCGCGCCGTGGAGCGCCTCTCCGGCGCCCGGGTCTGACACACCGTCGCGCGTACGCCCCCGTACGTAGCCCGTCTACGTCACCCTCAAATCAAGCTCTGAAGACACGCCCGGAGGCTTCAACAGCCCCCGGGGACGGGCACATTCTCGGCACATGAGGCCCGCCGGCACGGGGGCGGCGGGCCTCGAAACGGGGGAACGAGGGAACGGGGATACGGGGGAACCCTGAGCAGCGGTGCGACGAAGCGGCTCGCGGAACGCGAGGTCACACCGCTGCCGGGTGGGCTCCGCGCCACCACGGCGGTCGCCGCAGGCGCGGAGCGTCCCGCGTGGGCGTGAGGGGGCGACACCGTCACCGTGTGGGCGCCAGGAAGCGTCGAGCACGGCGGCCGCCCCGTCGCGGGGCGTGCCGAGCGTCAGACCTTCAGCCTCCTGACCGACGTGGGCGCGTGCCACGGCTCGGTGGCGATCTCCTCGAACTCGACGACATCGCCGATGTCGTTGGTCGTGGACATCGAGATGTTGGTGACGCGTTCCAGGATCACCTCGACGACGACCGGGACCCGGTGTTCGGCGGCCAGCTTCCTCGCCTGCTCGAAGGCGGGGCGGAGCTCGTTCGGGTCGGTCACGCGGATCGCACCGCAGCCGAGTCCCTCGGCGACCTTGACGTGGTCGACGCCGTAGACGCCCAGCTCGGGCGAGTTGATGTTCTCGAACTCCAGGTTGACCTCGAAGTCGATGCCGAAGGCCCGCTGTGCCTGGCGGATCAGGCCCAGGTAGGAGTTGTTGACCAGGACGTGGACGTACGGGATCTTGTGCTGCGCCCCCACGGCCAGCTCCTCGATCATGAACTGGAAGTCGTAATCGCCGGAGAGCGCGACGACCAGCGCCTCGGGGTCGGCCTTGGCGACGCCGAGCGCGGCGGGGACGGTCCAGCCGAGGGGGCCGGCCTGCCCGCAGTTGATCCAGTGGCGCGGCCGGTGGACGTGCAGCATCTGGGCGCCGGCGATCTGTGAGAGGCCGATCGTGGTGACGTACCGGGTTTCCGGGCCGAACACCCTGTTCATCTCCTCGTACACGCGCTGCGGTTTGATGGGGATGTCGTCGAAGTGCGTACGGCGCTGGAGGCGGGCCTTCCTCTCCTGCACGGCGGCGGCCCAGCCGGACCGGTCGGGCAGCCGGCCGGCCTCCTTCGACTCCCGGGCCGCCTCCACGAACAGCTCCAGCGCGGCCCTGGCGTCGGAGGTGATGCCGTAGTCGGGGGCGAAGACGCGGCCGATCTGGGTGGGTTCGATGTCGACGTGCACGAACGTCCGGCCGGCCGTGTAGACGTCGAGGCGGCCCGTGTGGCGGTTGGCCCAGCGATTGCCGATGCCGAGGACGAAGTCGGACGCCAGGAACGTCGCGTTGCCGTAGCGGTGAGAGGTCTGCAGGCCGACCATGCCGGCGTTCAGCTCGTGGTCGTCGGGGACGGCGCCCCAGCCCATGAGGGTGGGGACGACCGGGACGCCGGTCAACTCGGCGAACTCCACGAGCAGTTCACAGGCGTCCGCGTTGATGACACCGCCGCCTGCGACGATCAGCGGCCGTTCGGAGTCGCCGAGGAGGGTGAGGGCCTTCTCGATCTGGGCCCGGCCGGCGGCCGGCTTGTAGACCGGCAGCGGCTGGTACGTCTCGGGGTCGAACTCGATCTCGGTGAGCTGGACGTCGACGGGCAGGTCGACGAGGACGGGCCCGGGGCGTCCGGAGCGCATGAGGTGGAAGGCCTGCTGGAAGACACCCGGCACCTGCGCCGCCTCCAGCACGGTGACGGCCATCTTGGTGACCGGCCTGGCGATGGCCGCGATGTCGACGGCCTGGAAGTCCTCCTTGTGGATCATGGCGGTGGGGGCCTGGCCCGTGACACAGAGGATCGGGATCGAGTCGCCCGTCGCGGAGTAGAGCCCGGTGATCATGTCGGTTCCGGCGGGCCCGGACGTACCGATGCAGACGCCGATGTTGCCCGGTGCGGTGCGCGTGTAGCCCTCCGCCATGTGCGAGGCGCCCTCGACATGGCGGGCGAGGGTGTGAGTGATCCCGCCGGAGGCCTTGAGCGCCGCGTAGAATGGATTGATCGCCGCGCCCGGGACGCCGAACGCGTCGGTCACGCCCTCACGCTTGAGGATCTCAACTGCCGCGCGAGCGGCGGTCATTCGAGCCATCTCGTACTCCTGCTTCGGCTGTCGGATGCGCACCCGTCGCGCCCGCGCGGCACATGATTCCCTCTCACTTCCGCTGATTCCACATTGCGGAAATTCTTTTCTGCTATCTGAAATCGAGGTTATGAGGTGCGCCGAAGGCCGTCAAGAGCCGGACAAGCGGGCCCCGGCGGGAGCACGATGGGAGCGCTGTTACGACGCGACGCCGTGGAGTGGGCCATGTCCGAGAGCGTGCCGGTGCGCTGTCCGGCTTGTCGGCGCGAGCACGTCTACGCCGCGCCGGCCTATCCCTGCGCGTGCGGCGCCCCGGTGACCCCGGCGCTGGACCAGGGCGCCCCGCCCACCGAGCTCGTCCACCGCGTCTGGGACGAGGAGTGGGTCGGCGTGCGCTGCGCGTCCTGCGGCCGGCTGGACGAGTGGCCGCATCCGGAACTGGGCTGCTCCTGTGGGACGGTGCTGCGGGTCCCGGTCAGGGGAGGCCTTCCGGTCACCCGTCGCCCGGGAAGTTCCCCCGGCCCTCCGCGGTCCGCGCCGCCCCTCCCCGAGGCGGACCCGCCCGAGGGCCGCCCCGCCTTCCACCCCGTGACCATCCACACCGCCCGGGACGTCGTCACCGCCGCCGCCCTCTACCTCCACTGGCTGGGTTACGGGGACATCCGGCGCGCCGACGAGCGGCCCCCGTCCGGCATCCGGCTGGCCGCGTGCGGACTGCTGGCCCAGGTCGACCCGACGATCCGCCCCGCCTCGGTGCGCGACGTGGAGTGCCTGTGGCTGACAGCCATGACGGAGCCGGCGGACTGCGTCTACATCTCCCTGGCCGGGTACGCCGAGGACGCCCGCACCCGCGCGGACGCCCTCGGTGTCCCTCTGTTCGTGCTGGACCTCACCGGCACGCCCCAGCCGGTGAACGACCCGGCGGCCACTCTGCACGCGACGGGTCCCTGACACCCGCCCATCCGGTCGGCGCCCGTACAAAGGGGCGGCGCCCGACCGGTGTTGCCGGTCGGGCCCCGCTCCCCGAGGGAGGCCCGGTCGCTGCTGTGGCTGGGCGCCGGGCCTCCTGCCTCACCACGTGACTGTTCAGCTCACCACGTGGGTGTCCGTCGCGGTGTCGCCGGTGAAGTCCGCGTCCCCGCCGTAGACCGCGCTGATGGTGAACGGGCTGCCGGTCGTCGTGGTGTAGGTGTGGGTGGCCGTGGCCACCCCGCCCGCCACTGTCGCGGTGGTCGTTCCCGAACCGTCGCCGAAGTCGAAGACCACCGTCCCCGTCGGCGTCCCCGCACCCGGGGCGTCCGCCACCACCGTCGCCGCCACCGTCACCGACTCGCCCACCGCCGACGGATCGGGGGACGACGACACCGTGGCCGTGGTCGTCGCCTGGTTCACCACGTGGGTGTCCGTCGCGGTGTCGCCGGCGAAGTTCGCGTCCCCGCCGTAGGCCGCGCTGATGGTGAACGGGCTGCCGGTCGTCGTGGTGTAGGTGTGGGTGGCCGTGGCCACCCCGCCCGCCACTGTCGCGGTGGTCGTCCCCGAACCGTCGCCGAAGTCGAAGACCACCGTCCCCGTCGGCGTCCCCGCACCCGGGGCGTCCGCCACCACCGTCGCCGTCACCGACACCGACTCACCCACCACCGACGGATCGGGGGACGACGACACCGTGGCCGTGGTCGTCGCCTGGTTCACCGTCTGGGTGTCCGTGCCCGTGGCACCGGCGAAGTCCGCGTCCCCGCCGTACGAGACGCTGATGGTGTAGGGGCTCCCCGCCACGTCCGTGTAGGTGTGGTTGGCTGTCACGGTTCCCCCGGCGAGGGTCTGGGTGACAGCAGGCGACCCGTCACCGAAGTCGAACGTGACCGTGCCCGTCGGCGTCCCCGCACCCGGCGACACCGGCGCCACCGTCGCCGTCACCGAAACCGACTCACCCACCACCGACGGATCGGGGGACGACGACACCCGT